>CAJTTB010000004.1:0-76980 GCA_910579175.1 uncultured Oscillospiraceae bacterium | reverse complement strand
TACCTTTTATTTCTGTGCCTTTTGGCACATCTTAAATTAAGACTATTTTTTATTATGGAGCAGCCAACTTGCTTGGCGGTTTGCGGAATAACAAAAAATATACCTTTTATTTCTGTGCCTTTTGGCACATCTTAAATTAAGACTATTTTTTATTACAAACCGCCCACACTCGTCCAAGAAAATAGCAAGTAATAAAAAATATTCCTTTATTCTTGTGCTCTTAGACACGTTTTTCATCAATTTTATTTTTCATTATAAATCGCCTACTTATGGAATTCAATTTTTCCGAGCGTTTCTATTATATCATACAAAATTTAGATAGTCTATCCCTTTGACCTTGAAACTTTCTTGTTTTTTTCCAAAAAATACCAGAAATCTATTTGCATAGATCTCCGTTCTATGAGTTATAATAATAGTGTCAAGAAAATAAATCTTGACCAATAAGGAGTGAAATATCATGTCAAAATCCAAAAAAAAGCAAGCATCATCTAAACAACAATCTAATTTGTCCAATCAATCTTCAAATTTAAAGGTTGAAAATTGTGATAATTGTAAAAAAGACAATCAACACAATTCTCAATCAGAAACTTACAATCATTTTCGTTAATCAATCTGATTTATGATTGTCATTCCCAACTATCTCATTTCTACTTTCTCCAAAATACAGTTCTTAAAAAAAAGAGCAGCTGCAAGATAGCAGCAGCTCTTTTTTTATGACCGATAAATCAAAATCTGTTTTTCAGGAGGGCATTCGGAAAACAAAAAAGCGTCATCTAATAAATCAATGGCAGGATTGAGGGTTTGTTGTTTTGAAGTATGCAATACCGCAATGGTTTCCCCCTGTTTTACATAATCACCATAATTCTTTTGTAACACCATACCAGCTTTTTCATCAATGATATCCTCTTTTCTCTCCCGTCCAGCACCCAAAATACAACAGGCAATTCCACACTTTTTGGTGTCAATTTTGCTAATATATCCTTCTTTTTTTGCGGTATATGGAACGATAATCGGCGCCTGTTGAAATTTTTTAGGATCATCGATATAAGATACATCTCCACCTTGTGCAATTACAACTTGTCTTAATTTTTCAAAGGCAGATCCATCTTCAATCGCTTGCTGTGCCAATTTTTTACAGATTTCAAGAGAACCTTTATCCGCCAAATACAACATATAAGAGGCAAGTACAAGACAAATTTCCATCAAGTTCTTATTGCCTCTGCCCTTTAAAATCTCAATGGACTCTATCACTTCCAATTGATTTCCAATGGCATTGCCCAAGGGAATATCCATATTGGTCAACAATGCCATCGTCTTTCTGCCCACTTTCTCCCCGATTTGCACCATCGTATTTGCCAATTCTTGCGCCTGTTGTAAGGTCTGCATAAAAGCGCCATTTCCCACCTTAACATCTAACAAAATTGCATCTGCCCCAGCAGCAATTTTTTTACTCATAATGCTTGCAGCAATCAGTGGAATGCTTTCCACTGTACCTATCACATCTCGCAATGCATAAATCTTCTTATCCGCTGGAGCCAGATTGTCTGTTTGACTGACTAGGGCAATCCCGATTTGCTGTATCTGTTTTAAAAAATCCTGCATACCCATTACAATCTGATAACCGGGAATGGATTCTAGCTTATCCGCTGTGCCTCCTGTATGCCCCAAACCTCTACCAGACATTTTTGCTATTGGCACACCACAAGCTGCTGCAATGGGTCCAACAATCAATGTGGTCTTATCTCCCACACCTCCTGTTGAATGTTTATCCACTTTTATTCCATTAATTTTAGACAAGTTCATCTGATTTCCAGATTGTGCCATCAGCAAGGTAAGATTTGCAGTCTCTTTTGCAGAAAACCCATTTAAATATCCCGCCATCAACCACGCTGCCATCTGATAATCTGGAATACTTCCATCTGTATATCCATTTACAATAAATGCAAGCTCTTCTGTTGTCAGTGTCTGTGCATCTCGTTTTTTTACAATTAAATCTATCATCCTCATCGATGTTCACTTCCCTTTATTTCTGATTTGATCCATTAAGATACAAAAAAGACTGCTGCAAAAGCAACAGTCTTAATCTGTAAAAATACAAATTGATTATATAGATAAGATAGTCACAAACCCATAATACCTTTGCACAATCAAAAACAGTGAATTTTCTATCACATTTGATTAAAATCCCAATACGGTTTTAAAGCTCTGTGCAATGTTACTTTCTAATGCTTTTGCTTCTTCTCTAGTCTTGCAAATCGTTGTATAATATGCTTTGATTTTAGGTTCTGTACCAGATGGGCGAATGGCAATACTTGCACCCTGTTCTAAATGAAATACCAACACTGCAGATTTTGGCAAATCAATTGGTTTTTTACCGGTAAAGATATTGTTGGATTCACCTGTAATATAGTTATCTACCTGTTCTACCTTTAGACCAGCAATCTCTGTTGGGGTATTTTCCTGTAAATTCTTCATGATTTCTGCCATTTGTTCCATACCAGCTGCACCTTCACAAGTAAAGCTCTGTTGGCTATGTTGATAAACTCCATATTCTTCATAAATGTTGTTTAAAAATTCCAATACAGTGATATTTTTGGATTTCAAATAAGCTGCCATCTCACAAATTAACATAGAAGCCACTACTGCATCCTTATCTCTTGCATGTGTTCCAGCCAAATAACCATAACTTTCTTCAAAACCAAAAATAAAGCGTTCTGGATGACCGTCTTGTTCCAGTAAGTAGATTTGTTCGCCAATATATTTAAATCCAGTCAATACAAGTCTCAAATCAACATGATACTTTTGAGCAATTTTTTGAGCCAATCCAGTAGAAACAATGGTAGTAACTGCCACTGGATTTTCTGGCATCAAACCAAGTGCAATTCTTTGAGAACAGATATATTCCAATAACATAGCACCGACTTCATTTCCAGTAATCAGCACATAATTTCCATTTTCATCTGGAACAGCAATTCCCACACGGTCACAGTCTGGGTCGGTTGCCAACAATAAATCTGGTTTTTCTGTTGCACACAATTTCAAACCTAAATCCATTGCCTCTTTAATTTCTGGATTTGGGAATGGACAGGTTGGGAATACACCGTCAGGATGCTCTTGTTCTTTTACCAATACCACATCTTCAATGCCAATGCGCTTTAAAATCGCACGAACAGGCTTATTTCCAGCACCATTAAGTGGGGTATAAACTACCTTTAAGCCAGCTTTTTTCACTGCTTCTTTGTTGATAGACTGAAGCTGTACATGATCTAAAAAGCTGTCAACTACTTGTTGTGAAATATATTCAATGGTTCCATCTTTCATCATCTGTTCAAAGTCTGCCAGCTTTACACCTTCAAAAATATCTGTTTTCTTGATATTTTCCAAAATTTTGTCTGCACCTTCGGTGGTAATTTGACAACCATCATCTCCATACACCTTATAGCCATTGTATTTTGCTGGATTATGGCTCGCAGTTACCATAATACCTGCTTGACAATGCAGTTCACGCACTGCAAAAGACAAACAAGGAACAGGCATTAATTCAGGATATAAAAATACTTTGATGTGATTGGCAGCCAATACTCTTGCAGCTTCCTTAGAAAACAAATCGGATTTAATGCGGCTGTCATAGCTGATTGCAACTTTTGGATCTTGATATTTTTCATTGATATAATCTGCAAATCCCTGTGTTGCTCTGCGGACTGTATAAATATTCATTCGATTGGTACCAGCGCCAATCACACCCCTTAGTCCAGCTGTACCGAATTCCAAATCCTTGTAAAAACGGTCTTTGATGCTCTCCACATCGCCATTGATTGCAGCCAATTCTTCAATTAAATCCGCATCCTCTAATTGGACTGCTTGCCACTGTTTGTAAAGTTTCATTTCTGACATAATTGTCCCTCCAAATATGCTGTTACAGCAGTTAATCTATAACATAATAATCCAAATCGCCGCTTGCTTGCTGCAAATATGAATTATACTGTTCTGCTTGAGTGGATAAAAATACTGGTATTACCTTTGTTCCATCCACTTCTAAGTCCTGTTTCATGACACGGATTGCTCCTGCAAAGTCTCCTGTCAAATTATTTTGCAATACTGGTATGGTTTCATTTTGCTTTAGTATATTTGCATCAAATATCACTGCCAATTCATCTGCTCCAATCAATGCAGGATTACCATTATAATTGACGTCATTGACTCCAAAAAACACTTCTGCTGACATTTCTATTGCGACGGTTGCCTGATTTCTTTCCGCCTCGCTTTTTACCTGTGTATACAGTGTTGCTAAAGCTTCTAATCTGCTTAAAGACTCATTTGCAATTCCCATCACAGCACTGTCTTTGCCCGGATATTCTAAAGAGGCTAAAATAACTCTTTTAAAACCTGCAGAAGTAATCTCAGCCGTCAAATGTGCGATATAGCTTTTTGTATTTTGTTTATAGGGATTGAGCCACGTTTTTCCTCCAGCATTTTTTGCATTGTCTAACCAAGCTGTCCCAGACTGACCATAATAGAGATAGGTGGTATCTTCTGCTACTCTTGATACAACGGCATCTTTTAGGGTGTGAATCCGCGCAATTGGTGTCAATCCTGCATCGATGATATCTTGACAAAGCACGGATAAATCCACTGCATTTTCCACGATAGCATCATAGGTATTTGCCATCAAATTTTCTGATTGATAATAGATGGTTCCATGATCATCTTTTAAATTGACAATTACCGCAGTCTGTCCTTGTTGTTTTAACTGTTGAAAATAAGCTGGTTGTCTAGTGGAATCAAGTAAAATATCCTGTGGCATCATGACACCGTTGACCCGATTATTTGTTTCTGGAGCCTGAGAACTTTCGGGTTCAGAATCAACACTTTCTTGTGAACTGCTAGAAATTTCCTGAGAACCATTGGATGAAGAAGACTCTAACGTGGAGGATTGATAATTTCTTTTTGCATCATTCCAAGCATCCAATAATAATTTTCCTCCAAAAAAACCAACTGCTACCATAATTACCAAAAATAATAGGATTCTCAACCAAGTTGGACACCTACGTCTTGAACTATATATATTTTTGTTCCGTTTTACTTTCTGATATTTTGCCATATTTGGGAACTCCAATCTGCAGAAAAACTGCTGTATTCATATTCATTATTGATTTATCACTTTCAAAATTGTGGCACATATTATCCTTGACATTATACCAATTCAGACAAATCAACTTCATTTATTTCACAAATCAAAATGCTTTAAAACGGCAATTCATGCCCAATCATACCATAAACTGCTAAGGATAAAATCCCAATATAAAACAATGTGATCGGAAAGCCGCGAAACGCTTTGGGTATTTTAGGACTATTCAGTCTTTCATAAGCGACTTCTATTAAAAAAGTGGCAAATGTAAAACCAATTCCTGTTCCAATACCAAACCCAATATATCCGCCTAAACTTAGTTTTGCCTGTGCACTTAATAATAATGCACCCAAAACAGCACAATTAAACGAACATCTATGAATAAAAATTAAAATCGTATCTTTATGTTTGATATTGGAATGATTTGTCACCAATATCATTATAACATAAACAACAGCAATTACACAAACATAGATGAGTGGTTTTAAATAATAAGCATTTTTTTCGTTCTCTAACCAAGGTGTAATAAAATAAGCGATTATGGCAGAAATCGTTGTAATCACGGTCATAATCAGACCAAATAAAAAAATATTGTATTTTTTTCGTATCATCCAAAGTGTTGTACTGGCTCCCAATGCTCTAGACAACACGGTATTTTCTAAAAAAATTGCAACAATGCCATAGAAAAACATATCACTGGCAAACCCTAATAACAAATCCATAAATTATTTCTCACCTTCTTTTATCTCTGTTGCCCAGTGACGTTTTTTTTGTTTTACCGGCTGTTGTAAATATAAATGAATGCGCTGTAGTAACGCTGATAAAAATCCAACTGTGATAAATCCACCAAATGGAAGCATTAATACTGCAAAATGAATTGGCATATTGATTGCATTTCCCATTAAGGTGCCGTTTCCCAAAATTTCGCGAATCACTCCCACCAAAACAATCACCATAAAAAAGCCAATGACATGACAAAAAACATCTAGTAACATCATCAAACGCGGTTTTCTTAAAAATCTCGTTTCACTTTTTGTTACAATCAGTGAATTTGTCACCAAAAGCGGTAGAAAAATTCCCACTTTAAAAATGGACTCTGTAAACAAATGATTCATAACCTTTGCCGTTGGAATAAAAATAATACAAGCGGTTATGACATATAAAATAACTCTGATGGTATAAGACAGATGTTTGGGTACAAACGAAGCAATCAAAAGTGTCAAAAGTGTAATTACCGTAAAACTAATTCCCAATGCCAGTGCATTGTTTAGTGTGTTTGCCGCGACGATGACTGGAGCGATAACCAATCCTCTTTCTAATACTGTATTTTGTGTTAAAAATCCTTCCAGTCGTTCAAATGCCACTTGATGGCGGTGGTAAAACTGCTTAAATATTGGAATCACCTGCTTTCATTTGATTGGAGGCTTCCCCTTTTATCCGTCGAACCAAAAAGTGTCCCAACTTATCAAATTCTTTAGACAGTGCATTGGTAAACAACAATACAAATACAAATTCAACATCCAAAGAACCAACTGTCCGAAATAACATTACACAAATCGCCAATACAAAGCCATAGAATACCTGTCCAAAACCTGTTTGCGGAACGGTAGCTGGTTCAGACAATAAAAAAGTCACACCAAACAACAAAATGCCAGAAGTCAATTCAAATACAATAGAATTTAATGTTCCTGTTGCCACCCTTGGAAACAAAGTCGCATAAATTACCACTGTCGCCAAACAGCTAAACACCAACTGATAGGTAACTACCTTGCGTACCATTAAAAACAATAATATCAGCACCAATACCAAAATACAAGTAGCTCCAGTCGCTCCTGCAAAGTTGCCCAACAATAGATCGAAGTAACTGATTTTTGGCGTGCCCCCAACATTTAAAATACTAGCGGGGCTGCTTGAATAAATAATCTGTGCCTGTTCATTCAAACTAGCAGCTAAACCAAGTTTTGTTTGAGGCGCTGGAAATGAAAATACCTGTTCTGGAAAACTGATCGCAACAGTCGCCAAACCCAATGCAGCTGGATGAAATATCATGTGGTCTGTTCCCCCAAAGGGATACTTTGCGATCAACAACCCAGTTACCACTGCCACTACAATGACATAGTAATCCACACAAGCTGGCAACATCAATGCCATTGCCATTGCACAGACAATAGAGGATAAATCAAATTTTTTCCTTGCTGTTTTAAAGAAAATACGACAAATCATATCCATGATGATTGCTGTTCCAATCCCAATTGCCATCACAATGATAGGACGTATTCCATATAGATACACAGGAACAATCAATATCGCCAACATAGAGATGATAAGATAAAGATGTTTTGTTTTATTACTCATGTTCTTTTCCTTTTCTACCATTTCCAAAATTACCATCATTCTGGAAAAGACCTTTTTACTCATGTTCTGAAATCTAAAAATATGCGTATAAATAATAATAATATTCTTATGTTTGAATTAGAGGTGAATCTTACGAAAATTGAAAAAATTGACCATCAAACCGTTAAAATCATACTTACCTATCAGGATATGTGCAATTATAATTTAATTTATGATGAAATGGATTATCATGATATCAATACCAAAAAGACCATTTTAAAAATCGTTCGCATTGCACAGGCAAAAACCAACATTGATATGCAGTCCAATAAATTGTATATTGAAGCATTTCCCTGTACAGATGGCGGTTGTATTTTATACATCAATTTAATCCAAACACAACAAAGCCAGACATCATCTGACGCAAAACCTCTTGATAGCCCTTTTATCTTTGCATTTGAACATATCAATGATGTGGTACAGCTCTGTCAAAGGCTAAAATCATTACATCCTGATTTGATTGTCAAATCTTCACTTGTTTTAATGGATTCTCACTATCATCTTTTCCTCTATACCTATTGTGATAAAGAACAAAAATTGCTGTCGATTTTAAAAGAATATGGGGAGTATCTTGGAACAGGTGCCATTCTTGCGGCTACCATTCAAGAACACGGAAAAGCGCTTATCTGTGAAAATGCCATCGAAACAATGCTTGAATATTTAGTATAGATTAGACAACTGTTGTACTTCTCTGGCTGGATCTTTACTCTGAAATACAAAAGATCCTGCAACCAACACATTCGCTCCTGCCAATAATACCTTTTTAGCAGTGTCCAAATTGATTCCACCATCTACCTGAATATCCAAATCTGGCTTTATCTCATTGGCATATTCGCGAATCTCTGTAATTTTAGGTAACATATCTTCCATAAATGCTTGTCCCCCAAAACCTGGTTCTACTGTCATCACCAATACCATATCTAAATTTGGTAAATAGGGAAAAACTTCCTTTGCAGGTGTTGCCGGTTTTAGAGCAAGCGCAGCTTTCAAACCAACAGCATGAATCAAATCAATTGTTTTTGCAACATCACAATCAGATTCCACATGAAAGGAAATCAAATCACAACCTGCTTTTGCAAACACCTTTATATAATCCTGCGGATGAGAAATCATCAAATGTGTATCAAAGATTAAATTTGAATGGGGGCGAATAGAATTTATAATCGGAACTCCGATACTAATATTGGGCACAAAATGCCCATCCATTACATCAATATGCAGCATACAAGCAGACTTTTCTATCTTTTGAATTTCTGATTTTAAATTAGAAAAGTCCGCTGCCAAAATGGAGGGAGCAATTTTTATCATCAATGGATTCTTCCTTTCCTATCTATCGTTTTCAGCGCCTTTGCGCTTTCAATCAAATCACTACAATTAGCCAATCTAACTATATTCTACTAAAACAATTTGTGAACGTCAATAAAGCAAGGCAAAATTTATTGATTTTTTATAAATAAGTAATATAATAAAGATAGATATATATTCTGTTGTCTATATTTATGGAAAAAGCGAATCGTTCTACTTTATATCAATCAAAGAACCTTTCGTTTCATTTTTATCATAAATATATTTTTTACAAAATAGTGATGTAATGGAGGAGTTTTATGAATTATCGCACCTTTGAAAAAACTGGACAAAAGGTTTCCCTGTTGGGTTTTGGCGCAATGCGTTTCCCAACTGTCAATGGAGAGATTGAACCAATTCAGTCCCAAAAAATGATTGACCTCGCCTATGAAAATGGTGTCAACTACTACGACACTGCTTATGGCTATCACGATGGAAAATCACAATCATTTTTAGGACAAGCACTGAAAAAATATCCCAGAGATAGTTTTTTTATCACCAATAAATTGCCTATTTGGGCTTGCGACACACCAGAAGATCTGGAACGTGTTTTTCAAGATCAATTGGAAAAATGCCAAGTGACTTATTTTGACTTTTATCTATTACACGCACTTGACAGTGAAAAATATGCAAAATGTGAAAAACTTGGTGCTTATGACTTTATCAAAGACAAACAAGCACAGGGCAAAATCAAAAATATTGGTTTTTCCTTCCATGACACTCCAGAATGTTTAGAAAAAATTTGTAGTGAGCATCAATGGGACTTTGCACAACTTCAAATCAATTACTTAGACTGGGAATATCAACAGGCAAAAGAACAATATGAAATTTTGTGCAAATACAACATTCCCTGTGTGGTTATGGAACCTGCGCGCGGCGGTGCATTGAGCAATCTTTCAGGAGATGCCAATCAGGTGTTATTAGACTATGCACCAAATCAATCCATCACCTCTTGGGCAATGAAATATGTTGCATCTTTGCCAAATGTCTTGACTGTTTTAAGTGGTATGTCTCTGGAAGAGCATGTACTGGATAATATAAAAACATTTGATGAATTTCAACCATTGACCGATGAAGAACAGGCTTTGATTCAAAAAGCGCTTACAATCCACAAGAAAACTTCCTTAATTCCCTGTACCGAATGTAAATATTGTATTGACTGTCCAGCAAGTGTCAACATTCCAGAAATGTTTAAAATTTACAACAACTACATGTTATCCAAATACAAAGATGGCTTTGTCAATGCTAGAAAAGAAAAGTCCGACTGTGACGATTCCCTTTGTATAGAATGTGGCGCCTGCATGGAAAAATGTCCACAAAAAATTGCAATTCCACAGCGACTAAAAGAAATTGGCGCACTGTTTCAAGAATTTACAAAATAATCATCAAGGCAGTCAGCTTATCTAGTTGACTGCTTTCTTGATAAATGACAATCGATAAGGAGGAACTATCTTGGAATTTGCTCTCATTGTTGGACAACAAATTATTATCATGTTTTTGTTAATTTTTGTTGGCTTTTTCGCATATAAAATCAAAATGATTGACCGCGTTGGTATCAAACAAATTACCGACTTTTTGTTGTACATCATTACTCCAGCAATTATTTTATCATCTTTCACACAGAAAAGAACAGATGAATTGTTAATCAATCTCTTAATTGCTTTTGGACTTGCCATTTTAAGCTATTTGGTTGCCTTTGCAGTCGCTTATCTTTTGATTCGGAATAAAAATAACCCCAACGCAACCATTGAACGCTTTGCAATTATCTACCCCAACAATGGTTTTATGGGAATTCCGTTGGCAGCAGCAGTACTTGGCGCTGAAGGTGTTTTTTATACAACTGCATTCATCTGTATTGGAAATGTCTTTACTTGGACACATGGTGTCAGTATTATGATGAAAAATCGAGAAGATAAAAATCAAAAAATGAAACTTCCACTTTTTCAACTGTTACTTTCTCCCGCTCTGATTAGTTTTTTAGTTGGTCTAATTGTCTTTTTATTTGCCATTCCAATTCCTGAAGTGCTTTTAAAAACAATTGATTATATTGGTGCACTCAATACTCCCATTGCTATGTTGGTGGTAGGAGTTACACTGGCACAAACCAACATATTATCTGCCTTTAAAAGTTTAAAGGTGTATAAAGTTGTCGCGATTTCTAATCTTCTCATTCCGCTCATTGTCCTATTGATTTCTATGTTCATACCAGTCAATCAAAATATTTTAATCAACAATATTATTATTTCCGCCTGTCCAGCAGCAGCAATGACCATCATCTTTGCGGAAAAATATCACAATGATGCCGAATATGCAACAAAAGTTTTTACACTTTCTAGTCTTATGACAATTATTACCATGCCGCCTGTGATTTTATTCACAACGATGTTGCTAACATAAAGGAGTGTTTTATTTGGAATATGTAAAATACTATTGGAATTATATTGATATGCAAACACCTATCTTAATCTTCGCAGAATTGGATGAAGAGCGTTATTCTACCAGACAGATTGAAATATTTCCAGACAGACATATTGAGTACCTGGGTATACACGAAGCATATGTATCAGAAGAACCCTATGATTCAAATGAGGAAATAAACAATATGGGAGAATTTCAAATCTTCAATATCTCTCAATTAGAATTTGAAACGCTTTGGAATCCACGTTTAGACTTTTATACTGGTCATTTAAAACCTACACCATCAGATTTTGAAAATGACTTAAAATATGCACAAAAATAATGTTACTTTGTGTAACCATGCTCTTACAGTCTGTGTTGCACACATGGTTGAAAATCATATTGCTTTTATAAAAAATTTTTTTAGCTGTTTTTTCTTCCAATTCATTCAAATGAGATTCTAATCTACCCAATTGTTCTCATATATCAAAAAAGCCACTACTTGCGCAATTTGCAAGTAGTGGCTTTTTACCATTATCCACATAATATATAGTACAACAACTTTCAATCAAGTAAAATATGAAAAAGGTGGCTATTTATCTTAGCCCATAGAATCGCCTTTGCTCGTTCTTTATTGAAAGGAGTTTTTAAATAGATCAAAAAGTTCGGTCAACTTCGAGATTGATCGGACTTTTTATGATGAAACGACCACTTTTGTGGGCGATTTATAGTATAATTCCTTTTTAAATGTTACTGATTTTATCAAATAAGTCTTTCAAATGTAATTTCCTTTAAATCATTTTTTAAATGTGCAGATACTTTTGCAAACTCCCTTTGAACTTTACAACAATCCGAACGATTGGAAGCATTGCGGCGATTACATCCAATACGGACATCTAAGCACCTACTAAGAAAGCATTCTCCTTCAACGACAACAATGACATCATACAAAGACAAATCTTTGGGAGATTCTTTTGCATACTCATATCCACCTTTTACACCTTTAAAGGAGTTTACAAAGCCAGCAGCTACCAATTTGCGCAATATTTTCAAAGCAAAACGCAAAGTAACTTCTGTTTCATCCGAGATTTTTTTTGCGTCGACACGTTGCCTTTCTCGAATCAAATAAGTGATAATCCTAATCGCATAATCGGTTTCTAATGTAATATGCATAAGTTTTATATTGCTACTCAAAATATAAACAAATATGTATATCAAGATGGTTACTAGTGTGCGCTTGGGTGACAATTTTTTATGATGTAGTCCATTTATCAATCAACATCCTAAAAAATTGTTTTTACTTTATCTTTTACAGTCATCGATTTCCAATCCAATATTGGTACAAATCGATCATGATTTCTCATGCCATCTTGTAGGTATGTCCACTTTATCTTTACTACATCAGATTCCAATATCTATCAAATCAGTTTTTGCAATCGCCATTTGCTCAATCATGTCATAGGATGTAGTTTTTTGATTAAATTTTTCTAAAAACCGCACAATCAAAACAGTTTTATTTTGTTTTCCCAAACTTTATAAAACAGACAGCTAAAGAATCGCTTTATTTTACATAACGATTTCTGTTATTTTGTAAAACTATACAATTCTGTTTATTGTATTTCGTAGCTTCTCCTTTCTTATTTACTCCATAAAATGCCCATCTTTTTAAGTCAATCGACTTTATGCTCTAATCAATTGTTCCCCTATTATCTTTACAAATATTGATTAGATAATTTCTATCTTTTCCAAGTTTTACATCATTCTTTTCATTTAGCGAAATCACAGCCACTTGATTTCAAACGACTGATTTCACTCTGATTATATCATAATCTACACTATGTGTCAAAAAAACACCAGATGCAATATTTTCCAAAACAGTATTTTTTAGTCAATAAAATCTTTTAATTTCTTACTGCGACTTGGATGGCGCAATTTACGCAATGCCTTTGCTTCAATCTGACGAATGCGTTCTCTTGTTACATCAAATTCTTTTCCAACTTCCTCCAATGTACGAGAGCGTCCATCTTCCAATCCAAAGCGAAGACGCAATACTTTTTCTTCTCGTTCTGTTAAGGTGGAAAGCACATCATTTAATTGTTCTTTTAATAAAGTATGAGAAGCTGCATCTGCAGGTGCTGGTGCATCATCGTCGGGAATAAAGTCTCCAAGATGGCTGTCTTCTTCTTCTCCAATTGGTGTTTCCAATGAAACAGGTTCTTGGGCTGCTCGAATAATTTCCCGTACCTTATCAATTGGCATATCCAATACCGCAGAAATTTCTTCCGCGCTGGGTTCATGTCCATTTTTATGCAGCAGTTGGCTACTGACTTTTTTCACCTTATTAATGGTCTCCACCATATGAACTGGAATACGAATGGTTCTTGCTTGATCTGCAATCGCTCTTGTAATCGCCTGACGTATCCACCAAGTTGCATAAGTAGAAAATTTAAAGCCCTTTGTATAATCAAACTTTTCAACCGCTTTGATCAGCCCCAAATTGCCTTCCTGAATCAAATCCAAAAAAGGCATTCCACGTCCCACATAACGTTTGGCAATGCTAACCACCAGACGTAAATTCGCTTCAGACAAGCGTTTTTTTGCATAGACATCTCCGCTTTGCATTCTGGTTGCCAAATCAATTTCCTCTTCTGCAGAAAGCAATGGAACTCGTCCAATTTCCTTTAAATACACCTTTACAGGGTCATCAATATTCACACCTTCTGCTACTAGAGTTGATTCAATCTCTACATTTAAGTTTGGACTTTTTGCAAATTCAATATCTTCTGGAATATAATCTTCGATAATATCAATGTTTAAACTTTCTAAAGACTCATATAACTTGTCCATCTGTTCAACATCAAAATCCAATTCTTCAAGTGCATCTGTAATCTCTTTGGTTGTCAATTTGCCCCGAGCTTTTCCCTGTTCCATCAAATCGATGACTGCGGATTTTTTTTCTGCAATACCCATATCGTTCTCCCTTTTTAAGCAGATTGAAAATTATCCTTTTTTTCTTCTGCTCTGTCTAAATTTTTCTATTTCATCTAAATCCATTGTAGAGATATCTTTCGCTTTCAAGCTCTCTTTATGTACCTTTAATACATCTATATAATCATCTAGCAATTCCTTTGTCTGTGCCTGATCGCCACTGGTTGCCAATATCTGAGAAATTCTGCTATTTTCTTCTGGTGTAAACAACGGTGTTAAAAAAGTCAAATGAATTTCAGAATGTTCTTTTAGTTTATCCACGATTGTTTGAAATACTCGTTTATTAAATGTTGTCACAAAATCTTCTGGTTGAATCGCAGATAAAATATAATCACCATAATCTGGATTGCGGAACAAAAACGCAATAATTCCCTCTTCTGCCAGAGCTTCTTTTAAAAATTCTCCCTTTTGCGGGTTGACTTTGTCCAACAATATTTTGCGATTACTTTGAATATCTTCCCATTGTTTTTTTTCTTCACTTTTTCTTTTGCGTCGCATCATAACATCTGCCTGAGACAAAATAGACTCACAGGCAACACCTGCTTGTTTTGCAGCAATTCCCGCATAGACCTCTCGTTCCAGTCGATTTTGAACACTGCTGATAACCTGCACCGCACGCCGGATATACTCCAGCTTTCCGTCGGTTGTCTGTGTATCAAATGTGTTTTTTAATTGATTTAATTCAAACTCTATGACATTAGAGGCACCATCTAACAACAAAGAAAACCGTTTGGCTCCAAATTTTTTAATATATTCATCTGGATCTTTTGCCCCTTCCATGTTAAGTGTTTTCACCGCAACCGACACTTCAGACAACAAATTAATCGCTCGATGAGTTGCCGACCGTCCTGCACCATCGGAATCATAAGCTATTACCACCTCTTTGGTATATTTGGAAATCAATCTCGCCTGTTCATTGGTCAAAGAAGTTCCCAAAGTTGCAACCACATTTTCAAATCCCGCCGCATGAATTGCAATGACATCCATATAGCCCTCTGCCAATACCAACTGTTTTTGTGCTGCGTTTTTGGCAAAATTCATCGAAAACAAATTTCGACTTTTTTTAAATACTAAAGTATCCGAAGTATTTAAATATTTGGGTTTGCTATCATCTAATACACGCCCACCAAAAGCAATGACATTCCCTCGCAGGTCAATGACTGGAAAGATAACGCGATTTCTAAAAAAATCATAATAACTTCCATTTCTTCCCTTTACAATCACATTGGCAGCTTCCATTTGCGAAAGGGTATACCCTTTTTCTTTCAAATGATTTAGCAGATGGTTCCACCCTTCTGGAGCATATCCCAAACCATACTTTACAATCATTCGATTTTCTAGTTGTCGATTTTTTAGATAATAAAGCGCTGGCTTTCCTTGAGCAGATTTCAAACAATTGTGATAAAAACGTGCAGCTGTACGATTAATCTCTAATATCTTCATTTTTAAAGCAGAAGTTTTATCATCATATGCTTCATCTGGGACAGTCATTCCAACGCGCTCGGCTAAAAGTCGAATCGCTTCCACATATCCTAGATTCTCCGCTTTCATCACAAAAGTAATCACATCGCCACCCGTTCCACATCCAAAACAATAAAATGATTGGGTATCTGGATATATTACCATAGATGGAGTTTTTTCAGAATGAAAGGGACAAAGTGCCTTTCGATTGCGTCCCTCACGTTTGAGCACCACATAATTAGAGATAACATCTTCAATTTCACAACGCATTAATAATTGTTGAATAAAGCTTTGTGGAATCGCCATGAAATCACCCCCCTCTACCTAATATATACAACTTAAAACAGCACAAATCCTCTTTTTTTCCAAGATTTATTTCATATTTTCATATTGTTCTAAAATTTCGATAGGAATCACCTGACCATTTGTTAATTCTGTTAATTCTTTTAAAAACCTTTCTGTTCGGTCATAGCGAATTGAAATTTTCATCTTTACCGATTCCCCAAAATCAGAACTTTCTATTCTTGTTTGATAATTTGGCAAAATATAGCTAATCTTCCCATAAAGATGATAGTCAAATTCCAATTGATATAGTTTGCAGATAGACATATTTAAAATTTCGGCAGCGTCAACTGCTATCTTAGAAGTGTGAGAATATGCTCTTACCAGACCACCTGCTCCCAGCATAACCCCTCCAAAATAACGTGTTGCCACCACACATAAATCGGTTAGTCCTTCTTTTTCCAATACATCCAAAACCGGATGACCAGCCGTCCCTTGTGGCTCACCATCATCAGAAGAGCGCTTAATTGGTGTAGGTGTACCAGGCTGTCTAATAATATAGGCATATACATTGTGTGTTGCATCCCAATACTGTTTGCGTTTTTGTTCTATAAAGTCAAGTGCTTCTAGTTCCGTTTTGCATGGAAGAATAGAACCGATAAAGCGCGATTTTTTTTCTATGAATTCATCTTGTGCATAGGCTGCAATTGTTTTATATTCCCGTTCCAAAAAACACCCTCCTATTATGATACATATATGCCAATACAAACTTTAGGCGATGCAAAGAATTTCTTTGCATCGCCTTACAAAGCCAATGATAAAAAATTATTTCATACCAAAACGTTTCTTAAATCTGTCAACACGTCCACCAGCATCTACTAATTTTTGTCTGCCAGTAAAGAAAGGATGACATTTTGAACAAATTTCTACTTTGATATCACCTTTTGTGGAACGAGTTTGAATCACTTCTCCACAAGCACAGGTAATTGTAGCAGGTTTGTAATCTGGATGAATACCTTGTTTCATTATCAATTCACCTCACACGATAATCTTATTTCTAGCAATGATAGATTTTGCCATCATTGCATAAGAATCTGTTATTCTAAACTAGAACAACGGAGTATAGATACTCTCAGGTGATTATCATAACACAGTCTTTATCAAAAATCAAGCCTTTTTACAAAAACAATTTTGTTTTCCATTAATAATTTTTTGCTGCAATTTGAAAATATGCCTTTGGATGCTCACATACTGGACAAACCTCTGGAGCCTTTTTGCCAACATGAATATGACCGCAGTTTGCACATTGCCAGACCACATCTCCATCTCTTGAGAACACCAAATCGCCTTTTAGATTTTCCAATAATTTACGATAGCGTTCTTCATGCTCTTTTTCAATTTTACCAACAGCTTCAAACAAATATGCAATTTTCGTAAATCCTTCTTCTTTTGCTACCTTTGCAAATTCATCATACATTTCAGTCCATTCATAATGTTCTCCTCCAGCAGCATCTAATAGATTTGTTGCTGTATCTGGAATACCATCATGCAATAGTTTAAACCAAATTTTAGCATGTTCTTTTTCATTGTTTGCAGTTTCTTCAAACAATGAGGCAATCTGTACATACCCTTCTTTTTTTGCTTTAGACGCATAATAAGTATACTTATTTCTCGCTTGAGACTCTCCTGCAAAAGCCGCCATCAAATTTGCATGTGTTCTTGAACCCTTTAATTCCATTTTTATAACCTCATTTCTTATTTATTTTTATGTTTGGGATAAACGCTGTTCTAAATGACTGAATCATCCATCATCTAAAAATTAATTTGTTATTTTATTATCTGTTTTTAAACAACAAATATTCTGTTATTGTATTTAAAAATACAGTTTCAGTTCTCATTATTTTACCATAAATTGCCGATTATAGTCAAGTAAATTGGCAATTAAAAACACATTTTCACAAATATCATCTCAAACTGTCAACCTTTATTCATCAAAGGTCACGATTTCATTTAACGGCTTGCGAATTTTTTTACGAATGGTATCTGATTTTGCATATCCAATTGCAATTACCAGACGAATCTTTTGCGTCCAATCTTTTTGCAATAAATGTTTGATTTTTTCCTCATTGAAGGAACCCATAATACAAGTTGAAAGACCTTGTGCCGTTGCCTGCAAACACAACTGCATAACGGACAATCCAATATCAATAGATGCAAAGCGCTGACTTATCATTTTTTCTCCAGTTGCCCCATTGATCAACTGTGCTGGTTCTTCCAATACAATGATAAAGGTAGAACACTGATCTGCAAACCGATTGAATCCATCTTCCTGTAAAAATTTTGCCATTGCAGAGGCAGTCTGAGGATTGTTCACAACATAATAACTCCATGGCTGGCTATTACAAGCAGAGGGTGCCAATCTAGCAGCTTCTATACAATTTAATAACACTTCTTTTTCCACAGGGATATTTTGATATCCCCTACAACTTTCTCTTCGATTTATGATATCCATCACTTCATACATAGATCATTTCGTTCCTTTCTAGTCTAATATTCACTTTCTGCATCGTAATCAATGTTTGCTTTCTGTGCCTGCAATGATTGCAATTTGCGGGCAATATCAAATATTCTCCCATCTTTTTGAAAACGAGCTCCCGTCTGACGAAACTGAAAGGAAACCCGTCTATCAATACACTGTCTACGAATATCCAACACCCAATCATACTTGCAAACTCTAGCACCCGGTCCAGATTCTCCTCCTACCAGAACACGTTCTATTTGAGAGGTTAAAAATAGACTTAAATCAATCTGTTCCAACAACGGCTCGCAAATAATACTTTTATGACAAATGGGCAGATTACAAAAAATAGCAAGTCTCTCATTGGCTTGTCTTTGATTCTCAACTGTACAATAAACAGATACATTGGGATAACCATCTTCCCAATCATCTGGAATACAATCCAAAAAACGATGAATTCTCTTTGTGGCAAATATAAACATCAAATCCGGACGAGCTTTTATCATTTCCCACGCTTGCGCCCTCCATTTATCCGCCTGTTGTAAGAGAAAATCAGAAGAAAAACAAGTATATACCACCTGCCTAGCGGGTATTTTATAACTTCCATCGCGATTGCAACGAATCGGCAAATCAAAATCTTGATTCTTGGTAATCACTCGACTGTCTCTTCCATACATTTCATCTATTCGATATACATAACAATGTTGACAACCTTCGCTTATTTTTTCACAACCATGCCATAAATTCCAATTTAACACCCAAATAACCTCTATTCATAAATGATATATTTTTAGGTTCTATTTTGAATTACCTCCGCTATCAAGGCATTGCAGACCGCTTGTAAATCCTCACACTTCAATTCTATTTGAAAACCTATTTTCCCACCACTCACAATTATCCTTTCGATTGTTTTACAACTGTCATCTATCACAATGGGATATTGTTTTTTCATCCCAACCGGAGAACATCCCCCACGAATATAGCCAGTCACTTGATTGATATCCTTCACTGGTATCATTTCAATTGATTTTTCCTTGACTGCTTTTGCTGCCTTTTTCAAATCCAATTCCTCTGCAACTGGTATCACAAAAACATAATAAGATTTACTTTGTCCAATTGTCACCAATGTTTTATATACCTGTGTCAATGGTTGATTTAATGTTTTGGCTACCGAGATGCCATCTATTTTTCCATTCTCAGGTGTATAGGTATGGATATTATAAGTTATCTTTTTTTGGTCTAATATACGCATTGCATTTGTTTTCATATTGATTATCATTCTTTCCCGTTTTCTCTTTTTTCTGATTGTAAAATCGTTGATAGAATGTCCATATGTTAGATACACTCTAAATCACTGCTATTTTTTATTATAGCATTTATCCGACTTTTATGCTATAATGAAACCAAAAATGATAGGAGTATTTTTATGATGACAATTGGCATTATCTGTGCAATGGATGAAGAAATTGAACTGCTTACACAAGATATGCAGTCCGAACAAGTACAAACCATTGCAGGACGCAATTTTTATATTGGCACTCTATATGGAAAGCAAACCGTATTGGTAAAGTCTCATATTGGTAAGGTTGCAGCAGCTTTGACCGCCAGTTTATTAATTGACCACTTTTGTGTTGGCAGTATTATCTTCTCTGGCACAGCAGGTGGCATTGATCCTACTTTACATGTTGGAGATGCTGTTATTGGAGACCTCACCTGTCAACATGATTTCAAAGTTCCTGGGGATCCGCTATTTCAGATACCTGTTTTGAAAAAGAGTTATTTAAAAAGCGACTGTACCCTCACACAACTCGCTTTTGAAGCTGTGAATGACTATATTCTACATGAAATGCTTTTAGACATTCCAGAAAAACATCTCAAAGCATTTCATATCCAAACACCAAAAGCGGTCATCGGTACCATTGCTTCCGGTGATGAATTTATCTGTGATAAAGAAAAAAATCAGTGGCTGTACGAACATGTACAAAATATCAAATGTGTTGAAATGGAAGGTGCTGCAGTAGCACAAGTATGTTATGAATTTCAAATACCTTTTGCAATTATTCGCATTATTTCTGATGGAGCCAACGATGACACCCATATTGATTTTGATTTATTCATTGAAGAAGCTGCGCGTTATTTCACCAAAGGTGCCATTAAAACACTATTAAACAAACTATCATAAAAACGATATTGTTTGTAATTTATGATTTGGCTCGACGATGAGCAACGACAACCCATCAATATGATGTTTTTTTCCTATAAAAAACAAATCTTTATTCACTTGATTAATATATAGAAAAGAGGGGTTCTCTATGACCTGTTACCAAGATAATTATTCTATTTTTCGCAAACAAGCAGAAAATTTAGTTGCAAATATGACTTTAGAAGAAGCAGCTTCTCAACTCCGTTATGATGCTCCTGCTATTCCACGACTGGATATTCCCGCTTATAACTGGTGGAATGAAGCACTGCATGGTGTCGCCAGAGCAGGGGTTTCTACGATGTTTCCACAAGCAATTGCCTTAGCAGCAATGTTTGACAAACAAACTGTCAAACAGATGGCGGAAATCATTGCAGAAGAAGCGCGCGCAAAATACAATGAACAAGTAAAATGGGGCGACCGTGATATCTATAAAGGTTTAACATTTTGGGCGCCTAATATCAATATTTTCCGTGACCCCCGTTGGGGCAGAGGACATGAAACCTATGGAGAAGACCCCTTTTTAACCGCTCGACTGGGCGTTGCTTATATTCAGGGTTTACAGGGCGAAGGCACTTATATGAAAGCGGCAGCTTGTGCCAAACACTTTGCTGTACACAGTGGTCCAGAATCAGAACGACATCACTTTGATGCAATTGCCAGCAAACGGGATTTATGGGATACCTATTTACCAGCATTTGAAGCTTGTGTCAAGGAAGCTCAGGTAGAAGCGATTATGGGTGCTTATAACCGCACAAATGGCGAACCATGCTGTGGAAGCAAAACACTGATTCAAGAAATCTTAAGAGAACAATGGGGATTTCGCGGTCATTTTGTATCTGATTGTTGGGCTATTCGAGATTTCCATGCAGAACATAAAATCACTGCCACCGCTCCTGAATCCGCTGCATTGGCACTCCAAAATGGTTGTGATGTCAATTGTGGAATTACCTACCTCCATTTGATGCAGGCATATCAAGATGGTCTTGTCACCGAAGAACAAATCAGAGAATCTGCTATTCGCTTATTCACCACACGATATAAACTTGGTATGTTTGATGAACAGTGTAGCTACAATCAAATCCCTTATTCTGTCAATGATTGTAAAGAGCACAATGAGGCATCATTGGAAATGAGTCGCAAAAGTATGGTGTTGTTAAAGAACAATGGTGTCCTTCCATTGGATCCAAAGCAAGTCAAGACCATTGGGGTAGTAGGACCAAATGCAAATACCATCAGCCCACTGATTGGAAATTATTTTGGCACTGCTTCCCGTTATACCACCAATCTAGAGGGCATTCAGGAATATACCAAAGACTTTGCAAGAGTGTTATTCTCTGAAGGGTGTCACCTTTATCGCGACTATACAACTGCTCTGTCATTGCCAGATGACCGCTTGTCTGAAGCAAAAAGTGTCGCCAGCTATTCTGATGTCGTCGTTGTATGCTTAGGTCTGGACTCCACCATTGAAGGAGAAGAGGGAGATACAGGCAATGATTTTGCTGGTGGTGATAAAATTGACCTACAGCTTCCAAAAAGTCAACAACGCCTGTTGCAGGCAATGGTAGAAAGCGGAAAACCTGTTATTGTAGTTGTCAATACTGGAAGTGCAATCGACCTTGGCTATGCTGATCAACATTGTGATGCCATTATACAAGCGTGGTATAACGGCGCTCATGCTGGACAGGCTTTAGCAGAATTGTTATTTGGTGCATTCTCTCCTTCTGGAAAGTTGCCAATTACATTTTATCACTCTGTAGATGACCTGCCTGATTTTAAGGATTATTCTATGCAAAATCGAACCTATCGCTATTTTAAAGGCGATGTTTTATATCCATTTGGGTTTGGGTTATCCTACAGTCAATTTGAATATTCCAATTTTACCGCCAAACAACAGGAGATTACAGCAGGAGATAACTTATCTGTCTGTGTGACTGTCAAAAATACTGGGGATATTCCAGCAGGTGAGGTGGTACAATTCTATATTCGGGATATGGAAAGCAGCCAAATTCTTCCCAACCACAGTTTATGCGGTTTTGAATATCTGTATTTACAGCCAAATGAAAGCAAAACCATAACAGTTTCAATTCCCGCTTCTAGCTTTGAGGTTGTGGATCAACAAGGTCAACGCTATGTGGAACCGGGTGACTTTACGATCTATGCTGGTAGCTCTCAGCCAGATAAACGCAGTATTGCATTGACTCAAACAGAGCCACTATCCATTGTAGTGTCTGTCAAATAGCAAAACACTTATCATTTACCTTACAAAATCTAATTTAAGTGATTTTTTAGCAGACTTGTATTTTTACAAGTCTGCTTTTTTATCTTTATCACAAATATTTACTCAATCTTCCAACACAACTTCTCAAACAGACAATTTTCATTTTCTTGTGCTTAACCTTCAAACGCGACCTTTTCACAGTGCAAATAGTCTTCTACCTGCTGCCATTTCACAACAAATCCACTTCCATGGGAACAGAAAACAGAATCAGACACATTTTCTAAATCCCTTACCTTATCATATCCAATTTGTTCAATCACCTCTTCTGGATTATAACAGGATTCATATCCGTCAAAACTCAACTGAATCATTCCTGTTCCTCTGGTCAGATGAATCAAATCGGCTGGATAATCCATCAAACAGGCAACTGGACCCCGCCCGATGATGATAGCTCTCTCACCCACTATCATAGGTGGTTCAAAACATCCATGCCGCTTTTGAATATCGGATAGCACCTTCCCCATATCGTTGGAATTTACCTCTATTTCAAATCGATAATACGGTTCTAAAATCAAATTATCCGCCTGTTCCAATCCCTGTCTAATCGCTCGATAAACCGCTTCGCGAAAGTCACCGCCCTCGGTATGTTTGATATGTGCCCTGCCATTTAATAATGTTATCATGACATCAGTCAATGGCATTCCCAATAAAATTCCCTTATGCTGTTTTTCAAACACATGGGTGCGAATTAAATTCTGAATCTGTTGCCCCAGTATATCTGTAGAGCAATGACTTTGGAACTGAATCCCACTGCCACGCTTTGCAGGAGACAGATGTAAATGAACCTCTGCATAATGTCGAAGTGGTTCAAAATGTCCATATCCATAGATAGGACTTACAATCGTTTCCCGATATAAAATACGACATTCTCCAAAACACACTTGAATCCCAAAACGTTCTAGTATCACTTCCTGTAAAATTTCAAGCTGCATTTTACCCATAATCTTAACCTGAATTTCTTGAAATAATTCACTCCAAGAAACTTCAAGCATAGGTTCCTCATCTTCTAAAATCTGTAAATACTTTAACATGGTTTTAGGATGTATTTCAGTAGGATATAATACCTTTGATGTTAGCATGGGAACAGCTTCACAAACAGTCTGTTTTAATTGTTTTCCTATGCTATCCCCCGGTTTTACAGTACTTAAACCAGTTACCGCGCAGATATTACCGCTGGATACCATTGTGACTTGATGGTATTTAGTCCCATTATAGATGCGAATTTCATTGATTTTTTCTGTTGTTATCTGGTTATTAGAAAAGGTATCCACAAAATTTTTTACACGCAATTGTCCTTGTAACACCTTTATATAAACAATGCGATTGTTTTGACCATCATGTCGCACTTTATAAACACGCCCTGCAAAGGGTTGCTGTTCTACTGTATGATAGGTTGTATCGGTCAACAGGTCAAAAGATTCTAAAAACTCTTGAATGCCAATATCTTGAAGGGCTGAACCACTCATACAGGGAAATAATTCACCATCTAGAATCGCCTGTTTGGCAGTTTGTAGCCAAATATCAGGTTGATAACCATTGGTCAAGTACTCTTCCAATAATATATCATTTTGTTGTGCAATTTCCTCTGCAAGTGCTTGGCTCATCTCTTTCCCAGATAGATTGCCTGTTACATAGCATATATTTGGAGTTAATTTCTGACGAACCTCAGAAAGTACCCGAAAAACATCCGCACCAGTGCGATCTATCTTATTGAAAAAGAAAAAAGTTGGAATTTGATGTTTTCTCAACAAATTCCAAATCGTTTGTGTGTGCCCTTGAATTCCCTCCACACAGCTAATCAATATAACCGCATAATCCAAAACCTGTAACACGCGTTCCATTTCTGCTGAAAAATCAATATGCCCCGGTGTATCAATCAAATAATACTCGGAATTTTGATACTGAAAAACCGCTTGATCAGAAAAAATAGTAATTCCACGATTCCTTTCGATTTCATGGGTATCTAAAAAGCTGTTTTTATGATCTACCCGTCCAAGTTTTTGAATACTGTGAGTGTGATATAATAATTGTTCTGAAAAGGTCGTTTTACCTGCGTCTACATGTGCCAATAACCCCATACAAATTCGTTTTTTAGGATTCTTTTCTTCTCTCTGTTCACCCATAAAAATTCCTCCTGTTTTCGATAGATTGTTTTTATCAGTATACCACAGGAGGAAGTCAACGTCGAGATATCGCCTTTTATTTTATAGGGGGAAATTTGAATAGACATAGGACTTTACATATAAAATATACACTACCTTATGAGAAATAACCGCATTTTTTAGTAATTCAAATGTTGTATTATCCTGTGTCTTTGTTCCCTAACGGCAAAAATCCACTTTAAAAAAGAGCATTGTAGGAAAAGCACATTTTATGGTTATATGTTATCATTGAAACATCAAATAAAGGAGGAATCTATTATGCACGCATGGGAAGCAATTCAAAAAGCAGTCGATTTTATTGAAGAAAATTTACAGGAAGAAATCAGTACAGAACTGTTAGCCGAAATGGTTTCACTGTCACCATTTTACTTTCAAAGATTATTTAAGCGATTGGTAAATAGACCTGTACAGGAATATATCAAACTGCGCCGTCTATCAAAAGCCATTGCACAACTCAACAAAGAGGACCAACGAATTTTAGATATTTCACTAGAGTGTGGTTTTTCTAGTCACGCCAACTTCACACGAGCTTTTAAGGAAACTTATGGGATTACACCAGAAGAATACAAAAAAACACGACCAATGTTAAACACAGTTATCAGGCCAGAAATCTCTATGAATTATATTTTGATTGAGGAGAACGTACCTCTCATAATTGATCATATTGTGTTAGAAATTCACAGAGAAAATTTAACTTCTCCAGAAAGCTATATTGGACTTGTGGCGGACGTCCCTATTGTATCACAAACACCCATTGGGGAAAGTACAGGAATCGATGTTCCTGGACAACTTTGGACACGCTTTCACAAAGAGAAAACTGCACTTACCAAATCTGTTCATACAACCATAGAACTAGGTATGTCATATATGGCAGATTCCCAAAAAGGTATTTTTAAGTATTTTGTGGGGATACCTTTCCAAGATAAACTCAACAATACCAATGATTTTACAATACAAGAATTACCCGCAGGAAATTATATTATCTGCAAAATAGAAGCCGAAAATTTTGAAAAACTTGTGACAGAAGCACTGGATAAAGCAAATAAATATCTTTTTGGCACTTGGCTTTCCAATCAACAACTGACCTCTGAACCATTCTCTGCTGAAAAATATTATACAGACTGCGATTGTGGGAATGTTATGGAAATATGGGTAAAGGTCCTAGATTAAAAAAATACCCAATCTTTTAAAACAAAACCAAGAGGTTTAAAATTTTAATAACTTTTCACTTGGTAACTGGTACACGATTTGTACGATATCAACTATCATATTTTATCAGTCACTTCAGATAAAGAAAAATAGTAAAAGATATCCTGCTAAAAAACTTCTAAAAAGTCTATTCCATCAAAAGACCAAGTTGATTTCAACTTTTGAGTTGGTTCTGCGTAGAATAACAAGGAGGAAACTCTAAAATAATTGGAAAGGAGAATCCAAAATGTTTGATTCTCATTTTTGGGAAGAGCGTTATGAAAAGTTATGGAATTTATTTGATAGCTTAGAAGAACGTATCATTGATAACTTTCCTGCTTTTTCTACCTTAACCGCTGACATTACAAACCATGGAGATTATTTCTTATTGCAAGAAAATCTTGCAGGATTTACAAAACAAGAAATATCAATTGATTTGACAGATGATTTTATCATCATTCAAGCGGAGCATAAAGGAACAACAGAAAAGGAACATCGTTTCTTTTCTAGAAAAATTTCTGCTTCCAATATCAAAACCGAGCAAATCAAGGCAAGTTATGAAAATGGATTATTAAAGGTGATTCTTCCGAAACAAGAGGAAAAACCAAAGTTGACCAAAAAAATCTCCATTGAATAGTCATCAAAAAAGCTGGTACTTATCCTGTACCAGCTTTTTTATTCATTTCAAAACGATATGCTAATTTCAAAAATATTACTTTAATAGCTTCTCAACACTTGCCAACTTCACACAGATACAAAATAGCTCAACTGCTTGTTTGAGTTCTTCTACAGGAGGATAGGTCGGTGCAATACGGATATTGCTATCATGAGGGTCTTTTCCATATGGATAGGTTGCACCTGCTGGCGTCATTTCAACTCCCGCTTCCTTACATAAGGAAATCACTCTTTTTGCACAACCATCCAGTGTATCCAAAGAAATAAAATAACCACCATTGGGTTTATTCCAATTTGCAATTTTTAGCGGTGCCAATTCTCTATCCAAAGCCTCTAACACGACATCAAATTTTGGTTGCAAAATGGCACGATGCTTTTGCATATGAGCTTCTATACCCGCTAAATTTTGAAAGAATTTTACATGTCTTAACTGTTTAATCTTATCAAAACCAATTGTCTGAATGGACATTTGTTTTTTTATGTATTCTAAATTGCGCACACTGGCTGCAAAACTGGCAATCCCTGCACCTGGAAAACTGATTTTTGAAGTGGAAGCAAACATCAATACACGATCTTCTGTTCCTATTTTTTTACATTCTTGGAATAAATCCAATAATGTATCTGGTGTATCGGTTAAATGGTGCACATTATATGCATTATCCCAAAAAATACGAAAGTCTTTGGCTGCTGTTTTCATACAAGCAAAGCGGCGAACTGTTTCATCAGAATAAGTAATCCCTTGAGGATTAGAATAAATTGGTACGCACCAAATGCCCTTGACCGTTTCATCTTCTGCCACATATTTTTCTACCAAATCCATATCAGGTCCGGTTGAGGTCATTGGGATAGGAATCATGTCAATTCCAAATAACTCACAGATTGCAAAATGACGGTCATAACCTGGTACTGGACACAAAAATTTGATATTAGAATAGTCTTTCCATGGCTTTTCAGAATCCACAAACCCAAAAAACATTGCTCTAGAGACTGTATCATACATCATATTCAAACTGGAGTTACCTCCAATAATAATCTCTTCAGGTTTTACATTCAACACCTGAGAAAATAAGCGTTTTGCTTCTGGAATACCATCTAGTAATCCATAATTTCGAGTATCTGTTCCAGATTCATCAATTAAAATATCATCTTTTTTTAAAATATCCAACATAGACATTGATAAATTTAATTGGTCAGCGCTTGGTTTCCCACGAGACATATTTAAGGTTAATCCCTTTTTTTGAAATTCTTGATAAGCATTTTTTAAATTTTCTTGTTCAGCAAGCAGTTGTTCTTTAGACATTTCTTGGTATGAAATCATGACAGCCTCCTATATTTTCTTACTTTTATCAATCAATTGCGATACTATTTATTTTACTATATTATATGTAAATTTGCAAGATTGTTTTCAAAATCCTGCAAATTTTAATTGACAAAATTTCGACATGATTTACACAATTCCTTGTGAAACTTCTCTATGTCTTTTGGATTTCACTGTCATTTCATTCATACAACTTCATTTTTTTAATAGCCTGATTGCGCAACTTCTCAGGACAAACGATTCACAGATTTTAAATCAATATGATATTGCTATCCCTTTCTTTATTATTTTTTCATTGGTGGCATATCATTGAGCAATAGTTTTTATTGTCATATGATCAAAAACTGCTGCATGGTCTTGCAGCAGTATAAGGTTTATATTTTCTTTTTTTGCCCATAATAGGCATCTTTTCCGTGTTTGCGAAAAAAGTGTTTATTTAGCAACGTCTTAGACATCGGTGTCATCATTCCCAATTGCTCTGTATAAAATGCCATCATCGCAATTTCCTCTAATACGACTGCGTTATCCACTGCATTTTTACAGTCTGTTCCCCAGCAGAATGGTCCGTGATTCTTTACCAATACCGCTGGAATATCATCGGGTTGTTTCTGTGCAAAGGTTTCCACGATCACCATTCCTGTGTTTTTTTCATAATCGGTTTGAATTTCTTCTGCTGTCATCTCTCTGGTGCATGGAATGGCACCACAAAAATAATCTGCATGTGTTGTGCCATAAGGCAAGATACTTTCCCCAGACTGTGCCCAGATAGTTGCCCACCGAGAATGCGTATGCACCACTCCACCAATATTGGGAAAATTTCGATAGAGCTGTAAATGGGTTGCGGTATCTGAGGAGGGATTTCGATGCCCTTCCACCACATTTCCATCTAAATCTACAATTACAATGTCATCTGGTGTCATGGTGTCATATTCCACACCAGAAGGTTTTATCGCAACTATTTTTTGATTTCTGTCAATTGCTGAGACATTTCCCCAAGTAAAGGTAACCAAGCCATATGCAGGCAACAATAGATTGGCTTCATAAACCTGCTTTTTTAAATTATCTAACATCATTCCAATCACTTCCTTTTTATAATAGATTCACATGATTCTCTCACCATATTATCTTTTACAGAATTGCGCTGGATAATTTTTGGAGGAATCAAAAGGCATTTCACTGATAAGCCTTGTAACATCTTTAAAACCCGGTTGGCAGCTTCTATCCCAATCAATTTCGCAGGATAATCACTGCTTGTCAAACCAATATCGCACAAAACAGATAAATTGGAATTATCAAAACCAATCATCGAATAGTCTTTGGGAACAGATTTTTGATTTCTTTGGAACACTTCAATCAGTTTTACTGCAACTTCATCATTGTAACAGACAATCCCTGTATTTTCCCCAATTCGTTGTAATATAGATTGGTCGTTGGAAGGGCAAAACAATTTTTCTAAATCCTCTGTGACATACCAAAGAATATTATCATCATCAAATTTTAATTGATATTGTTGCAACGTATTGATAAATCCACTATAGCGAAAATGCCCTCGCATATCATCTGATTTAAAAATACCAAATAATTTTGTATGTCCTCTCTGTATCAAATAAACCGTATTTTGCTTTCCAGCAGTATAATCATCCATGGAAACATAAGGAAAATCAAAGGCTGTATAATAACCATTTATCAAAACAATGGGAATCTGCCTTTGAATTACCTCACGATATAAATCACAATTTGGATTTAACAACGCACTTTTGGTTGGTTCGATAATCAATCCATCCACATTATTTTCCAACATTGATTTGAGTATCAAGCGCTCTCGTATCACCTGATTGTAGGTAACTTTCAAATCCATATGATAATCGTGTTCTTTTAGTACTCGATCTATTCCATTTATCATATCTGGAAAGATATTCTGATTGAAATAAGTAGTTATCACTCCAATGGTTTGTGTTGGGACTTTGTCCTTATCAGAATGATAACAAACATAAGTGCCACTTCCCTGCCGCCGCTGTACAAAATGCTCACAAACCAATGTATTAATTGCCTGACGCACTGTCTGACGGCTGACATTAAATTTTTTAACAAACTCATTTTCTGATGGAAGCTTTGCATGATTGGGATAAACTCCACTTAAAATACGTTCCCGAATCCAATCACTTACAAGAATATATTTTGGTTTCATAAGTTGGGGAAATTCCTTTCTGTTTCATAAAAATATCATAACATGAAGAAATCACTTTGACAAGAAAGTTCCCAACTCTTAACAATTTGAAATTATTCACTTTCTTCTTTTAACACATTTTTATGAGAAACTGGAATTTTTTCTTCATAACAACGAAAAGCTTCTTGTACCTCTGCTTGATTCAATTTTGGCGTTACCAAGCTGACCAATGGCACTACAATCAAAGAAGCAACAATGGAAATGGCTCCTGCTGTTGTAGGCTCTGTAAAGTGCAGCCATAAGTTGCATACATTCACGCCAATTCCTGTAATAAAACTCGCAATTACAGACGCTTTTGTCGTTCCTTTCCAAAATAGTCCATATAAAAATGGTCCCAAAAAAGACCCTGCCAAAGCACCCCAAGACAAAGACATTAAAGAAGAAATCAAACTATTTGGATTCAGTGCAAGAATCACAGAAAGCGCAATAAAAACTGCACACAATATTCTAATGATCAGTAATTCTTGTTTTGGCTTTAAATTTTTCAAACAAATTCCCTTTAAAAAGTCACTGGTAAATGTGGCACTAGATGCGATTACCAAAGAAGAAAGGGTGGACATTGACGCAGATAATACCAAAATAATTACAATTCCAATCAACAAATCTGAAAGACCTCCAGAAAGCATACTTGGAACAATCTCGTCAAATAAAATGCCCTTTTCTCCAGGTGTATAAAACAACCGTCCAAAACTACCCATAAAATAAGAGCCACCCGCGATAATCAAAGCAAATATAGTAGAGATAATCGTGCCTGTTTTGATAGCCTTTTCATTTTTAATGGTATAAAATTTATGTACCATCTGAGGAAGCCCCCAAGTTCCCAAACTGGTCAATAAAATTACGCCCAATAAAGAAAGTGGATTCGGACCTAAAAATGAAACATAAGCGCCATTTAGATTGGGTGCCTCAGCGGAAGGAATCACAGACAATGCCTCTAAGGATTTTATCAATCCTCCATTTACATTTAAGATAGAGCCCACCACTGCGACAATACCAATCAACATAATAATTCCCTGAATCAAATCATTTAATGCTGCTGCCAAATACCCTCCTAAAATGACATAGACTCCGGTCAAAATTGCAATTCCAATCATACAATAAGTAAAGTCAATCCCAAATGCCATAGAAAACAAACCAGAAAGCCCTTTATAAACCGATGCAGAATAGGGTACCAAAAACACAAAAATAATCACAGAAGCTAAAATTCTAAATGATGGAGCATGATATCGCTTTGCAAAAAAATCTGGCATTGTGGCAGATTCAAAATGCTTGGTCATAATACGGGTGCGTCTGCCCAAAACCATCCAAGCCAAAAGCCCCCCAATCAACGCATTTCCAATTCCAATCCAGGTAGCAGCAACACCAAAGTTCCAACCAAATTGCCCTGCATATCCAATGAACACCACCGCAGAAAAATAAGAAGTCCCATAAGCAAAAGCGGTAACCCAAGGTCCAATTCCACGACCTCCAAGTACAAAATCGGTTACACTAGAAGCCTGTTTGCGGCAATAAATTCCCACCCCAGCAGTAACTACAAAAAATACCAATAAAATAATTACTTTAATCAACATGAAAATCCCCTCTTTTTCAACAAAATTAATCTGTTTATCATTTTACCACTTTAAAGCATATAAGTCAAAAAAAAACTCTATATAAAACATTTTTTTGTATTATTGCTAGAAAAAATGATTCGTTTTTTAAAGATAATCTCTAAAAAATTTTAAAAATAATAGTACGATTTTGAACAGAAAATCCCTGCATTGCTTGCACCAATCTTTTCTCTGATTGCTGTCTCTGACAATCTCGCCAAAAAACAATAGAGCGATAACCCGCGCTATCATGCAAAACAAATTTATATGCTTCTTAAATGAGAGGCTCTCACTTTTCAAAACACATCTCAGATGGATTTCATATACAATCACATATAAACAAATATCCCCTAGAAAATTCCGTTTAAATATGTTACAATGAAAATCAATTTATCTATTTCAAAAATTGATTCCTATCAAAATAATATTGGCTTAAAGTATACCTACAGATATCAAAAAACAATACAGAAAACATATCTCTTTTATCTTCTGACTGTGTACTGCGATTACAAAACGACAGGAAATCTATCCACATACTTAACAAACCAAACTAAGAAGGTGACCTTATGACTACATTTTTAATTCGTTTATTTATCAAAGACTACCAACAAATACAAGACCCCAATATCCGACAAAAATATGGTATTTTGGGAAGCTGTGTTGGCATTTGTTGTAACATATTTTTATTTCTTGCCAAATTGATGGCGGGAATTTTAACCAGTTCTATTTCTATCTTGGCAGACGCCTTTAATAATCTTTCCGATGCAGGTTCTTCCATTGTTACACTACTGGGATTTAAAATCGCTGGACTGCCAGCAGATGCAAATCATCCCTTTGGACATGGCAGAGCAGAGTATATTTCTGGTTTTATTGTTTCCCTTGTCATCATGTTAATGGGTTTTGAACTGGGCAAAAGTTCCTTTGAAAAAATTCTTCACCCTCAAATCATAACATTTCATTGGTTGTCTTTATTTATTTTATTGCTTTCTATTGCAGTGAAATTATGGATGGCTTTATTCAATCGCACATTGGGGAAAAAAATCAATTCAGCAGCTATGCAGGCAACTTCGCTAGATAGTTTAAGTGATATGATTGCAACCCTTGCTGTTACCATTGGAATGTTAATCCATCATTATTTTCATCTAAATATTGATGGTTACATTGGTCTTTTGGTTGCTTTATTTATTATTTATACCGGTTTTATGACTGCCAAAGATACCCTAAACCTATTGATGGGGCAAAATCCTGATCCGGATTTTGTCAACCAAATTCAAACTAAGGTATTACAATATCCTGAAATTGTTGGAATTCACGACCTCATTGTACACAATTACGGTCCTGGAAAAAGTATTATCTCCCTCCATGCTGAGGTTCCTTGCCAAGCAGATATTCTAAAAATCCATGATGTGATTGATACCATTGAACGAGAATTAAAATTGGCATTTCATTGTGAAGCAGTCATTCATATAGATCCAATTGCAACCAATGACAAAAAAACAAACGAAGTGAAAAATAGAGTGGCGCAATTAATCAAAGTAATTGACCCCTGTTTAGCAATGCACGACTTTAGAATGGTACCAGGTGACACCCATACCAACCTAATATTTGATGTTGTTGTACCTCATAAGTTTCGCCTAAATGATGAAGAAGTTCTTAATACAATTGCAAAAGCAGTTAAAGTCATCGATGAAGCATATGAAGTTACAATTAATATTGATAAATCATTTTAACTTCTTATGATAAGCCACTAAGGTATATTTTTTATTACTCGCTGACACGCCTGACTATCATCAGCGGCTCGTAATAAAAAATAGTATAAATTCAAAATACAGAGAACTTTACTGTAAACGCTTTTGTGTGATCTGATTGTTTTATTCCATCTAAAATAACCATCAAAATTCTTACAATCCTTTATCATTTACTCTTTATTTGATATGATTTTCGCATAAAAAGAACTGGTATAAAAGTCAAGAAATTCTTACTTTTACACCAGTTTTATTCATAATTACAAAAGATTAATATTCTGCACTGCCTGTTGTTCTAGGGAATGGCAATACATCACGAATGTTAGAAACACCAGTTATATACATCATCAAACGCTCAAAGCCCAATCCATAACCTCCATGTTTGGTACCTCCATAACGTCTTAAATCCAAATACCAAGAATAACTCTCTGGGTCTAATCCCAATTCCTGCAATCTTGTTGTCAATAATTCCAAACGCTCTTCACGTTGACTTCCACCGATAATCTCTCCCACTCCAGGAACCAATAAATCCACTGCGGCAACCGTTTTGTTATCCTCATTTACCCGCATATAAAATGCTTTAATTTCTTTTGGATAATCTGTTACAAAAACTGGCTGTTTATAAATTTGCTCTGTTAAGAAGCGTTCATGTTCTGTCTGTAAGTCACAACCCCAATAAACTGGGTATTCAAATTGCTCTTTGTGCTGTTCTAATATTTCAACCGCCTGTGTATAGGTAATATGCGTAAAGTCAGAGTCTATCAAAGCAGTTAAGCGCTCAATTAAACCTTTATCATAAAATTGATTAAAAAACTGCATTTCATCTGGGCATTGTTCCAATACATAGGATAAAATAAATTTTATCATATCCCTTGCCAAGTCCATTACATCATTTAAATCTGCAAAAGCAATTTCTGGTTCAATCATCCAAAATTCAGCCGCATGACGTGTGGTGTTAGATCTTTCCGCACGAAAAGTAGGACCAAATGTATAGATATTGCTAAATGCCATTGCCATACATTCACCTTCCAACTGTCCAGATACTGTCAGGCTTGTATGTTTTCCAAAGAAATCTTGACTATAGTCAATCTGTCCTTCTTCTGTTCTTGGAATGTTATCCAAATCAAAAGAAGTGACATGAAACATTTCTCCTGCACCTTCACAATCGCTAGCAGTAATCAAAGGTGTATGCGCATAAATAAATCCTCTTTCTTGAAAGAATTTATGAATTGCATAAGCTGCAACCGAACGCACACGGAATATTGCGCTAAACGTATTGGTTCTAGGTCTTAAATGTGCAATAGAACGCAAAAATTCTAGACTATGACGCTTTTTCTGTAAAGGATAATCCCCAGTAGAAGCCCCTTCTAATAAAATTTCTGTCGCATGAAGTTCAAATGGCTGTTTTGCATCTGGAGTAACCACGATATTTCCAGTAACTACCAAAGCACTTCCTACATTATATTTACAAACTTCCTTAAAATGATTGATGTTGTTGTCTTCAAATACCACCTGCAAATTTTTAAAACAACTGCCATCATTCAATTCAATAAAGCCCAGTGCTTTTGAATTGCGAATCGTCTTAACCCAACCGCAAACAGTTACAGGTGACGCTTCATAGCTTGCCACATCGGCAAACAATCTCTTAATTTCAGTTCTTACCATATCGTTTTTTCTCCTTTATATTATTTAAGAGGAATTTCCTCTTAGTAAGCAAACCAATTAATGATAGGTATCTGCATTGATAAAGCCATCATGAAAATGTTCAATATATTGAAATGCTTTACCTGTGCCAATCGAAACCGCTTCAATTGGATCTGGGGCGATATGAACTGGTATTTTTACATGCGTTTTTAATAGTTCATCCAATCCCTTAATCAAAGCACCTCCGCCGGTTAAGGTAACTCCATTTTCATAGATATCTCCAATCAATTCTGGAGGTGTGCGCTCTAGTACCAATTTTACAGTCTCAATAATTTTCTCTACCAAAGTTAAAATACATTTGTATAGCGTTGTTTCATTGACTTCCAACTGCTGTGGATAACCTGTTAATAAGTTTCTTCCCTTTACAAAAGTCGTATTGTTCTCATTTGGTTGATAAACACAGCCAACTTGTTTCTTGATATTTTCTGCCATACGCTGTCCAATGGACAATTTATGATTATTTAGAAAATATTTAATGATTTCCTCATCAATCAAATTTCCAGCTATCTTAATCGATTTAGAACACACTACACCATTTAAGGAAATTACTGCTACATCGGTGGTTCCTCCCCCAATGTCCACTATCAAATTCCCATTTGCTTCCATAATGTCAATGCCTGCACCAATTGCAGCGGCAATTGGTTCCTCAATGAGATAAACCTTGCGCGCACCCGCCGCCAATGCAGCTTCTACCACTGCTCGACGTTCTACATCTGTAGTTACAGACGGAATACAAAGAACGATTCGAGGCTTAATAAAAAAACTTCCACAAACGCGCTTAATGTATTCCTTAATCATGGATTCACATAACTTGTGGTTGGAAATCACCCCATCTTTTAATGGCTGTTCTGCAACAATATGTCTGGGTGTTTTTCCAAGCATTGCATAGGCTTCATTTCCAACTGCCACAATTTTTTCATCGCGTATATTATATGCTACAATAGATGGCTCATTTAGTGCAATTCCACTGTCACTGCGATATATGATAATCTTCGTCGTTCCCAAATCAATACCAATATCAAACGATGCCATAAAATACCCTCCAACTTCTTCTCTCTCATAAATTTAATTTATGTAAAAACAAGAGGTCGTAATCAAACAACCCCTTTATCAAATAGGTTTTGCTCCTTTACTTTAGGTCAATTCTGTGATACTTATTTATATTACCACAAAAAATACGATTAATCAACAATTATTCAGACCGATTGCGTGAAACTCTACAAATTGTAGCTGAATATACTTTCTTCGCCCGATAAGTTTTTAACATCTTGCTACACTCTTTGACAGTCGCTCCAGTTGTCAATATATCATCTATCAATAAAATACATTTTCCTGAAATTTCTGTTGTATTCATAACCGCATAACTTCCCACCACATTACACTTTCTCTTTTCTAAAGAAAGTGTATGTTGTTCTTCGGATTCTTTTATCTTTACCAACAATGTTTTACAGGGAATATTTAATTCTTGTGCCAAATGTTTTGCCAACAACTCAGCCTGATTATATCCACGCTTTTTCTTCTTCTTATCATGCATTGGAACAAATGTAATACAATCGAATTTATGATCCCCAATCTGTTTTGCTAAAAAATAAGCCAGATGTTCTGCATATTCAGGTCTGTTCTTAAATTTCATAGCCAATATTGCATCTTTTGGGTTCCCTTCATAATTAAATGCAGAAAAGGAACCATCAATTCCCATACCGCTTTGTAAACATCTGCACTCTTTTTGACTACAAACAGAACAAACGGTATTGTCTAACAATGTCAATGTTAGTTTACATTCTGTACAACAGTGTTCTCCAAACTCCATTACTTGTCCACAAAATGGACAACGATTTGGAAAGAACATATGAATGACATATCTTTTCATCATCTGTAATCTGCGGTTAATGTCTTTCACTCCTCTCAAGGATAGTAAACCCATATTGCCATTTTACAGTTATCAAATTGGTATAAGCTGATTATTGTGGGTCTATGTTCTCAAGAAAATAGGTCAAATTAGTAAATCGATGACTTTTTAAATTGTTTTCTATCATCTGTCTTACCTGTTCCTCACGACCCACCAAAATCAGCAACTTCTTCGCCCTTGTAATAGCAGTATATAACAAATTGCGATAATACAGTTTTTTGTATCCGCCCATAACTGGAATTACTACAGCTTCAAATTCACTTCCTTGACTTTTATGTACTGTAATTGCATAAGCCAATTCTAGTTCATTTGCCATTTCAAAGCTATAATAAGCCACTCTTTCTTCAAAATTAATTGCCATCGTCTGAGAGCCATTATCAATCATCTTGATAATGCCAATATCTCCATTAAAGATTCCTTGACCACTCTCGGTGCCCTTACTCCATTCCAAGTCATAATTGTTTCTAATTTGCATCACTTTATCACCTGTGCGGAAGGTGTAAAATAATGACTTACATTCTGGCTTATTTGGTGCTGGCGGATTCAAACGCTGTTGTAGTTTTTGGTTTAAATCCATCATTCCCAAATCCCCTTTTCTTTGGGGGCAAATGACTTGAATATCCTCAATTGGAGAAAAATGATATCGATTGGGCAACCGTTGACAAACCAAATCCAAAATGGTTTGAGAAGCCGTTTCGATAGAATGCCGTTTTAATAGAAAAAAATCTCCATCCGTTCTGCTCAGTTGTGGAATATTTCCCTGTACAATTTCGTGGGCATTGGTTACAATCAAACTCTCTGCTGCTTGACGAAAGATGTGCTGTAAGCGAATGGTTGGAATTTGATCACAACTCAATAAATCATGTAATATATTTCCAGCTCCCACAGAAGGAAGCTGATTGTAATCTCCCACTAAAATTAATTTACAACTTGGTTTGGCAGCTCTCAACAGAGAATCAAATAACATTGTATCTACCATAGACATTTCATCTACGACAATTGCATCCGCTTCCAGTGGCTGTTGTTCATTTTTGCGAAAGGTCAATACACCTTCTGAAAACTCTGTTTCCAACAATCGATGAATGGTTTTTGCTTCTTTTCCGGTCAATTCACTAATTCGCTTTGCCGCTCTTCCAGTTGGTGCAGCAATTGAGATAGAAAGCCCTTGATATTCCAGTATATCAATAATTCCATTTAAAGTTGTTGTCTTACCGGTTCCGGGTCCTCCCGTCAAGATAAAGATATCAGATCTCATCGCTTCATAGATTGCCCTCTTCTGTAAGGACTCATATTGAATGTGTTTTTCCTGCTCAATTTGTGCAATCACAACATCAATATCTATCTCTAAATCCTTTGAAACCGCCAACATCTGTGCAATTCTATGCGCAATATATTGTTCAGCAGCACACATATCTGGCAATAAGATATAAGGCTGATTGCGTTGCAATTCTATCAAATCACCTTTTTCTATCATCTGTTGCAACTTATCTGCAATGACATCACAGTCCAATTCCAACAATTTTTTTGCAGTTTCAATCAATCTTTTTTTGGGCGAACAGGTATGACCATTGTTCATATTATGAACTAAAATATAGGTAATTGCCGCCAAAATACGATGATAATCATTCTTTGTAATCTCATAATCCTGTGCAATTCTGTCTGTAATTGCAAAGTCAATCTGAAAGATTGTATTGCACAACAGATAGGGATTTGCCTGAATTACATCCAGTGCCAGCGTACCCCATTGTTTCCAAATTCTTACCACTTGAGCAGGAACAACACCATATTTTGATAAAAATAACATCAAACTTCTAACACCAAAAACCTGTTTAAATTCTTCTGCCAATTCCTTTGAACGCTTTATGGTAATCCCTTTAATTTCCGCTAAACGTTGTGGCTGCTGTTCAATCACTTTTAAAGTGTCTTCTCCAAAGTGTGCCACGATTCTTTCGGCAATCTTTGGACCGATTCCCTTTACTACACCAGAAGAAAGATACTTGCGAATCGCATTTGCTGTTGCAGGCATTTTCTGGGTATAAACTTCTGCTTTAAACTGATAACCATACGTTGGATGGGTTGTAAAATAGCCTGTCAATTCCAGTTCTTCTCCTACCTGTACTTCTGGAAAAGAACCCACTACACAGATGAGATCTTCTCCACTGATGAAGTCCAAAACGGTAAAACCAGTTTCTGTACTCCGAAAGACAATCTCATCCACACTGCCATTTAGCGTTTCCATTTCATGTTTTTCCATAAGTTCCTCTCTGCTTTACAAACATATATTCTAGTATTCTTATTATACTTGATTTCGACTATCTTTGCAAACCAGATTTTCTTTGATTTTTGTCATTAATTCCGTTTCATTGCAGATCATTAGCCCTGGTAAATCTTTTTGCAATATTTCTACAATCTGTTTACTTTCTTGGTCTAAACCCAAATCCAACAGATAGACAGTCCCATCTATATCATAATCCCAGTTTTCCCTTTCATAAATGGCACGTACCACCCATTCTAAATCTTCTATCGCACCATCAACAGGATAAATTACAATTTTGTTCTTGATAGCTTTCCCAGAAAACAACTTTAAACAGCAAAAACGAATCACTTCTAAAATGCCCAATAGTGATAAAAAACCAACCACAATATACAATGCTAAACTCATAAAAAAACCACCTTTCACTCTTTTAAAAAATCGATATCATATTCTATGATTTTTTCCAAAAAAGGTGAAAAATGAATGGTTTTAAAAAAATAGACCTGTAAACCTATTAAAAATAAATGATAACTATCAACTGAATCATCACACGATATTAAAAAAAATAGAGCTGTAGTTTTTCCACTACAGCTCTTTACTTCAAAAATTATTTTGACAATCTTTCTTCTAAAGCGGTCAATTGTTTGCTCAACTCTGCTGGCAATTTATCTCCGAATTTAGCATAGAATTCATGAATTCCTTTTGCTTCTTCTTTCCATAAATCAACATCAACATTCAACAAGTTCTTTACAACATCAACATCAATATCCAAACCTTCAATATTGATATCTTCTGGTTTTGGTTCATAACCGATAGCGGTTTCAACTGCATCAGCAGTGCCCTTACAACGGTCAACAATCCACATTAATACACGCATATTGTCGCCGAATCCTGGCCAAATGAAATGACCTTCATCGTCTGTTCTAAACCAGTTTACATTAAAGATTTTTGGAGCCTTATCGCCCAATTTTTCACCCATTTCCAACCAATGAGCAAAATAGTCACCCATGTGATAACCACAGAATGGAAGCATTGCCATAGGGTCACGACGAACAACACCAACTGCACCAGTAGCAGCAGCAGTTGTTTCAGAAGCCATTGTAGAACCTACAAATACACCATGGTTCCAGTCAAATGATTGATATACCAATGGAGCTGTTTTCGCACGACGACCACCAAATACCATTGCAGAAATTGGCACACCTTCTGGATTATTAAATTCAGGGCTGATACATGGACAATTGATTGCTGGAGCAGTAAATCTGGAGTTTGGATGTGCTCCTTTTTCTGTAGAAGTCTTGCCATTCCAAGGTTTTCCAGTCCATTCAACTGCATTTTCTGGAGGATTTTTATCCAAGCCTTCCCACCAAACAGTATCGTCATCTAAATTGTGAACAACGTTTGTAAAGATGGTATTTTTCTTTGTAGAAGCCAAAGCGTTAAAGTTGGATTTTTCATTGGTACCAGGAGCAACGCCAAAGAATCCGTTTTCTGGATTGATTGCATACAATCTGCCATCTTTGCCAGGTTTTAACCAAGCGATATCATCACCTACGGTCCAAACTTTATAACCTTGTTTTGCATATACTTCTGGTGGAATCAACATCGCTAAGTTTGTTTTACCGCAAGCAGATGGGAATGCAGCAGAAATATAAGTCACTTCACCTTTTGGATTTTCAATACCCAAAATCAGCATATGTTCAGCCATCCAGCCTTCATTCTTACCTTGATAAGAAGCAATACGCAAAGCAAAACATTTTTTACCCAACAATACATTACCACCATAACCGGAGTTAATGGACCAGATGGTATTGTCTTCTGGGAAATGAACAATATATCTATTTTCTGGGTCAATATCTGCTTTGGAGTGTAATCCACGAACGAAGTCGTCAGAAGTTTCTCCCAAGTTTTCAAATGCAGCTTTACCCATTCTTGTCATGATATCCATATTCAATACAACATAGATAGAGTCAGTCAATTCCACACCTACTTTTGCCAAAGGAGAACCAATTGGACCCATAGAGTAAGGAATTACGTACATGGTACGACCTTTCATTACGCCATCATACATTGGAGTTAATTTTGCATACATTTCTTTTGGGTCACACCAGTTATTGGTTGGACCTGCATCTTCTTCTTTTCTAGAACAGATAAATGTACGAGCTTCTACACGAGCAACGTCATTTGGCACAGTTCTATGAAGTAAACAACCTGGTAATTTTTCCTGATTTAGTTTTTCCATCTCACCGGATGCAAGTGCTTCATCTCTCAATGCGTTTAGTTGTTCTTCAGAACCATCAATCCAAACAACTTGGTCTGGTTTACAAAGAGCAACCATCTCATCAACCCAATTGATAACATTTTTGTTATTTGTTAGCATTCTAAAATCTCCCTCTCATATTTGAATTATGCGCATGATTCATTGTGCGATAGGCTTGTACTATTTTGTGATAGAACATTTAAAATAAAGGCTTTTGATCTTATTATCAACAAGCCAATTTTAGAGATTCTACTACACGCACAATAAGTTGCGCTTCATTGACTGACTTTTATGTAACAAAACGATCTCATCTATAAACGACCCATCTAAAATTTCTACTTTTTCTTCAGCCAGTGAAATGATAACACCTAACTTTATGCGAGAAATTTTCTGTTACATATGATTCACATCAATCTGTTTTCTGCTTTTATCAACATCACCATGAAAGCCTATCATTTCAAACAATTCAGACTGTAACTGTTTTATTTTCACGGTTTTATCTGACTTGGCAGAAATCGTTACAAGTCATATTATAGTAACAATTTCAAAGAAAATCAATAGTCGATTTATGAATTTTTTTACAAATTGTTATTTTTCTAACAATCTGTATGAATGCACTAAATTATATTAAATTTATTATCTGTAATTGGCAAAGATGCCACTGCATTCAAATCCATTCCAGTTGCCTTTTTATCCTTCCATTCGAAATATCCCTGTGCTGCAATCATCGCTGCATTATCGCCACAATAACACAGTGGTGGCATATAAAGCTCTATCTGGCACTGCTCACATTCTTGTTGCATCCGTGCACGAATACCACGATTGGCAGAAACTCCCCCTGCTAAAACAATCTTTCTTTCTCCAAACTCCTCTGCTGCTGCCATCAAACGCTGTGCAATGATGTCACAAACAGTTTGTTGAAAACAAGCAGCCACATCATTAACATTTAGTGATACTCCTTTTTGTTTTGCATTGTGAATAAGATTTAAAACCGCCGTTTTTAATCCGGAAAAGCTAAAATCATAAGCAGAACCTTCCACCTTTGGTTTGGGAAAACAAAAAGTGGTTTTATCTCCCAAGGCAGCAGCTTTGTCAAGGTGGATTCCTCCGGGATAGGGAAATCCCAACGCTCTTGCAGCTTTATCATAGGCTTCTCCCACTGCATCATCCCTTGTTCGCCCAATGATTTCAAATTCTGTATAAGACTTTACTCTAACAATATGGCTGTGACCCCCAGACATAATCATACATAAAAAAGGAGGTTTTACACCATTTGAAATATAGTTTGCTGCAATATGCCCCCGAATATGATGTACTGGAATCAATGGCTTTTGTGTTGCCAATGCAAGCCCTTTTGCAAAATTCACTCCCACCAACAACGCTCCAATTAATCCCGGAGCATAGGTCACTGCAATGGCATCTATCTGCTCCAATGATAGACCCGCTTGGTTCAATGCCATATCAGTCACCTTTACAATACTTTCACAATGCCTTCTGGAAGCAATTTCTGGCACAACTCCTCCATATAGCTGATGTTCCTCAATCTGAGAAACAATCACATTGGACAACACCTTTATGCCATCTTCCACCACAGCGACACTTGTTTCATCGCATGAACTTTCAATTCCTAAAATCTTCATGATTTTTTCCTTTCTACTATATTTTGAATCTGGTTGCGATAAATCCAACGCATCATCCAAAAACTCAATCCCATACAAATGACTTCTACAATCAAAAAAGCAATCCAGGTCTCTGGCAACCCATAGGTACGTGCCAACCACCAAGACAATGGAAGCAGTAATATCAGTTGTCGAACCAATGTCACAATCAAACTCAATATCCCATTTCCCATTGCCTGAAAAGCAGAACACAATACCATAGAAATTCCAGCAAATAAAAAAGAAAGACTAATGATTCTCAAAGCGGGAATTCCAACAGAAAGCATATCTTGCTGTGCATCAAACAAAAGCAATAACTGCTTTGGAAAAATTTGAAAAACAATGGTTCCCAACAACATCATTCCGCTGCTCAACAACACACTCAACCGGATTGCCTGTATCACCCTATCTCCATTTTTAGCACCATAATTATATCCTATAATTGGAATCAGTGCATTCGTTAACCCTAAAATAGCCATAAATACAAAATTTTGCAGTTTATAATAAATTCCAAATACTGAAACCACTAGATCAGAAAACGGTGCCAATATCATATTCATCCCTATTGTCATAATTGCTGTCATTCCCTGAATCAATATTGCTGGGATACCAACGATATAAATTTTTTGAATGATTTTTTTATCTGGTCGAAATCCGCCAAAATGAATCTGAATGTTGGGTAATTTATAAATCGTCAGCCACAATCCAATCAGCATCGCCACAATCTGACCAACAACGGTCGCAATTGCTGCACCAGCCACTCCCATCTTTGGCAGACCAAACCAACCAAAAATCAAAATAGGGTCTAACATAATATTTAAAATTGCCCCAACACCCTGTAAAATCATACTGTAAATTGGTTTTCCACTTGCCTGCATAAATCGTTCAAACACAATCTGCACAAAAACACCAATGGAAAAAACACTACAGATTACAATATATTGGATTCCCATTTCCATTAAATTTTCTTGATCGGTGAAGATACTCATAAACCACCTTGCACCAAATAAGCCAAATACCACAAAGACAAGCCAACTCAATACCGCCAACAACAAGCCATTTTTAGCGGTTGCATTGACTTTATCTGCATTTTGACTCCCCATATATCGGGACATCAGCGAATTAATCCCCACTGACGTGCCAACTGACACCGCTATCATTATCATCTGTACCGGAAATGCAAATGAAACCGCTGCCAAAGCATCTTCCCCAATCTGTGCTACAAAAATCCCATCCACAATGTTATAAAGTGCCTGTACCACCATAGATAACATAATTGGCAATGACATGGAAATCAACAATTTTTTCATGGGCATACTGCCCATAATGTGTTCACTCAAATAATAACCTCCTAAAGATTCACATAAAAATAAGGTTGTAAAAACATCATTTTACAACCTTATTGTAACAAAATTTTACTCTGTTTACCAGCTTTAAATCACAAACTCTGTTAAGTTCTTCTACCTTCTTCCAATACTCGAACATTGCGATAATAAAAGACACCATTTAACACAAAAGCTGCAATCCATGCCCCTATATCCGCCAAGGGAATTCCTACAAAGTCAAACACCAATGGCAATGAGATACAAAGCACAATGCGTACAACCAATTCTAAGAATCCAGAAAGCATAGGTATCATCGCATTGCCCAGCCCCTGCAAAGTGTTTCGATAGAGTAGCAATCCACCCAAACAGAAATAAAAAATAGAAGTGACAATTAAATAAATTTTTGCATATTCCATCACCTTGGCAACTGTCTCCACTTCTTCCCCTGATATAAATAGGTGAATCAACCACTCACTACAGAAAATCATCAAAACCATTCCCGCAATAGAACTGATGATTGTCAAGATCATACCAGCGCGTACACCCTGACGCACACGATCCAATCTGCCAGCCCCTAAGTTCTGACCGCTGTAGGTCGCCATTGCCAAGCCAAAAGAAAACAACGGTTGTGTCGCTAACTGCTGTACCTTTGACGCTGCGGTATATGCTGCTACCACAATAGAACCAAAGCCATTTACGACCGACTGCAAAATCAACACACCCAGACCTGTTACAGAATTTTGAAATGCTGCGGGCAATCCAATTCTTAAAAGCTGCATTGCAGTTTTTTGATTCCAAGCCCAATCTTGTTTTTGTAGCCGAAGTAAAGGATACTTTTTCAACATATATAGTACACATAAAATACAAGAAATCAACTGTGCAATAATTGTTGCATAGGCAACTCCAGCAACACCCATTGAAAAGATAATGACAAATATCAAATCCAATACCACATTTAAAATAGATGCCAAAATCAAAAAATAAAGCGGGGTTTTGCTATCTCCCAAAGCCCTTAAAACAGAGGAAAATAGATTATAAAAAATACCCGCAACCACACCGCCAAAGATGACATATAAATATGTTTTGGAGTCCTCAATAATATCTGGTGGTGTGTTCATCAATGTAAGCAGTGGATCCGTCAACACAAACCCCACCACTGTCATAACAATCGTAATACCAATGGAAAGATAAATTGACAATGCCACTGCTTGCCGCACACCTGCTTGGTTTCCTGCTCCAAATCTTTGAGAAATAATAATGGAAAAGCCGGTTGTCAATCCCATTGCAAATCCCAAAATAGTAAACATCATCGATCCAGTCGCCCCTACAGCTGCCAACGCCTGCATACTCACAAAACGACCAACCACCATTGCATCTACCATATTATAAAATTGTTGAAATACATTCCCAATTAGCATTGGGATAGAAAAATATAAAATCAGTTTCATTGGACTCCCTGATGTCATTTCTTTTACCATTTAATTATCCACTCCTTTTTGAATGATTTTGCGATACAACAACGCATCTTCTTTTGGTTTAGAATAATAGTCTTTTCTTCTTCCTACCTGTTCAAATCCCAAACTGTGATAAAAGTCAATTGCTTGTTGATTGCTGCTGCGCACCTCTAATGTATAATGTGCAATCTGTTCTTTTTTTGCTCTTTCAAATAGTGCCTTCATCAAATAACTGGCCAACCCATGCCGACGGTACTCTTTTTTTACTGCAATCTGGTTGATATCACCCTCTTGACAGATATGACGCCCATTCAAAAATGCAACTACCAACCGATGGTGTAACACCACCAAAGTCACCGCCAAAGGGTTGTCCAACTCTTCGCGAATGCTCTTTCTGCTCCAACGCTCTGCTGTAAAACATTCCTCAAAAATCTCATGCACTGCCTCTACATGTTCTAAGGTCATATCTGTCAAGCTAAAGTGATTCGGAAGTTCCAGCATGCTCTAATCTACCTCCTTGCTCAAATTCTTTTTTAAAATACAATATCATCTTGTCCCTACAATCCCGATAAATATTTAGATTTTGACCATAAGGATCTGGAATGTTTAAAATGCGAATTTTATCTTCCACTTCTGGGACTGCATCAGTCAAAATATTCCAATGAGAAGGGGTCATCACATAAATCAAATCTGTATTTAACAAATCCTGTACTGTCACGCGTTGGGATTTCTTTTGAGAAATATCAATTCCCACTTCTTTCATTGCATCAATTGCATTCATGGTTGGACTTTCCCCATCAAATGCACTTGTTCCCATGCTGCTCACCGAAATCGTTGTCCGTTTTTTCTCAGCTAATAAACTTTTCAAAATACCCTCCGCCATTGGGCTTCGGCAGGTATTTCCAGTACAAATAATCAATATATTCAATGTTGACATCCTTTCTTTATCCCTTCGCTTCCAACCAATTTATTCCCGTGTGTACATCTACCAGCAATCTCACCAACAAATTTGCTGCATGTTCCATCTCCTCTTTCAGCAGATTTGCAATGATAGATGCCTGCAACGCTGGCGCTTCGATAATCAGTTCATCGTGTACCTGCAAGATGAGTTTTGCATCCAAATCCTCTCTTTTCAAGCGCTGGTAAACACGAATCATCGCAATTTTAATGATATCTGCTGCGGTTCCCTGAATGGGTGTATTCAGCGCAATTCGCTTTGCAAATGCCTTTACGGTTTTATTGCTGGAATGAATATCCAATAAATCACGTCTGCGATGATATAGTGTTTCCACATACCCATTTTTTTCCGCCTGCTCTACCACCTGCTCCATATATCGTTCCACACCACTGTAGGTCTTTAGATACTCACCAATATACTCCTTGGCTTCCTGTACCGATACATCAATATCCTGCGATAAAGAATAGGCACCAATTCCATATACAATTCCAAAATTAATTGCTTTTGCACGACTTCTCATTTGTGGGGTCACCTGCTCCAGCGGTACTTTAAATACCTCTGATGCAGTCACTTGATGAATGTCCACCCCTTGTGCAAATGCCTTTTGCATTCCCTCATCCTGTGCAATGTGCGCTAAAATGCGCAACTCAATCTGTGAATAATCAGCATCTACCAAAACATATCCAGGTCGAGCTACAAAGCACTTGCGAATCTTACTGCCTTGTTCTGTGCGAATTGGTATATTTTGCACATTTGGCTCAATGGAACTAATGCGCCCTGTTCGGGTTTCTGTTTGGTTAAAGGTCGAATGTACACGACCATCTTTTCCTACTACCTTTAGCAATCCAATGACATAGGTGGATTGCAACTTGGTTAATTTTCGATATTCCAATAGTTTTTCAATGATGGGATGTTTTCCCAGCAGACTTTCCAATACATCTACATTGGTGGAATAACCAGTTTTTGTCTTTTTCTGTGAAGGCAATCCCAACTCTTCAAATAAAACCGTTCCCAATTCCTTAGTTGAATTGGGGTTAAATTCATGACCCGCCAGTTGTAAAATTTCTTCTTTAATCTGGTCTATCTGATCTTGTAATTCCTCACGATATATCTCAAGCTGTTTGATATCAATGCCAAAGCCCTCATACTCCATATCAGAGAGCACTTCACATAGGGGAAGTTCAATTTCTTGTAACAATTTTAACATCTGTTCTTGTTCTACCCGCTGCATCAATTCCTCACATAAATCGATAAATCCAGCAACTGGCTGCAAAGAAGCTTCTATATCATATTCTGTTGACAGATATTTCTGTGTCAGGTGTTCCAACAAATATCCTTTGGAAGAAACATTCAACAAATACGCCGCAAGTTCTGCATCAAAGATTAAATTTTTAAATTCACAATCGGATACCCTTGCCAGTTTATAAAAGGATTTTGCCATATAAGTGCGCTTAGGTAAGTCAGAGGCAAACACCACCTGTTTGATGATTTCTTCTATAGCATGTTGATAACAGATTATTTGATTTTGACGAACGAAATACAACTGATCCAACCAGAGCACATGAATGATACCATCTTCTTCCAACTGCTTTTTAAGCTCTTCTACCGGCAGATGATTTTGAATAGAAACCGAAACTTTTTTCTTAGGTTTTTCTGTATCATCAGTAGCAATCGCACCAATATGAAGTTTGTCAAAAAAGCTAAACATTTCTAAGTCAATCAACAAATTCGACAAAGTTTCTGTCTGCATTTTCTTTGGTACCAAATCCTTCAAATGAATTTCTAAGGGAACTTCTAAACAAATGGTCGCAAGTGCTCTACTTAAAGTGGCGCTATCTTTTCCCTCTTGTAACAGTCTTTTGACACGGGGAGTTGCTTCTAATTCGTCTAAATGCTGATAGATAAAGTCAACCGTCTGATACTTTTGAATCAAATTCATGGCAGTTTTTTCGCCGATTCCCTTTACACCTGGAATGTTATCAGAGGAATCCCCCATCAGTGCTTTTAAATCAATCAAATGAATGGGGTCAAACCCATAATCTTTTTGAAACTGCGCGGTATCATAGTATACATTGCCTTTTGTTTTCACCAAACAAACGCCAACCCGTTTATCAATTAACTGCAAGGCATCACGGTCACCAGTTGCAATCACACAATCACAATTTTCTCTGGTACAAAGTTTTGCCAATGTCCCCAAAATATCATCCGCTTCAAAACCCTCTTTTTCTAAAATTTGATATCCCATTGCTGTTAGCAAGTCCTTTAAAGGTTGAAGTTGTACTGCCAATTCCTCCGGCATACCTTTTCGATTTGCTTTATATTCTTCATACTGTATATGTCGAAAAGTTGGAGCTGAAAGGTCAAAGGTGATTGCCATCAACTCAGTTGGATAATCCTTTTGTAATTTTAAGAGAATATTCAAAAAACCAAAAATTGCATTGGTATACATTCCCTTTTGATTGCTCAACAATCGCACGCCATAAAATGCACGATTTAAAATACTATTTCCATCAATTGCAAGTAACTTCATTGACTTTCTCCAATCCTTTATCCTTGACTTAAAATTGTAAATATCTTATAATCAAATATCATTATGTCATCGGTCCTTCATAATAAAAAAATAATAAAAAATGAAACTATTTCATTTTTTATTATTATAGTTTAGTATACCACTTCATTCATGTGAATTCAAGCGAAAAGGATTTGTTTATTTGAAAAATATGATAATTGCAAAACAATTAATAAAACGCACTGCGGCACTTGCCCCCATGGCATCGGTTGCCGATAAAGCCTATCGCTACATGTGCAAAAAATATGGCGCAAGCCTGGTTGTCGGGGAGATGGCAAGTGCCAAAGGACTATGTTATTCCGACCGCAAAACTGCCGAATTGCTTTCTGTCACCGCAGCCGAATTTCCAATGGCAATTCAGCTTTTTGGAAGCGAACCAGAATTTATGGCAAAGGCATGTAAAATTGCAGAACAATATGAGCCACAATTCATTGATATCAATATGGGTTGTCCTGTTCCTAAAGTGGTCAGCACTGGTGCTGGAAGTGCATTGATGAAAGCTCCACAACTGGCAGCGGATATTGTCAAAGCCTGTGTTGATGCCACTGCCATTCCCATTACAGTCAAAATCCGAAAGGGATTTGATGACAGTTGTGTCAATGCCGTAGAACTTGCTCAAATGCTTGAACAAGCTGGCGCTTCTGCAATCACTATACATGGTAGAACTAGAAAACAGATGTATCAGCCTCCTGTTGATATTGATATCATTCGCCAAGTCAAACAAGCTGTAACAATACCTGTGATTGGCAATGGAGACATCACCACTCCAGAAACTGCAAAACAGATGTATGAAAAAACGGGTTGTGATCTGATTATGGTTGGGCGCGGTTCTTATGGCAGACCTTGGATCTTTGAAGAAATCGAAACCTATTTGGAAACCAATACCCGATTGCCCGAGAAGTCTCTAGATGAAAAAATGGAAATTATGTTAGAGCATATTTCACTCATTTGTCAATTCAAAGGAGAAAAAATAGCTATGAGGGAAGCCAGAAAGCATGTTGCTTGGTATCTAAAAGGAATTCCCCATGCTGCAAAATTCCGAAATTTATGCAGCAACTTGGAAGTTTATGCGGATATTCAACAACTTGTCAAACAAGTTCAACAAATGCAATAAATATCAAATGCGCCCACAAATGTGAGCGCATTTTTACTTGCCTTCTAGATTTTTACACCACAGGGGTGTACAGCCGTTTGATAAAATGATTTGTCTTTCATTACACTGGCATAAAAACGATATCCACCGGATAAATTATAACAATCAAAACCATTTTGAGAAAGAATTCTACAGGCTATATAACTGCGCAAGCCACTTTGGCAGTTTACATAAACTGGTTTAGACTGGTCTAATTCACTTAAATGCTCTCTTAGGATATCTACTGGAATATGCAGTGTTCCATCAATATGCCCATTTTGATATTCTGTTTCTGTTCTGACATCTAACAATGTCACAGAACCATCCCTTGGAAGTTGTTCTACATCATGCCAATGATACTGTTTTACGGTTTTATTTAATAGGTTTTCTATTACATATCCCGCCATATTTACTGGATCTTTTGCAGAGGAATATGGGGGTGCATAAGACAACTCTAATTCTGTTAAATCCGCAGCGGTCATCTTTGCTCGAATCGCAGTTGCCAATACATCAATTCGCTTATCCACACCATCAAAGCCAACAATCTGTGCCCCTAAAATAGTGCCATCCTCTGGCGAGAACAAAACTTTTACCACCATATTATTGGCACCTGGATAATAGGTCGCATGAGAAGCGGACAAAGTGACAATCTTGTCATATGGAATCTTCAACTGTTGTGCAGTTTTTTCATTGATTCCTGTAGAAGCGGCTGTCATATCAAACAACTTGATTACAGAAGAGCCCTGCGCTCCACAATAGCTGCTCTCGCGCCCACAGATGTGATCTGCGGCAATTCTGCCCTGTTTGTTGGCTGGTCCTGCCAATGGAGTCAATCCCTTTTGACCGGTTATAAATTGATTGATTTCCACTGCGTCTCCCACTGCATAAATATCTTTATCAGAAGTCTGCATATGTTGATTAACCACAATTGCATCGCGCACGCCCAAAGTCAAACCTGCTTGTTTTGCCAAGGTTGTTTCTGGCTGAACACCCACCGCCATAACTACCATATCGGTATTGATTGACTCACCTGCTTCTAATTTGACAGAAATCTGCTGATCCAATGGTTCAAATCCCACCACAGATTTTCCCAATAATAAGTTCATTCCCTTGCTTTTTAAATAAGGGTGTATCTCGCAAGCCATATCATAATCCAGTGGCGGCATAACTTGATTTATCCGCTCAATTACGGTAACGTCCATTCCGGTATGTAACAAGTTTTCTGCCATCTCCAAACCAATGAATCCACCACCAATGATAACGGCTGATTTCGGTTTTTGCTGTTGTAAAAATGTATGAATTGCAAAGGTATCTTCTACTGTACGCAATGTAAAAATCTGTTCTGAATCCATTCCAGCAAGATTTGGGCGAATGGATTTTGCACCGGGAGATAAAATGAGTTTATCATAACTTTCTTCATAGGTACTGCCATCTTCCCGATTTTGTACCACTACCTTTTTTTCTTCTGGATGAATGGAAAGCACTTCATTATTGACTCTTACATCAATCTGAAAACGATTCCAAAAACTCTGTGGTGTTTGCAAGGTCAAAGCACTTTTTTCTGAAATCACTCCACCAATATAATAGGGCAAACCACAATTTGCATAAGAGACAAACCCACTGCGCTCCAATACGATAATCTGTGCCTTTTCGTCCAATCTGCGCAATCTGGCTGCAGCGGTTGCTCCTCCAGCAACGCCTCCAACAATTACAACTTTCATCCTTACCTTCTCCTTACTCTATAGTTCCTTTCCAACTGGAAATACCGCCAATGTTTTGCACATTTTCATAACCTGCTGACTTTAGTATGTTACAGGCTTGTGCGCTTCTTCCTCCACTCAAACAATAGACATATAGAGGGGTCTTTTCATCAGAAGCGATTTTGTCAATCTCACCAATGCGATCCAATGGCAAAGAAACACTGTTTGGAATATGTCCTCTTTGATACTCCTCAACCGTTCTAACATCCAATAAAATAGCGCCTGTGGTGTGATTTGCTTCCTCTACTTTTGTATGAATATCACCCATTTGATCCTTTAATCTATTTATAAAATTCATCTGATAACTCCTTTATCCTTTATTTTCTAAATAGAAGTATACCTTTTTGATATTCTATTGTCTGTGATAAAGTCACATTAATGAGCAATATTTTGCGCAAGACAAGTCAGTTTATCAACATCGGTAATGAAAATATGTCCTCTAGAAAGTTGTATTGCTTTTTCCGCTTGTAAATATTTTAAGATTCTGGTCACGACCTCCCTTGCAGTCCCCAGATGATTCGCCAATCCCTCATGTGTGATCTGCAAATGATTTGTGCCAGACAATTGACTTTCTTCCAATAGCAATGCCGCTACTCTAGTATCCATTCTCTGAAATAAAATCCGCTCTATCAGCCACATCACATCTGAAAATCGGGCTGCCATCATCTGATTGGTTTGATTGGCAACTGCTGCGGATTGTTCCATCAATTGTTGATATACCTCAGACTCTATCTTTAAAAAGGTGGTATCCTGTTCTGCCTGTATCATCACATCAAAATGAATCTGTTTTAAGATACAAGAAGCGGAAAAAATACAAATATCCTGTGGCAATAGGCGATATAACGTCACTTCCTTACCCTCTTCTGAAACAATATACGCGCGCAATTGTCCAGAAATAACCAACAATAAGCCATTGCACTCCTCTACCCCTCCATAAATCAGCTTACCTTTTTTTGCTGTATGAATGGTACAGGCTGACTGCAATAATTTCTGTTGTTTAGAAGAAAGATTATCCCAAAAAGGAAAAGTCTGTTTTAAATACTGTTCAATATGATTCATAATATTCTCGCTTCTTTCCAATTTTCTGACTAATCTTTGTACTTATTTTCTCTTGAGAAGATAACTTACTACAAGCTAAAAACCTGTCCAATGGATTGGAAACAATCATATCTTATATCCATGCAATGCTCTATCATTTTGTCTTTTATGATAAATAGCACACCAATAAATGCCAATGCTCTTTTAACCATCTTTGACATTTCTCTGCCCAAGCAGTTGTTTCATATCTTTTCTGCAATCGTCCAAATCCTTCTATCCTTTGCATCTGCATGAGGATATGATTTAAAAAATCCGTTCTTTGTTCCTGTTTTAATCCATAAGTATCCAACATCCATTTCATCTTCTGCCCTATTGTAACAACATCTCTTTGTTCATATCCCATATCAAGCCATAACCAAATGGCATATGCCAAATCGTCAACAGGATCGCCAATAGACAGTGCATCCCAATCAATCACTGCATAAGGCAGACCATTTTGAAAGATAAAATTACAGGGAGAAAGATCATTGTGACAAACCACTTGACCATCTTCACAGTTGGGAAACTCCCTTAAAACCTCATGCAACAAGCGAATGATCTTCGCTGCCTGACAACACTGTTCTTCTGAAAAATCGTCCAATTCATTAGGACAGGTTCTCGGTAGGAAGCTAAGAATCTCTCGGTTTTGTTCATCTATCCCATAAAAATGCGCTACACATCCAACATTCTTTTCTTGCAAAAATAACAAGACTTGATGCACCAATTCTGCATGTTCTCCTTGTGGACGCAGCACAACATTTCCCTTTTTTACAACACCTTATGTGATTCTTCCCCCAGTCAGTGGTATTTCCATCTCATCTGTCATACACATTTTAAAAACGCCCCTTTTTACAGTCTGATTATAGCATTTTAACCATCACTTGGAAAGCATATCTTGTCAGAAAGATGTCACTATGATATAAAAACCTACAAGACAACATTTCTTGTAGGTTTTTTATAATTATGCGTTGGTCAATCTCTCAATGCCATCCTTTACGCGTTCTATGGTACAATTTTTGCCCAAAATCTCAGCGAGGTCAATCCCCCCACCTGGTGTAAATTGTTTGCCTGAAATCGCGGTTCTTAATGGCCATAACACAATGCCATTTTTCACTCCCAATTGGGCAATGACTTCAAAACATTTTTCATGAATATTTTCCAAGGTCCAATGTTCTGCTGGAATACTCTCCAGTGCAGGAAGCAATGCTTCTAAAGCCTGTTTTGAATTTTCCAAATTGGTTTTCATTTTTTTATGACAATACATCTGAATGTCATAATCGGGAAGTCGATCGATAAAATCAACCTGCTCTGGAATATCTGTAAACAATTCGGTTCTAGGCTGTAACATCTCTGCCAACAATTTGGTATCAATATCCTCTCTTTTACAAGTTTGGCGGATATATGGCAGTGCCAGTTGCTCAAATTCCTCTACAGTATACTTTCTAATATAAGCGCCATTAATTGCCTTTAATTTCTTTGCATCAAAAATAGCAGGTGATTTGGAAATGCCACCAATATCAAATTCCTGACACAATTCCTCTAGGGTAAAAATCTCATTTTCTCCCTTGGGCGCCCAACCCAGCAAAGCAATATAATTGACTACCGCTTCAGTCAAATAACCCTTTTCCAATAAATCTTCAAAAGAAGCGTCTCCATCGCGCTTTGCCAATTTGTGAGTTGCATCTTTCATAACAGGAGAACAGTGAACATAGGTGGGAACTTCCCAACCAAATGCCTGATATAACAGGTTATATTTGGGAGCAGAAGACAAATACTCATTTCCGCGAATTACATGGGTAATTCCCATCGTATGGTCATCTACTACATTCGCAAAGTTATAAGTTGGCATGCCATCTGTTTTAATCAAAATCTGATCGTCTAGCGTTGAATTTTCTACTGTAATATCTCCAAACACTTCGTCATGAAATGTTGTTGTTCCCTCCCTTGGCATCTTTTGACGAATGACATAGGGAACATTTGCATCTAGTTTCTCTTGAATTTCCTCTGGTGTCAAATTGCGACAGTGACCGTCATATTTAGAAGGAATGCCGGAAGCCTGTTGAATTTCGCGCAATTCAGTTAAGCGGTCCTTATCACAAAAACAGTAATAAGCGGCTCCTTTTTCCACCAATTGCAGTGCATAATCCTTAAACATTCCCATGCGCTCACTCTGTACATATGGACCTACAGGACCACCAACATCAGGACCTTCATCCCAAATAAGCCCCGCTTTGCGCAAGGTCTGATAAATGACATCCACAGCACCTTCTACATAGCGCTCTTGGTCTGTATCCTCTATTCTTAAAATGAACGTTCCATTGTCCTTTTTGGCTAATAAATAAGCATATAATGCTGTACGAAGATTGCCCACATGCATATATCCTGTTGGGCTTGGTGCAAATCGAGTTCTTACTTTATCAAATGTCATATTGATATTCCTTTCTATTTTCAAATATCTATTATCAACTTCTAATCATACCATTTCGCCAATCGATTTGCAACAATCTTTTTATTTCTTCCAATCATAGGGAAGCAATTCTTCTAAAGTAACGATGACACCATCTCGTACCATCACCTCAGCAAGACCATTTTTTTCATCTAGCTGTGATAAAAATTCTCGACAACGACCACAGGGAGGAATGGGATTTCCTTCCCAATTAACAGCGACCAGCTTTATAATTCGCTGTTCCCTTGCTGTAATCATCGCTGCCGCAGCGGCATGTTCTGCGCAAAATCCCATCGAACAAGCTGTGTCAATGCAAACGCCTGTATAAACATTACCGCTTTGTGTTAAAATTGCCGCCGCTACGCCACCCACTTCTACATAATCACTCAATCTTTTGGGATAAACGGTCTTTCTGGCAATCTCCAATAATTCTTCAAAATCAATCTGTTTCATTTTATTCCCTCATTCTCTGATTAGGTATGTTCCCAAATTCGTTCACTCTTCAGCCACGCATCCAACTGTTTGATATCAGAAACAACCTTTACTTTTTTCCAATATGGTTGAAAGGTACGATAAAAACTTTCTTTATTGTGTTCAAATTCGCGTGTCCACTGGTGCATATTTTTTAGTATCTGAATATTGGGGCGATGTCGTTCCAACTTTGCATTGTATTTTAGAAAACGAGATAACATACGCATTCGGCGCTTCCAAAGAGGGGTTTGCAGCACCAAAATAACATCCGCCATCTCCAATAGACAATGGCAACTTTTTCGATAGGTTCCTTCAATAATCCATTGTGGATTCTGATCTATTTCCAACAGTAAAGATTGTTGTTCTTGTTCTGTCCGCTTGCGATCACCTTTTGGATTTCTTTCCCAAACAATATCATCCAACATATATCGCGGTATCTGCAACTGACTTGACAAATATCCTGCAAGCGAACTTTTTCCCGTTATCGCAATGCCGATAATATATATTTTATCCATATTTTCACCTTCATAAAGTCTATTTTTTTCATTTTAACACATGATTACATAATTTGTAAATAAACTGCTTGACAAATCACGGAATTTTCACATATAATAATGTCAACATTATTTGAGTAACCCAACTTGTGCGATTTCTCAAATAAGATATTATCTATCACAATCATTGATAAAAACGATGAAAAGAAAGAGTAAGTATAGTGTGTTTTTTCAGAGAGCCCAAGTTGCTGAAAATGGGTAAAACAACTATATCTGAAGATGGTCTTGGAGTTCCATACCGAAGCCAATTGGTCTAGGCTATGGCGGGTTTGCCCGTTATCGCAATATGCTGTCGATGCGTCCGCAGCAGAAGAGGTCTGTTTTGTGAAAAACAGATAAATTAAGGTGGTAACACGGGATTTTGATTCTCGTCCTTAAAGGGCAAATAGCTCTTGGGACGGGAATTTTTGTTTTTCATCCATGTTTTATTTTTATCATAGAAAGGATTATTACGATGAATACCAATCACAAATTTTATCTAACCACTGCAATTGCATATACTTCCCGAAAACCTCATATTGGAAATGTATATGAAATCATTTTAACCGACGCGATTGCGCGTTATCATCGCTTTATTGGAGATGATGTTTTTTTCTTAACCGGTACTGATGAACACGGTCAAAAGATTGAAGAAAACGCTGCTGCTCAGGGTGTTTCTCCAAAAGCCTATGTAGACAATATCGTCAAAGAGGTAAAATCCGCTTGGGATTTGATGAATTGCTCCTATAACAAATTTATCCGTACAACCGACGACTATCACAAAGAGGTTGTCAAAAAGATTTTCCGCAAGCTCTATGAACAAGGCGATATCTATAAAAGTGAATATGAAGGCTTATACTGCACCCCTTGTGAGAGTTTTTGGACAGAAACACAATTGGTAGACGGCTGCTGTCCCGACTGTGGCGCACCGGTTAAAAAGACCAAAGAAGAAGCCTACTTCTTCAAAATGAGCAAATATCAAGACCGATTGATACAATATATTGAACAACATCCCGATTTTATTCAACCAGAATCTCGAAAAAGAGAGATGATCAACAACTTTTTAAAACCGGGACTACAAGACTTATGTGTTTCTAGAACTTCCTTTACTTGGGGGATTCCAGTTGATTTTGACCCCAAGCATGTCATTTATGTCTGGGTTGACGCGCTTACCAATTATATCACCGCATTGGGATATGACCCAGACGGCAGCAGTGAACAATTCAAAAAATATTGGCCTGCAGATGTGCATATTATTGGAAAAGATATTTTGCGCTTTCACACCATCTATTGGCCAATTATCCTAATGGCACTGGATTTGCCACTGCCAAAGCAAATCTTTGGGCATCCTTGGATGTTATTTGGTCAGGATAAGATGAGTAAATCAAAGGGAAATGTCATCTATGCCGATGAACTCGTAAATCGATTTGGTGTCGATGCAGTCCGATACTATTCCTTAAAAGAAATGCCATTTGCACAAGATGGTTCTATCACTTATGAAACAATCATCTCTCGCTATAATTCTGATTTGGCAAATACCATTGGAAACTTGGTTAACCGCACCGTTGCTATGAGCCACAAATACTTTGATGGAGCAGTAGAAAATATGCAAATCGCACAACCAATTGACCAAGAACTCATTGACACCTGTTTGCAAACTGTAAAAGAGGTAACTAACTCTATGAATGAACTGCATGTTGCAGATGCCTTAGAAAGCATTATGAATCTCGCACGCAGAAGCAATAAATATATCGACGAAACGGCTCCTTGGGCAGTGGCAAAGGATGAAGCACAACATGACCGCTTAAAAACCATTCTTTACAATCTACTGGAAAGCATTCGCTATTTGGCAGTATTGTTGAGCCCTTTCTTGCCAGAAACTTCTGAAAAAATATTAAAACAAATCAACTGCACTGTACAGGATTATGCTTCTCTTATGACATTTGGACAGCTTCCCAATGGTATAGTTGGAACCGCTGAACCATTATTTGTAAGAATCGATGAAACAAAATTGCTCACAGAAATTTTTGCAGATAGCGAAAAGAAACAAACAAAAACAGAAAAAACCACTCCAGAAGGCGTTGTCATTCAGATTGAAGACTTTGCAAAAGTAGAACTGCGTGCCGCAGAAATCATCAGTTGTGAGCCAGTGGCAAAATCAGACAAATTGTTGTGTCTGCAATTAAATGATGGAGAAAATACCCGTCAAGTTGTTTCTGGTATTGCACCTTGGTACCAACCAAATCAATTAATTGGAAAAAAGATTGTCTTAGTTGCCAATTTAAAACCAGCAAAATTGCGCGGTGTGATCTCCAATGGTATGATTTTGGCAGCAGATTGTTCAAACAATCAAGTCAAAGTTTTATTCTTAGATGATACCATTCCAGCCGGTGCAAAAATTCGATAAGGGGGATTCTTTTTGGAACAACCAAAGTATCATGGCATCTTTGACTCCCACGCTCACTATGATGATGAACGCTTTCAAGATGACCAAGCAGATGTATTTGAAAAAATCAAACAACATGGCGTCAGTGCAGTTATCAATGTGGGGTGTAACCTGCCTACCTGTCAAAGTGTCATTGATTTAGCAGAGAAATATCCACAATTTTATTGCAGTGTTGGGATTCATCCCCATGATGCTGCAAATATTCCTGAGGATTATCTACAGCAGCTTGCTCAGATGAGCAAATATCAAAAGGTCGTGGCAATTGGGGAAATCGGTTTGGATTACCACTATGATTCCCCCAGTCGCAAACAACAACTTGTGATATTTGAACAGCAATTACAACTTGCAAAACAATTACAACTTCCTGTGATTATCCACTCACGAGACGCTACAGAAGATACACTAAAACTGCTCAAACAATATAAGCCTCAAGGTGTGGTACACTGTTTTTCTGGTTCTGCACAGACCGCGAAAGAAATCGTTTCCTTGGGCATGTATCTGGGATTTACTGGTGTATTGACCTTTCAAAACGCAAAGCGCGCCCAACAAGCAGTTGAAGTCACCACAACCGACCGTCTATTGCTGGAAACAGACTGTCCATATATGGCGCCTGTTCCCTATCGCGGTAAGCGCTGTGACTCCTCTATGATTGCATTTACTGCGGAAAAGATGGCTCAAATCAAGGGAATCTCTACCCAGCAAATGATTGATTTCGCTAGGGAAAACACCTGTCGTTTATTCCAAATCACACTTTGACGAATGGAGTTTTTTGAATGAATATAAAACATCTCTTTCACAGTAAAAAATTAATCTACTCCTTAGAAGTTTTTCCACCCAAAAAGACCAGCTCTGTAGATACCATCTACAATACATTGTTGGGATTGCGTGGGCTTCCCGCTGATTTTATCAGCGTTACTTATGGAGCAGGCGGTTCAGATACACAGAAAAACAAAACCTGTGAAATCGCCTCTTTAATCAAAAGTGAATATGGCATTGAACCTGTCGTTCACCTCACCTGTGTCAATTCCTCTAAAGCGGAAATCATTCAGACATTAGAACAACTTAAAGCACACCGCATTGAAAATATTCTGGCTCTGCGTGGAGATATCAACCCAGATATCAAACCAAAGCACGACTTTCAACATGCCAGCGACTTGGTGACATTTATCAAAGAATATGATAGTTCCTTTCATGTATCTGGCGCCTGTTATCCAGAAGGGCATTGCGATAGCAACAGCTTAGAGGAGGACATTGAACACCTGAAAATTAAGGTGGATGCAGGTGCCACCCATTTGATGACACAGTTATTCTTTGACAATGACCACTTTTATCAATTTATGGATAAGGTCATACAAGCAGGTATTACTGTACCAATTGAAGCAGGCATTATGCCAATTACAAGCAAATCACAGATTGAACGCACCGTCTCTATGTGTGGGGCAAGTTTACCCCCAAAATTTGCTAAAATCATCAATAAGTATGCAAACAATCCAGCAGCACTGAAAGAAGCTGGTATCGCTTATGCAATCGAACAAATTATTGACTTGATTTCCAATCAAGTGGCTGGTATTCACCTGTATACCATGAACAATGTAGAAGTTGCTACAAAAATCACCGACAGTATCCGAAATATTATTCTTTCCTGCAATCAACCAAATTAATTATCACTATGTAAAAGGAGGTATGTATGTGTATCCAATCTTAGAATTTGATTCCAATCCCGCAGCCATCATCGAACCATCTAAACTGATCGCAAAACGCCCAGACTTTCCAAGTATTTGTATCTCCACCTTCTCTGGAAAAATCATTGAAAAACTCAGTCAGATGAATAGTGTTGCTCAAATTTGTCGTATCCACAATGCCAATGGTGAAATTCCCATTTATCAGATAGATTATGAAAATACACCGATAGCCTTTTATCTTTCCCCTATTGGTTCTGCCGCTGCTGCTGGCACATTGGAAGAAATCATTGCCCTTGGTGCAAATAAATTTGTATTCTTTGGCTCCTGTGGTGTACTCAATCACGAAATTGTAGATGGGCACATCATTGTTCCAACTTCTGCGGTGCGAGATGAAGGTACTTCCTATCATTATATATCTCCTTCTCCAGAAATTACATTGTCAAAAGAAAGTGTTGATTGTATGATACAAACACTACAACAACTTGACTACCCTTATATTTGTGGAAAGGTTTGGTCCACTGACGCATTCTATCGAGAAACTCCAGATAAAATGCAGCGGCGCAAACAATCTGGCTGTATTGCAGTAGAGATGGAATGTTCTGCCCTTGCTGCCGTCTGTGCATTTCGCAAGGTTTCCTTTTCCCAGTTTTTATATGCCGCTGACAATTTAGATTCACTCGAATGGGAAGTCAGAGGACTATCCATCAACCAAGGGTTAAAATTAAGTGATATTTATCTAAAAACCGCGCTCACATGCGCTTTACACTTAAAGTAAATCATTTACTAGGATATTAGGAGGGATTTTTTGCAACAACTTATCACCCATATTGATAAATCCGAAGTACTTCGTTATCTAGGACATCAGGGAAGCGACATTCCTTTGGCACTTGATCAACTGATTGATCAATGTATTGAGCTTACCATACAGACAATCACTCCTAAATTTCTATATCAACGCTTTTCTCTTGTCCCACAAGCAGATGGAATTCATCTAGAACAAACACCCATTGTGTTGACTGGAAATGATATTCGAGAACACTTGGCAAACTGTCAACAAGGTTATTTACTCTGTCTGACTTTGGGATTATCCATCGAAAAGATGATTCGTGTCAAAATGATTTCCAATCCCGACCAGGGAGTTATCTTAGATAGTTGTGCTTCTACGGCAGTGGAACACCTTGCCGATTATGCAGAAAAAGAAATTGCTGCAATCGCTGCAAAAGAACAACTCAACTTAACCTGGAGATTTAGTCCAGGCTATGGAGATTTACCATTGTCCGTACAAAAAAATATTATTTCTGTCATGAACACCTATCAAAAAATCGGTCTTACCCTCAATGACAATTTACTCCTTACTCCCAATAAGTCAGTCACTGCTATCATTGGATTGAGCAACACCAAATTGGACAAGCGCACCAATAAATGTGACTTTTGCAACAACCAAAACCATTGTGCATTCAGAAAGAAAGGGAAACAATGTTAAAACAACAAATTCAACAAAAACAAATTCCACTGGACAGAATTATTTTTCTAGACGGTGCTATGGGTACGATGTTGCAATCTTCTGGCATTCCTATCGGAAAGGTGCCAGAAGTGCTAAATATCACCCATCCAGAAACAATTATTGAAATACACCGTCAATATATTGCCGCTGGCAGTGATATCATTTACGCCAATACCTTTAGTGCCAATCGATATAAATTGTCACAGTGTGCCTATTCTGTACAAGAACTAATTTCTGCTGGCGTGCGCAATGCTAAAATTGCCTGTCAAAATACAGAAGTATTGACCGCACTTTCCATTGGTCCTATTGGCAAAATGCTAGAACCCAACGGAAATTTAAAGTTTGAAGAGGCTTATGATATCTTTCGGGAAATGATTGTCGCAGGTGCAGAAGCTGGAGCAGATTTAGTAGTATTTGAGACGATTACCGACTTATTAGAGATGAAAGCCGCAGTGCTTGCTGCAAAAGAAAATAGCAATTTACCCATCTTTTGTACCATGACCTTTGAACAAAATGGACGCACCTTTACTGGTGTTACAATTCCAGCCGTTGCGGCAACCCTTACTGGTTTAGGGGTAGATGCCATTGGTATCAACTGTTCTTTGGGACCAGCAGAGATTTTACCACTGGCAAAGGAAATGGCACAATGGACACCCCTCCCCATCATCATCAAAGCCAATGCAGGATTGCCCAACCTCAACTCAAATACCTATGATATTTCAGCAGAATCATTTTCCAAAACCATGCAAAAGTATTTGGAATTTGGCATCAATATCATTGGGGGGTGCTGTGGTACAACTCCAGAATATATCAGGGCGATTCGACAAACTGTCGACAACATGCTTCCAACACCTCGCACCATCTCTCCAAAATCAGTGCTTTGCAGCGCAAATCAAGTTGTGGTGGTAGATGATGTTAAAATTGTTGGGGAACGCATTAATCCAACTGGTAAAAAATTATTCAAACAAGCATTGATCAATCACAATATTGGATATATTCTCTCTCAGGCACTTGAACAGGTGAATGCGGGAGCAGATATCTTAGATGTCAATGTTGGACTTCCCGAAATTGATGAACAAAGCATGATGGTTGATGTTATCAAACAATTGCAAAGTGTTGTAGATACCCCTCTTCAAATTGATTCTTCTAATCCAAACGTCATTGAAAAGGCATTGAGAATCTATAATGGAAAACCAATCGTCAACTCGGTCAATGGAGAAGCACAGGTATTGCAAACTATTCTTCCCATTGTCAAAAAATATGGGGCAGCTGTTGTGGGCTTGACCATGGACGAAACAGGTATTCCAAATTCGGCACAGGACCGCTTTGAAATCGCCCAAAGAATTACCAATCAAGCACTTTCTTATGGAATCGCAAGAGAAGATATTTATATTGATTGCCTAACCTTAACCGCTTCTGTTCAACAAAAGGAAGTGATTGAGACACTCAAAGCAGTTGAGATGGTCAAACAACAACTTGGTGTCAAAACTGTGTTGGGTGTATCCAATATCTCTTTTGGGCTGCCAAATCGCGAACTTATCAATATCTCTTTTCTCACCTTGGCAATGGCACATGGGCTTGATTTGCCGATTATCAATCCAAATAATGCCGCTATGGTCAATGCCATAGATGCCTTTCGTGTGCTATACCATCGCGATATCGGTTCTGTCCAATACATTGCAAAACACAACCAAACCACTGCCCCAAAACCAATGTTACAATCCAGTGATATTTCTTTAGAATATGCTGTACGAAACGGACTAAAGGACAATGCTCATCAAGCAACCGTTCAGTTATTGGAAACCATGCAACCAATCGAGATTATCAATACCGTTTTAATTCCTGCACTTGATAAGGTTGGCGCAGATTTTGAAAAAGGTATCATCTTTTTGCCTCAGTTAATTCAAGCCGCAACCGCCGCACAAGCTGGATTTGATGAAATCAAACGCAGACTGACTGCACAAAAGAGCGACACCAATCTTTCAAAGGGAAATATTATTATAGCCACCGTAAAAGGAGATGTACACGATATCGGCAAAAACATCGTGAAAGTTATCTTAGAAAACTACGGTTACAATGTGATTGACTTGGGAAAAGATGTTCCCATTGAAACGGTTGTCTCTGAAACGATTCGCACAGGTACAAAATTGGTCGGTCTAAGTGCCCTAATGACCACCACGGTGGTCAATATGGAAAAAACCATTCACGCTTTGCGTCAGGCAGTTGACTGTACCATTTGGGTTGGTGGTGCTGTTTTAACTGAAGATTATGCCATGAAAATAGGGGCAGACTACTATGCAAAAGATGCCAAGCAATCGGTTGACATCGCCAAAAAAGTACTTGGATAATTCAGTAGCATCCATCATTTACATAAAAAAAGAACTGATTTTCTATCAGTTCTTTTTTTGCTTTTTATAGTTGTGTTGCTTCCTTTTCTTCTTACGAACCGAGAAGCCAAAACTTCCAATTTTTTTGCCCATTTCAAAATATGCTCCATGCGCAAATGCCGCCAAACCGCACTGTTCCAAATGCAGTTTCCCATCTTGGTCAATATATTGTTGATCTACATTGACCGCAATAACATCTGCTAAAAACATATCATGGGTACCAAGTGGAATGATTTCAGACACCTTGCACTCCATACTGAGTGGACTTTCTGCAATCATCGGAGCAGATAGCACAGTAGCTTGCTCTGGTGTCAATTGACAACATTCAAACTTATTGATATCTTTTCCCGAACGCACACCACAAAAATCTGCTGCACGCACCAGGGATGAGGTAGTCAAATTGATGACAAATTCACCACTCTGTTTAATCAGTTCATAAGAGTAACGACTTGGACGTACTGAAATATAAGTTTTTGGTGGTTTGGTATTGATGATACCAGTCCAAGCAATCGTCAATATATTGGGGTGCTCCATTGTTCCACAGGATACCATAGTTGGGGGAACTGGCGCCAATAAGGCGCCACCTTTCCAAGATTCCTTGCCCATATGACCAACAGTTCCTTTCTAACTTTCTGATTTTAATGCACGTATTGCCGCTTCTTCTTCAAACTGTTTTTGATATAGATTGAAATAGTAGCCCTTTTGTTTTAACAATTCCTGATGTTTTCCTCTTTCAATAATTTTTCCATCGCGAACGACTAAAATTAAATCTGCTTGACGAATGGTAGAAAGACGATGTGCAATCAAAAATGAAGTTCTATCCTTTAAGAGATGAGAAATCGCATTTTGAATCAATTGTTCTGTGTGCGTATCAATGGAAGAAGTCGCTTCATCTAATACAAAAATGCGTGGATCTGCCAATACTGCACGGGCAAATGAAATCAATTGTTTCTCTCCAGTAGAAAGTCTATCGCCGCCTTCTCCTACATCGCTGTCATAGCCATGTTCTAACTTTTCCACAACAGTATCTGCTGATACCCGTTTTGCTGCCTGTTCAATCTCTTGATCGGTTGCTTCTAGTCGTCCATAACGGATATTTTCTCGAATCGTTCCAGAAAATAAATGAGGGTTTTGCAATACATAACCAATATTGCTGTGCAACCAAAGTTGACTGCGTTCCCGATAGTCTACCCCATCAATTAAAATCTGCCCTTGGGTAGGTTCAAAGAATCGACATGCCAAATTGACCAGTGTGGACTTCCCTGCTCCAGTCTCTCCCACAATCGCGATAGTAGTTCCTGCTGGAATTTTCAGATTAAAGTGTTCCAAAACATATTCTTCCCCATCAGGATAACGAAAAGACACATCTTTAAACTCAATTTCTCCGCGAATGGGTTCCCAATTTTCTTTCTTGGGATGAAAGGCGTCTCCATACTTTTCAACAATCTGCTGATTATCATAAATATCAGGTTGTTTTTCCAATAAATCCGTAATGCGCTCAATATTTGCCTGTGCAGAAATCAAATCTGCCAAAATTCTAGCAAGCTGTTGAATTGGTCCAAAGATTCCAATCGCATAAGAGATAAATACGGACAGTGTACCAAACTGCATTACCTGCCCGATTGTCATAAGACCGCCTTGTGCCAATACCAAAGCAACCGCAATCGAACTAAAACATGAAACCATTGGGATATAAATTGCATTTAACTTTGCAGTTTTAAAACTGGACTGATACATATCTTCTGTAATCTTAGAAAAATTATCAAAGTTGGATTGTTCAATGACCATGGTCTTGGTTGTTTTTACTCCGGTAATCCCCTCGTTATAAGCGCCTGTCATCTGAGAATTGATTCGCCTAACACGGCGATTCCAATGTAAAATTTTATTTTGAAAGTAAACGGTTAGCACCGCAATGACAGGGACAATTGTAACCACTATCAATGCCAACTTGACATTCAAAAAGAACATTGCAATAAAGACCCCTACTACATAACAAAATGCCCACAAAATATCAACTAGACCCCAAGCTATCATTCCAGAAATTCTAAGGGTATCACTCATAACGCGTGCCAAAATATATCCGACTGGAGTGGTATTGTAATAAGAAAATGACAGTGTTTGCAGATGTACAAATTGTGCCCGTTTTAGATCTCTACCAATATACATTTCTATGTGATTTGCCTGTCTACAAAATAAAATAACCCCTATTGATTGAATGACAATTACCAGTATATAGCTGATCGAAAAAGGTATCAAACCATCTAAGGCTTCTTTCTTAATAAAATTATCAATTGCAAAACTTTGAAACAGCGGTAATAAAATATCAATCAATGCTGCCAATAAATTCAAAGATAATACCACGATAAACAAATGTCGATAGGGTTTTAAAAATGGCAACATCTTTGCCCATGTCTTTAAACTAAACGGTTTATTGTATTCCTGTTCTTCAAAAGCCATTAAATTCCCTCCTTTTCTTCGGTCAACAGATGATCGCTGCTACTCATCTGAATATCATAAATTTCTTTATAAATTCCTTTCTGAGAAATCAATTGTTCATGTGTTCCCATCTGAGAAATCTTTCCATCGTCCAACACCATAATCATATCAGCACTCATCAATGTGGTAATCCGATGCGCAATCAAAATCACTGTAGAATTTCCCAAACTGTTTTTCAGCGCCTCTCTAATCTTATAATCTGTTTCAGAATCCACAGCGGACAAAGAATCATCAAATATCATAATTGGCGCCTGTTGTAACAACATTCTGGCAATTGCAACACGCTGCTTTTGCCCTCCTGAAAGGGTCACACCTCGCTCTCCAACTAAGGTGTCATATCCCTTTGCAAATTCGCCAATTGCTTCATCGACACAGGCGATCTTTGCCATGTTTTGCACCTCATGCAGTGAAACTTGTGGACGAACTGCCGCAATGTTTTCTCGAATGGTTTTAGAATATAAAAATGGTTCCTGTAATACCATACCAATCTGACTTCTCACCCAACTGCGCTTCATCTGATTGATATTAACCCCTCCAACGGTAATCTCTCCGCAACCTTCTGGAAGGTCATACAGTCGATTTAATAACTGCATTAAAGTGGATTTTCCAGAACCTGTACCCCCTAAAATTCCAAAAGTTGTACCTGCTGGAATGGTAAAATCAATATCCTTTAAAATCGGTTTTAATCCCTCATACTGAAAATTGATATGTTTAAAACAAATATCCTGATTCATTGGGCTTTCAATTGCATGATCGCAGTCCTGCTCTTCTGCTTGATCCAAAATATAATTGATACGTTTAAAGGATACATTTGCCTTGCTCATATCAGCCAAAACCCTACCCAACGAACGAATTGGCCAAATCAAAGAGGAATTATAATATACAAATGCCATAAAACCACCCAAGCTCAAATCCCCTTGCACTGCCTCTATGACACCCAATACAACAATGGTTACTACCTGTAAACCAGTGATCAAATCTCCAATGCCCCAATAACAACTTGTCAAATTACCCATTTTAATCCATAGGTTGGCACAAGTGTTGTTTTTTTGATCGAATCGGTCAATCTCAAAACGCTCTCTGCCAAATGCACGTACAACTCTGACCCCAGTTAAATTTTCCTGTGTCATCGCGGATAATGCACCCTCTGCCTCGTCTGCTGCCAGATAACGCTTTGCAATTTTATTGTAAAAAAGACCAGAATAAGCAAATACCACCGGAATAAAAGCCAATGCTACGAAAGACATCTTAATGTTCATTGAAAACATAATAACCAGTGAAAAAACAATCAAAAAGATGGTATGAACTACTTCTAACATCTGCGTAGAAACAAAGTTGCGAATGACCTCTACATCTGAAGTACATCTTTGTATAATGTCTCCTGTTTGGTGTTTCATATGCCAACTAAACGGAAGATTTTGCACATGCGCATATAATGTATCTCTCATGCGCTTTATAAACCCTTCACTTGCCTTTGAAATATACATCCTACAAATATAGTGGAATACTCCAGAACCTAAGGCGAGCAATGCCACAACAATTACAATGATCCACAGATGACTGCGCAGGTAACTTTGTCCTCCCACCTGTTCAAGCAACGCCACCATCGGTTTGGGAAGTTGAAACGCTTCATCTCCAATTACTGAGTCAACTGTTATTCTGATTGCCTGTGGCATCATCGCATTAAATATAACATCTAATAAAGAAGCTATTACAGCAATGACAAAGAATACAATAGAACCCTTTGAAAAGGTGTGAATCAGTTGCATAATATCTTGTTTTTTCTTCATTATATCACCTATCCTTCCTTAAAAAAACATATAAAAAAACACTTCTGTTTTGTCAGAAGCATTGATTTTCTTTCCTTATAAACTGCTGACAAAATATCATCTGATTTCATTTTGATATGTTCAGCATGTTTTCGACTATTTAATTGGAAGCAACAAACAAATTATATCATATTTGCCAATTATCGTCAATCATAATTTTTAAATATCTCTGTTTCAGATTGTTTTTTGTTGAAATCTTCTAGTGTAAATGCACAAATAAAAGATATCACAAAAAGACACCCTATATCCAAATAGAAAACCTTTTTAAAGTTCAATTTCATATCATTCAAACACCCTATCTCCTCAAAGAAAAAGGACAAATACACTGCTATCCCACCAGAACATATATTCAGACTTTTCTGGGTTTTAGGATATATATCAATGGAAACATTGATACCAATCCTACCTATCTTAAAGGAAAACTTTCAAATATCTGAAATTTTAATTTATAACCTTATATTTTTATTTTTATAATTGATATTTTCTAAATTTACAGTAAATATAACAAAAAATTAACTTTTTATCCAATTTTAGTCAAATTATATTTCTTTTTTTTAACACATATGGTACAATGATTTTGTCAAATAACTATAGTTGTTTTTATATAAAATAACAATCAAACAACTATCATGTTATTCATTTCATCCAGGGATCATATATTTAACAAAAGAAAAAGGAAGTTGATGACTTATGAACAACAAAGGAAAACGCACACTCTCTGCAATTCTCGCAGGATTAATACTCACTTCTATGAGCAGCACTGTACTTGCAGAAGAAACAACCACAAATAAAGAACATGTAGAACAAATCAATCAAATCAAGCCCAACGAAGTTACTTCACAACAGCCAGATATACAACAAAATTTAACTGCTCCTCAGGTGGAACTGTTTGACTTCTCCTTAGACAACCTCATCGATGGAATACATACCTGGGGTATCGACCATGGTCAAGTAGACAATGATACTGGTAAATTGGGCAGCCAATTAACAGGATATTCTGTCGATTTTATGAAGCAAATCGAAGATGTTGCCAAAAATGGCACCGTCATCGATGGTTCTTTATTGGAAAACATCACAGTAAAGCAAAGCGATGGTACTACAAAAGAAATAGAAGCTGTTAAAATTAATTTGGGGAAAATTACAATTCCAATCGAAAATGGAAATGCTCAGGAAACACTAAATACTCATTGGGCAACCATATCCCCAGATATATTAGCAGCCGGAGGCGCTTTTCTACACGACCATCCCGAAGTTTTTTACCTGAATGGTCAAGTTTATTCTGGTGCTGCTACTGCTATGCAAGGACAAAATGTTCTAATTTTAGAACCCTATATCGCCTTTACCTATCAAGATATCTATCAAGATAGGGAATCCCGCATAGAACGCAACAATCAAATGAACCAAAAGATTGACGAAATCACCTCTGCGGTTTCTGGTCAAACTCCCATTGAACAACTAAACTATTTTAACGCCTGGCTTACCATGAACAACCGTTACAATCCATTATTGCCAAATGAACCAAGCACAGCCCATGAAGCAACCAGTGCATTGCTCAACAACAGCGCATTGGAAGCAAATAAAAATGATGGTCCCGTCTGTGAAGGTTATGCCAAAGCTATGAAGCTGCTTTGTGAAAAGGTGGGAATCCCTTGCGCAATTCCAGTGGGACTGGCAAAATCTTCTGCCAATGATCAAGGTGAAAATCACATGTGGAACTATGTCAAATTAGATGGCAAATGGTATGCAATTGATGTCACCTGGAATGACCCTATTTATAGTGGCGGAACTGTTACCGACAAGTTAGGACTAAAAAGCTATTTCTTAATTGGTTCCCAAACGCCAAATCACAATGGTCTAGCCTTTTCCGATGGTCATCAGGAAAACGGTGTTATTCTTTCTGGTTATGTGTTTGATTATCCAACCATCAGCACCACTGCTCATCAAGATGCTGAAAAAGTTTATTTGATCTCAGAGACGCCTGTTACATTAACCAATCAAGCAGATTTAAAGATTGGTGATAAGATATCCGATGGACAGCTAACCAGTGGTACATATTTTATGCTTGACCAGGGAAATAAGAAAACTGTTGCTGGAAAATTAGCATGGAAAAATCCCAACAACACTCTAACAGATGGAGAAAATACTTTAACCTGGGAATTCACTCCAGATAATTCAAGTCTAAATTGCTTCCCTGTCACTGGTAGCTTTATAGTAAAATTAGACAAAGAAAGCGGCACACAAGAAGCGGGTTATCAAGAGCCCAAAAACCTCAGCATCACTTATCAAACTGGCTTAACACTCAAAGAAGTAGCACTTCCAGATGGTTGGACTTGGGATAACCCTGATACGATATTAACGGTTGGAACCAAAAACTATCCCGCTACCTATACTCCGGAAGATACCGAAATGTATACACCAGTAAAAAAAGAGCTCTCTGTCGCTGTGACACAAACATCACTTTCTTTAGATGTGCAGACAGATCTTGACAAACAATGGCATGGACAAGATATTAAACTGATTGTCACCGTTGCAGAAGATAAAACAAAAGCACTCCCAGCTGCTGATGATATCAATATTAAGGCAACCAACGCAAAGGTAAAAACTGCACTAGAGGCAACCAATACACCAAATGTATTTGAGGCCACCTATACTGTTGAAGGTGAAAATGATGATATTGCTTCTTTTGTTGTCACTGTCCAAAATGATGAATTTGGCACCCAGACACAAACAGTGGAAGTTACTATTTTGGAAGAGTATACCAATGAACTTTCTGGCACACCAACATCTGTAAAATTGGGCGAAGACATTGATGTTACCAATATGCAGCTAAAAACAGAACACGAAAGTGGAAAAGAGCCAATTACTACCAAAGTTACTTTGGATATGTTATCTGGATATGACAAAGAAGCAACTGGTCAAAACAGCATTGGTACAAAAACTATCACTGTAAAGATTGATGAAAATCGCTTTGCTACCTTTGATATCACCGTTGAAGATGTCGTAAAAGGGCTTGAGGTAACAGCTCCAAATACAGTAAATTATGATTGGTGTATAAATGGCAATACCTTAGATCTCACTGGTGCAACCGTTTCTTTGTTGATGCAAAGCCAGATAAAACAACCAGCCGTCGAACTAACCCAAGATATGATAGATATTACTGACAGGACATTAAGTCTAGTGGGCAATTATCCAGTTACCGTCTCTTATCAAGAATTTACAAAAACAAATGCCTTTACGATTATCGTAAATGATAAACCGATAAACACTCCTATTACAGAGGCGCCATCTAAAGACAAACCTTCTGCCTCTATTACGGAACTGCCAGAAACAATCAAAGAGTCTGATGTTGTATTAATCATTACCTCAATTTCAGAAAAATTAAAAGATATTGTTGGGAAGATTCAAGAAGAATTGGCAAATTTAGAGCAACAAACACTTTCTTTCTCAGCTAGCTTAATCGATACCGCAAATGAAAATGCTCAAATCAATGCCAGCGGAAAGGTAACCATTACCATTCCATATCCAGCAGATACTTCTAAAGACAAGTTTACATTTACACTTTATAAGCTAAAAGCAGCAACTACCAGAGAAGTTGACCCAGAAAAAGTAGAAATTCCTTGTACTACAACTGAAAATGGTATCCAATTTACAGAAAATTCTGCTGGTGATTTAGGTAACTACATCATTGCCTATCAGGAAAAGGATTCTAGTGATTCCAATCATCCTTCAGATAATGAAAATGTTGGAATTATGATAGGGTCTACCACAGCAGGCTGGAAGCAAAATGAAACTGGTTGGTGGTATGAACACAGCGATGGCACCTATCCTGTGAATCAATGGGAACAAATCGATAAAATCTGGTATCACTTTGACGAAAATGGTTATATGCAGACCGGTTGGATTAACATTCCATCTGGTTGGTACTACCTCAATCCAGACGGCTCTATGACTACCGGTTGGCAACTGATTGATGGTAAATGGTACTATATGAACGAACAAGGCACTATGCAAACTGGTTGGATTCAAGTTTCATCTGGCTGGTACTACCTCAATCCAGATGGATCTATGGCTACTGGCTGGCAACTGATTGATGACACATGGTATTATCTAAATGAACAAGGTACAATGCAAACCGGTTGGGTGCAAATCAATGATACATGGTATCTATTGGATCAATCAGGTGCGATGCTTACAGGCTGGCATTGGGTTGGAGACAACTGTTATTATATGGACCAAACTGGCGCTATGCTTGCAAGTGTCACCACTCCAGACGGCTATCAAGTAGATGCTTCTGGCGCTTGGATTCAGTAATCATTACACAAAAAAGGAACTGTTTTCGCAGTTCCTTTTCTATTTCTTTAATATCTTTTATTTTAGATACATTTTTGTTACAAAATAATGCAAAATTAGTTGCATTTAAAGTTAAAATCTATTATAATCATATTTAAGGAAATAAGATATATTTGAATAAAAAAGCGATTATTTGTTTTTTATTCTTTATAATTTTTATATGTTATATAGATATATTATACTTTTTCGTTCATTATAAATAAATTTTTAATCTATTGATTTTTGTTAATTTTAAACAGGCTTACAAATTTGTAAGTCTGTTTTTTTGTGCTATTTATAGATAATCTATTTAAATTTTACTTGAACGAAAAAGTATACCTTTTTATGATTGATATAACAAAATATAAACGAAATATATCTGTTTTCTACAGAATCCTCGAAGAAACTTATCCTTTGCCGCTTTGAGGATTCTGTCACATTTAATTCATCATAATTCTTACAAGGAGATTAATCATGAAAAAAAACAGAAAATTATTAGCTTGTTTACTTTCCGCTATCTTAACAACCAACACTTTTGCAACACTCGTTGCCGCTCAACAGACAGAAACCATTCCTGAACAAAATTTTACCAAAAAAATTCCAAATCTTGATTCAATTGTTCAAGAAAGTGAAGGTCCTGTCGCTGAAAATCCATCTTTTAACTATCCTGACATTGATGATAAAGTATCATCAATCCAAGAACAACCTAGCGTTGTTATCAAAGCAAATGCTGCTGTTGATGAAGAAATTCCTGATGGAGATGCAATTATTGAACTAGATCCTATTTTGTTACAACATTTAGTTAGCAATGGTGTAGACCAAAACAATGACGGAAAAATTAGCAAAGCAGAAGCAGCAACAGTTACTTCTATTGGTATTACTAATAAGAAAATACAATCTATAGTTGGACTAGAATATTTTATCAACTTAACTTCCTTAGATTTAGGAGGAAACCAAATTGAAGATATTTCTCCACTCGCCAACTTGACAGAATTAACTGGTCTATATTTATCTGGGAATCAAGTCAGTGATATCTCTTCTCTCAACAATTTAACCAATTTAGAGTGGTTATATTTAGACAATAATCAAATCAGTGATATCCACTCTTTAAGTAAATTAAATAAGTTACGTGATTTGTTTTTAGGGTCTAATAAAATTAAAGATATTTCTTCTCTTCCCCAATCAGCTGATTTCAATAAATTAGATCTATACGATAATCAAATTACTGATATTTCCCCTATAACAAAATTAAGTAGCGTATTTGAATTAAACTTAGCTAATAATCAAATCAGTGATGTCTCTTGTTTGAACAATATACCCATTTTACGTTATCTACAATTATCCAGTAATCAAATTACTGATATTTCTTCTATTACCAATTTACCAAACTTAACTTATCTAATACTAGATAATAATAAAATTAAAGAGGTTCCCTCTCTTTCTAACTTACCAAACTTAATATATTTAGGACTAGAGCAAAATTTACTTACTAAGGCTCCATCACTCACTCAACTAACTACTTTAAAAGAGTTGAATTTAAGAAACAATCAAATCACTGACATTTCCGAACTCGCTACACTAACTAATCTAACAGAGTTATATTTAGATGAAAATCAAATTACTGATATTTCTTCTCTCGAAAATTTGCCCAAATTAGCAGACTTATCTTTAGACAAAAACCAAATTACTGATATTTCTCCTTTTAATCACTCCACTGAATTAACCGACTTATTCGTAAGAGATAATCAAATCAGTGATGTTTCTCTAACCAATCTACCTAAATTAAAAGGTTTACATTTAAGCAATAATCAAATTAGTAATATCTCTTTAAATGATTTACCTGTTCTAACTAGATTAGACTTAACCTATAATCAAATTAGTAATATCTCTTTAAATAATTTGTCTGTCCTAACTGGATTAGATTTAAGCAATAACCAAATCAGTGATATCTCTTTAAATAATTTACCTGTTTTAACTAGCTTAAACTTAACCAACAATCAAGTCAATGATATCTCTTTTCTTAACAATTTGACCAAGTTAACCAGTTTAACATCTTTGGAATTAAACAATAATCAAATCAACGATATCTCTTCTCTCAATAATTTGACCAATTTAACATCTTTGGGATTAAGCAATAATCAAATCAACGATATCTCTTCTCTCGATAATTTGACCAATTTAACATCTTTAGGATTAAGCAATAATCAAATCAACGATATCTCTCTTCTCAGCAAGTTAACCAATTTAACATCTTTAGAGTTAAACGATAATCAAATTAGTGAGATCTCTTCTCTCAATAATTTAACCAAGTTAGATCGGTTATATTTAAGCAATAACCAAATTAGTGAGATCTCTTCTCTCAATAATTTAACCAAATTAAATTGGTTATATTTAAACAATAACCAAATCAGTGATATTCCTTCTTTCAACAATTTAACCAATCTATCATCCTTAAGTTTAAACAATAATCAAATCAGTGATATCTCTTCTCTCAATAATTTAACCAAGTTAACAGGCTTAAATTTAAGCAATAACCAAATTAGTGATATTTCTTCCCTTACTGATTTAACCAATTTATCATCCTTAAGTTTAGACAATACTCAAATCAGTGATATCTCTTCTCTCAATAATTTAACCAAGTTAACAGGCTTAAATTTAAGCAATAACCAAATTAGTGATATTTCTTCCCTTACTGATTTAACCAATTTATCATCCTTAAGTTTAGACAATACTCAAATCAGTGATATCTCTTCTCTCAATAATTTAACCAAGTTAACAAGTTTAAGTTTAAGCAATACTCAAATCAGCGATATCTCTTCTCTCAATAATTTAACCAAGTTAACAAGCTTAAATTTAAGCAATAACCAAATTAGTGATATTTCTTCCCTTACTGATTTAAC
>CAJTTB010000003.1 GCA_910579175.1 uncultured Oscillospiraceae bacterium | reverse complement strand
ATATATCCCTTTTAAAGACAACTGTTTTAAAAAAACAGTTGTCTTTTTTTGTGTTCTAAAAACTAAAGGAGTAGAAATAATAGAAGGGAAGTTATATCTTAACGATATATATGTGGTTAAACTTCCCATTCCAAATGAGTATATCAAGATTTATGGGATATTGGAAAGGAAAAGTATATTATTGATATCTCAAAAATACAAGAATATAAAATTTGTATACCGAAACTGAGAATTTTAATATAAGGAATATTATAAAAAAGAATACAAAGACAATAACGAAAGTGATTAAATAAATATATTTGCTCTAAAGAGCTTAACTTAGCATTTGTTCTAAAAAATATATGATTATGATAAAGAAAAAATAATCAAGAATAAAATTTTGAAAAGATTAATTAAATCAAATATATAAAATTAGAGATAGAAAATTTATCCTAAAAAAGGTGTTTATTAATAGATTATTTTATGAGTAACAAAGAGATAAGTAAGAATTTATCAAAGTTATATTTAATATTTTTATACTATCACCTTATAAATTTGTACTATAAGAATCATATTTTATATAATATATTTACTATTTTTAGAAAAAATATCTTGAAATTAGACAGAAAAATTTATATCATAAATATGATATCAGTAATTAGCTGTAAAAAATTTAAGGTAATCATATTTTTTTAGTAAAAAATATACTTTTCCTTTCAGATTCTGTTAGATGGTGAATATGGCGGTGAAGTTCCTGAGACGAATACCAAAGATTTTGAATTAAAATAGAAAGATGCAGATGGAAATTGGCAATCTGTTAAGAGAATTCAAAATAATACATTAGCGGTTATTGATGTTATCTTAGATGAGCCTGTAACTGCACAAGAATGGCAACTATATATACATGATGATGGAGATTCTCCATGGGCAGCAATTCGTATTTATGAATGGCAGATGTTTGAAGAGGATACATTTGGTCAATTGGATCCAGTTCCAATAGAATTTGCAAGCGCTGTCAATCATGTAGGTGCAACAGATACCTTTACTTTGAGAAATGTTCCAGTAGGACAGACTGTAAAATTATATCAAAAAGATAATGATGGTAATTATATTGAAATTGCTAGCAAAGAAGCAGTTACAACTCAAGAGGATGATACAACAGTAACAGTATTTTTTGATAGTTTGGATTTTGGAGCAGAAGCAGGAGAGATATTCTATGCAACTGCCAAAGAAAATTATTTAGACAGTGTAAATTAAGTGTTTCTTATGAAGTAGAAATAGATAGAACAAAGTTAGAAGCAGCAATTACAGAAGCAGAAGGATTAAATGAAGCTGATTACACAATTGATAGCTGGACAAGATTAAAAGAGGAATTGGAAGCTGCAAAAGCTTTGGGAGAAGATGCAACGCAAGAAGCAATAGAAACAGCAACAGCAGCATTGACAAATGCTATCAAAGATTTGATAGAAGTTGTAGTTGATCCAACTGACCCGTCTCCAAAACCTCCAACAGATGGAGATGCTGACTTTAGTGATAATGTAAACCCAGATGGAAGCTGGAAGTATGACAATGGAAATGGAGAATTTTTATCAGATGGCTGGGGCAAGATTGATAATACTTGGTATTTCTTCGATAAAGAAGGAGTTCTGTAAACTGGCTGGATTGAAGTAGATGGTAAATGGTATTACTGTGATGATTCTGGTGTACTGTTAACCAATACAACAACACCAGATGGACACAAAGTTGGTCCAGATGGTGTATGTATGGATAAAATAATATGATTTGGGCAAAAGGTCTCCGACCTTTTTGTGGGAGAACGAATGCTAAAATACGAATATGGTTTTAAAACCGTAATAAAAATCGGATAGAAAATAGCCAGAAACAACAGAAACTATGCCTTTTTATAAAGAAAAAGGCATAGTTTTTAATTTATTCGTATCTTTGAATTATGGCTCAACAGAATCAATGTCATTAAAATCATATAGACGAATATGCTCATTGCTCTGTTCGTCATAAATAGTTTCACTGCGATGTTTTTCTAGAAAATTGATAATATCATAAACGTCAATCCAAATTTCACTATCACATTCTTTTTGGCTTTCGTCAAAAATGAGTTGCATTCCAAAATGTAAATGGGGTTTACTCATACCATTGGTATCTTCTTTTGTAGAATATCCAGTCATACCCAAATATCCTATTACTTCGCCTGCTAACACAGTATCGTGCTCTTTTAGCCCTTCTACAAAAGGATGCCCGCTTTTTAAATGTGCGTAATAATAGTATCGCTTTTTATCAAAACTGCGGATACCAATTCGCCAACCTCCATATTGATTCCAACCTAGACTTTCAACGGTGCCGCTTTCTACTGCAATAATGGGTGTTCCTGTATTCCCAAGTAAATCGTTGCCCATATGAGGACGTGAAAAGCCATAACTGCGATGATTCATAAAATCGCGATAATGACTGTAACCATATCCTGAAGCAATGGGAGAAAATACTTTGACACCATATTGTGTGGTAATACTTCCATCTGGATTTTCTAGTTGGTAAATACCAATAAAACCGCCTAGAACTGCTTGATAAACTTCATAGTAGTATTGATAGCTTTTTTTATTAGAAGAGACAATTTGTTCTGGTGTTTGACCATCATTTAGTTGTTGTATGATATCATCTAGTTGTTTTGGCTTGTATTTTGTCCAATCTCCGCCATAAGTTGTAGCCAAACAAGCAAGAGCTTCTATCCAATTGACAGGAGTTTCGCTCTGATAGCGATCGATATCTGCTTGACCTGCTTTTTGCAGGGCGTTGAGGGGAATATTAAATTCTGCCCATTTGATAAAATCTTGAGAAGAAGCGGTCGCATTGGTGGGTATTGCTTGTGTTGTACTGGATAAATAAAGAGAAATAGCACCAATACCCATTAGCAACAAGCAGATGATAAATCCCCAATATCTTGAAAATGAATGTTTTTGATTCATAAATTGCTCTCCTTTTTGATACTCAAATGGATTTTTACTTCAATGTATCATATGAATATAGTAGTAAGAAAATGCAAATGGGATTCGTTTTCATTTTTCTTGCAAATTAAGATAAAATTTGATATAATGATACGAATACATTGGATGATAATTGCAAAGCAAGTGAAAATGAGGTGTCTATCATGCTGACTACACAAAAAAAAGAATTTATTGAATTTATGATGAGTGCAGATGTCCTTCGCTTCGGTGAATTTAAAACCAAAAGTGGTCGTTTATCTCCTTATTTTGTAAATACAGGAAACTATAAAACTGGTGCGCAAATTGCAACATTAGGGAAATTTTATGCAGCGTTGGTAAAAGAAATTTGTGGTGACCAGTTTGATGCAATGTTTGGACCAGCTTATAAGGGAATTCCTTTGGCAACTACTACAGCAGCATCTTTGGCAAGAGATTTTAATCTCGATAAACCTTACTTTTTTAATCGCAAGGAAGTAAAGGATCATGGAGAGGGCGGCAGTCTGGTTGGTTATCAACCAAAAGATGGAGATACCATCATTGTGATTGAAGACGTTATTACTGCTGGTACAGCAGTGCGCGAAACAATGCCTATTTTAAAGGGATGCGGAGATGTTACTGTTAAGGATATGTTTATTTCCGTCAATCGATGTGAAGTGGGACAGGTTGCAGGAAAAACTGCAATTATGGAAGTAAAGGAAGAATATGGATTGGATGTACATGCCATTATTACAGTAGAGGATATTTATGAATATTTAAAACAGCAACAATATGATTCAGAAATATTAAACCGTATGCAGCACTATATGAATCAGTATTGTGTTTTATAACTGAATAAGAATATTTTTTAAAGGGTGATTGAATTAGAACAATCACCCTTTATTTTATATGTATAGACATGCGCTTATAAAACATCATATAGTTCTATTAGATGGCGTTTAAAGTATTGCTGTATGATTGTTTGAACAGTATATGGAGTATTATTTGGAATAAATATCCTACAAATAATCTGTTTGGGGTTTAATCGCACTAGTTCTGTCTGTACAGGTTGTTTGCAAATTTCAAATAAAATGCTTTTTTCGCTTCCAAGCATGGTCAATCCCAAAAATAGATATTTTGATTCTATGGGAGCATTACAATAAAGATATTTACTACAGCGATATGGTTTTTGGCGGGAGAGTTGTTTGGAAAGTTTTTTGAAAGAATAGGGATTATGTATTTGAATTGGATAAGAAAATTGATTTCCCCAATAAAAAACTTGATTGGTAAGCAGATCTTTTTGACAGACTAGGATTGGGGTAGCAAGTTGATGAAGGTGGGAGATATGAAATTGTTTTAACTGTGAAAACAATTTTTGATTAGAACGTGACTTTTTAAATAATAAACCACAAAGAAAGCCAGATAAGGTATTTTGTGAAAGCACATAACAGGTAGGAGAAATATGGTTTTCTTTGCATTGGTATAAAATTTCAGGAATAATCAAATTTTTGTTGTCATTTCCAGAGAAGGCAACACCTATTTTCACAATGAGCCTCCTTTCATGAGCAGGTGATGAAGTACAATGAATGAAGGTAAAACCCTATTATCAATAGTATATGAGGAAAATATTTTTCTGTGCGCAACGCAGAAACGGGCTTGACAAAATCGACCAATTTTGTTACAATGTTAGTAAGCTAACAAAAAGGGGTGTGGTTATGCCATCTGAGAGAGAAGTTGGATTTCAAATTAACACGGTCTCCAATCTGATAAAACGTCGCTTACATCTTTCTGGAAATGAGCTTGAACAAGATCATGTGACAAGTATGCAGGGTCGTGTAATTGGTTATCTCTATGAAAACCGTGATAGAGATGTCTTTCAAAGGGATTTAGAAGCTGAATTTTCTGTTCGACGCTCTACTGTAACAGGTATTTTACAACTGATGGAGAAAAATCAATTGATTTGTCGCGAATCTGTCAGTTATGATGCTCGTCTAAAAAAATTGACCTTAACCGAAAAAGCAATTGCATTCCACCAAGAATTTATCAAGGAGATTCAGAAGGTAGAAAAGCAATTGACAAGGGGATTAACAGAACAAGAAATTGATACTTTTTTTATCCTGATAGAAAAGATTAAACAAAATTTACAATCATAAGATTACCTGAAAACAGGTGATTTTTTATTGGATATATTGTTAGTGTCATAACAGTTAAGTCCAAAACATTCTAATCGCAAAAAAATAAAATTAAAAAAATAGGAGGGTTTTTAACGATGATTAAACGACTTTTGAAAAGCGTTGGTGAATACAAAAGAGATTCTATTTTATCTCCGATTTTTGTCACCTTAGAAGTAGTTATGGAAGTAGTCATTCCAATTTTAATGGCAGTTTTAATTGATAATGGAATCAACAAGGGCAATATGAATACAATTTATAAAATGGGTATTATTTTGATTGCTTTTGCACTGATTTCTTTGTTGTTTGGAGCATTATCTGGTAAGTTTGCAGCCAGTGCATCTGCGGGTTATGCAAAAAATTTAAGAAGAGACATGTACTATAATGTACAAAATTTTTCCTTTGCAAATATTGATAAATTTTCCACTTCTAGTATTGTCACTCGTTTGACAACAGATGTTGCAAATGTTCAGAATGCGTATCAGATGATTATTCGCATAGCGGTGAGATGTCCAACTATGTTGATTTTTGCGTTGTGTATGGCATTTGGAGTGAATGCACGATTGTCTTTGATTTTTTTAGCAGTAATTCCTATTTTGGCAGTTGGCTTGATTTTAATCGCTACAAAAGCACACCCTATTTTTGTGAGGGTATTTCAAACTTATGATAAACTCAACAATGTGGTACAAGAAAATTTAAGGGGAATTCGAGTAGTAAAATCTTATGTGCGTGAGGATTATGAGAAACAAAAATTTGGTAAAATTTCAGGTGAAATCTTTAGAGATTTCTCCTTAGCAGAAAAGATTTTGGCTTTTAACAGCCCCTTAATGCAGTTTTCTATGTATGCAACGATTTTATTTATTTCATGGATAGGGGCAAAATTAATCGTTGGATCTTCTATGACAACTGGTCAGTTGATGAGTATGATTTCTTATGCTTCTCAAATTCTAATGAGTTTGATGATGCTTTCTATGGTATTTGTTATGATTATCATTTCTCGTGCTTCTGCAGAGCGTATTGTAGAAATTTTAGAGGAGGAAAGTGATTTACATAACCCAGAAAAACCAATTCACCAAGTGAAAGATGGAAGCATTGTGTTTGAAAATGTCAATTTCAGTTATGCAAAGGATATCAATAAGTTGTGTTTAAAAGATATTGATATTCAGATTCGTTCTGGTGAAACGATTGGCATTATTGGCGGAACAGGAAGTGCAAAGACCAGTTTGGTACAAATGATACCTAGACTATATGATGCTACTACTGGAAGGATTTTGGTAGGTGGCATAGATGTACGCCAATATGATATTGAATCCCTCAGAAATGAAGTTGCAATGGTATTGCAGAAGAATGTATTGTTTTCTGGAACGATTAAGGAAAATCTTCGTTGGGGTAAAGCGGATGCCACCGATGAGGAGATCATCAAAGTTTGTAAGTTGGCACAAGCAGACGATTTTATTCAAAGTTTTCCAGATAAATATGATACTTATATTGAACAAGGAGGCTCAAATGTATCCGGTGGGCAGAAACAGCGCCTTTGTATTGCAAGAGCGTTGCTTAAAAAACCAAAAATTTTAATTTTAGACGATTCTACCAGTGCAGTGGATACCAAAACAGATTCTTTGATTCGCAGAGCATTCCGAGAAGAGATTCCAGAAACTACAAAAATTATCATTGCACAGCGTATTTCTTCAATTGAAGACGCAGATAAAATTATCATTATGGAGAATGGTAAAATCTGTGGGTTTGGAAGTCCTGAAGAATTGTTAAAAACCAATCACATCTATCAAGAGGTGTATTATTCTCAAAAGAGAGGTGGCGAAGAAGATGAAACAAAATAAAAGAGGTCCACAAGATGCGGGGAAAACATTAAAGAGATTGATAAAGCAGATTACAGGTCCATATAAGCTTCGCTTTGTAATTGTATTGATTTGTATTGTGATTAGTGCAATCGCTGGAGTTGCGGGTTCCTTATTTTTACAGACATTGATAGATGATTATATTACACCACTGCTTGTAGCTGCCAATCCACAGTTTGGGGGATTATTAAGAGCGATTTGTGGTATGGGTGTGATTTATCTAATCGGTATTGTTGCCACGTTAATCTATAATTTATTGATGGTAGTTATCTCACAGGGTGTTTTAAAACACATTCGAGATGAAATGTTTAACCATATGCAGAGCTTGCCAATTCGGTATTTTGATACACATACACATGGGGATATTATGAGTCATTATACCAATGATACTGATACACTGCGTCAGATGATTTCTCAAAGTATTCCACAGATGGTTTCTTCAGTGATTACCGTTGTAGCAGTGTTTTTTGCGATGATAAGTATTGATATTTACCTGACCATATTGGTGTTGTTGATGTTGGGTGTATTTTTATGGGTTACCAAAAAAGTGGGTGGAAATTCTGCAAAATACTTTGTACGTCAACAAGTTTCTCTTGGTAAGATGAATGGATATATTGAAGAAATGATTCATGGACAAAAAGTGGTAAAGGTTTTTTGCCATGAAAAAGCAGCAAAGACTGATTTTGATAAATATAATGAAGAACTCTGCTTTGACGCGACACAGGCAAATAAATTTGCAAATATTTTAATGCCAATTATGGCGAATTTAGGACATTTACAATATGTTTTGATCGCAATTGTAGGCGGTATTTTGGCGATTAATGGCATTGGTGGGCTGACATTGGGAGCAATTGCTACTTTTTTACAATTAAGTCGCAGCTTTACCATGCCGGTTAGTCAGCTGTCACAGCAGGTGAATGCGATTGTAATGGCATTGGCAGGGGCAGAACGAATTTTTAAATTGATGGACGAACAACCAGAACAAGACAATGGATATGTTACCTTGGTCAATGCAAAGTATCAAAATGGTCGATTGGTAGAAACACCAGAACACACTGGCATTTGGGCTTGGAAACACCCTCATGGAGATGGCAGTATTACTTATACAAGACTGACTGGCGATGTCAGATTTTATGATGTGGATTTTGGTTATACAGAAAATAAAATTGTACTACATAATGTTACCTTATATGCTGCGCCCGGTGAAAAGGTTGCCTTTGTGGGTGCAACTGGAGCAGGTAAAACAACCATTACCAACTTAATTAACCGGTTTTATGATATTGCAGATGGCAAAATTAGATATGATGATATCAATATCAATAAAATCCGAAAAAGTGATCTTCGCCGTTCTTTGGGAATTGTATTACAAGATACCAATCTATTTAGTGGAACAGTTATGGAAAATATTCGCTATGGAAAACTGCATGCCACTGAAGAAGAGGTTTATAAAGCTGCCAAACTGGCAAATGCAGATGATTTTATTCGCAGATTGCCAGACGGTTATCAAACACAACTGACAGGAGATGGAGGAAGCCTTTCCCAAGGGCAAAGACAATTGTTGGCAATTGCGCGTGCAGCAGTTGCTGATCCCCCAGTAATGATTTTAGATGAAGCGACTTCTAGCATTGATACCCGTACCGAAAGCATTGTACAGCGCGGTATGGATGGACTGATGAAAGGGCGTACTGTATTTGTGATTGCACATCGTCTTTCTACAGTGAGAAATTCTGATGTGATTATGGTATTGGAGTTAGGTCATATTATTGAGCGTGGAAATCACAATAAATTGATTGCAGAAAAAGGAAAGTATTATCAGCTTTATACAGGTGCATTTGAATTAGAATAAGATAAAAAATCCAAGTCAATTTAATTGACTTGGATTTTTTACGATTTATTTCGGAGAATAAAGTTCTTGTGGAGAGTAAAGTTCTTCATCATCTTCTTCTGGTTGAGAATCAACTTCTTCTTTATCTTTTGGTAAAATCAAATTGAGCACTGTTGCAATGACAAAGGTCATAATAATACCATTTTGGGCAAAGATTTGAGAAACCCATTCAGGAAGTTGCCCCAATGCCTGTGGTACATTTCCGATTCCAACGCCAATTCCAATTGCAAGCGCTACAATCATACCATTTCTACCATTTAGAGGAACATGGAAAAGAGATTGCAAACCACTGACAAAGATCATAGCAAACATAATGATAGCAGCTCCGCCCAAAACAGATTGTGGCATAACAGAGAGAATTGCACTCAGTTTTGGAATAAATCCAGTCAACAGTAAAAATACTGCCCCAGTCATAATGACAAAGCGATTTACTACCTTTGTTACTGTTACCAGACCTACGTTTTGGCTAAAGGATGTGTTTGGCATAACTCCAAATAGTGCTGCGATCAGACTTCCCACACCATCTGCCAATACACTGCCAGTCAATTCGTCGTCGGTTGGTTCTCGATTTAAACCACCGTTGGTAATACCAGAAACATCGCCGATGGTTTCAACTGTAGTGGCGATAAACATAATACCCATAGCGATGATAGCATTTAAATTAAATTCAATTCCAGTGGGCATAAATTTTGGAAGGCTAATCCAAGCCGCTTCCTTAACAGGTGTAAAGTCCACCATATTTAAACAAATTGCTACGATGTAGCCCACAACAATACCAATTAAGATAGAGGATACGCTTAAAAATCCCTTAGTAAATTGTTTTAAGATGATGATGGTAATGATGACAATCGTTCCAACTAAAAGGTGTTTTAAAGAACCGAAATCTTCTGCACCAGAACCGCCAGCAAAATAATTTACACCTACTGGAAGCAAAGATAAACCAATAGAAATAATGACCAAACTGGTTACAATAGGAGGAAATAATTTTTTGAGTGGTTTGATAAAAAAGCCTAAACAAATTTCTAGTAAAGATCCAACAATGGATGCCCCGATAATAGCAGGATAACCATAAGCGGCTCCAATTGCTTTCGCGGTACCAATGAATCCAGAGCTGGTTCCCATAACAACTGGAAGTCTTGCACCAACTTTCCAGATTGGATATAACTGAATTAAGGTAATAAGACCAGCAATAAACATTGCATTTTGAATTAAAGTACTTTTGGTATCAACTGGCATATTTAACATTCCGCAGATAATAATCAGCGGTGATACATTCCCCAAAAACATTGCCAGCACATGTTGAATTCCTAAGGGAATGGCTTGTTTTAACGGCACTCTACCGTCTAGTTGATAAATTGTTCCTAACTCTAATTTCATAAGTCTCCTTTCAAATTACAAATGTTTTAAAATGAAAATTATCCTATCACATTATCAAAAGATAAGTGAATTAGTGGCTTTTATTTTATCACAAAAGAAAAAATCTTTCTACATATTTCTACAAAGATTGAATAAATATAGGAAAATATGATAATATTGTGTAAATAAATAGTAGATATATTATAAATTTATTTGGGAAAATAAAATGATAAATGGAATCTCATCTGTAAAAAGACTGGTTGATTTTCTAATATAAATAGGATACAATAAAAATACTCCCTTTTCGGAATGGTATATCCATTGAAAATCAACCTGGATATTATAGGTGGCGAGTGAATATTTTGTAATCGAGGATATCAACTAAAATTTTTTATACAAGGAGGAGAAATTTTTATGGAATGGAAAAGCAAAATAAAAAATGAGTCTTGTGCAGATGAATTAGAAGAAATGATAATCAACTATGTAAAAGCTGGTTTTTGGTCAAATGATAAGATTCTAGAGGAATGTGAACAATACATAAAGGATTTTTACCGCAATGAATGTAATCACATCACAAAAGATGATTTGCTTGAAATCATTAAAGTGCTTTGCAAAGAATTTCAAAATACGGGTAATCAAGAAAATTTCTTAAAATTACAGTCGGCTTTTGATTCTCTTATGAAACAAGGAATCGTTGCATTACACTATGCTGGCTATACCCAGTCAGACGGATTTGCGGATTGTAATGGAATGGCTGGGTGGATAGAGCGAGATGGAAAAAAGGTAATTGGTTGCTGCTTTTATACTGCACAGGATTTAGAACGTATCTTACATAAAGATGACATGCCATTTTATATTTCCTTTGGTAATTACTTTGAAGAGCCAACCGCTGAAGAAATTGGACAGATGATCGTTGATGAGTTGAGGAGTATTGGATTTTGTGTTGAATGGGACGGGACCGCTGAAACAAGAATTGAAATTAAAAATTTGAAATGGGATAAATATTATACAGACAGTAAATAAATAATAGCTATCTTTTTGTTTGAAGAATGGTTAAGTGAATATCAATTCGATAATAATAGATAAAAATATATCACATTTCAAATTTAATACAATGGGAACACTTTTCCGAAAAGGGAGTAACAATCATTTATAAAAAAGGAGTTTCTATATGGAATATAAAATAAAAGGTTATCAACCAGAAGCATTTTTTCATTTTTTTGAAGAGATTAGTGCCATTCCGCGCCCCTCTGGTAAAGAGCAGGCTATTTGCAGATATTTGATTTCCTTTGCAAGACAAAGAAATTTGCCATGTTATACAGATGAATTATACAATGTGATTATTAGAAAACCTGCAAGTATTGGCGCTGAACACCTTCCAGCAGTGATGCTTCAGGGGCATACCGATATGGTATGTGAAAAGAATGCTGATGTAGAGCATGATTTTGACACACAGGGTATTGATTTGGTAGTAGAGAATGGATTTGTGAAAGCAAATGGGACAACTTTAGGAGGGGACAACGGGGTCGCTGTTGCATTGATGCTTGCGTTATTAGATGATACTACTTTGGTACATCCTCCTTTGGAATGTGTATTTACAACACAAGAAGAAACTGGATTATTTGGTGCAGCTAATTTGGACTGTCAAAATATTACCGCAAAAACAATGATTAATTTGGATGCCGAACAAGAGGGAATTGCCACCGTAAGTTGTGCGGGAGGTGTTCGAGTACAGTGGAAGCATAATTGCCATTGGGAGGATGCCTCAGGTCGTTGCGCACTTCATATCTTTATCAGTGGTCTGTTGGGTGGACATTCTGGTGCTGATATTCATTTAGAAAGAACCAATGCCAATAAATTGATGGGACGATTTTTATATCCATTGCTCAATATTGATGGTATGCGCCTGGTTGGAATACATGGGGGAAATAAAGACAATGCCATTCCAAGAGAGTGTACAGCTGTGGTTAGTTTTGCAAATCCAGGAGAATATGATGAAGCAATCAAATTGTTAGAATCTTTGATTTATCAAGTACAGGCAGAAATTTGGTCTACTGAACCAGACTTTAGAGTGGAAATTATGGAACAGACTACCCCACAGATGCTCTCTAGAACCGATACAGAACAGATTATAAAAGCGATTTATCTAGCTCCAAATGGCGCTCAGAGAAGAAATATAAAACAGAATAACTTTGTTGTCAGTTCTTTGAATATGGGAGTTATTCAAACAAATTCAGAAGTCTTAGAAATTCATCTTTCTCCTAGAAGCTCTGTAAATTCTCTTCAACAAGAAACCAAACAAATACTAAAATTGTTGGGAGAAACATTCTGTTTTGAAGTAGCATTTCATTCAGAATATCCCGGTTGGAGTTTTGTAGAACATTCTCCTATTCGCGAGGTGTTTTGTGAATGTTATTATAAATTATTCCATGAGGATTTAAAGATTGAAGCACTTCATGCAGGATTAGAATGTGGTTTGTTTATCGGGAAGATACCAGATTTAGATGCAATTGCAGTGGGACCAAGTGGTTATGATTGTCATACTCCAGACGAGCGTGTAGATTTGGCTTCTTGTGAGCGCTTTTGGAAGTTGCTATTGGCTGTATTAGAACAGATGACCAAATCATAATTTGGTCAATGGTATGTTATTTTTCAAGGAAACCTCGGTAATTCTTAAAAATAATTCACCAAACTGTAAATTTCTCATATGATATATTAAAGCGTCAGGCTTAATATTTTTATAGGAGGATTTTTATGGCAGAAGTAAATAACTTTACTCCACAGGGTTCTACAGTGGGTGCAAACTGCTTTAAAGAGGCAGTTTGTGTGAATGCAGGAAGAGTATATGACAGTTGTTCTGATAAAGATTGTGTTGATTGTTTAAGAGTTTATTTTACAGATGTTGGACAGCAGATTATTAATACAGCAGCAAATGTCAAGTGTAAGGGAATTCAAGTATTGGATGTTTATATGGATGTGGAGCCGGTACCTTTTAATAAAGGATTTTATTCAGTAGATATGACCTTTTATTTCGGGGTTCAATTAGAAGTGATCAATCCACCATCTATTACACCAATATCAGTGATGGGATTATCCGTATTTACAAAAAAAGTAATTTTATATGGCAGTGAAGGAAATGTCAACGTATTTACATCTGACAAAAATTGTAGCGGTACACCGCTGAATACTTATCCAAAAGACGCCACGCCAAAAGCAAGCGTTCAGGTAGTCAATCCGATTTGTCTGGCTTGCAAATTAAAAGAGTGTTGTCCAACCGATTGTTGCATGACCCTTCCATATGGAATTGCAGAGCGTTTTGATGGTTCTTTTGAATCTGTGACCAGCATAAAATTTGTAGAGATTACTTTGGGTGTTTTCTCTATTGTATCTTTGGAACGCACAGTTCAGATGATGATACCAGTTTATGACTTTAGCATTCCAGATAAAGATTGTATCCAAACGCAGACGAATGAAGATCCATGTGAATTGTTTAAACGCATTAAGTTCCCAGTCAATGAATTCTTCCCACCAAGATTAAATGATGTGCATGATTGCAATGATTTATAAAATAGTGTATCATGAATACCATCTATTTTGTGTATCAGTTTATAAGTTTTCACAGAGAAATCCCTGTAATAAATACAGGGATTTCTTAAAAAGAAAAACACAAATTGTGTAAGATAACATAATATAAAATATTGTATTTAGGTCATGAAATATGGATAAAGTTTGACGGATATATCAATTGTATCCTTAAAATTGGACAAGTCTTTTATAAAATATAAAAGTCATTGATGAAAAAGTGAAAATGATACAATTAGAGGATAAAGGGGTTATAAAAGTATGGTAAGGGATTGTTTTAAAATCATTGGATATTACATATGTGAAATACAAAATACCCCAGAATGGTTGCATGGAATGAAAAAACAGATATTGTCTGTGAGTGGGTGCCTAGCAGAACAACATCCCAAATGGGAATGTTTTATGGGTGGATGGCATAAAAGGGAAAGTCAAGTATACCAAAAAAGACTTGGTATAAATGATCAATCATATAGGGAGTTTTTAGAAGCGGTAAATCAATTATTTGTACTCAAACGGATTGATGTAGATTGCAGATTTTTACAGTTATCTGATGCACAGTATTTTTATAAGAAAATTTCTCCAACCATTCCTTGTTATATAGTAAGCGTTTCTACCACTCCAGTATACTTTAAAATTCTGGAAAGAGAATTAAAGAATAGTCACAGTCATGGATTAATGAATGGGGAAATAGACAATAGTTCATGGATTGGAAATGATATTCTTGGGTGGGATATCGGAGGATTTCATTCTTTTCTCTGTAATTCTTTACAGAACGATTTGCCCACAATAAAGTGGAATAACCTTGGTTTGATAGAAAATGATTTTTGTGAGGTGGCGCGTTTTTCCGATCAGATTGAAGGGAAAGGAGAACCAGTTTGGTGGATTCCCTGTAAAATTGGAAGATGGACATAAACAAATAAAATTGAAGGGAAGAATAAAACAATGAATACTATCATACGAGAGATGAGAAAGGACGAATATCCTTTGTTAGATGATTTTTTGTACGAATCCATTTATATTCCAGAGGGTGAAAAATTACCGCCCAAATCAATTATCAATTCCCCAGAGCTTCAAGAGTATATTGTGGGATTTGGAAATTCAAAGCATGATAGAGCTTTTGTTGCAGAGGTAGATGGAAAAATAGTGGGTGCGGTATGGGCGCGTATTATGAATGATTATGGACATGTTGATGATGATACGCCTTCTTTTGCTATATCTATATTAAAGGAATATAGAGGCTTGGGCATTGGTACGACTTTATTGAAGAAACTACTTTTAAATTTAAAATCAAGTGGATATGCAAATGTGTCATTATCTGTTCAAAAAGCGAATTATGCAGTAAAAATGTATAGAAAAGCGGGATTTCACGTTTTGCGTGAAAATGAAGAAGAATATATTATGGTGATTGAATTGTAAATAATATTCTATTAGTAGACCATGATTCAGGTGATAATGTAATAGAGTAGATAGAAGGGAATCTATCTACTCTATTTTTATATACCCAAAAAAAGTCGTATATAATGATTAAGATTCCATGACAGGAATTTCAATTTGAACGATATAGTTATCGACTTTATCAATGACATTTTCATTAAGACCCATTTCATAGGAAAATCCATGAAGTGTTAAATGGTGTTTTTGGGCATAATCAAAGATTTCCCAATATCGTTGTGGTATGTTATCCCAACCCCCTTTATGAAAAGCTCTTAGGTATTTTCCACTGGGTGTGATATGCAGTCCAGTTTTATATGCAAGAAAGGGAATTTCAATAAAGAGTTTGGAATACTCATCAAAGTTCCCATTTTTTAAACTAGAAACAGAAATCATAGAGCCATAAGAGGCATCGTGTAGACGCCCCGGATGATATTTTTCTGTTTCGGTTGTAATCAGTTCGACTTCCTCTTCAAAAGAAGTTTCTTTGTTGATATCCACTGTGATAAAATAGCGTTCTTTCTTTTCAATGATATCAATTTGAGATAAATCCATTGTCAATAGGGTAGTCATATTCTGATGATGCGTACATAAAGTTGTTCGAACTGCCTGTAGATGTGTTATTTGCAAATCAAGGTCTGTGATTTTTCGTTCTAAGAGGCATTTTAAGCCGTCAGCAGAGCGATTTTTCATAAAATTTTGGATTTCATTGATAGAAATGTCCAACTCACGAAGCAGAAGAATGGTTTCTAGCATAGGACTTTGATAGTAATTATAACAGCGATATCCATTTTCAGGATGAATATAAGCAGGTTTAAACAATCCAATTTCATCATACCACATCAGTGTTTTTTTATTGATTCCATGCATCGCTGCAAATTGACCAATTGTGAGGAGTTTAGGTGTTTGATTCATATTTTTTACCTCTTAAATTTTTTAAATTTGTCTTGACCGTACTGTTACTGTACGGTATATGATGTAATAAACAAGGATATTACAAAGTAAACGGAGGAAAATTTTATGGAAAATCAAGATATGTATAAAAAACCTGTAACATTAAAAAATATCTTAAGGTTTGCTGTGCCAACAATTGCAATGACAGTATTTATGTCCTTTTATACTATGGTAGATGGTCTATTTGTATCCAATCTAATTGGCACAGATGCCCTTTCTGCCATTAATTTGACAGCACCTATCATTCAACTGGTCACTGCTATTTCTACGATGCTTGCCACTGGAGGTAGCGCGGTGATTATGAAAAAGATGGGAGAACAGAAAGGCAATGAGGCAAAAGAGGATTTCACGTTTTTAATTTTAGTAAATGTAGTCGTGGGAATTATCATGTGTATTTTTGGATATCTGGCAATGCAACATATTTTTGCTGGAATGAATCTTTCTACTGATATAGAACACTATTGTATAGAATATTTAAGTCGCTATCTGATATTTACAGTACCAATTCTCTTGATGAATAACTTTACACTCTATATGATTGCCAGCGAAAAAGCTGCACTTTCTTTTATTTGCTCTGTAGCAGGTGGTGTATTAAATATCATTCTTGATTATATGCTGATTGCAGTGTTTGATCTGGGAATCAGCGGGGCAGCAATTGCAACCGGTCTTGGATATTCTGTGACAGCAGTTGTGGGGTTATTTGTTTTCAGCCAGAAAAGAAATCTTTTGCATTTTAAAAAACCGGTGTTTCGCTTTAAAGTTCTTATAAATGCGGTTACAAATGGATGTTCAGAAATGGCAACCGCACTTGTCACCGGAATCATTACCATGATGTTTAATTGGACAATGCTTCATTATGTTGGAGAAAATGGTGTTGCGGCAGTTACCATTATCATGTATGTATTGATGTTTGCAAGTTCTCTCTATACGGGATATGCTTATGGAGTTGCGCCTATGCTCAGTTTTTATCATGGAGAACAAAATCATGAAAAACTAAAAAAATTAGTGATGATTAGTTTTAAAGTGATTGCATTTATCTGTGTGATAACGGTGATAGTTTCTTTTGTATTGACAAAACCATTGGTATCAGTCTTTGCTCGTCCAGATAATCCAGTATATGATCTCGCGGTAACCGGAAATCGAATTTGTACAATAGCATTGTTTTTTATTGGGTTTAACATTTTTACCAGTGGAATGTTTACCGCACTATCCAATGGGGTAGTTTCAGCAATCCTTGCATGTTCAAGGTCTTTTGTATTTATGTTGATTACAATGATTGTACTTCCATTGCTTTTGGGTGTAAATGGTATCTGGTTGGCGACCCCTGTGGCTGAGTTAATGGCACTGATTTTGTCTGTCTTTGTGTTCTTAAAATACAAAAAGAAATATGGATATTGATAAAACTGAAATTGATAGAAAAAAGAAGATCCCTGTAGAAAACCACAGGGATTTTTTATTATAATTTGTCTTGATAAAAATCTGCCTGACGCAATAAATCTGGGTTAAGCTGATATTTTCCAATGATATCAGATAAAATTTGTGCTTGTTCAGAAAGACTATTGCTGGAAGCGGCACCTTCTTCAGCAGTGGCAGAATTTGTTTGGGTAACATCAGAAATTTGACGAATGCTGCTGTCAATCATTTGAATCTGTTCAAGCTGGTTTGAAGATGTGGTGTCAATGTGAGCAATCACATCAAAAATTTGGTCCATGCCAGACATGATTTGCAATAAAGAATCGCCGGTCGCATTTGCAATTTCGGTACCATGCTCTACGGATTTTTGAGAGCGTTCAATCAGGATAGCAGTATTTTTGGCAGCTTCAGCACTCTTAGATGCCAGGTTGCGCACTTCGTCGGCAACAACTGCAAAGCCTTTGCCTGCCGCTCCAGCACGTGCCGCTTCAACAGAAGCGTTTAAAGATAAAATATTGGTTTGAAAAGCAATATCTTCGATTGTTTTAATGATTTTTCCGATTTCTGCTGAAGACTGTGCAATATCCTTCATTGCCTGAATCATGCTTTTTAACTGTTCATTTCCATTTTTTAAAGAGGAGGAAGAATTTGCAGACATGGCACGAGATTTTTGCATATAATCCGCATTGTCTTGGATATGACCAGAGATAACAGAAATTGCATTAGAAAGGGAAGCAATTGCCTGACTTTGTTCAGAAACACCTTCTGCAATGATACTGGAAGACTGAGAAATTTGGTTGGCTCCTCCGGTAAATTCCTCTAAAGATTGTTTGATTTCTCCAAAAGAATGATTTAAAGAATAAATGATGTAATTTAAGGCATCATGGATTGGGCTAAAATCACCGACATATTCTCCCTTTACCAAAGCGGTTAGATTTTGATTGGAAATATTGGTCAGAACGGTGGAAATTTCCGTGATATAAGTTGACCAACGCTGTTTCATTTCATCTACAGCTTGCGCCAATTGACCTATTTCGGATTGATTATGTTGTAGGTGAATCGGTTCTGTAAGTACTCCATCGTTAATTTTTAAGATGGATTTACGCAATATTTGTAATGGAACAATAATTTTTTTGTGAATGATAATAGAACTACTAATTTGGATGGAAATTAGTAATAAACCTAAAATGGCAGAGATGATACAAGAAATCTTTAAAATAGTTGTATTTCGATTGATAACAATATCAGTTTTTGAAATCATATTGGTCTGTAAATCTGCAAGATTGGAGTTGAAGCTATCCAATACGCCACCAAATTCTGCTCCAAACATCAACTCTTGTGCTTGGGTTAATTGGTTGTTTTGTACCAAATCAATACCTCTTGTTTCAATGTCAGTTAAACTGACAATAGCAGTTTTTATATTTTCATAAGAAGCTGCTTCATCTGCATTTAATGTCTGTTGTTCCAACAGTGCTAAACCGGTTTCCATTCGTTTATTTTGATTGATTTCCGTTTGATAAGATTCTATAAAAAAATCAATGGGGTTTACTGTATAAGAACGCACCATATCTTTGCGAAAATTTAAGCCAGTCGTGATCATATTGATAGCAGATGATATTTGGGTGCGGTGATGGTTGCCTTCGCTCATTTTAAAAAAACTAATTGTACAAGTGATAATGCCAAGCATTACCAATACGGTTAAAAATCCAGATATAAAAGCAGTCAACTTACTAATTGTAGATTGTTTCATATCATTGATTTTCATATTTGTTCATTCCTTTCTAAAAATGGTAAAATTTTGACCATAGATTCTAATTTACTAATTATTATAGCATAAAACAAACTAAAATCAACTAAAATAATATATTTTAAAAAGATTTCTATAAAATCAACATTAATTCTATTTTGCAACAAAAAACCTTTTAGATAATGGTAGTTATTCCTATAAATTTAACTTATAATTTGTGAATTATATAGAAGTTTTAAGAGGTAATTGTAAAATGGGAAATTATGTTCTTTTGTTATTAGACCATTTGTGATAAACTAAAAACAGTTGTAAGACATAAGATAAAATAGTAATTGGGAGATGATTGAATTGACAAAAGAAGAATTATTAGATAGTTGGAAAGATTATCTACATACTTTATGGAGTGTTCCAGATTCATCATTACAACGCAGAATCATGGAATATATCACAGGAAAAACGGATACTTTTGAAAGATCACAGAAAAAATATCCATTGACATTTCAAAAAGAATGGGTGGAAGAACTCGACGGGGATCAGGCTGAGATTGCCAAAAGAATGCTGCATGTTGTTTGTGAATTATCCAATACCATCAATTTTGTTTATGGAGATTATCGGTATTACTGTGATATCTGTCAAAAAATTGGTTATTCCTTAAAAGAGATGTTACAACGAATAAAAGATTATGGCATTAACTTTACAATGGAACGAGAAACCAAGATTGCAAAGTATTTGGTTGATATCTATCCAGAAGAAGTGATGACACAATTTTTGGATCATCAACTAGAACATAGAGATTGGTTACAGCCCAAAGACAGATATTTGAATTTGAATTTATTGTTGTTGGCATTTTTGATGCAGAAATATCCTCAGAAGTGTCAGATGTATCAATCTGCCGTGTTTGAGATTGTAAAGCAATTAAAGGCAGAGCGAGAAGTGGCAAGTTTATTATACTGGACCCATTCTCTTTCAGAGGAATTAAAACAATTGATGATAGAGCATATTCAAAGATCAGAAAAAATCGGGAAGTATATTCTATTGGACTGTTTAAAATCCGATGCAGGCAAATTTCATCGATTTTTGATAAAACTAGAAATTCCAAATCAATTTTATTATCGGGTGCTTGGTATATTGGATGAGCATATTACCAGTGCACAACATGCGCAATGGTTCCAACAGGCTTATCAAGATGACACAGAAGAATTTATACAGACTTATCAATATTACTTAAAACATCAACAGGAAAATCATCTTGCTCCGTTGGTCAGCATGTTTGTATTGTTGGGTGAAAAAGCACCAACAGAAGATTTGGAAAGGATTGAAAAACAAATCACTCACTATTGGTGCAATCATACTGCCTTTTCAGAGAAGTGTCAAGAGCATTTTTTGGCGTTTTTAAACGATAAGTTTTCTCTGAAGGAGATTGCGAAAGAGGTGCAAAAACAGTTTAATGCGAGTCGACTGAATCGGAATGATCCATCACAAGTGGCACTTTATCTGTTATATGAAAAAAGTCAAATCGTGCAGAAAATTGTAAAGTTTCTCTTTGAATGGTATCAACAGAGTTATGAGGTAACGAGATCCCAAAATTACGCCCAGTTTATCAATATACGTCATCAATGGTTGGATATGCCGAAGATAGATTCTGTCAAGTTGTTGGTCGAGGAAATTCAGACCATCAAGAATTTCTTTATACTCTATTTTATCTACATCCGTCCGGTTAGTGATGAAATGTTTGGACAGATAGTGACTATGTATCAACAAGATGCAATACACCTGCTGACAGATGATCTAAATGATACAAGAATGATAGCAGAATGGATAACACTACTTTATGGTGTGGCAAAATTACAAGATGAAAAACCACTGTTAAAAGTTCTCTTAAACCATTCAAATTTAAAGACCATTGTGAGTGCTTGTGAAGCGGTTTTGGAAGAGAGAGAAGATCTCAAACCACAATTGGAAGAACTTCGCCCACAATTAAAACCAGCAGGACAAGAAATGTTAGTACGTCTGTTTAAACATTGGGGCAATCAGAAAAAATTTGGTGAGGGCTTTGCAATGATGAGTAATCAGGAGATTATACAGTTTTGTGAAGAAAGTCTAACCAGAGAATTGAAAAAAGGACTGTCTTGGATTCCAAAGCAAATGCTACAAGGGCTGCGGTTTGCAGATTCTAATGAAATAGTCCCAGACAGTGTTCTAGCCTATCTGTTGGCAGAGTATATTGCACTGCAAAAGCTTTATCGAATTGTATCGGTGGACAAGATTTCACAGCGAATCAATCAGCAGGATTTACAGAATATGTTGGAAAATATCTATCAATTTTGGCTGGAAAACGGTGCGGAGACCAAAAAGAAAGCCTTTATGTTGGCATATTGTATCTTTGCTTCTGATACACAGATTATTCGTTTGCGCAAACAATTAGAACAGTGGTGTGCTCACTCTAGAGGAGCGCTCGCTTCTAAAATAGTTGAATATATTGCGCTCAATGGCAAGAGCGTTGCTTTGATGATGATTGATAGTATGGCAACAAAGTTCCCAAATAATCAGGTAAAAAAAGCAGCGCGTGCAGCATTTGGTTTGGCAGCTTCCGCTTTAGAAGTGTCAGAAGATGTGCTTTCTGACCGCATTGTGCCAAATTTGGGATTGAATCGCGATGGAGAAAGAATATTTGATTACGGTTCCCGCAGCTTTAAAGTAACGCTGATGCCTGATTTTTCCTTTACGATCTTCGATGAGGTAAAACAAAAGATGGTTAAGAGTTTACCCAAAGCAAATGCCAGTGATGATGAGGAAAAGGCAGCCATTGCGAAAAAAGAGTTTAGTGATTTGAAAAAGCAATTAAAAACAGTCATTCAAACTCAAACACAGCGACTAGAGCGGGTATTATTTAATGGAAGAAGTTGGGATGTACAGACCTGGAACAGTTTGTTTGTGGAAAATCCCATTATGCACCGCTTTGCAACTGGATTGATTTGGGGCATTTATGAAGGGGATACTTGTGTACAATCATTCCGCTATATGGATGATGGAACCTTTAACACCGTAGATGAAGAAGAATTTGAGTTGCCAGAAAAAGCAGTGCTTAGCTTAGTACATCCAATGGATTTGAAACAAGAAGAGGTCTCTGCTTGGGCAGAACAGTTGGAGGATTATGAGGTCGTTCAACCATTCCATCAATTGGATATTCCTGTGGTTGTACTGCATAAAGAAGAATTGGATGGAAAAACAGTGATTCGCTATCGCGATAAGAAAACCACGGTGGGCACATTAAATACACTTGCGAAAAAATATGATTTACAACGGGGAGAAATTCTAGATGCAGGTTGTTTTTACTGTTATCATTTTGTGGATAAATATTTGGGAATTGGCGCTTGTTATACCTTTGATCATGGTGATGGCATTGGACTTTGTGTGGGTTATTATGAGAATTATGCGGAAGAATTAAAGATAGAAAAAATAGAGTTATATCAGATGAAAGACGGAAAGACAGTAGATGAACCAGAACAGTCTGCGTTGTTGAATCCTGAAAATGTATCAAAGCGTTTGTTGTCAACGGTGCTGTCTATTGCAGAAAAGATGGTAATTTCATCATAAGAGAATAAAAACGCTAGAAAGTAGGTTATCATTATGAAAATACAAAAACCGTTGATGGAGATGCGTTATCAGGAGGAATTGGAAGCGTTGAGGGTAAATGATACTGGAAGCCGCCCAGCAAATTGGCGGCTTTCTCCCAAGGCGGTACGCTCTTTTATTCTGGGAACGCAACAACCATTGGAATTAGATGGAAAGCAGGTTCCCATCACCACAAAATTTTATGGGGATTCCGCACTGGTGGAACGTGCAATTGTAACACTAGCTGGAAATCGGGGATTGATGTTGGTGGGAGAGCCTGGAACCGCAAAGACCATGCTTTCAGAATTGTTGTCTGCCGCAATCTGCGGAAATAGTGCCAACACGGTGCAGGGAACTGCTGGAACCAGTGAGGACAGTATTAAATATTCTTGGAATTATGCGATGTTGTTGGCAAAAGGTCCTGTGCCAGAAGCATTGGTACCCGCTCCAGTATATATTGGAATGAAACAGGGTATCATTACGCGATTTGAAGAGATTACTCGTTGCCCATTGGAAATTCAGGACAGTTTGATTAGTATTTTGAGTGACCGTGTGTTAAACGTACCAGAGCTTGGGGAAGATGGGGTATTGTTTGCCAACGAGGGATTTAATATCATTGCCACTGCCAATACCAGAGATAAGGGAATTAATGAAATGTCCAGTGCGTTAAAACGCCGTTTTAACTTTGAAACGGTAGAGCCGGTTAAGAGCATTACACTAGAGGGAAAAATCATTTCACAACAGTGTGAAAATCTGTTGAAATCCGCTCAAATTCAGATGGAAATTCAGCAAGATGTCGTGGAGGTGTTGGCAACAACCTTTCATGAATTGCGTACAGGCGCTTCTTTTGAGAAGGCGAAAATTCAGCCTTTATCCAGCGTGATGAGTACGGCGGAAGCGGTATCGGTTTACTACCAGTCTGCTTTGGATGCCTATTATTATGGAGACAAAACCATACAGATGGATACTTTAACAGAAAATTTAATGGGTGCTGTGATGAAGGAGACAAAAGAGGATCTACCAAAGCTAAAAGAATATTTTAATGGAGTTGTTCATCAAAGAGCACAGAGGAAGGGCGGAATATGGGAAGCGTATTACAACAGTCGCAAATCACTCAAGTGATAGAACAATTTGAACAATCCTTTCACTTTCAAAATCAGGTTGTTTATTTTCCAATTAGACACCATTCTCCCGCTTGTGCCTGGTATCTAAAACAGACCATTCAAGAATATCAGCCAGAAATTATTTTGGTTGAGGGTCCTTCTGATGCACAACATCTGATTCCTTATATCGGCAGTTCTCAAGCGCAGCCGCCATTTTGTATCTATTGCAGTTATGATGATCGCGATAAACACATCAGTGAAGAAGCACAGCGATATCGCGCTTATTACCCATTTTTAGCATATTCTCCAGAATTGATTGCCATTCAGTGTGCACAACAAAATAAAATACCTGTCCAATTGATTGATTTGCCCTATGGGGGTTATCTGATAAATCAGAAGAGTGAAGCAGAAGTGCAATACCATTATGGCAAAGATCAGATTTATGAAGTCAATCAGTATACTGCTTCACTTGCGCAAAAGATGGGTTGTCGCAGTTTTGCTGAGTTTTGGGAAGCACAATATGAATTGAATATTGGAAAAAAACCATTAAAAGAATTTGTGAAGTCGGTTTTTGCTCTGGCGTATTTTATGCGAAAGACCACGCCAGAAGATACATCAGAAAATTGGATTCATAGAGTGCGGGAGCAATATATGAGGGACAATATTTCCCAGGCAATGAAACAATATCAACGGATTTTGGTAGTCACCGGAGCATTTCACACAATTGCATTACTGCATTCGTTGGATAATCCGTTACCCATCAAACCTCATCAATCAAAAGCTGCTGCTTGTTATTTAATGCCTTATAGTTTTCCTGAAATGGATAGTCGCAGCGGATATGAAGCAGGTGTATTGTACCCCGCTTATTATCAACAAATTTGGAACAGGCTTTTGAAAAAGCAGACAGGTATCTATCTACAGACTGCACTACATCTCATTATTAAAACCGCTCATTATGCCAGAAAGACACAAATTGTTTCAATTCCAGACCAGATTAATTCCTATCAAATGGTACAGATGTTGGCACAACTTAGAAATAAGTCCAATCCGGGTGTATATGAATTGATAGACGGTGTGCGAAGTTCTTTTGTAAAGGGAGATATCAACAGTACTGCAACATTTGAGTTAGACTTTTTATTGAAATTGCTGACCGGTATGGGTGTTGGAAGCATTTCAATTGGGGATTGTATTCCTCCAGTGGTGCTTGAATTTCGGGCTTTGTGTGCAAAATTTCGTCTGCGCACCAGTTCTATTGAACGCCAACAAGTGACATTGGATATTGTGAAGAATCCGGCACATTATGAAAAAAGCCGATTTTTACATCAATTGTTGTTTTTAGAAACTGGTTTTTGTAAATTGGAATCTGGTCCTGACTATGTGAATGGAACGGATAAAAACTTGGTGCGAGAACAGTGGACATGTCGTTACAGTATACAGATAGAGACAAAATTGATAGATCTTTCCGTTTATGGCGCTTCGATTGTTCAGGTATGTTCAAGCCTGATTCAACAGAAATTTGAGAAATTGATACAGATCAGCGAATTGGGAAAACTCTTGACAATGGTACAGATATTGGGAGTAGAACAATTTTATTGGGATTATCAGGATGCCATTTTAGATGCCGTTGGGAAAGAGCAAAACTTCAATCAACTTTGTTCCTTGGTCAATCAGCTTCGCTATTTGGTAGGAATGCAGAAGATGGTTCATCAAGAAGCACATCCGTTTATCTTACAGTTGTTGTCAAAATCGTTTTATCAGGCTTGTCAACAGATATTGTTGGTAAAACAAGCAACTCCAGAAGAAGAACAACAGGTATGTATAGATCTCAATCAATTGTTTGCCTTTTCTCTGGAGGACCCTCAGTTATGTGATAGGGCATTTTTTCAACAGCAAATTGCAGCAGTGCTAGAAAATAGTTTTTGTAATAGCCGATTTTATGGTACCAGTTTGGCGATTCACTATCAGCAGGGTTGTATAGATGTAACACTGTTTTCGGAACAGATTTTAAACTATCTGCAAACTGCTATTCAGAATCCAGAACAGGCGGCTTCTTTTGTCTGTGGTATCTTTTTAGCTGGTAGAGATATTTTGTTTTCAGATGTTCGTGTATTAGAACAACTTGATCAAGTGATTGCTTCTATGAACGATGAGGAGTTTTTGACAGTACTTCCCAATTTGAGATATGCTTTTACCAGTTTTCTTCCAGCGGAAATCAAACGCGTTGGCACCATGGTAGCACAATATCATCAGCTGGACGAAAATGTATCGGATTTTGATGGTGCTGTTACACAACGGCAGATAGAACAGGGAATTCGGGTGGATTCTTTTGTGACAAAACAGCTTAAAAATTGGGGCTGGTTGTCAGATGATAAATGAGTGTTGTGAGCAATTGAAACAGGTGTCAATGAGGAAAATAAAGGTGTTGGTCGTAAGTTTTATTGGTTTTGGCATTGTTAGAAGAGATGATATGACACCAGAAAGTCAAGAACCAATTAGATAAAAAGAAAAGATTGATTAGAGTGAGAGAAAAAAGATGAAAGATAAACAAATGCAGGTGCGTTGGCGGTTGATTTTAGGTACATTCGCGGATGATTCTCTTTCAATAGATGATACAACAAGTCAACAATTGGACGAAGCGCTCAATTTTTTATACGACCGTGAATATGGACAAGAACAGGGAATCCGACAAAAAAACGGTCAGAGTGGTCAGGGAAATTCTGTGTTTTCGGTTCCCAGATGGATACGAAATGTAAGGCGATTATTTCCCAAAAAGACAGTGGAAATTATGCAAAAGCAGGCGCTTGATAAATATCAAATGACTGCTTTATTGACCGATCCAGATGTGTTGAGGGAAATGGAACCCAATTTGGATTTGTTAAAAAATATTTTAACGTTTCGCAATATCATGCCTCAAAGTGTACAAATGCTTGCCTATGAGATTGTTCAAAAGGTGGTTAGGGAGATTCAACAACAGCTTGAAATAAAAATCAAGCGGGTATTTTATGGAAAAAAACTGCCCAATTCTACTACGAATTACCGAATTTATAGAAATTTTGATATCAAAAAGACCATTCAGAAGAATTTAAAGCACTATGATCCGGAAAGCAGAAAGTTGGTTGTAGAACGGTTGTATTTTAACCAGAGTGTCAAGCGATATAATCCTTGGCATGTTGTGATTTTGGTGGATGAAAGTGGCAGTATGATGGACTCGGTTATCTATACTTCAATTATGGCGTCTATCTTTGCAAAACTGCCCTTTGTAGATGTAAAATTGGTGATTTTTGATACATCTGTTGTGGATTTAAGCGAGCATTTAGATGACCCTGTAGGCATTTTAATGAAGGTGCAATTGGGAGGCGGCACCAATATTGACCGAGCATTGGAATATGGAAAAAAACTGATTGTTGCCCCGCAAAAAACCATTGTGGTATTGGTCAGTGATTTGTATGAAGGTGGAAATTATCAATCTATGTTGCGCCGTTGTCATGATATATTGGAAGCGGGCAGCAAATTATTTGTGCTTCCAGCATTGGATTATGCGGCTGTTCCCTGTTATGACCGAGGAGCCGCCAAACAACTTGCTGCAATGGGGGCAGATGTGGCGGCAATTACCCCAGAGGAACTGTCCAAATGGGTTCGCGAGGTCATTTCGTAAAGGAGGGAGCATATTGATTCAGATAAATCAACAGGATAGCCAGGTGGCAAAAGCATGGGTTCCCTTTGCGGAAGAATCGTTTTTAGTTACATTGGCAAATAAAGGGCTTTATAAACGAGCTCAGAAAGATTTTGCCGCTTTAGAAAATTGCACCATTGAATCGATATCAGAGGGTTTAAAGGTATCTTGGGACGATATTGTGGTACAGTTGCGGCAGAATGTTGCAGAAAGTCAGTGCAGTTGCCCCTCTAAGACCATCTGTAAACATATTTTGATGGCAGTACTTGCGACTGCACAGGCTGCGGATAAAAATGCAATACAGGAAGAAGAACATCAGCCCCAGCCTGAGCAGGTACAAGAAGATTATCAACAGTTAAAAGAAGCACAGTTATCCGAACTGAAAAAGAAGGCGGGAAAACGCTTGTTTGAGGATAGTTTGCGCCTGATACAGCAGGGTATCACAGCACAGTTGACAGAGGGAGAGATGTTGACTGCGACGATAGAGACTGAACAGACTTCGGTTTGTTTTCCAAAGCAAAATAGCATTCAAAACGCAGTGTGTAAATGTGGGGCGACTGGATTGTGTCGACATAAACTCATTGGGATTTTATCCTATTTAAAGCAGCATCAATTGCTTTTGATACCAGATGAAGAACAGGTATTTGCAGGTTTGAGTGAGTCTTTGATAGAATTGATAAAGTTAGCAGATCTGTTTTTGGTATCAGTGATGGAAAAGGGAATTAGCCGTTGTGGGGAGAACGATATAGAGATGGCGATCCAGTTGTCATTGAAATTTGAGGCAGAGGGAATTGGAAATTTATCTCATATGATGCGTACATTTTCTACTGATATCGAGCATCTCAATGCAAAACATGTTGCATTTCACCCAATGGAGACCTTTGCTTTAATAAGTCGCATGCACAATACATTGTCTTTGGTATTAAAGAACACACACAATGCAGAGATGTTGTCTATGTTGTTGGAGAATAGTCGTTCAGATTATCAAAGTATCCCTCAAGTGCAGATGATTGGACTAGGTGCTTATCCTTGGCAGACACGTTCGGGATATGTGGGAGTAACTGCAATTTGTTACTGTCAGGAAAAAGAGCAGTTTTGTACCTATAGTATGAGCATGGCAGATTATTATGAAAATACGCAAAATAAATTGGAATTGCGTCAATTAGAAACAAAGATGAAACAGCCAATTCACTGGGCGGAAGATATTTCATTGTTGGTGATTGCAAAAAATTGTTTCTGTTTAAAAAATGGAAAATTTAATGCGCAAAACCGAATTTCTTCCAGTAAACAGACCAGTTGTCTTGTACAGAAACAGACAATGATAGAGGATTTACAACAAATTACAAGTGCAACATTTTCAGCACAGGCAGAAGAGTATTCTTATTTTGTAAATCGCAAGCCAGAGGAAGTTTACATATTGCCAGTTGAACAAATTACAGATGTTGTATTTGATAACGTGTTACAAGAGTTGACCTTTGAGGTGGTTACCCAACAACAAGAACGACTACCAGCAAGTATTCCACATCAAAAACACACTGAACAGGCAATTGTATTTTTAGAACGTCTGAGTAAGAAATCTAAAAAAACACCATTTTGGTTTGTAGCACGAAAGAGAAATCAAACATTGTTACCCATCAGCTTGATTGATAACACTGGTGTGGTAAATTTTTATTTTCATAGTTAGGGGTTGTAGTTTTGGAAATTGAAGTGGTGAATCAGGAATTGGAACAATTGCTTTCAGACATTTGCTTTTCGGGATTTCGCAACCTATCAGCCGCCATCTTGCAAAAAATAAAAAGATTGCAGTTGCAGTTGGAACGTTTGGGGATGGTACAAGGAGCGGAACAACTAAAACAATTGATAGAACAGATTGGTTGTTACCGAAGAACAGAAATTTCTGCTGTAGAATTGGCAGATTGCTTTTGTTTGTTAGAATTCTATCAAAAAAATATGGATGGATTTTTAAAAATAGATTGTTTTACATCTCCAGTTGAAAAAAAGTTTTTGTAAAAATTACAAGTGTATTTGTATAAAATACATTTTTCAAAAATTGAGATATTTGTACACTCCACGAGTACAATTGAAATAAAGTTGTCTGTTATAAATAAAAAAGAACTGAATTTTGAATATTTTTTCTAACCTTCTTGCAAGATGAATTGAAAAAATCATCTTGTAATATTTGAACTTTTGTAGTATGCTATTATCAATATATAACAGTTACTTTAGTAATTTAACATGAATGAACATCAAATTGTTATAAATTTCTAAAGTGATTTTAAAACAGAAATATTGTTTTTGTCTGGAATGGAATCTTGGTTTCATAGAGTCGAAGGCAATAAAAAGTCTTATATTAAATCAAGGAGATTAAAAATGAAAAAATCCAATATGAAAAGAAAAGTATTTGCAGTATTATTAGCTGGTATTATGATGGCTTCTATGGCAGCATGTAACAGCAATACAGATACCAATTCTAATTCTAATTCTAATTCTAATTCAAACAATCAATCTAGTTCTGTAACAAATGATAATTCCAATACAGAAACAGTCAACAATTATCCAGGTACTGCCGACGATGCTGAAATGGTAACAGTGGATTTGCGTGCAGAGCCAAAAGATATTAATAGTATTTTGTGTCAAGACGCAGCAGGTAGTGATGTGCTTCGTTTGTGTATGGCTGGATTGATGAAACTTGATGGAAATGACAAACCAGTTCCAGACTTGGCAGAGGATTATCCAACTGTCAGTGAAGATGGTAAAACTTATACATTTAAAATTCGTCAGGATGCAAAATGGACAAATGGTGAACCAGTTACTGCAAATGACTTTGTATTTGCTTATAAAACCATTATGACAAAAGAAGTTGCTTCTGTATATGGTTTTATTATGTATGAAAATATTTTAAATGGTCAGGAATTCTATGATGGAACAGTAGATGAAAGTGAATTGGGTGTAAAGGCATTGGATGAATATACCTTAGAGGTAACATTTGTAAATCCACTTCCTTATGCAGAACATCTATTTTCTTTCTCTACCTATCTTCCAGTAAATCAGAAAGCATATGAAGAAATTGGTCCTGATTTATATGCAAAAGATGCTGATAAAATTGTAACAAATGGTCCATATAAGATTACAGAATGGGTTCATGATGACCATATTACTTTTGAAAAGAATGATGATTATGTTGATGCTGCTAATATCGAAGTACCAAAAGTAAAATTCTTGATGATGAAAGATGCCAATGCCCGTATGAATGCTTTGAAGGGTGGACAAATTGACTGTATCAATTTAACAGGAGAGCAAATCGAACAGTTGGCAAAAGAAAATCAGACAACTACTTCTTACTTTGACAATGGTAACTGGTATTTGCAATTTAATACCACTAGAAAGGGATTGGATAATCCAAAAGTCCGTCGCGCTTTGGGTATGGCAATTGACAATCAGGCATTGTGTGACAGCGTATTAAAAGATGGTTCTGTTCCTGCAACTGGATTGGTTCCACCAACCATCGCAGGTGCAAACGATAAAAAATATGCAGAAGCAGTTGGAACAATTTTACAGAGCGATACTGCTGGTGCAAAAGCATTGTTAGAAGAAGGTTTGGCTGAAGCAGGTATGACTGTTGCAGATTTAAAACTTACCTATATGACAGATGATACCAGCAATGCACAAAAAACTGCTGCATATTTCCAACAGGAATGGAAGAAAAATTTGGGTATTGAAGTAGAGATTACACCAATGCCATTCAAATCCCGTCTAAATGCTATGAATGAAGGAAACTTTGATATTGTAATGGCAGGTTGGGCACCAGATTATAACGATGCGATGACCTATCTGGATATGTTTATGACCACAAATCCAAATAACTCCGGTAGATATAAAAGTGAAACTTATGATCAATTGATTGTAGAGGCAAGACAAGAAGTTGACCCAGTTGCACGTCAAGAGAAATTGGTACAAGCTGAAAAATTATTGGTTGCAGAAGATACAGCAGTATATCCATTGTATTTTAGTAGAGTAACTTATGCAAATTCTCAGAAGATTACTGGTATGACCCGCAGTGGTTTCCAAGAATTTGACTTTGCAGATGGTGCAAAGATAGCAAAATAGTGCGATGATATCGTTTTGGGCACAAAATATTTCAGATAGAGCCAGTTATGGCTCTATCTGTTTATTTAGCTTGTAAAGTGTCATATTTTGTATTTTGTGGGAGTTTTATCTGCACGAAAAAGTATACGTTTTCGTGCAAACAGAAAACGATTATTTTTTAGGAAAAAAGCATAAAAAAATAGATTTGTATTCCTACAAATCTATGAAAAAAAGTTGGTATTTTTCAACTGTTTCTGTCAATAAAAAAGAATGAAAACGTATACTTGTTCGTTCCTTTTTATCCTATCTCATAAGAGGGATAGATATTCAGAAATAAAAAGATAAGGGAGTTGATTTTCTTGCCAAAACAATTGCAATATATTTTAAAAAGGGTGTTGTATTCAGTCATTACGATTTTTGTATTGATTGCATTGACTTTTACTTTGATGCAGTTATTACCAGGTGACCCATTTATTGGGGATAAAGCGATTCCAGAGGCAACCAAAGAAGCATTGTATGCGAAGTATGGCTTGGATAAATCCACATTTGAGCAGTTTTTTCTCTATCTTGGAAATGTATTAAAGGGCGATTTAGGCGTTTCTGTTCCCGATGGTCGTGCGGTGACTGATATCATAGCACAAGCATTTCCAGTTTCATTAGAATTGGGAATCCGCGCGCTGATATTTGCCTTTATTATGGGTATCTTATTGGGTGTAATAGCCGCAGTGAAAAGGGGAACCGTATGGGATACAACAGCGATGTTTTTTGCGTTGGTTGGTGTATCAGTTCCTTCTTTTATCATCGGTTCTCTGCTTCAATACTTTTTGGGATTAAGATTATTCCAAATAACAGGCGTACAAGTCTTTCCGATTATGGGATGGACGACCAATTCGAGCAAAATTTTGCCTGCGTTTGCACTTGCTTTTGGTTCAATGGCGGTGATTAGCCGTTTGATGCGTACAAGTATGTTAGATGTGTTAAATCAAGATTATATTAAAACAGCAAAGGCAAAAGGACTTAGTCAAACTACAATTATTTGGAAACATGCGGTTAGAAATGCAATTATGCCAGTTATTACCGTAATGGGTCCATTGGTAGCATCTGTATTGACCGGTGCATTTGTAGTAGAAAATATCTTTAGTATTCCAGGTCTTGGAAAATATTTTGTACAATGTGTACAATCTAATAACTATACCGTAATTACAGGAACGACACTATTTTATGGTACTTTTTTGGTAGTCGCAAATTTGATAGTGGATGTTATTTATGGTTTGGTTGACCCTCGTGTGAAGCTGACAGGCGGAAAGGAGTAATGTTTTTATGGCAAGAAAAAAACAGGTACAAGCTGTGCAGAATCTTTTGCCGCAGTATGATGTCAGTGGTAAGATTGACCCATCTGCATTTGAAGAGCTTGGTGTAGATAGGGATAATATGGAAGTGATAGCGCGTCCTTCTATCAGCTTTTGGAAGGATGCGATGAATCGCATTAAGCGCAGTAAAACAGCAATGGTTTGTCTTGTATTGTTATTGATTTTGGTATTGGGTGCCATCTTTGTACCCATCTTTAGCCCTCTGGATTATGAAACACAAGATGTTGCTTTTTCCAATCAACCACCAATGGCAGTCAATCCAACGACTGGTGAAACACATATTTTTGGTACAGACTCTTTGGGACGTGATATTTTTGTTCGTATGTGGAGTGGTGCTAGAATATCTTTGAGTGTTGCGTTGGCAGTTGCCATCATTGACTGTATATTAGGTGTTATTTATGGAGGTATTTCTGGTTATTTTGGCGGTACTGTAGATGATGTTATGATGCGTATTGTAGAAATTATCAGCGGAATTCCTTATTTGATTATTGTTATTTTATTGATGGCGATTTTCCCTCGTGGACTCGGCACCATTATCATTGCCTATTCGCTTACGGGTTGGACGGGTATGGCACGTCTGGTACGTGGACAGGTTATCAGTTTAAAACAACAAGAATTTTTGATTGCAGCCAAAGCGATGGGTGCAAAACCAGGGCGTATTATTTCACGCCATTTGGTACCCAATATTTTAAGTGTGATTATTGTCAATGTCACTTTGGATATTCCAAGCGTTATCTTTACAGAGGCATTTCTATCCATGTTGGGCTTGGGAATTGCTCCTCCAAAAGCGTCCTGGGGAAGTTTGGCAAATGATGGAATTGCAGTATTCCAGATGTATCCAACACAGTTGTTGTTCCCAGCAATCTTTATCTGTATTACGATGCTTTCATTTAATCTATTGGGCGACCAATTAAGAGATGCATTCGACCCGAAATTAAGGAGGTAATGTTAATGGAAGAAGTTTTAAAGCTGGATAATTTGCATGTTTCCTTTGATAGCTATGCTGGTGAAATTCACGCAGTAAGAGGCGTTACCATGCATGTAAATGAAGGGGAAGTATTGGCAATTGTAGGTGAGAGTGGTTGTGGTAAGAGTGTAACTGCACAGACCATTATGAAGTTAAATCCAATGCCTCCGGCAAGAATTAAAGAAGGAAGCATTACGCTCTGTGGGAAGGATATTGTAGCAGCGACTGAGAAGGAAATGCAGTCTATTCGCGGACATTTAGTCAGCATGATTTTCCAAGATCCAATGACCTGTTTAAACCCAACAATGAAGGTAGGAAAACAGTTGACTGAAACGTTAAAAAAACAAAAAAAATTAAATCCCACACAGGCACATGAAGAAGCCATTCGTCTATTAAAAATGGTGCAGATTCCCAATGCGGAAAGCCGTGCGAATCAATATCCCCATGAATTTTCAGGTGGTATGCGTCAGCGTGCTATGATAGCTATGGCACTTGCTTGTAACCCAAAACTATTGATTGCAGACGAACCAACTACTGCATTGGATGTGACAATTCAAGCGCAAATTATGCAGTTGATGGGAGAAATTAGAGAGCAAACTGGAACAGCAATTATTTTAATTACCCATGATTTGGGCGTAGTTGCCAATTTGGCAGACCGTGTAGCAGTAATGTATGCAGGCAAAGTGGTGGAAGAGGGAAGTGTACAAGATATTTTTTATCGTTTTTCACACCCTTATACAGAAGCATTGCTTAAAAGTTTACCAACCATTGACACGAAAAAAGATGAAAAGCTGGTTTCTATTCCCGGAACACCGCCAGATTTATATGCACCTCCACAAGGGTGTGCTTTTGCAAGCCGTTGTCAGTATTGTATGAAAATTTGTAAATCTAATCAACCACCTGTATTTGATTTGGGAGAGGGGCACAAGACTTCTTGTTGGCGTCTCCATCCTGATTTCCCACGTAAAAAGGAGAGTGCGAAATAATGGAAAAATTAGTGACCTTAGAACATATTTCAAAACACTTTCATGTTGGAAGTCATAAGAAATTAGTGGCGGTTAACAATGTGACAATGGATATTTATCAAGGTGAGACTTTGGGTGTTGTTGGTGAGTCCGGTTGTGGAAAATCCACCTTAGGACGTGTAGTTATGGGAATTTATCAGCCCTCTGAAGGAAAACTTCTTTATCGAGGAAAGCCAGTCCACATCAGTCACACCAAAGACCGATTTGAATATGCCAAAAGAGCACAAATTATTTTTCAGGACCCTTATGCTTCATTGGATCCTCGTATGACAGTTGGTACAATTATTGCAGAGGGAATGGAAATTCACAATATGTATGACAGGCAAAAGCGCCAGCAGCGTGTATATGAATTGTTGGAGACGGTGGGACTGAATAGAGAACACGCCAACCGCTTTCCACATGAATTTTCAGGTGGTCAACGTCAAAGAATCGGTATCGCAAGAGCACTTGCGATTGAACCTGAATTTATTGTGTGTGATGAACCAATTTCTGCATTGGACGTTTCCATTCAAAGCCAGATTATCAATCTGTTAAAGGAATTACAGGAAAAACATGGTTTTACCTATATGTTTATTGCACATGACTTGAACATTGTCAAATATATTTCTGACCGAATTGCGGTGATGTATCTGGGCAACTTGGTTGAATTGGCAGATAGTGATGAGATTTATGAGCACACATTGCACCCTTATAGCAAGGCATTGTTATCTGCTGTGCCGATTCCAGATCCAGATCAGGAAGCACAGAAAAAATTACAAGTATTGTCTGGTGATGTACCAAGTCCAATCAATCCAAAACCGGGTTGTCCATTTGCAAGTAGATGTCCTTTGGTAAAAGATGTTTGTCGCTCACAAGCTCCAGAATTAAAGGAGATTAGACCAAATCACTTTGTGGCTTGTCATTTTGCAGAATCTGAATAAATAAATGTATCGTTTATAAAATCGGCATGACAATTTGTCATGCCGATTTTGTTATGCAGGATTTTGATTGGATTGTTCAATCATACAGGTGACATCTTCAATAGTCATACCATGGTTTTGAATGAGATGATAGAGTGAAGCAAGTTCAGCTTGTTGTTTTTGCTTTAAAATTTCTTCGCGTTCTTGATATAAACGGTTTAACTTGGTTTCACACATTTGAATTTCTTTATTAATAGATTCCATTTGCTGTTGGAATGATTTTTTTCTTGCCATAAAAACCTCCTGTGATTTATTTTTAAATATGATTGAATAGCTTTATTTTTTGCGAAGTAAAGTAAATTATTCCATATCCATTAAGAAAACTTATTGTATATTTTATTCCTAGATTTATCTGCCTTTGTTGTATTTTGTGAAATTTTTGTGATAATATTAATAGGAACCTTTTACCAATTAAAAAGTAATCTGAAAGATATAACTGTATAACATGAATCTATTTTGGTAAATAGCTTGCAAGATAACAACAAAAAAGTGTGAATTGTCAGTGCCTTTTGACGTTTTTAGCAGATAAATTAAGATTTAACAGTACTTACTGACAGGTGAATTAAAAAAATAGAATTTGAGATAGGGGGTTTTGATAGTGAGCCAATTTAATTCAATTGACAGTCAAAAATATCAATCCAATTGGAAAGCATTCATCAATCAAAAGCAAGATGATCATCAGCCATACAAGATAACTTCTAATTCAGATACAACAAAAGTGGCAGATGATAAAATAGAAATTTCTGTTAATTGGGAGCAAGCAGTAAGGGATGTTTTGAATGAACTAAAGGATCGTTATCAAGGGGTTCATATTGCAGTTGAGACGCTAAATGGAAAAGACAGTATTCAAAATTATGCAGCCGGTGCGGGATTTGGCGCTCATTTAGTTATTTCGGAAGATTTTTTAAAGCAGATGATGAGCAGCGCGAAGGCATTTGAAAATGGAAAAGATTTGTTAAATACAGTATTAAAACAGCTATCTTCTCAAAAGCAGAAGGGGATTGGTGTAGGCGCTTATTTAGATGATAAGAGTTTGACCTATTGGTATACAGTACCAGAACAACAATTAAATGAAAATTTGTTTTTAAAACCACAAAAAACATTATTTGATTGGATTCGAGAGGCGCAAGAAAAAGCAGAACAGATGAAGGTCAAGGTAAAAGTAAATGCCAGTTTGTACAATAGTCCAATGCAGATTTACTCCAAACTAACACGAGCAAAATCGATTCAAGCGGTTAAGAATGTTTCTTATTCTGCGGGGCATAAGATTTATCAATTAAAGGTGGCATTGAGCCAAGCGGATTCAAAAGATGTGGATAAAATCCGTGCAGTAATCGGTCAATTACAGAGAGCAGTTGTTCGGGCAAAGGGAAAAGTAAGGGATTTGGAAAAGGAAAATGGGCTGAAAAGTCGCAAAAAAAAGGCGGCACAAAGATTAGAGCCCAGACGAGAAAAACAGTTGGAATATCTGCTTAAAAAGAAAAAAGTGGCACGTTTGGCAAAGGAACATGGCTATCTGAGAGCAAGTGCTCTTTGGAGTTATTATATGGCGGAGTTAGAACGACAGAAAAAAGCAAAAGAATCGGAACGCCCCAAGAATGAGTATGCGGGTTCTGCTGCAACCGTTCCAGTGATGGATACTGCATCTGTGCCAATCCAGACCGCTGGCGGCAATATTACGACGGCTTCTGTGACAGTAAGCCCTTCTGTTTCTATTAGTATTACATAAAGATGAATAATAATGGGCATTGTAAAGGTATCCATAGTTATTTCAGTTAAACACCTTTGATTCTTATCACAGTCTACAAAATGAAAAATTGGCTCAATTATTTTTCGATAAAGTATTGCGTTTTTCTCCTTTTTTATGTATCATTGGTTTGTTTATAAACAACATTTTAACATAAAGAAGGGATTTACATGACAAAGGATATGACTGTAGGTTCTCCTATGAAATTAATTTTAGGATTTATTATCCCATTGATTTTTGGAAACCTATTTCAGCAGTTTTATTCTATGGTGGATACAATTATTGTAGGGCGTTTTTTGGGCAAAGAATCTCTTGCTGCGGTTGGCTCTACAGGTTCTTTAAACTTTTTAATTATCGGCTTTTGTTTGGGTATTTGCAGTGGTTTTGCAATTCCTGTGGCACAGAAGTTTGGTTCCAAGGATTTTGAGGATTTGCGCCGCTTTGTAGGAAATATTGTTTGGCTGGGTATTGGGTTTTCAGTGGTGTTGACAGTATTGACAGTGGTGTTTTGTCGTCCAATCTTAGTGATGATGAAAACGCCCAGTGATATTATTGATAATGCCTATGCTTATATTGTGATTATCTTTGCTGGAATACCATCCATTTTTCTTTATAATGTTTTAGCAGGTCTACTCCGTGCATTGGGGGATAGTAAAACACCAGTTGTTTTTTTGGTGTTGGCATCTATCATTAATATTGTATTGGATTTGGTACTAATTATCATCATACCAATGGGTGTTGCTGGGGCTGCAATTGCTACAGTAGCTTCTCAAGGAATTTCTGGAATTGCTTGCTTTATTTTTATTATCAAGAAATTTCCTGCATTACATATTAGCAAAGATGATTTAAAAATCAGAACGGAATATATGTCCCGTTTATGTAGTATTGGTGTTCCAATGGGATTACAGTCCTCCATTACTGCAATCGGAAGTATTATTTTGCAAACTTCTGTCAATGCCTTGGGTTCTTTGGTAGTGGCTGCCGTGACTGCTGGAGGAAAATTGGGTATGTTTTTGTGTAGTGCATTTGATGCAATGGGTGTTGCAATGTCTACCTATGGTGGGCAGAATATTGGTGCAGGAAAGATAAAGCGTTTAACCCCTGGTCTAAAATCAGCTATGATAATTGGCAGCATTTATGCAGTGATAGCGCTTTTGATTTCGATTTTTGCAGGAAAGCCACTTATGGTTTTGTTTGTAGAAAGTTCAGAAGTGGAAATTATTGAGAAAGCACATTTGTTTTTAATAATCAACGCGGCGTTTTATATTCCATTGGCAGGTGTTAATATTGTAAGGTTGTTGATTCAGGGAATGGGATATAGTAAAATGGCGATGTTTGCTGGTATCTGTGAAATGATTGCCCGTGGATTGGTTGGCTTTATTCTTGTACCAGCGTTTGGATTTGTGGCAGCGTGTTTTGCTAGTCCAATCGCTTGGATTATGGCAGATGCCTTTTTGATTCCGGCATATTTTTATATTTTGAATCGAATTCCCCAAACAGGGGAGTAAAAGAAAAAACAGTTCTATGAATTTCATAGAGCTGTTTTTTTCTGTAATGGTGATAAATTTCAAAGCAATAGAATATGTATAGTTTTGATGATACTTGAAAAAATCAATGAGGTGAAAGGATGAAACTATTAAATATTCTAGAGCAGGATTATGAACAGATAGAATCTCCCAAAGTGATGCAGCAAAAGGGTTTGACCAGTGTACAGGCTCAAAAGGCATTACAACAGTATGGAAAAAATCAATTAAAACAAAAGAAAAAAAATAATCCGATTAAGATTTTTTTCAATCAGTACAAGGATATTATGACAATAATTTTACTGATTTCTACAGTCATTTCTATTTTTCTAGGTGAATTTGTAGAAGCGATTGCGATTGCTGTGATTGTATTGATGAATGGTATCATGGGATTTTTGCAGGAGTATAAGACAGAAAAAACGTTAGAAGCGCTAAAGAAAATGACTGCTCCAATGGCAATGGTTTATCGAAATGGGCAACTTGTTAAGATAAAGGCGGAAGATGTAGTACCTGGAGATATTCTTGAGGTAGAAACAGGCGACCGTATTTGTGCAGATGCGGTGATTTTACAAAATCACAGTCTTGCAGCAGAAGAAGCAGTATTGACAGGGGAATCTGTACCAGTTAGTAAGACGGCTTGCACTGAAATACATACGAATAACCAATTGAATCGTGAAGATGTATTATATATGGGGACGACAGTTGTCAAAGGGCATGGAGAAGTACAGGTTATTGCAACTGGTATGAACACACAAATGGGAAGTATTGCGGGAATGTTGCACGATATTGAAGAAGAGGAAACGCAATTACAAAAGAAATTGGGTCAGTTAGGGAAATATATTGCCATTGGCTGTTTGATTATTTGTGTCATTGTATCGGTTGCTGGAATATTGCGTGGAGAACCAATTTTAGATATGTTGATTACTGGAGTTTCCTTAGCAGTAGCAGCGGTTCCGGAGGGGCTTCCTGCAATTGTTACCATTGCGCTGGCTTTGGCAGTAGGCAGAATGGTAAAACGACGTGCTTTGGTTCGTAAACTGCATTCTGTGGAAACATTGGGTTGTACAACAGTAATTTGTTCTGATAAAACTGGTACATTGACTCAAAATCATATGACGGTGATGCATCTTTCTTCCATAGGAAAAGAGATTCCCATTCATGACCGGGTGACATTTGAATATCAATCTACTGAATATATCGTTTCATTATGTACATTGTTATGCAATAATACAAAAGTACAAGGAAAAAATTTCATTGGAGAACCCACAGAAATTGCATTGGTTCGATTTGCCAAACTTGTAGGAATTTCAGAAAAGGAAGTCCTAAAGGAATATCAGAGAATCGCTGAAATTCCCTTTGATAGTAAAAGAAAATGTATGTCTGTGATTGTGGAAAACCAAGCAGGACAGAAATATATGTTTACAAAGGGTGCTTTTGATGTCATCTTAGATAAATGTTTTTATGTGCGTACCGATTTAGGAGATAAGGTGTTATCAGCAGATTATCGAAAGAAAATTGCACAGAGCAATGAACAGATGGCAAAAAAAGCATTGCGTGTCATTGGAACAGCATTTAAAAAGGTAAATGGAAAGCAAGACGAACGAGAAGAAGGATTGGTGTTCTTAGGCTTAATCGGTATGATTGACCCACCTCGCCCAGAGGTGAGAGATGCCGTTGATACTTGTAAACGAGCAGGCATCAAAACAGTGATGATTACTGGAGATCATAAATTGACTGCCTGTGCAATCGCTCAAGAGATTGGCATTTATCAACAGGGTGACTTGGTGATGGAAGGAAAAGAACTTGACCAAATAAATCAAGAACAATTAGAACAAATTGTGGATAAAGTGTCTGTCTTTGCCAGAGTAAGTCCCAAACATAAATTGATGATTGTGGATGCCTTTCAAAAGAGAGGTAATATTGTAGCAATGACCGGTGATGGAGTGAATGATGCTCCTGCCATCAAACAAGCAGATATTGGCGTTAGTATGGGAAAGACTGGAACAGATGTTACCAAAGAAGCTTCCGAGATTATATTGTTAGATGATAATTTTTCTACATTGGTGAATGCCGTTAAGGAAGGACGAGTCATTTATTCTAATATCCGAAAATTTATCCGTTATCTGCTCTCTTGTAATATTGGTGAAGTAATCACAATGTTTTTGGGAATGTTGATGGGAATGCCAGTGATTTTGTTGCCGATTCAAATTTTACTCATTAATTTGGTAACTGATGGATTACCCGCAATTGCTTTGGGATTAGAACCGCCTGAAAAACATATTATGAATGTGCGTCCACGTAAAAAGGATGCTGGAATTTTCTCAGATGGTTTGCTCTCTAAAATTGTATTTCGCGGTATTTTTATTGGTTTAAGTACGCTTGCAACCTTTACAACACTTTATCGTATGACCGGAAATGTGGACATTGGTAGAACAGGCGCTTATTTTACATTGATTGTCACACAATTAATCAATGTATTTGAATGTAAGAGTGAACAACATACTTTGTTGGGAATTCCAATTTTTAACAATCCCAAATTAATTGCAGCAGCAATGGTATCATTGACCATTTTAATTTGTACAATTTATTTATCTCCTTTACAATTTATTCTAAATACAGTATCATTAGAAATGAAACAAATATTAATTGCATTGAGTTTTTGTATGATACCTTCTATTATGTCAATGTTTTTAATCAAAAAATCTAAAAAATTGAGGAAGTAAAATGAAAATAAGACATTTCGTTAGTCTGTTGTTATTGGTATGTATATTGAGTTCTTGTAATGTGATTTCTGTTGATAATACTGAATTTTCTCAATTGCTTCAAATTCAGCAGGTGGGAAACAGCACCATTGCAAAGGATTTACTAGATGAACAAATGCGGCAAAATTATGAATGGATAGAACAAGGGGTTTATTCATTACAAACTAATATTAATTTAAAACATCTTAGTCAGGATAAGTTGAAAAAATTGGTGGAATTTTATAAGGCGGATAATCCACAAGTTTTTTGGCTTGCGTCTGATTATGGTTATGATTACAATGTTTTTACAAAAGATGTTTCTAATATCCGTTTTTCCTACGACTATCGGGATGCCACTACTGGACAGGAAATAACCTATACCAAGCACATGGTAGAGGAGATGAATTTGATGGTAGAAACGCAAGCAAGACTAATTTTAAACGGCATTTCATCAGATATGAGTGAATATCAAAAGGTACAATATCTACATGATTATCTGGCAAAAAGCATTACTTATGATGAATCTGGAAGTTTTGCTCATAATATTTATGGCGCATTGGTAGAAAAGCGTGCCGTCTGTGACGGCTACGCTTTTGCATTTCAGTATTTATTGACCCAGATTGGAATGGAGAGTAGAATTGTTTATGGAATTTCTTTGGAAAATGTTCCACATGCTTGGAATGTCGTAAAAATTGATGGAAATTACTATCACATTGATGTCACTTGGGATAGTCCATTAGATGGTGCTTCTGAGATAGTTTATACCAACTTCAATTTAACTGACCAGCAGATAATGGAAAATAGAATTATTCATTCTCCCTTTATTGGAGAACCCAGTAGTGAATATGATTGTTTTGTACCAATTCCACACTGTGAAAATACAGATTATTATTATTATCGTTACTATGGTTTATATATTGATCAGCTTAATGATGATACAATACAGTATATTGTGGATTTATTAAGTCAAACGGTGGAACGGCGTGATACTTCTATACAGTTGAAGTTTGCCTCTCAACAAATGGTAGATGAATTTATGCAGATGGTAGATGATGGTGTACATATTGCGTTCCGAAAATTTCCCTATAGCACTGCTACAATGAGCACTTCTATTATTACCAATGGAGATTCTGGATTGATGATTTTTCAAGTAGAATATCTGGACGACTTAACCGATTAACTGTTTGATTCCATCATAAATGTCCAAAGGAACTTCTGCAACAAAATCAGCATCTAAAATTTCAGTTCGGTTATACCCATATCCACAGCCAATAAAGGGAATTTGGTTGTGATTGGCTGCTTGTTTATCATAAATGCGATCACCAATCATAACTGCTTTATCTGGACAAACCTGTTGCAACAGTAAGCGCAAGGTATCATCTTTGATAAGATTTGGAAGAAGTGGTTGAATATAATCGATTTGTTCCAATAAATGCAGTGTATCTAAAACCATTGTAATATATCGATGGGATGAATTGGAACAAATCGCCAATAAGTATTGTTCAGATTTCAGCTTATTTAATAGCTCAGAAATGCCATCAAAGGGTTTTCCGAGTGTTTGAATAAGCTGGCTTTCATATTGTGCACAGGATTTTAAAAATGCCTGTTGTGTTTGTGGATCGGAAAAATAGTGTTTGGCATAGTCTTCTGGTCTTGCTCCAAAATAAGAGATGATTTCCTCTTCGCTTTTATCGGTTATACCATATTCTGCAAGTGCTTTTTGTGTTGCCTTTACAGCATATAATTTTGTTTGGTTCAGTGTGCCATCTAGATCGAAGACAATTAGTTTTTTCATCAATAAAATCCCTTTCTGTTTGAAAATAAAGTTTTTTTGCTTGTTGTATTGATAAAGACAAACTAGTATGGTAGGCGATGATACAAATATTTATTTGGCAGATAAAGCGGCATTCCAAGCTGTATGAAATTCACTGATGGTGGAATATCTTTTCGATTTTTCGATAGAAACGGCTTTTAATGCAACGTGATAACATTCCTTCGTGAATTCCCAATTTTCTAAAGAGCAAGGTGTAAATGCGTTGTTTTCATATCTTTGTTGTATTTCTTTATCCGTATAGTTGCCGAAATAATTGTTAAAAAGCAAAGCCCCAAGTGTGTATACATTTGTTGCTTCGTCAATGATATCTCCGTATCGGTATTCTTCTGGTGCTTTGAATCTTTTTGTGCCATAGTAGTCTTCACCCATATTGTTAAATGTAGGTTTCTTCCGAAAAAGGTCAATGTCACAAATTGTGGTGGTATCGCTGTGAAAATCATACAGGATACTGCTGTCATAAAAGTCTACAGCAACATATCCCTTTTTTGAAACCGTGTCCAAGAAGGAAAACACCACATCTGCTGAATCAATTCTTTTGGAAAGTGGCAATTGTTTAAACCGTTTTGCAGGTGGCAAAATTTTTGGGTTTTTTTGATAAGTTTCAAAATTCCAATGGTCAAATAAACAATCGCCTTCAGCCCATTGAAATACAGCAATATATAGATTGTCAAAAGAATCATGACGAATCAGTTTAATTAGATTTTGATGTTTGATATCTGTATATATCTGCATTGCTGATTTTAATGTAGTGATTGCTTCTTGTTGTGTTTGTATGGATTCGATTGTTTTTAAGCCTGCTATCTTAATAAAAAATTTTTCTTTGCTGTTATCCACACCAAAACTGATATTTCCACAGTCATTTTGAGAAAAAACAGCAAAGACTTTGCCAAGTGATTGAAGCCATGTAAAATCATATTCCTGATTTAAGTAAAAGATAACCTTATCTAAATTGAATTTAACCATATTTTTTTAATTTTCTTTCTATATATATGATAGTAAAATTATATTAGATGATAAAAGATAGAAATTTGTATGGAAGGTGAGGAGATATTGATTAAGTGACAAAAAACATCCCTTTTTTTATAGGATAGGCTTGATAAATCACTGCATAAACGGCGTATTAAAAAATGGCTGCAATATTTGCAGCCGTTTTTTATGTAATGGATTATTTTACTGGCATCATATTATTGTCTTTTAATACAACGTCATGGGCGCCACCCTCTACAATACTAACAGAGGAAACCAAAGTCAATTTTGCTTTTTGTTGTAATTCTGGGATACTTAAAGCGCCACAATTACACATAGTAGAGCGAACTTTACTCAATGTAATGGATAAATTGTCATGTAAGCTGCCAGCATAAGGTACATAAGAATCAACGCCTTCTTCAAAGGATAATTTAGAAGCGCCTCCCATATCATAGCGTTGCCAGTTTCTAGCTCTAGAAGAACCTTCGCCCCAATATTCTTTCATATAGTTGCCGTTTACCATAACTTTATTGGTTGGACTTTCATCAAAACGAGAGAAATATCTTCCCAACATACAAAAATCACTGCCCATTGCCAATGCCAACGTGATGTGATAATCGTGTACAATTCCACCATCAGAACAAATAGGGATATAAATGCCAGTTTCTTCATAATATTCGTCTCTGGCTTTCGCCACTTCAATGACTGCGGTTGCTTGTCCGCGTCCAATACCTTTTGTTTCACGAGTGATACAGATAGAGCCGCCGCCGATACCGATTTTAATAAAGTCAGCTCCAGCTTCAGCCAAAAAACGGAAGCCCTCGCGGTCCACGATATTTCCAGCGCCAACTTTTACGCTGTCACCATAGTTTTGACGAATGTAATCAATTGTCATCTTTTGCCATTCGGAAAATCCTTCGGAAGAATCGATACACAAAATATCTGCTCCAGCCTCTACCAGCGCAGGAACACGTTGTTCATAATCTCTGGTATTGATACCAGCACCGACAATATAGCGCTTGGAATTATCTAAGAGTTCCAATGAATTTTCTTTATGGGAATCGTAGTCCTTACGAAATACAAAAGATATTAAGTGCATATCATCATCCACAATTGGAAGTGCATTTAATTTTTTATCCCATATAATGTTATTTGCTTCTTTTAGACTGGTACCATCTTTTGCGTAGATAATTTGTTCAATTGGAGTCATAAATTGATGAACTTTGGTTGATTTATCCAAACGACTGACACGATAATCGCGACTTGTTACAATTCCAATGAGCTTCCCATTTGGGGAACCATCATCTGTGACAGCTACAGTAGAATGACCTGTTTTTTCTTTAAGTGCCAAAATATCAGCCAAATCTTGATCTGGCTTGATATTAGAATCGCTGATAACAAATCCAGCTTTGTAGTTTTTTACCCTTCTGACCATTTCGGCTTGTTGTTGTACTGTTTGAGAACCATAGATAAAAGAAATTCCGCCTTCTTTTGCAAGTGCAATTGCCATATTATCATCTGAAACAGACTGCATAATCGCAGAGACCAGTGGAATATTCATAGTAATCGCAGGTTCTTCGCCTTTTTTGAATTTTGTAATTGGTGTTTTTAATGAAGCGTTTGCAGGAATACATTCGGCAGAAGAATACCCGGGAACTAATAAATATTCACTGAAAGTATGAGATGGCTGGTCAAAATAGTACGCCATTTTATCGACTCCTTTAAAATAATTTTACCGTTAATTATACCGTTATTTTGTTAAAAAAGCAAGTATTTTTTGAGATTGCGTAAAATTTATAAAGATTATCAGTATCTATCGGATAGAAGAAAATCCAGAATCAATCAGCAAAGAAAAAATCGTTATAAAACTTGTGGGAGGATATTTGTTTGATTTGGATATGCTTTTTCATAAAAATATTGGATAATGCGTTTGCGGGTGATAATACCAATAAAAACATTGCGGTCGTCTACAACAGGAACGTAATTTTGATTTAAAACCGTATTGATTAAGTCTTCCATATGTGTGGTTGCCTTCACCGCTTTGACATGATGGTGGCGCTGTACCTTCATGATGGGGAAGTTTTCCGCCTGTTTAAAATTAAGCGAAAAGTTTTTTTTGATTGACCAAAGCAAGTCTCCTTCCGTCAATGTACCGACATATTCTCCCTTACAGTCTATCATTGGAATAGCGGTGTAGTGGTGAAATTCCATTTTTTCCAGTGCCTGTCTTAAAGTACAATTATTGTGTAAAAAAGCGACTTGATTTTTGGGGGTTAAAAAAAGTAAAATATTCATCCATAAAACGCTCCCTATTTCGTGAATTTTCATCTTGATTATATCATTTTTGATGTGTTAGATGATTAAATTTTTGTGAAATAAAGTTAGTTTCTTTATGTAAAGTTTGAAAAAAATAGACAGATTGCCTGATATCAAATAAAAGACGAGTAACAGATTTGTTACTCGTCTTTGTTGGGTTGAGAGTATTATTGATTGGTCACTTTTTGAATCATAAAGGTAATAGATTCACCATTGATATCCCATGATTCACCATCGATATCATCGGTCATTAAATGAATGCTATCTGCCAATACATCGTTTTTGATGGTATCTTGATTGCGTTCGATAATAGAGGCAATTTTTTGATTGTTACTGTAGTAAATTTCAATATGATCTAATACTTCAAAGTCAGCATTTTTTCTCATGGATTGGATTTTACTAATAATTTCGCGTACAAATCCTTCTTCAATCAATTCCTCTGTTAGATGTGTGTCCAATACAACAGTAATACCACGTTCAGAACTGCTTTCAAATCCTTCTGTTTGAGCAGTGTCAATTAACAGTTCTTCTTCGCTGAGCTGAATGGTGGAGTCAGAAAGGGTTAGGCTGATAAATCCAGTTTGGTCAAGCTCTTTTTTTGCTTGAGTACCGTCTAGAGAAGCCAATAGATTGCGAATTTCATTGACCTTTTTACCATATTTTTGACCCAATATTTTGAGCTGTGGTTTAAAAGTATAAGAAATAAATTGTGCAGCATCATCTATAAAGGAGATAGATTTGATATTGAGCTCATCTTTGATGATTGATTGGTATAGTTCATCCAATTGGTGTTCGGATTTGATATACATATGAGCAATTGGTTGACGGTTTTTGATATTTGCATTATTTCTGGCAGCGCGTCCCAAAGCAACAATTTTTAAGACCTTTTCCATATTTTCTTCCAATACAGGATCGATAAGTTGTGGATTTCCAGTAGGGAAGTCACAAAGGTGGACGCTTTCTGGTGCGGAAGGATCTACACTGCAAACTAGATTACGATAGATTTGTTCTGTCATAAATGGAATCATAGGAGCTGCTACAGCGGAGACATGAGTCAATGCAATAAATAAAGTCATATAGGCATTGATCTTGTCTTGGCTCATTTCTTGTGCCCAGAAGCGTTCGCGGTTTCTTCTGACATACCAGTTGCTCATTTCGTCTACAAATTCCTGTAATGCTCTTGCTGCTTCTGGAATTTTATAATGTTCTAAACTATCGTCCACGGTTAGCACTAAACTATTTAATTTAGAAAGTAACCATCTATCCATAGTGCATAATGTTTCTGGTTTTAAGTCGTGTTCCATGGGGTTAAACTGATCGATATTGGCATATAGTACAAAAAATGCGTAGGTATTCCAAAGGGTGGACATTAATTTACGTTGTCCTTCTTGCACTGCTTTTGCATGGAAGCGATTTGGCAGCCATGGGGCAGAATTGCTGTAGAAATACCAGCGAATTGCATCTGCACCATAGGTTTCCAATGCTTTGAATGGATCCACGGCGTTTCCCTTTGATTTAGACATTTTTTGTCCATTCTCATCTTGTACATGTCCCAGCACAATGACATTTTGATAAGGTGCTTGATTGAAAATCAGTGTAGAGATTGCAAGTAGAGAATAAAACCAACCTCTAGTTTGGTCAACTGCTTCAGAGATAAAATCAGCAGGGAATTGTTGTTTGAATAAATCTTGATTTTCAAAGGGATAATGGTGTTGTGCGAAAGGCATAGAACCAGAGTCAAACCAACAATCGATTACTTCTGGCACGCGCTTCATCTGTGCACCACATTCTGGACAGGTGAGCGTAACAGCATCAATATATGGACGGTGTAATTCAATGTTGTCTGGACAGTTATTGGAAAGCTGTTTGAGTTCTTCAATGCTGCCGATGGCATGTTTATGATTGCAACCTTCACATTCCCAGATGTTTAAAGGAGTACCCCAATAGCGATTTCGGCTAATGCCCCAATCTTGAACATTTTCCAACCAGTCTCCAAAACGACCTTTCCCAATGCTTTCTGGAATCCAATGAATGGTATTGTTGTTTTTGATTAAATTTTCACGAATATCGGTCATCTTGATAAACCAAGATTCTCTTGCATAATAAATCAGCGGAGTATCGCAGCGCCAGCAGTGTGGATAACTGTGTTCAAATGGAGGGGCAGAAAAAAGTAAATCACGCTGTTTTAAATCTTTGAGAATTGCATCGTCAGCATCTTTACAGAAGGTGCCAGCCCAAGGAGTTTCTTGGGTCATCTCTCCCTTTGCATCTACCAATTGAACAAATGGCAGATCGTACTTTCTTCCAACATTGGCGTCATCTTCACCAAATGCAGGGGCAATATGAACGATACCAGTACCATCGGTTAAGGTGACATAGGTGTCACAGGTGATATACCAACATGTTTGAGCGGGTTTTACAAAATCAAATAATGGCTGATATTTTTTATGCTCCAAATCTTTACCAGTATAGGTTTCTAAAACAGTGTAATTGTCTTCGCCCAATACAGTAGTTGCAAGCGCTTGAGCCAGATAATAGATGGTGTCTTGAGATTGTACTTTCACATAACTTTCATTGGGATTGACACACAATGCCACATTGGAAGGAAGTGTCCATGGTGTAGTAGTCCATGCTAAGATATAAGCGTCTTCATCTGTGACTTTAAATTTTACAATTGCGGAGCGCTCTTTGACATCTTTATATCCCTGTGCTACTTCATGACTAGAAAGGGGAGTACCACAGCGGGGGCAATAAGGTACGATTTTAAAGCCCTTATAAAGTAATCCCTTCTCCCAGATTTGTTTGAGTGCCCACCATTCGGATTCAATGAAATCATTGTGATAGGTGACATATGGGTCATTCATATCAGCCCAAAAACCAACTGTTTGGGAAAAATCTTCCCACATGCCTTTGTATTGCCAAACACTCTTTTTACATTGTTCAATAAATGGTTCTAAACCATAGGTTTCGATCTGTTCTTTTCCGTCAATACCAAGCAGTTTTTCAACTTCTAGTTCTACCGGCAAGCCATGTGTATCCCAGCCCGCTTTACGAGGAACATTATAACCTTTCATTGTGCGATAACGAGGTATCATATCCTTGATAACACGAGTGAGCACATGTCCGATATGCGGTTTTCCGTTTGCGGTTGGGGGACCGTCGTAAAATGTATAGGTTGGACCCTGTTTGCGATTTTCAATACTCTTTTCAAAAATATGGTTTTCTCGCCAGAATTTTTCCACATCTTTTTCACGTTCTACGAAATTTAAGTCTTTGGAAACTTTTTGATACATGGTAATAACCTCCTATAATAATTGTTTATTTTGGTATTCATCAATAGAAATATAGCATCAAAACAACAAAAAGCCTTGCCCTGAGAACAGGACAAAGCTACGCTTTGTGATAACCACCTATTACTACATACCAACATATGTGTTCCCGATAACGGGGGAAATCCGACAAAACTTACTGAAAAATGTTCGGTTTTGCAACTCCAAAGGGATGTTCAGAAATTATCTAATAATACTGGACTTGCACCCTCTCCAGCTCGCTGTGATGTTTGATAAAATCTTACTGTCTTTGTCAACGTTATTATTTTATTTTTATTATTTTACCATAACAATTTGATAAAATCAAGAAGATAATTTTATCATAGAAATATCTAAAAAAAATGGTTGACATTTGGTAAAATAATTGTTATAATGTCTAAGCAATTAAAAATATAATCCATCTGCGGCAGTGCTGGAATCGGCAGACAGGCACGTTTGAGGGGCGTGTGTCTTTGACGTACGGGTTCAAGTCCCGTTTGCCGCACTCTTTAAAAAAGCCAAACAATTCCCATAAAATCGGGGTTTGTTGGCTTTTCTTTTTTTATCAAAATGGTCGTTTTGGTCATTGTTTGGTCGTTATTTTATTTTTTTCTATAAAAGAGATAAAATCATGAAATTACGTGATTAACTCTTTTGTTTATCAATGATAGTTATTTTCTTGACATTAAAAACTATGATACTTTTATAAACTATTTTTCTATATTGTAAACAAAACGATGGAAAGGATTCTTCTATTAAGAAGAATAAAATTTTATAAGAGCATAAAAGAACATTTTTATACTTTATCGATTGAATGTGTAACAGTTTTAATGGATAAAGTATAAATAAAGTGCTAAAATAGCATAATGCAATATACTGTATGATATAAAATAAATAAAATCTATATATTGTAACGATAGTTATAAATTGCTATCTCTTTTGTTAAAAATATGATATACTTAGAAAATAAACTTCCTGTGTATATCCAAAGCAAATATAAAATATGACAATGTCTTTCTAATTAAAGCAATGGTTTTATATTTTTAAATTTAATAAAAGTTAACATTTGTTCTTTAAAGGTGGTGATTGAATGAAAATCCGAGTTGCATACACAGAGATTGAACAAAATCAAAAAAAACTTTTTGAGGAAACTACAAAACGCCTATTTCCTGATATCAAAGTGAAAGAAACAATCCCAAAAGACGGCTTTTTTCATACGGTTTTGACTATCCCAACCCCTAAAAACTTTACAAAATAAGGGATTTTGTAGATAGATATCCCTATATATAAATAATCGTATTTTATCATCTTAACAATTCAATTTCGTATACTGAAAATATAATACTGTTCCAGTAATTTGATTGAACGTTAATTCTTTATAGATTTCCTGATACCTTTTTAATGATATAATTTTCCGCCCTGTTCTTAGCTTCTCTACGACATTTGACCTGATATACATTCTTGTAATTTTGGGCTGTTTTAAATAGAGACTTTGTGTCCAGCGTTTTCCAGTGCATTCTTCTTTGGTCAAATAGTTTGCCAACTCATGGAAGTTGCCCGCTTGATAAAGTGTTTTTATCTTAATTCCGCCCTGCTTCCATAGCTTTTTCAATACTTCTTTTGGTATATATTCAATGATAACATGGCTGTGACATCTTCCAGCCTGTTCCGTTCTCCCGATATACTTTATATTTGGTCTATGCTCTTTTTTGCGGTAGTAGTTTAGTCTACGTATGTAGTTTTTTAGCTCCAAAAAGGCTTGTGCAACTGTCAAATTCTCTTTATGGTCTAAAGTAATATATAAATCTTCACCCGCTCTAAAATTGGCATTGATAAGCCGATAGCAATGCTTTTTTGAATTGATTTGGTTTAACTTTTGTTGTTGCTCTGTAGTCTGCTTATAATTTGCCTTCTTGGTGATGCCTTTTATTCCCACTTTTCTCAAGGGTTTATATATTTCTAATTCAAGCAGGTTACCCGCTTCAATCACTTTCATAATATATGACATTTATAACAACTCTTTCCAAATATATCGATGGTCGATTTATATTACAATATGTATATCGATTATGGATTTATTTTCTTTTATATTATCTAACGCAATTATTTTCTTTGAAGATATCAACTAAAAATATTGCTACCGCGTGTCGATGGGGGACCCGTTTCAGAAAGAAAAGCAGTTTTATATCATTGATTTATATTACGATATGTATATCAATGATAGATTTATTTTCTTCTGCACCAGCTGGTGCAACAATTTTCTCTTTTTCGAGTGTTTTACCCAATTAATAACTTCTATCTATGTTTTTCGTTTAGATTTTAATTAATTACCAAGCTATTCAAGGGCGAACCCACCCAATGGTTAAATTTTAACCCTCTACTAAAAAATAGGAGAGGGAAATAATGAATTGTATCGTTTTTTCAATGGGGTACATATTGAATTTTCTAAGTGAATGTGTTATATATGTCAGTTTTATTTCTATAGATATCACAGTAACTATCTGATAATTATTTGGGATATTATGGGATAGTTCTTTTTTTATTGAACTGGGGAAATTCCTCCAACTGCTTTTCTTTCTGAAGTGGGTCGCGTTTCAAACGTTGCTGCCTTATTTAAATAATCAATTAGTGAATCATAATTTATTAAGATTCTACTTCCGATTTGATGTGCAATTACAAGTCTATTTTTAGCTAGGTTACGGATATAGCAAAGTGAAATACGACTATCTGGATCAGCTTCATGAATCATATGAAAACATTCTTTTGCTGTTCTCATTCGTGGCAAAGGTTTTTGATATTTTTGTGTAACATGATTTTTCATTTTTTTACCTGCTTTCGTATTTTTGAAGTTCTTACCCACTTATAATGTGCCAAATAAAAAATATTGGCATAAATATGAGTAGGTTTTTAATGTTCCATATTTAATAAGTAATCAATTGACGTATTCCACATAGTTGCCAATTTAATCAAATAAGAACTTGGGATTGATGTTTTTCCATTTAACCAATTTTGCAAAGTTTTTAATGAAACATTTAAAGTGTCTGCAAGTTGTTGTTGTGTTAAATTTCTTCTAGCTCGTTCTGCCTCTATATTAGGAAACATAATTCAAGTATCCCTCCTTTTTCTGCTCATTATGAGTTCTTACAATCTTATAATATACTCAATATGGGTATTTGTCAATATAATATATATAATAAAATGCTCATAATGAGCATTTTTCATTGACAACGGATAATATTTTACATATAATAAGTATATAAAGAAAGGGTGTAAAATAAGATGAATTTCGGTGAAAGAATTACACAACTGAGAAAAGAAAAAGGATTAAACAGAAAACAATTTGCAGATTATTTGGGCATTCCCAGTACAACTTTAAGAAATTATGAAATAAACGCAAGAGAGCCAGGGCATGTTTTTCTAAAACAAGTTTCTCAAATTTTCCATGTCTCTATTGACTATTTATTGGGAATGAGTGAAACAAAACAACCAGTGTTATTTTGCAATAGTGAAAAAAATTCACTCAATGAAGAAGAACAACAGTTGATTGACAACTATCGTCAGTTAAACGAGGAAGGACAAGAAAGATTACTAGAAACATCTGAAGAATTTTTAGAACTTGCAAAATATAAAAAATGTTATGAGTGTGAAATGGCTCAGGAAGCGTAAACAAAGAAGCATAAACAAAAAGGGAAGTGAACAACATGGCAACCGTTTCTAAACGTGGTAACAGCTATCGGATTCGCTGTTCTTGCGGCTATGATACCAATGGTAAACAGGTTATGAAATCTAAGACATGGAAGCCAGAAAAGAATATGACGCAAAAGCAGGTTGAAAAGGAATTGAAACGACAAACAGTTTTGTTTGAAGAAGAATGTCAAGGCAAACAAGTACAAGGCGGTTCGGTGAAGTTTCAGACCTTCGCGGCTCAGTGGTTTGAGGAGTATGCCACAATTAAGCTCAAAGAGCGCACAAGAGAGCGTTATATGGAGTTAAGTCAACGCACTTATACAGCCATTGGGCATTTAAAACTAGATAAAATCAATACTAGACAAGTTCAATGCTTTATCAATCAATTGGGGCAAGATGGTACCAATCAACGCACTAAAGGAAGATTATCACCCAAAACAATCAAACACTACTTATCTTTTGTTTCTACCATATTTGATTATGCTATACGCATGGGAATTGTGAAAGAGAATCCCTGTAAGCATGTTATCTTACCAGAACAAGCGAAAACAGAGAAACAGTGTTATACCATAGAGGAGACACAAACATTTTTGCAATTGTTAGAATATGAGCCATTGAAGTATCAAGTATTCTTTACTTTGGCTATTTATGGCGGTTTTCGCCGTGCTGAGTTATTGGGGTTAGAATGGTCAGACATTGACTTTCAAAATAATACAATCGAAATTTGTCGTAGTTCCTTATATACCAAAGAAAAGGGCGTTTATACCGATACCCCTAAAACCGCGAAATCTTCACGCATTTTAAAGGTTCCGCAGCAGGTTATACTACTTCTAAAACAATATAAAAAACAGCAAAATCAAGAGCGTTTGCGAGCAGGTGACAAATGGAATATAACGAACAGACTATTTGTTAATTGGAACGGTATGCCTATGAATCCGGGTACACCTTACGAATGGCTAAAACGGTTCTGTGACAGAAATCAACTGAATTTTTATGGCGTACATGCTTTTAGGCATTTAAACGCCAGCTTATTAATTCATAGCGGTGTTGATATCCGCACTGTTTCCGCTGCACTAGGGCATTCCAATACAACAACAACCCTTAATATTTATGCTCACACCTTCGCACAGACACAAGCAAGGGCAAGCCAAGCAATTGCAGAAGTTTTAAAACTCAAAGCAGAATAAATATAAAAAAGCAGGTTTATCAATAGACCTGCTTTCTGTTTGTCTGAATGTGGTGGCATTTTGCCATTCCCCTGATGTGACATTTCGTGTCACTTTATGGTAATTTTTCAATCCTTAATCATGGAGCGAATCGCCCATCAGCACGCTCAATCATACTTTTCTTTTATTTTTGGTCGTTGTTTGGTCGTTATTCTGGTCAAAATTCGCCAAAATAAGTCAAAATACATCTTGATTGATATTAGATAAATCCCCGTAATACTGGGGTTTACTTAGCTTTATAGAATTGTATAACGCTCTATAAAATGTACTTTTTCGGATTCAAGTCCCGTTTGCCGCACTCTTTAAAAAAGCCAAACAATTCCCATAAAATCGGGGTTTGTTGGCTTTTCTTTTTTTATCAAAATGGTCGTTTTGGTCATTGTTTGGTCGTTATTTTATTTTTTTCTATAAAAGAGATAAAATCATGAAATTACGTGATTAACTCTTTTGTTTATCAATGATAGTTATTTTCTTGACATTAAAAACTATGATACTTTTATAAACTATTTTTCTATATTGTAAACAAAACGATGGAAAGGATTCTTCTATTAAGAAGAATAAAATTTTATAAGAGCATAAAAGAACATTTTTATACTTTATCGATTGAATGTGTAACAGTTTTAATGGATAAAGTATAAATAAAGTGCTAAAATAGCATAATGCAATATACTGTATGATATAAAATAAATAAAATCTATATATTGTAACGATAGTTATAAATTGCTATCTCTTTTGTTAAAAATATGATATACTTAGAAAATAAACTTCCTGTGTATATCCAAAGCAAATATAAAATATGACAATGTCTTTCTAATTAAAGCAATGGTTTTATATTTTTAAATTTAATAAAAGTTAACATTTGTTCTTTAAAGGTGGTGATTGAATGAAAATCCGAGTTGCATACACAGAGATTGAACAAAATCAAAAAAAACTTTTTGAGGAAACTACAAAACGCCTATTTCCTGATATCAAAGTGAAAGAAACAATCCCAAAAGACGGCTTTTTTCATACGGTTTTGACTATCCCAACCCCTAAAAACTTTACAAAATAAGGGATTTTGTAGATAGATATCCCTATATATAAATAATCGTATTTTATCATCTTAACAATTCAATTTCGTATACTGAAAATATAATACTGTTCCAGTAATTTGATTGAACGTTAATTCTTTATAGATTTCCTGATACCTTTTTAATGATATAATTTTCCGCCCTGTTCTTAGCTTCTCTACGACATTTGACCTGATATACATTCTTGTAATTTTGGGCTGTTTTAAATAGAGACTTTGTGTCCAGCGTTTTCCAGTGCATTCTTCTTTGGTCAAATAGTTTGCCAACTCATGGAAGTTGCCCGCTTGATAAAGTGTTTTTATCTTAATTCCGCCCTGCTTCCATAGCTTTTTCAATACTTCTTTTGGTATATATTCAATGATAACATGGCTGTGACATCTTCCAGCCTGTTCCGTTCTCCCGATATACTTTATATTTGGTCTATGCTCTTTTTTGCGGTAGTAGTTTAGTCTACGTATGTAGTTTTTTAGCTCCAAAAAGGCTTGTGCAACTGTCAAATTCTCTTTATGGTCTAAAGTAATATATAAATCTTCACCCGCTCTAAAATTGGCATTGATAAGCCGATAGCAATGCTTTTTTGAATTGATTTGGTTTAACTTTTGTTGTTGCTCTGTAGTCTGCTTATAATTTGCCTTCTTGGTGATGCCTTTTATTCCCACTTTTCTCAAGGGTTTATATATTTCTAATTCAAGCAGGTTACCCGCTTCAATCACTTTCATAATATATGACATTTATAACAACTCTTTCCAAATATATCGATGGTCGATTTATATTACAATATGTATATCGATTATGGATTTATTTTCTTTTATATTATCTAACGCAATTATTTTCTTTGAAGATATCAACTAAAAATATTGCTACCGCGTGTCGATGGGGGACCCGTTTCAGAAAGAAAAGCAGTTTTATATCATTGATTTATATTACGATATGTATATCAATGATAGATTTATTTTCTTCTGCACCAGCTGGTGCAACAATTTTCTCTTTTTCGAGTGTTTTACCCAATTAATAACTTCTATCTATGTTTTTCGTTTAGATTTTAATTAATTACCAAGCTATTCAAGGGCGAACCCACCCAATGGTTAAATTTTAACCCTCTACTAAAAAATAGGAGAGGGAAATAATGAATTGTATCGTTTTTTCAATGGGGTACATATTGAATTTTCTAAGTGAATGTGTTATATATGTCAGTTTTATTTCTATAGATATCACAGTAACTATCTGATAATTATTTGGGATATTATGGGATAGTTCTTTTTTTATTGAACTGGGGAAATTCCTCCAACTGCTTTTCTTTCTGAAGTGGGTCGCGTTTCAAACGTTGCTGCCTTATTTAAATAATCAATTAGTGAATCATAATTTATTAAGATTCTACTTCCGATTTGATGTGCAATTACAAGTCTATTTTTAGCTAGGTTACGGATATAGCAAAGTGAAATACGACTATCTGGATCAGCTTCATGAATCATATGAAAACATTCTTTTGCTGTTCTCATTCGTGGCAAAGGTTTTTGATATTTTTGTGTAACATGATTTTTCATTTTTTTACCTGCTTTCGTATTTTTGAAGTTCTTACCCACTTATAATGTGCCAAATAAAAAATATTGGCATAAATATGAGTAGGTTTTTAATGTTCCATATTTAATAAGTAATCAATTGACGTATTCCACATAGTTGCCAATTTAATCAAATAAGAACTTGGGATTGATGTTTTTCCATTTAACCAATTTTGCAAAGTTTTTAATGAAACATTTAAAGTGTCTGCAAGTTGTTGTTGTGTTAAATTTCTTCTAGCTCGTTCTGCCTCTATATTAGGAAACATAATTCAAGTATCCCTCCTTTTTCTGCTCATTATGAGTTCTTACAATCTTATAATATACTCAATATGGGTATTTGTCAATATAATATATATAATAAAATGCTCATAATGAGCATTTTTCATTGACAACGGATAATATTTTACATATAATAAGTATATAAAGAAAGGGTGTAAAATAAGATGAATTTCGGTGAAAGAATTACACAACTGAGAAAAGAAAAAGGATTAAACAGAAAACAATTTGCAGATTATTTGGGCATTCCCAGTACAACTTTAAGAAATTATGAAATAAACGCAAGAGAGCCAGGGCATGTTTTTCTAAAACAAGTTTCTCAAATTTTCCATGTCTCTATTGACTATTTATTGGGAATGAGTGAAACAAAACAACCAGTGTTATTTTGCAATAGTGAAAAAAATTCACTCAATGAAGAAGAACAACAGTTGATTGACAACTATCGTCAGTTAAACGAGGAAGGACAAGAAAGATTACTAGAAACATCTGAAGAATTTTTAGAACTTGCAAAATATAAAAAATGTTATGAGTGTGAAATGGCTCAGGAAGCGTAAACAAAGAAGCATAAACAAAAAGGGAAGTGAACAACATGGCAACCGTTTCTAAACGTGGTAACAGCTATCGGATTCGCTGTTCTTGCGGCTATGATACCAATGGTAAACAGGTTATGAAATCTAAGACATGGAAGCCAGAAAAGAATATGACGCAAAAGCAGGTTGAAAAGGAATTGAAACGACAAACAGTTTTGTTTGAAGAAGAATGTCAAGGCAAACAAGTACAAGGCGGTTCGGTGAAGTTTCAGACCTTCGCGGCTCAGTGGTTTGAGGAGTATGCCACAATTAAGCTCAAAGAGCGCACAAGAGAGCGTTATATGGAGTTAAGTCAACGCACTTATACAGCCATTGGGCATTTAAAACTAGATAAAATCAATACTAGACAAGTTCAATGCTTTATCAATCAATTGGGGCAAGATGGTACCAATCAACGCACTAAAGGAAGATTATCACCCAAAACAATCAAACACTACTTATCTTTTGTTTCTACCATATTTGATTATGCTATACGCATGGGAATTGTGAAAGAGAATCCCTGTAAGCATGTTATCTTACCAGAACAAGCGAAAACAGAGAAACAGTGTTATACCATAGAGGAGACACAAACATTTTTGCAATTGTTAGAATATGAGCCATTGAAGTATCAAGTATTCTTTACTTTGGCTATTTATGGCGGTTTTCGCCGTGCTGAGTTATTGGGGTTAGAATGGTCAGACATTGACTTTCAAAATAATACAATCGAAATTTGTCGTAGTTCCTTATATACCAAAGAAAAGGGCGTTTATACCGATACCCCTAAAACCGCGAAATCTTCACGCATTTTAAAGGTTCCGCAGCAGGTTATACTACTTCTAAAACAATATAAAAAACAGCAAAATCAAGAGCGTTTGCGAGCAGGTGACAAATGGAATATAACGAACAGACTATTTGTTAATTGGAACGGTATGCCTATGAATCCGGGTACACCTTACGAATGGCTAAAACGGTTCTGTGACAGAAATCAACTGAATTTTTATGGCGTACATGCTTTTAGGCATTTAAACGCCAGCTTATTAATTCATAGCGGTGTTGATATCCGCACTGTTTCCGCTGCACTAGGGCATTCCAATACAACAACAACCCTTAATATTTATGCTCACACCTTCGCACAGACACAAGCAAGGGCAAGCCAAGCAATTGCAGAAGTTTTAAAACTCAAAGCAGAATAAATATAAAAAAGCAGGTTTATCAATAGACCTGCTTTCTGTTTGTCTGAATGTGGTGGCATTTTGCCATTCCCCTGATGTGACATTTCGTGTCACTTTATGGTAATTTTTCAATCCTTAATCATGGAGCGAATCGCCCATCAGCACGCTCAATCATACTTTTCTTTTATTTTTGGTCGTTGTTTGGTCGTTATTCTGGTCAAAATTCGCCAAAATAAGTCAAAATACATCTTGATTGATATTAGATAAATCCCCGTAATACTGGGGTTTACTTAGCTTTATAGAATTGTATAACGCTCTATAAAATGTACTTTTTCGGATTCAAGTCCCGTTTGGCGTATTTTTTAAAAACCATCAAATTCCAATCTCATGGGATTGGAATTTGATGGTTTTTTATTTTCTCCTTTTTTGGAAAAGTGTTTCCAATGTAAAAATTTTAAAATATAAGATATATTTTAGGGAAATCACATAATCTACAACAGCTTAATAGTTTTATAAACTGGAATTTAGCGTTTTCCTGTCTTAATAAATTCTATTAGCTTTTCCACATCGTCAAAATCATCATAATCGCCAATAATTCCTTTGCGATGATATGCGATTCCTCTTTTTTCATTTTCCTCAAGGCAGTCAAGAAGACTCTCTATCCCATATCTTTTTATGAACAATGTAAAACCATATGGCTTGATTTTGTTTAGTAATCCTCTTTTGCAATCCATTTCGCAAGCATGACAGCCTATGAGTTCCTTTTCAATGGAGCATTTTCTATTTTCGCATTGGGCGTAGTCAGGACAGTTATCCGAGTAACAACCATTGCATTTTTCATTTTCTGAACACAAGCAACAAGCAAGTCCACACCTTGCGACTCCTAATTCTCGTTTCATTCTTTAGCCTCCTCAAATTCAAATTTATATAGTTGATGATAAAATTTTTATCTGCCATTTCCAATGTATATCAATAAATCATTTTTCAATGAGTATACGATTTTGAAAAGGGAATTTCTTTTTTATCAAAACAACGAGTTTAGTTGTTATTTTTAAAGGTGTAAAAAGTCTTCTAACTTGAAGAGATAGCAGATAGAATGGACTTTTTATCAATTTATAATAGATGGTAATTGATTTGATTTTCTTTGGTTGATGTAGTCAGTTCATTGTCCTGTAAAAATTTAAGAAAAGCGCTCATGATTTTGCAATCTCTAGTTTGTATATCGGTTTCGGTAAAGTCAGACATTGAGTGCGCCAAGTCAATCAGCTCTTGGACTTTTGTACCTTCCTTTTCCTGTCCGCGACTGTTGGTAAAGCCCAAGTAATATTTTATTTTATCGGTAAAGCGATAGTCTGAAGCTCTGATATTAATGCGTTTTTCCAACAGTGCTTTGTTGCCAAGTGTTTCTAGATTGCGTACATCATATAGTAGTTGTTCTCTATTTTGTCTTTCGATTGCATAAATGTGTTCTGTTTCAAAAATGGTTTCTAGAGATAACAATTCCTGTTGTTCATTTTGAAATGTCCACCACGTTATCATTGCCTTTGTAATCGGTCTGGAATTTTTGAAACTAAAATTGGAGAATATATTTTCTACGCTTTGGGGGTCGAATTTAAAATCATGAAAAGCAACTGGCTTATTATTTACAATATTGATCATTTCGGCATAGACAGGTATTCTAAGCGCATTGACCCCCGGATTTGTAACAGCATATGTCCAGATGAATCCAATCATTTTATTTAGAAAATCAAAGAAAGCATTTTCTTCTAGCAATCCATTCTGATCTTTGTTGTGCATAAAATAGACAGATATAAAATAAGTCCACATACCATTGGGGGCATAATTGAGAACAAACAAACGACGAAGAAGTTTTTTTGTAAATCTATCTTTATCTTGATTGGAAATATCTTCCCAAAAACGTGCCAAGATAATTAAGTTATCAAAAGTTTCCTCTTTTTTGAGCAGTGCATAGTTGTCTTTTTCGTAAAATTTTCGCAGAGCCTCTGTTGTAGAGGACTTGTTTCCCTGAAGGGCGCGAATATAGTACATATAGCGGGTAAACAATTCGTCCATTGATGTGCCAGTATTAGAACGAAATGTTTTTTTACAGAGTTCTTCTAGTTTTTTCCATCTTTCAATAAACTCATCTTTCTTTCCAAGATGAGAATAAAACTTGTAAAATTGTGCTTTAAAAATATCGGCGTCGGATAATGGTTTACCGCGGTCGTTTAGTGTGGAGAAAATGCGAAGTGCTGTGTCTTGTGATTCCGCTTCAATCGGCAATAAAATACAGTTATTCATAATGCGAGTGGGAAGATATGCAAAATAACTGGGATATTTACTGAGAAATGTTTCAATACAGGTTTGAAAAAAGCAGTAGTTGATGGCATAGTTGCTTTTTTGTGTTTTGTTAACCGTTCCTGTACGCAATATTTCTAGAAAATCGTTTTTATCTTCATCTGTAGCGACTTCGGAATCAATTTTAAGTGCATTCATATTTGGCTTTCCAAATTCGTTGGTTTTCCATAGGCATTTTTCAATGTTTTGCTTTGTAAACAGCGATGCTTCGTCCTGCATATGACCAAATTTCGCATAAAATGCACGAAGTAAAAGCATTAATGTTGTTAAGCGTTGTTGTCCATCAATTACTTCCATCTTTCCGTTGTCATTTTTAAATGTAACAATAGGACCCAAAAAATATTCGCTATTGCTATCAAATTCAGTACTGCCATCATCGGGAATTGCAAAAGTAAAAATATCATCCCATAAGGTTTGACATTCCATTTCCTTCCACGCATAAGGTCTTTGATAATCGGGAATTAAAAAATCGGATCGTTTGTCCTGGAATAAATCCTTAATTGTTTTCTGATCAACATTTAATTTTGACATTACAAAACCCCTTCTGATAAAGTGTTTTTCCTTTTTCAATGGATATTAAATTTGATTTTTATATCATAAAACACAGCATTCTTTGGTAATCATCTTTTAGATCTTGATAGCATGTTTCAATGGGTTTTTTATCGGTTATTTGAAAGGAATAGCAGTATTCTGTTGCACCAGATAGGTCCATTTTAAAATTGGTTTCCCAAATATTATTCATAATCCAAGAATAAATAGGTCTTTGATTATTTTGTGGTGCTCTATCACATAATACGATTGGGTGATGGTTTAAATTTCCCATATAAATCATAGGTGCATCCAGCGTTTGAATACAATAATTTCTGTTATCTCCCTGATATACAATTCCATTGTCAATGAGATAGTACTCCATGCAGGTTCCGGGAATTTGGTCAATGCCTGGTCTAAACGCAATATCGCCTTTATCAATATAGGTCTCTACAGGTGGAAGGTTGAGTGACAATGGTAAAAAGATGCTTTCAATATCTTGTGAAAATGTCTTTGCCAACTTGTATTTAAAATCAATTCTTGGCTCATGGTGATACATTTTCAATACGATAGAACTAAAATAAGTTCCCTCTAGTTGATAAATCAGCTCGATTGTTTGAAAAATGGAACCTCTATCCAGAATTTTGATATCAATTAACTTGCCAATGTATTTTTGGGCATGTAGTCCTCTGATATTTCTTCCCAGCTTTCGTCTTTCTTCATAGACATCTGTACGAATACTGGTGCGTTCATAAATGGGAGTAAAGAATTTTTCATCTCCTTGTTTGAGCATTTCAAGATTGTCCAGCTTATTATAAAAGGAAGTAACACCAGTTCCAATTTGATAGCAGATTCGGAAGAAATCATTTTCAATCGCGTAAGGCAATGTATAGCTGACGGGATCATAGGTGTTGACAATATCTTTGACTTGGTCGGGACCATAATAGGCAACCCGAAAATTAAGCGTTTCTTTTTTGGGAGCAACTTCTTTAAAACAATAAACTTTGTGTTCTAATGGCTCAAATTTGTCGACAAAGCTGACCAATACACCTCTTGGATGAGCGGAAAGCTGTACTTTGATGGGTTGTTTTGTCTGTTGGTGATAGAGTTCAATTCCATGATATTCACAGGCTTCGATATAAAACTCAACAAGTGCTTGTATGGCTGTTGGGGTGGTATTGATTGCCTTGATTAGTCCGTTTCTATCATAATAGCGATATTTATCTCCCAGATGTCCTTTGATTCGATATAAGTTTTTGGCGCATGCTTCATGTGCCTTTGACGCATAGCTGTATTTTCTGATATCTAAATTGAGTACAAATGTGTCATAGGGATTGGTGATGGTAGAGGAATGCCCCCAGGTGTGTTCTGCATATAATAGTAGATTATCTTGGGCGTCTCTGACCAATGAATCATTGATAATTTGATGTTGCGCATCCAATCTTTCACACAACCGATACATTCTTTGTGCTTCTTTATAGTGTTTGACTCCATAGGGAGTACTGGGTACGCCATGAGCCCACCAATCTGTTAAGTCACCCTGATAGGTTTTTACATCGGATATTTTTTCTTTGATATACTCATACAGTTGAGAAATCGTTACCATTTCCAATTCAATGCTGTCACCATATTTGGCATTAAATGTCCCTATTGTCTTTATGATATCGGGATTTGGAGGTGCGTTATCACTAAATACACCTGATATGGAAACAGGGATAAAATCATAAGGATAACCATGTTGAAAACACAAATCGGTATATTGGTCGATATGGTATTTGATGGATTCCATATGGTCTGAAATTTCGGTATCCCCAAAATAAAATTTGGTCATAAAGCTAAGGATTTCGAGTTTTACAATTTCCAAAGCGTTTCCTAAATTATAGTGTTCTCCATTCCATACAAGCAATTTTTTTCCAGTTCGACTTTCCCAAAAATATGGTTGTTGATTCTGATACAATGGATACATTCCATGGTGACAATGAATATTGGTATATAAAAATTCAATTCCATTGTCCACAAGACTTTCCATTGCCCCTAAAGAGATGCCATTGATATCCGCATTCATAGCAGCATTTACGGTAATGCCATAAGGTTTGTAAAAGTCAACAAATTCTTTGGTTCTCTGGTGTAGGATATCTCGATCAGCGAGGTCGGTAAAGTTTAAATAATTGGCGGATAATCCAATATTTCCTTTTTTTACAAAGCAAATAAAGTCCTCTTTTTCCTGCTCAGTACATTCTTTTAAAAACTGTTCAACACAAAAGAATGTTTCACAGTTCCATTTAAAATTGATAATAGAACTATTTTCTTGATAAGCTTGTTTGAGAGATTGAATGGCTGATTTGATATAGTCCACCTGATTGGCGATAACAATTTCTTGTAAATCGGTATATCCAATATCGGTATGAGAGTGATGAATCAGATAAATATGTATTTTTTTTGGTTTCATATGGCAGTACCTTCCCTATAGATTGTATTTGGTATTATTTAGATAAAACTGTAGTATATTTTTGAAAAATTGATATGTTGTGACATACTATAACATAAATAAACCTGATCCACAAGTAGTTTTTTACTAAAATTTATCATAATTTTTGGAACCAAAATGCAAGTAAATAAACGATAGCATTATTTTTTGTGGATAAGCAGCTTACAATTGGATTTGTCTGTTGACAATTTGTGCAAAAACCGGTAAAATAACGCTAAATTTGTTATATTAGAAAGGGGATTGTATTCATTGCAACGTGAAAAATTTTCGTCCCGGTTGGGATTTTTGCTGATTTCTGCAGGGTGTGCAGTTGGTTTGGGGAATGTGTGGAGATTTCCTTATATTACGGGACAGTATGGAGGAGCAGCATTTGTTTTAATTTATTTGTTTTTTTTAGTAATATTAGGCTTGCCAATTATGATTATGGAATTTGCAGTGGGACGTGCCAGCCAGAAAAGTGCAGCGCGTTCATTTGAGCAGTTGGAACCAAAGGGAAGTAAATGGCATTGGTATAAATATTTATCAATTGCAGGAAATTATTTGCTGATGATGTTTTATACCACCATTGGCGGATGGATGTTGATTTATTTTTATAAAATGGTAACAGGTGTGTTTGAAAATCGCACTCCACAACAGATAGAGATGACATTTGGTGAGTTGATGGGGCAACCGATTGTGATGACAATTGCAATGTTATTGGTTGTGATCATTGGTTTGGTGGTTTGCTCTTTTGGATTGCAAAAGGGAATTGAGCGGGTCAATAAGGTAATGATGTGCAGTTTATTTGTGATTATGCTGATATTGGTGATTCGTGCAGTAACATTGGATGGTGCAATAGAGGGATTAAAATTTTATCTACTTCCTGATTTTTCAAAGATTGCAGAAAACGGTCTTGGAAATGTCATTTTTGCAGCAATGGGACAGGCGTTTTTTACACTCAGTCTGGGAATTGGGGCATTGGCTATTTTTGGAAGCTACATCAGCAAGGACCGCTCTTTGACTGGGGAAAGTATCAATATTTTGGTATTGGATACATTGGTAGCAATCATTGCTGGACTGATTATCTTTCCGTCTTGTTTTGCATTTGATATTAATCCGGGGGAAGGACCGAAATTGGTATTTATCACCCTTCCCAATATCTTTAATCAGATGAGCGGTGGACGTATCTGGGGCACTTTGTTTTTTATCTTTATGACATTTGCGGCATTGACTACCATTATTGCTGTATTTGAAAATATCATTTCATTTTTTATGGATTTAAAAGGTTGGTCAAGAAAAAAAGCCATTTTAATCAATGGGATTGCCATTATCATATTGTCTTTGCCCTGCGTATTGGGATATAATCTGTTGAGTGGCATTCACCCATTGGGTGGACAGAGTACCATTTTAGATTTGGAAGATTTTTTGGTCAGCAATAATATTTTGCCAATTGGTTCTTTGATTTATCTATTGTTTTGTGTCAGTCGTTATGGTTGGGGATTTGATAATTTTATCAAGGAAACAGACAGTGGAAAAGGCATCAAGTTTCCCAAGTGGACAAAAGTTTATTTGACTTATCTGCTTCCTGTTATTATATTGGTGATTTTTGTACAGGGTTATCTATCAAAATTTATATTTTCTGGAGGATAATATCTTGACAAAGCACCATTGTAGGATTATTATCTAACTATAAATAATACAGAAGAATTGAGGAAAATGGCATGAAATTTGATTTTATAAGCATTGGAGAAATTTTGATTGATTTTGCACCTTATGGCGATGTAGAAGCGTGCGCATTTCAACAAAATCCAGGCGGAGCGCCTGCAAATGTTGCAAGCGTATTGGCAAAATTAGGAGTTAGCAGCGCATTTGTTGGAAAAGTTGGAAATGATTCTTTTGGAATAAGTTGTAAAAATGCGTTAAAATCGGCAAATGTTTGTACAGACTATATGGTGATGTCTGAAGAATATCCGACGACCTTGGCATTTGTCACATTAGATGAAACCGGAAATCGTGAGTTTTCCTTTTATCGCAATCATACTGCAGATGTGAATTTGAATTTAGATGATATTGCTGCACTAAAAGGAGTATCCAGTAAGTTTTTTCATTTTGGTTCGGTTTCCCTCACAGCAGAACCAGAGAGAAGCGCTACTTTGGAGGCAGTAAAGCAGGCAAAAGAGCAGGGCAGTATCATTTCTTATGACCCTAATTTGAGATTGCCATTGTGGGGTGATGCACAGCGTGCAAAGACAGAGATTTTAAATGCTTTTGCTTTGGCTGATGTACTAAAGATTTCAGAGGAAGAAGCACAATTTTTATTTGGCATTTCTGATTGTGAGCAGGCGGCAAAAATGATTGAGCAAACATATAAAATTCCATTTATTATGATTACTAGAGGTCCAAAGGGCTGTTATGCGTTGGTAAATGGAAAGGGATATCATTCCTATGCCTATGATTTAAAGACAATTGATACAACTGGTGCAGGAGATTCCTTTTTAGCAGGTGTATTATATCGGTGGATTTCCTTGGATAAATCAGTAGAACAATTGACAGAAGATGAAATCAATGAAATGTTTGATTTTGCAAATGCAGTTGGCTCTTTGGTAACTACCAAAAAAGGCGCAATCCCAGCCATTCCCACATTAGAAGAAATTCATCAGTGTATGCAGCAACAACCCAAATTGATTCTATAGATGAAAAATCGGCTTTAAAAGTGCGATATCTTTTATAAAATCAATCAAATAGGATAGACCAAACTATCAATAAAAAGACCACACAGCAGAATTGAATGTTCGCTGTGTGGTCTTTCTTGATTGTAATGAAAGGTGAAAGCAAAGAAAAACTAGAATCTTTTCAATGGCAGTGGGTTTTTGAAAGTGCTCTATTTTGGAGATAATATGAAAAGAACATATGCAGTCATAATCAATAGAAATCTCTTATCATTCAAGTTCCGCTTGAAAAAATGATAGAGGTGATAAGAGAGATAGAATGAATATGATTGTTGTATGTAAAGGTTATACAAAGTCTGTTTTCTGGGAAAGACTATTTTGATATTGGGTGGGCGTTTGACCAGTGTATTTTTTAAAAAGTGTGGCAAAATAATTTGGCGTATCAAACGATAGTCTGGATGAAACTTCTGTGACAGAAAGTTTTTGTTCTAGAAGCTGTTTAGCCTGTGTGATTTTTACGTAATTGATAAAGGCACGAGGTGTAATTCCAGTTTCTTGCTTAAATTTCGATTTAAAGCGAGAGAGGGAGAAGCCACAGCTTGCTGCAACGTTTTCCAGGGCAATCGGTTCATCTATATGCTCATGGATATAGATAATGGCTTCACTGATTTGGTCTACCTGTAGGGGCTTTAATTCACGAGAAAGCAGAATCATGCGATAGAGGCAACTAGTAAAAAGCTCCTGCCCCAGTGCCTGTATAATTGAATCAGAGGATGCAAGATAGAAAAACGCCTCTCGAAGTTGGCTTTCCAAAGCTGCATTTCCGCGAAAAATTCGAGGCAGTTCATGGAGGGCACAAGCGAGCTCAGAAGCCTTCTGTTTATGAAAAGTCTGTGCAAGTGCGGAAAGTCTAAGCTGAAACCACATCAGATCACTGATATGTTCTGGAAAATCACCTGAACTATGTGGCTCGCCTGTGTGTGTGACAAAAATATCATAGCCAGTGAGCCGGAAAAGATATCCATCTGTTTCATAAATTTGAAATCCTTTGAGCAAAAAGACAATTTCCATACAATCGGGATGGATATGCGGAATCAGTGGTTTTTCGGCTTTGCCAGAGATCTGGATACCAAATGATTGCAGCCATGGAAGTTGTGTTTGCGCGCAAGAGAGAATTTTGCGATGAGAAGTCCAACAGAATTCGTCGATTACAGGAATCATAATATCTCCTTGAATTTCTAAAAGAGGTGAAAATGTATAAATTTGTATCAAGTATCTTTTTGAATGCAGAATGAATTTATATTTATTATAATCTTTTTAAAGGGAAATACAATAGAATTCTGAATTGTTTTTAGAGAAAGGAAGATATTATGACATCCAAAGAATGTGTGTTGAGTACACTTAATTTTACAAATACGCAGGAGCGTATTCCAAGACAACTGTGGTCGCTGCCCTGGGCAAACGAGCACTGTCCAGAGATGATAGCACAGCTTACACAAGATTTTGAATGGGATTTTGATGGACCGGATACGGTTTTAAAAGAACAGCCTTCCGCAAAGGGAGACCCATATGCGGTAGGGGAATATGTGGACGAATGGGGTTGTGTTTTTACAAATATCCATCGTGGTGTAATTGGAGAAGTAAAACAGCCAATTGTAAAGTATGATGATTGGAATGATGTCAAGTGTATCCATATTCCAGAGGAGCTTTTGAGCTTTGATATCGGTCAGGTCAATCGCTCCTGTGAAGAAAAACAGGATAAGTTTTTATTTGCTTCCTGCTGCCCTCGTCCTTTTGAACAGCTTCAATTTATTCGAGGAACTGCGAACCTTTATATGGATCTTATGGATCCAACGCCAAAGATGTTGGATTTTATGAAAAGAATGCACGATTTTTACAGTCGCCTGATGGAGAAGTGGGCAAAAACAGACGTAGATGCTTTGAATATGATGGATGATTGGGGTTCTCAGAATGATTTATTAATTCACCCGCAGTTGTGGGATGAATTTTTTGCACCGATGTATCGCGATTATATTGATATTGCACATCAAAATGGCAAAAAGATTTTTATGCATTCAGATGGAAACATTTTAAGGATTATTCCAAAGCTGATTGATTTGGGACTGGACGCTGTTAATAGTCAGTTATTTTGTATGGGGCTTGAAAATCTAGAGCCATATAAGGGAAAAATTACTTTTTGGGGTGAAATCGACAGACAACATCTTTTGCCAGAGGGAAACATAGTGGATATCGATCGGGCAGTGGAATCTGTGTACGAGACTTTGTGGCAGAACGGCGGCTGTATTGCCCAGTGTGAGTTTGGACCAGGAGCAAAACCAGAAAATGTGTACCGTGTATATCGGGCATGGGAAGAGATCAGAAACAGATAAATCGATTAAAAAAATAAGTGTGCTGGGAGAAAGAAGCTGTATTCTTCAGACAGATTACAGCAAGGTATTCGATTGCGGGTAATCCTATGATAGGGCAAATATATATAGATGAAAAAACAGTAGAGGAGCTTCTGCCGTTTTTGCTTTTGTAGATGAAAGCATTTTGATATAGAAAAGACTGCTTAAACAACAATACCAGGAAGATAAAATATCTTCCTGGTATCTATTTCTCTCAATGTTTCATTGATAATATTGCAGAAATAATGGGCTGAATTTTTTAATTAAATCTCAATGAGTTCGTATTCTTTGCTGCCAATGCCAAGTTTGACTGCGTGATCCAAACAGACTTCCCAATTGGTATCTGGGTGGGTAGAAATAAAGTGATCGTGGTGAATATGTTCTTTATCACTTAAATAGCTGCCCTGTATCACTGGCTGTTGATTGGCGGCATCTACACAAGCCATATCCAATGCAACAGGGTCAAATGAGGCGAACATACCGATATCTGGAATGATAGGTAAATCATTTTCAGCATGGCAATCACAGAAAGGAGAGACGTCCATCACAAGATTGATATGGAAATTTGGTTTATCCTGAATGACTGCCAAAGTATATTCTGCAATTTTTTTATTTAAAATATCGTTTGCTTCATCAACAGCGGCATTGACAGCGTCGACAGGGCAGACGCCAATACATCTTCCACAGCCAACACAACGATTATGATCAATGACTGCTTTTTTCTCTGGAAAAGAAATGGCACTATGTGCGCAGTTTTTGGCACAAGCTCCACAGCTAATACAAGTGTCAGTAGATACGAATGGTTTTCCACTACTGTGCATTTCCATTTTGCCTGCTCGAGAACCACAACCCATACCGATGTTCTTCAAAGTGCCACCAAAGCCAGTTGCTTCATGTCCTTTAAAATGAGATAAGCTAATAAACACATCAGCGTCCATAACAGCACGTCCAATTTTTGCCTCTTTGACATATTCGCCGTTGATTGGGACAAGTGTTTCATCTGTACCTTTTAAACCATCTGCAATGATTACATGACAGCCAGTGGTAAAGGGATTGTATCCATTTTCATAGGCGGAATCAAGATGATCAAGTGCGTTTTTTCGACGACCGACATAGAGTGTATTGGCATCGGTTAAAAATGGTTTTCCTCCCAATGCTTTGATGGTATCCACTACGACCTTGGCATAATTTGGGCGTAAATAAGCTAAATTACCGGGTTCACCAAAGTGAATTTTAATGGCAACATATTTATTTTTCATATCAATATTGCCAATTCCAGCAGTTTTGATTAGCTTTTCTAATTTTTGAAGCAGGTTATTGTTGATATCAGCGCGTAAATTTGTAAAGTATACCTTGGATTTTTCCATATAAGAGACCTCCATTTTTCTAATATGATGAAATGACAATATCGTTGTGAGTGAGATTTTAAGATGAACAATTGGTCCCATAAAATCCAATCATTTCCCGTTTATCATAACATAAAAGTCTTGATTTGTATAGTGTAAAGCGATAGAAAATCCATGATGTAGCTGAAATTTGTCTAAGTTTATCGTCCATTTAAAAAATGATTAACCATTGATCAAATATGGCTCCCCATCGACCATTTCCATAGCAATCAATGCCTTCATATGATGACCATATTTCGTTTCTAGTTGTTGATGGGCGAGGTCAAATTGATTCATTGGATAGATCATAGTTGGTATATTTTGGAAGTTCCATCTGCGAGAAGCGAGAAGTTCTACTGCCTGATAAGCACATTCGCGCAATAATTGTGCTTCACGTGGGTGTGTGCTGAGACACTCGATTGCTTTAAAGTTGAGTTGCTGCATATCAATTAGGCGTTTTCCTCCAGTGTGATATGCGCCAATACACAATTGCCCGCAAATTTTTGTGAGATTGATTGCAGTATTCAGTGAGTCATTGGTTTCTCCCCATTCCATCACCACTTCAAAGCCATCTTGTCCATATTGTTTGAGCGCTTGTTCTGGTGTATAACATTCAGCAGCACCATATTTTTTTGCATCTTCTAAACAAGATGAACGAATATCCACCGCAACGACTTGATACCCTTTTAGACAAAGTAAACCAATGGCACCACAACCCATATATCCGCAGCCTACCACACAGATTTTTTTTCCAGGCAGAATCGGGCGTACTTTTGATACTGCACTGATTAAGCAGGCAAGTGGTTCTAAAATGGCATCTTCAGAACACACCTGTTCGGGTAATTTGATAATGGTGTCCTTTTTGGGGTGAGCTACCTGATATTGCGCCATACCTCCGATATTGGGCGCGCCTCCCCAAAGACCGCTTACTCGGTCGCCTACAGAAAATTCTGTAACATGATTGCCAACTTGTGCGATAATTCCCATAGGTTCATGACCAAATGTTTGTCCTTTTTGAGCAACAAGCCAGTCATCGTGTTCGGAGCGACAGACACCCACATATTTTAGGCGTATCAATACTTGATCTTCAGTTATCTGTGGCATGTCGCGTTGTTCAATTGCACTGGATTTCGGTCCCTGCATAATGATGATATTCATAGATTAACCTCCTATTCTGAGATGTTATTTAAACATTAGAATAGCATAACAATTATACAATTTCAATAGAAAAAATAAAACAATCGATTTTTTTTAAACTAATTATGATAATTACAGAAGTTTCCCAATCACACAAGTGCTTCCTCATATAATATTCATATTTTATACTTGACTTAGACAAAAACATACATTATACTAAACATTAGCACTCATATAATAAGAGTGCTAATATTTCAGAAAATGTAAAAAGAGAATGTTAAAAATAAAGGAGATTGGTAGTCAATGGCAACAAAAGAATTCAAAGCAGAGTCCAAACGCTTGCTTGATATGATGATACATTCTATCTATACCCATAAAGAAATTTTTTTAAGAGAACTGATTTCTAATGCGAGCGACGCAATTGATAAATTGTATTTTCGTTCCTTAACAGACCAGAATGTTGGAATGTCTAGAGAAGATTTTCAGATTCAAATTGAAGTGGATAAAGAAAACCGCATTTTGACCATTTCTGATAATGGTATCGGTATGACACAAGAGGAGTTGGAAAGCAATTTGGGTACCATTGCAAAGAGTGGTTCTCTCAGCTTTAAAAATGAAAATGAACTCACAGATGATGTAGATGTTATCGGTCAGTTTGGTGTTGGTTTTTATTCTGCATTTATGGTCAGTGATAAAGTGACTGTTGTCAGTAAGGCATATGGTCAAGAGCAGGCTTACTGTTGGGAATCCGAAGGGGCAGAAGGTTATACCATTGAACCATGCCAAAAAGATACAACTGGTACTGTGTTGACATTAAAGATCAAGGAAAATGAAGAACAAGAAAATTATGATGAATTTTTAGATCAATATCGTCTGCAAAGCATTGTAAAAAAATATTCCGATTATATTCGCTATCCCATTGTGATGGATGTTGAACAGAGCAAACTCAAAGAGGGTACTGGCGTGGATGGCGTCGATCCAGAATATGATACAGTTATAGAAACCAAAACACTCAATAGTATGGTTCCCATCTGGAAAAAACAAAAAAGTGAACTGCAAGATGGGGAATACAACCAATTTTATAAGGATAAATTCTTTGATTTTACCGATCCAGTTCGGGTCATTCACAGCAGTACAGAAGGTGCAGTAACCTATCGTTCTTTGATGTTTATTCCCGCCAAAACACCATTTAATTACTATACAAAAGAGTATGAAAAAGGTTTGCAGCTCTATGCAAGCGGTGTGTTGATTATGGAAAAGTGTCCAGATTTGCTACCAGATTATTTTAGCTTTGTAAAGGGCTTGGTGGATTCTGAGGACCTATCTTTGAATATTTCCAGAGAAATGTTACAACATGACCATCAACTGAAATTGATTGCAAAGAGCTTGGAAAAGAAAATCAAAAGCGAATTGTTAAAGATGCAAAAGTCTGAACGCGAAGCATATGATAAATTCTTTAAAAACTTTGGTTTACAACTGAAATTTGGCATTTATAACAATTATGGTGCTGATAAAGAGACCCTTCAGGATTTGATTATGTTCCATTCTTCTAGTGAAAATAAGCTGGTAACCTTGGGAGAATATGTTTCTCGCATGAAAGAAGATCAAAAATATATCTTCTATGCTAGCGGTGAAAGCGTAGAACGAATTGAACATCTGCCACAAACAGAATTGGTAAAAGACAAGGGCTATGAAATTCTATACTTTACAGATGATATTGATGAATTTGCCATTCAAATGTTGATGCAATATCAGGAAAAGCAGTTTAAATCTGTTTCTGCTGGGGATTTGGATTTGGAAACGGAAGAGGAAAAGCAAGAAGCGAAAAAGCAAACAGAAGAAAATCAGGATTTGTTTACAAGTATGAAAGAATTCCTTGGGGATAAAGTAAAACAAGTGCGGATTTCTAATCGCTTAAAGACACATCCAGTTTGCATTAGCAGTGATGGACAGATGTCTTTGGAAATGGAAAAGGTATTAAATTCTATGCCAAATGACCAGAAGGTAAAAGCAGACCGCGTTTTGGAAATCAATGCTTCTCACCCAATCTTTGAAACATTGAAAGAACTGCAACATACGGATAAAGAAAAATTAAATGCTTATACCCAGTTATTATATACCCAAGCAATGTTGATTGAGGGTATGGAAATTGAGGATCCTGTTGCATTCTCCAATGAAATTTGTAAATTGATGACAAAATAAATCATGATAAAGTAAAATAAGTATTTGTTGAAATACCAACAAATACTTATTTTTTTAGATGACGTTTTTTAATTGCAATCAGATAGGGTGGATGATTTTGGTTGATGAAATCATATTTTAACACATGATAAGCGCTAGCATTTAATTTTTTACAAAAGTCTTCCACTTGAAGACTTTCTGTTTTTCCCTGCATATGTCCGGGATATAATACAATGACCAAAATACCAGTGTCTGATAAGAGTTCGAGTGCCGATTGTACGGCAGTTAAAGTGGTTTCTGTACGGGTTGTGATGGATTTGTCCCCATTGGGAAGATATCCCAGATTAAAGATACCAGCATCAATGGGTTGTTGTAAATACTGTTTTAGATTGCTGTGACTGTCTAAAATCAAATTTACATGGTTGATTTGATGTTGTTTTAACAGTTTGGTTGTATTCTCGATGGCGGTTTGTTGAATGTCAAAAGCATAGATGTCCCCATTGGTATGTTCTGCCAGAAATAGGGTATCAAATCCATTGCCCATGGTAAAGTCAACATAAATACCATCTTCTTTGAGATGGGAAAGCAATAATGTCTTTGCAAAATCCAAAATAAGCTGCATGTTGTTTTTTTATCCTTTCTGATAGTGAATTCCCTGAAAAGAGTTTCGGCGCACCAATTCTTTGTCAATTTCGTTCATCACTACAAATTTTTTTAAACTCCATAGCGGACCAATTAATTTTTCTTTGTCTGCGTCGCCTGTAATGCGCTGAATAATTACTTCTGGGGGGAGCAGTTCCAATTGGTCGCAGACGATTTTTACATATTCTTCCAGTGTGAGCAAATCAAATTGTTTTTGTTGTAACTGTTTTGCGATTTTAGTATGTTTTAGTACATGAAGTAGATGGATTTTGATACAGTGTATCTCCAATTGAGAAAGTTGTCTGACCGTTTCAAGCATCATTTTGGGTGTTTCTCCGGGTAGACCGTTGATGATATGAACGCAAACCAAAATATTTCTTTGGCGCAATCGCTCATAACCCTGTAAAAAATCGGCATAGGTGTGACAGCGATTGATACGCTCTCCGGTTTTATCAAAATAGCTTTGTAGTCCAAGCTCTACAATTAAATAGGTTTTTTGGCTTAGTTGGGCAAGATAATCCGCAATTTCTTCTGTAATACAATCTGCCCGTGTAGCAATGCTCAGACCAACTACATTGTCAAATTGTAATACCTGCTCATAGCACTGTTTGAGTACCGCAAGCGGGGCATATGTGTTGGTATGTGCCTGAAAGTAGGCAATATATTTTGCCTGTGGCCATTTTTGATGTAGTTTTTCTTTGATTGTATCAAATTGAACAGCAAGAGATTGTTGAGGATTTCCAGCAAAATCTCCGCTACCAGCGTCAGAGCAATAGGTACATCCGCCCACTCCTTTACTCCCGTCGATATTGGGACAGGTAAAGCCCGCATTTAAAGACACTTTAAATACTTTAGAGTGAAATTGGTGCCGCAAGTGATAATTCCAGGTATGATATCGCTTGTTGTCGTCTGAAAAAGGAAATATATGATTCATAAAAAACTCCCATAAAAGAATAAAAGATGATTATTAGTTTACTGGGAATCTATAGAAATGTCAAATAAAGTGAAAATATATCTGTCGTTGCAGATAAGAAATTGATATTTTATTTGATTATTCGAAAGGTATCAAGTATAATAATAATCATATCGAATATAAATTTTAAAAGTAAACAGATGATAAGTTTGGAGGATACCAATGATAGATTTTAAATCCATAGAAGCCTTGTTGCACGAACAGCAAATTTCCTTTGAGATAAATAGCCCATTGGCAAATTATACATCCTTTAAAATTGGAGGAGATGGAAGAATCGTGGTTTTTCCCAAGACCATAACACAAATACAAATGCTACTATCTGATTGTAAGCAGTTTGATGTGCCCTATTTAATTTTGGGAAATGGTTCTAATGTATTGGTATCAGATAATGGTTATCAGGGGGTTGTATTGGTATTTAATAAACAGTTTTCCGGTATTCGATTGCTTGATGGCGATCGAATTGAAGCGGATGCTGGAGCGAGTTTGATGAAGGTCTGTCGTTTTGCTTGTGAGCATTCTTTGACAGGTTTAGAATTTGCCTATGGAATACCAGCGACCGTTGGAGGTGCTGTGTATATGAATGCAGGCGCTTATGGAGGAGAGATAAAGGATGTTTTATTCGCTGTAGAACATCTTTCTCCAGAAGGGGAGTTACAACAGCTCAACGCGGATCAACTAAATCTTTCCTATCGCCATAGTATTTATACTGGTACCAAAAATTGTATTGTAAAGGCGGTATTTCAGCTTCAAAAAGGAGAACAAAGTAACATTCAAGCAACAATGGAAGATATTTTAAATCGCAGAAAAACCAAGCAACCTTTGGAATATCCCAGTGCAGGGAGCACCTTTAAACGCCCACCAAATGCTTTTGCAGCAAAACTGATTGAAGATTGTGGACTCAAAGGAAGAACCGTTGGAGGCGCTCAGGTGAGCACCAAACACAGTGGGTTTGTAATCAATTATCATCATGCAAGCTGTCAGGATGTATTGGATCTGATTCAAATTGTACAGGATGAAGTAAAAAGACAAACTGGTATTGAGTTGGAATGTGAAGTGAAATATATTGCAGATTCCCTAAGATGAAAGGATGAAAAAAGATGGAAATGATTATCATTACCGGAATGTCTGGTGCGGGAAAGTCTCGTGTAATTGATACCATGGAGGATATTGGTTATTATTGTGTGGATAATATGCCTGTCAAGTTGATTGCAAAATTTGCAGAATTGGCAGGGCAGTCTGATGGGGCAATCAATAAAATGGCAATTGTAGTAGATGCAAGAGCCAAGATGATGTTTCGCGATTTGGGAGCGGAATTGACTCGTTTTGATGTAGAAAAAGTGGAATATAAACTCTTGTTTTTAGATTGTGACGATGATGTTTTGATGCGCAGATATAAAGAAACGAGAAGAAAACATCCCTTAATTGACGAACAGAATCCATCCATTGAAAAAGCAATTCAAAAGGAAAGAGAATTATTGTCCGACGCCAGACAGCGGGCGCATTATATTGTGGATACAACACATTTATCTGTAATGCAGTTAAAAGAAAAAATTTCCAGTATCTTTTTGGACTATATTACAAATGGAATGTTAATCAACTGTATGTCTTTTGGGTTTAAACATGGTTATCCAAGCGAAGCGGATTTGGTATTTGATGTACGCTGTTTACCTAATCCATTTTATATCGATGAATTAAAGTATAAGACAGGGATTGATTCAGAAGTAAGTGAATATGTGATGAGCTGGAAGCAATCTCAAGAATTATACCAAAAGATAAAGGATTTGATTGATTATTTAATTCCCTTATATGTTGCGGAAGGGAAAAGTCAATTGGTGATTGCCTTTGGTTGTACTGGAGGAAAACATCGTTCTGTTACCTTTGCAGAAAAATTATGTCGAAATTTATTGGATGAAGATAAAAAGGTAACTGTAAACCATCGCGATATTACAAAATAAAGGATGTTGGCAGATGACCTATTCACAATCTGTAAAAGAGGAGCTTTGTGAAGCAAAATTTCATTGTAAACAGTGCAGCGTTGCATTTGTATATGCAATGTTGTTGTTTGGAGACCGCCATGATGATGTATTGTTTCAAACAGATAATCGCAAAGTCATCGCGTTACTAGCGCAAAAAATTGTCGAATTGACAGGAGTGATTGCTTCATTTGTAAATGTGTTTCCCAACCGAAAAAAACACCCCCTTTATGAGTTAAAACTGGAAGAAACAGAGGATGTTTCTGTATTTTATACCCTGTTTGACAAAGCGCTCAAAGATGTGGTTGACTGTTCGGTTTATCAAAAAAAATGCTGTAGAGCCTCTTTTTTAAGAGCAGTTTTTTTGACTTGTGGGGTAATTGTCAATCCGGCAAAAGAATATCACTTTGAATTTAAAATCAAACAAAAAGAACTTGCGAATCAGTTGTCTATATTATTGGTATTGGCGGGGCTAGAGTTTCACAGTGTAATGAGAAAGAATCGTTATATTCTCTATTTAAAAGACAGCGAGGCAATTGAGGAAATTTTGACCATTATGGGAGCGCATAAAAATGCGCTGAATTTGATGAATGTCAAGATTGAAAAAGAATTACGCAATCGTGTGAATCGAGTGACCAATTGTGAAACAGCCAACATTCAAAAAACAGTGAAGGCGTCGATGAAGCAGGTACAAGATATTGAATTTATCTTTGCAAAAAAAGGCAGAGGATTTTTGTCAGATGATTTGAGAGAGATTGCCGAAACAAGATTGCGTTGTCCGGAATTGTCTTTGAATGAATTGATGCAGGAAATTCCTTTCCCGTTATCTCGTTCTGGGTTGAATCATCGTTTGAATAAGCTCTGTAAGATTGCGCAGGAATTGAGAAGTGAAGATATCCAATAAACAAAACGCAAAACAGCTAGAGTCAATTGATGAAAATTGCTCTAATTGTATCAGAATCCAATATATAGATAAAAACTGCCCCCAATTTGATTTTGTGTTTTTAGTAAAATTGGGTGGATACATAACACTTTGTATATGGGGTGTGGGGTGATATGATGGAATATGCGATAAAACTTCTTGAGAAAGAACGTGAAATGGTGATGACAGCTTTAAAAAATGGGGAACAAGAGAGATTGCGGGATTTGCAACAGATAGATAAAGCAATTGGTTGGCTAAGGTTGATACAGGATAATCATTTGGATAAAGCAGGTAACTATCATTTAGATGCCCTTCCATATATAGAAGGCTATGGGGGATTTACCTACTATCGTATTATGATTGATAAAGAAACCGATCATACAGAGGACTGGGAAGAGTATAAAAAACAAGATGGCGAGCATTATCAGTTGAGCTTGGGCGATTTTCTTTTGGTTCGTAAGTGAGTCGATTTATTGGTTTAAAAGATTGAAAAGTATGAATGTTAAATAGAGGATTGTTTTGAAACATACAAACGCATATTGGGCGTTTAGAAATAGGAAAGGAGAAGTTTGCTGTAAAATGTATCATGGGATAAAGAGTAAAATGCGACTATGTATATAAATATATTGGTCTAGTATAAATTACTTTTTATCGGTTTTCAGCAATCGAGCATTATGGAGCAGTTTGTACATCTTCACGTACATAGTGAATATAGTTTACTAGATGGAGCTTGTCGAATTAAAAGACTGGTTCAAAAGGTAAAGGATTTGGGACAAAAAGCTGTTGCAATCACCGACCATGGAAATATGTATGGTGTAGTGGATTTTTATAAAGAATGCAAAGCGAATGGCGTTCAGCCAATTATTGGCTGTGAAGTCTATGTAGCACCTAGAACACGTTTTGATAAAGTGCACAAAATTGACACAGGTCCCGGACATTTGATTTTACTTTGTAAAAACCAAACAGGATACCAAAATCTCATTAAAATGGTGTCATTGGGTCATTTGGAGGGATTTTACAGTCGTCCTAGAGTAGATCATCAGTTGTTGGAACAACATCATGAAGGACTGGTCTGTTTATCTGCTTGTCTGGCGGGAGAGATTCCAAGAGCACTGGTAAACAATGATTATCAAAAAGCCTTACAGACAGCTCGTTTTTATCAGTCCTTGTTTGGAGAAGATTATTATATTGAGTTACAAGACCATGGGATTCAAAAACAACAGCAAATTTTGCCTTTATTGTATCGTTTGGCAAAGGAATTGAACATCAAGATGGTGGCAACCAATGACTGTCATTATATTGATAAAGAGGATGCAAAAGCGCAAGCGGTACTGATGTGTATTCAGACAAATACCATCTATGGGCAAGGGAAAAATTTGGAGTTTGAGACAGAAGAATTTTATGTAAAGTCTTATGATGAAATGAACAGGTTGTTTTCTGTTTATGAAGGTGCGCTCTCCAATACTGTTGAAGTGGCAGAGAAATGTCATTTTGATTTTGAGTTTGGTGTGACAAAACTACCGCTTTTTGTTGCTCCCAATGGAGAGGACAATCAGGCATATTTTTATCGATTGTGCTGGGAAGGCTTTCACCGCATTTATGGGGAGCAGCCAGAAGAAAGTTTAATAGAGCGTTTGAATTATGAATTGGATATTATATCCAAAATGGGATATGTTGATTATTTTTTGATTGTGGCGGATTTTATTCATTATGCAAAGACTCATAATATTCCAGTGGGACCGGGGCGTGGTTCTGGCACAGGCAGTATTGCGGCTTATTGTATTGGCATTACAGGGATTGACCCCATTCAATACGATTTGTTGTTTGAGCGATTTTTAAATCCAGAACGCATTAGTATGCCTGATTTTGATGTTGACTTTTGCATTGAAAAACGTCAACAGGTGATTGATTATGTTGTGCGTAAATATGGTTCAGACCATGTTTCTCAAATTATTACCTTTGGTACTATGGCGGCAAAAGCGGCAATCCGCGATGTTGGACGGGCTTTGGGAATATCTTATCAAACAGTCAATCAGATTGCCAAAATGGTTCCAACCGAGTTAAATATTACCTTAGATAAGGCATTGGAAAAATCAAAAGAATTTCGAGATATCTATACCAATGACCAAACCGCACATGATGTGATTGATATGGCAAGAAAATTGGAGGGAATGCCTCGTCATGCCTCCACCCATGCTGCTGGTGTGGTGATTACGCGAGATCCAGTAGACAGTTATGTGCCGGTCCAGAAAAATGATGAAGCGGTAGTGACGCAATTTCCCATGACAACATTAGAAGAGTTGGGTCTATTAAAGATGGACTTTTTGGGACTGAGAAACTTAACTGTGATCAAAGCCTGTGAGGAGCAAATCAAAAAACAACATCCGGATTTTCGTGTAGAACAAATTCCAATAGATGATAAAAATATTTATGAAATGCTTGGAGATGGTGATACAGAAGGGGTATTTCAGATGGAATCAAGGGGCGTTACAAGGGTAATGACCCAGTTAAAACCACAGAATATCGAGGACATTATCGCGGTAATTTCCCTTTATCGTCCTGGACCGATGGAATCCATTCCCCGCTATATTGAAAATCGACATCATCCAGAACATATTCAATATGATACACCACTATTAAAACCGATTTTAGACGTCACTTATGGGTGTGTTATCTATCAAGAGCAGGTCATGCAGATGTGTCAGGTGCTTGCAGGATATTCCTATGGACGTGCTGATTTGGTAAGGCGTGCGATGGCAAAGAAAAAGGCGTCCATTATGGAACAAGAACGCCATCATTTTATTTATGGAAAAAAGCGTGAAGATGGTTCTGTAGAATGTTCAGGCGCAGTCGCAAACGGCGTGGACGAAAAAGTTGCAATTCGAATTTTTGATGAAATGTCCAGCTTTGCTTCTTATGCTTTTAATAAATCTCATGCAGCGGCTTATGCTGTGATTTGTTATCAGACTGCCTATTTAAAATACCATTATAAAAGTGAATATATGGCAGCACTGTTGTCAAGTGTATTGTCCAATGCGGATAAAATCAATGAATATATTTATTATTGTAAAAATAATCAGATTCGGATATTACCCCCAAATGTAAATGTCAGTGAGTTGGAATTTACAGTACATGGTACAGATATTAATTTTGGATTGTTAGCAATTAAAAATTTGGGAAAAGGCGTTATTTTAAAAATCATTGAAGAGCGCCAAGCACATGGAAATTTTGTTTCTCTACCTGATTTTTGTCAAAGAATGTATGGAAAGGAGGTTAATAAGCGCGCTATTGAAAGTCTGATTCAGTCTGGTGCATTTGATGATTTTCCGCACAATCGTCATGAAATGATGAATTCTTATGAAAGAATTGTAGAGGAAATTGATGAGATAAAGCGCAAAAATATAGAAGGACAGATGAATTTATTTGCTATGGGAGCACAACAACAGATTGATTATACAGTATCTTCTGTAGCAGAGTATCCAGCTGCACAATTGTTGGCAATGGAAAAAGAGACGGTGGGACTTTATGTTTCTGGTCATCCTTTGGACGAGGTGCCTCAGACAATTCAAACACATCAAATCATAACCTTTATGCAGACAGAGGAGCATGATCTTCATCAGCTAGAGGGAAAACCAGTTCGTTTTTTAGGCGTAATACAGCGCTTAAAAGTGATGAATACGCGCAATCAGACCAAAATGGCTTTAATTCAACTAGAGGATAAAACCTCATCTATAGAAGCGGTGGTGTTTGCAAAAGTATACACCAGAAGTCAGCAGTTTTTAAAGGAAGGAAATATTATTTTAGTAGCAGGTAGATTGTCGATAAGGGATGAACAAGTCCCCAGATTGGTTTGTGAGAACATTTGTGATTTGGATTCCTTGGGAGAGTTGACATTAGAAGAACCCAAAACACAGGCTCCCAAAAAGAAAGTAGGTCTTTTTTTAAAATTTCAATCCTTTGAAGATAAGCAAATTCAACGAGTGAAAGAATTGTTACAATGCAATTTGGGAAATCAAGATGTGTATTTTTATTTTGCAGATAGAAATTGCTATCACTATATGAGAGAATATAAAGTGAATGCAAGTAATTTATTATTAGCGCAATTAAAGGAACTGTTATCAAGCAATAATGTTGTAATGAAATTGTAAAAACTGTAAAATCTGGATTTTGCAGTTGACAGTTTTCTAAAATATGTTAAAATATGATTGGATAGTGTAATTATACTATATGAAAAGAGAAGGTGTCTGTTATGGAAACAAAACAAAAAACAATTGGTGTATTAACAAGTGGAGGAGACGCGCCTGGAATGAATGCAGCAGTTCGTGGTGTTGTAAGAGCTGCCATTAAAAAGGGAATGCGTGTAATTGGCATTAAAAGGGGATATAATGGACTAATTAACGGTGATATGATTGAAATGAATATGCGTTCTGTTTCTGATATCATTCATCGAGGAGGAACGATTCTATATACGGCACGCTGTTTGGAGTTTAAAGAGCCCGAAGGCGTATTAAAAGCAAAAAACAATTGTATAGATGCTGGAATTGATGGGATTGTAGCAATTGGTGGAGATGGTTCTTTCCGCGGTGCTGCTGATTTATCCAAAGAGGGAATTCCCTGTGTTGGTCTTCCTGGTACCATTGACAATGATATTGCCAGCACAGATTATACAATTGGTTATGATACTGCTATGAATACCGCTATGGAAATGGTTGATAAAATTCGCGATACAGTTCAATCTCATGATCGATGCAACGTGGTAGAAGTAATGGGACGCCATGCCGGTTATATTGCATTAAATGCCGGTATTGCTTGCGGTGCGACCTGTATTTTAGTGCCTGAAATAGAAGTTGATCTGGATAAAGTGATTGAAAAAATTACAATTGCCCGCAAACTTGGAAAACAGAATTTTATTATTTTAGTAGCTGAAGGGATTGGAAAGTCCGAAGAAATTGCTAAAAAAATAGAACAAGCAACCGGAATTGAATCTAGAACAACCATTTTAGGTCATGTTCAACGCGGAGGAAATCCAACTGTACGTGACCGTGTGTTAGCAAGCCAGTTGGCTTATCGTGCGGTAGAGTTGTTAGAGCAGGGAGTAGGAAACCGCGTGATTGGAATTCAAAAAGATGAAGTGGTTGATTTTGATATTCAAGAAGCATTGAGTATGAAAAAGCCATTTCCACAAGAGTTATATGATATGGCAAATGAAATTTCTTTCTAATTTAGATGCTGCTTGTAAAATACTATCAAATTGTACGATAAAAATGGCATAGCGAAAGCTATGCCGTTTTTTTGTCGTAAAAAGAAAGACGGATGAGAAAAAAATAGATTTCTCATTCGTCTTTTTAATTTTGTGTTTTGGAAAATAAAATAATACCAAATGATATATCTTTTTATTTTCTTAAGAGAATTCGTTGTGGAATTTTGGACGTTATATCCATTAAGGTTAGCTCATCAATATGTCAATGTTGCCCTTGCGCTTCTTTGGATATTGCCAGAGAAACTAATAAATCTGCCAAATCAATGAAATCCTCAGGGGTTCCCTGTAAATAAAGTTGGTTATTTTCAATACTCAAGTATAGACCATGATTTTTTGTATCCTCTATCCTCAAATAGAGGTGTTCTTTTTTTAAAAGGGAATTTATTAATTTGGTATTATACATATCATACACTTCCATAAGAGGATTCACTTGATTAAAAATGGAAAACCAAATTGAGATTTATATTATTGTACTGCCTTTTTTAAAGCTTCTACTTTATCTAATCTTTCCCAAGCAACATCTAATTCTTCACGTCCAAAGTGACCATAAGCTGCCAATTGTCGATAAATTGGTTTTCTTAAATCCAAGGTTTTAATAATGGCATTGGGACGAAGGTCAAATACTTGATTGACTGCTTTTATGATGGTTTCTTCAGGAATGGTATTGGTTCCAAAGGTGTCAATCATAATAGAGACAGGGTGAGCCACTCCAATCGCATAAGCTAGTTGAATTTCGCATTTTTTCGCAAATCCTGCTGCAACGATATTTTTTGCTACCCAACGAGCAGCATATGCAGCACTGCGGTCTACCTTTGTTGGGTCTTTTCCGGAGAAAGCACCACCACCATGACGTGCAGCTCCTCCATAGGTATCTACAATTAATTTTCTGCCAGTCAGTCCACTATCCCCCTGAGGACCTCCAATTACAAAGCGACCAGTTGGATTGACAAAATACTTTGTATCTTCCTTTAGTAAATGAGCAGGAATGGTTGTTTGAATGACTTCACGAATGATGTCCTGTCTAATTTGTTCTAAGGTAATATCGGGAGAATGCTGAGAAGAGATAACAATGGTATCTACATGGGAAGGTTTGCCATCTATGTATTCGATTGTAACCTGTGTTTTTCCATCTGGACGCAAATAAGGTAAAGTCCCGTCTTTACGTACTTGAGTGAGTTTTTTTGCCAATTTATGTGCTAAGGAAATGGGCATAGGCATAAATTCTGTAGTTTCATCACAGGCATAGCCAAACATCATGCCTTGGTCTCCTGCGCCAGTGGCGTTATCTTCTTCGTTAATACCATTTTTGTTTTCCAATGCGTTATCAACACCCATGGCGATATCAGAGGATTGTTCATCAAGTGAAGTGATCACTGCACAAGTATTGCCATCAAATCCATATTTTGCACGGTCATAGCCGATATCCAAAACCACTTGACGGGCAATTTTGGGAATATCCACATAACAACTTGTAGTGATTTCTCCCATCAAAGAGATAAGTCCAGTTGTACAAGTCGTCTCGCAAGCAACACGAGCTTGTGAGTCCTGTCTTAGGATTTCATCCAATATGGCATCAGAAATTTGGTCACAGATTTTATCTGGGTGTCCTTCTGTTACAGATTCTGAAGTAAATAACATTTTATTCATCTATATGTTCTCCTTTAATATAATTTACAATTAACATAATTTCTATTATTGTAGCATTGTCGCATTGAATTTGCAAGTATCGTCATAGAATTTCCTAAATCGATAGATGATAAAAACTAAAAGAATTGGTGTATATTTCTTTTTTTGTAGACACATACTAATACTAACTATTTATATGCAAGGGAAAGGAAAATAATATGGAAAATTGGACTGAACAGGAAGCATTGAAAATTTTAGAGGACAGTACTTATATTATAAATAAAGAAATTTGTTTTACCAAAAAACTAAATGGATTAAAACAGTGTTTGGCAGTTTCCTTCTTAAAGGATAACTTTGGATATCATGTTGTAGGAAAGTCTAAAAAATCATAGCCAAGTGGTTTACTTGGCTATGATTTCAGATTCTGTAGAATGATCACTGTATTCCTTTAAATGAGAGAAACTATGAATCATTCCAGCTTTGGAACTGATAAATTCTTTTTTTCTAGTAGGAAGCTGCATATAAAACGCATTTGCTTTTGGATTTTTTTCTATTAGGTGGAACAAGCTGTTATATTTTTGTTTTTTTGGCTTAGGCATAAAAAATATTCCTTTATTTAGGTTTTCTGTTAATAACTGTTTAACAATACTTCAGAATATTTTTTTAGTTCTTCTTCTGTGTGAATTTCATAGGTGCGTTGTCGTAACATGCCCTGAACATAATCTGGTAATCCCATATAATATTCTTTTGCCTGGGTATTATTATGCAATAAATTGTGAAGGCTATAGCAATCTTTAGAATCAGACATGATTTATTCCTCCTTATTTTGAATTTCTAATACTTTTTGTTGAAGTTCTGTAAAAGATCCAACATCTTCTTGTCTTAATTTTTCTTGAACTTGTTTTGATAGCGATTGAAAATACTCATAACTAGATAAATCTTGATCTAATAAATCAGAAAGTCCTAATTTTGACAATATAGGGGAATTCAATTTTATCACCTTGTTTTTTACTTTGAATATGATAATCATAAAATGTTATCAAATTCTAATAGATATCTTATGTGAAAAATGCTGATTTATACATCTATGATTATGTCAGAAAATATTGACAAATATCGTTTTGAATCGTAAAATTTAATTGGATATGAATCAAAGAAGAATCTGATAAATGATGTTTATCAGGTTTTGTGTTTTTTTGCAGTAAGAATAAAATATTTTTCGATAAGGGGGCTTTTTCGATGAGTATTAGAGCAGATTATCACATTCACAGTTGTATTTCTCCAGATGGGCGCCATTCCATAGAGGAGATTGCAGAAAAGGCAATCGCGTGTGGACTGAACGAAATTGCGATTACAGACCATTTTGAATTTTTTGATCCAGAATCTAACATTCATCAAAGTTGGTCAAAAGAATATTTGGACCATTATTTTGAACAGTTACAATTTTTTCAAGAACGTTTTCAGGGAAGGTTGATCATTCGCAAGGGAATCGAAATTGGTCAACCTTTTATTCATCAAGTTTATGCAGACGAGATTATGAAGCAGTATCATTTTGATTATGTGATAGGTTCTGTCCATAAGATAAATGATTGTGATTTGGGAAGAGTAAATTATTTGGAGATTTCTATTGATGAGTTGATCAGAGAAAATTTATCATCATTGATGACATTATCTCAGTATTCTGATTTTGATTGTATTGGGCATTTGGATTTGATCAAGCGTTATGCAGCTCAAAAGGGGGTTTATATCAGTCTATTGGATTATCAAGAAGAAGTAGAAGTGATTTTAAAGAATCTAATATCCCGTGAAAAAGGGCTGGAAATAAACACTTCAGGACTGCGTCAGACGGTCAAACAGATTCTCCCTTCAATTGAAATTATAAAAAGATTTTGCCAGTTGGGAGGAAAAGTGCTTACAGTTGGTTCTGATGCTCATAGAAAAGATGATGTTGCTAAGGATTTTCAAGTAGCTCAAATGTTATTGGAGGAAATTGGTGTATCATACATAGCGACCTTTGAGAATCGAAAACCGCATTTTTATAAGATATAGGAATATGATTTGATTTTTTTCGTAAATATGGAATGAAGAAGCAGATGTCAAAAAGGCATCTGCTTTTTTGTGCAAAATTTTTTCGATAATTACTTTACAAAAAGAAACTATAATGTTAAAATATATCTATTCGATAGAAAAAACTCCATAAAAAACCAAAAAAACCAATAAGAAAGGAAACCAAAAATGTTAGAATTTATCATACTGGGAATTCTATTTGAGGAAACATTGACCGGATATGAATTAAAAAAACGGATTCGGGAAAAAGTCGGTACATTTTATCGAGCTAGTTTTGGCAGCTTATATCCATTGTTAAAAAAACTACTAAAAAAAGATTATTTAATCATGTTTGAAAAACCACAAGGAGAACGACAAAGAAAATACTATCGAATTACCCCAAAAGGTGAAGAGGTGTTTTTTGAATGGTTAAAATCCCCCATCAATTTGAGCGATACAACCGATTATCAACTTGCAAAAATTTATTTTTTTGATAAACTCCCTCCACAAATACGCAATGAACAACTAAAAGAATATGAACTCAATTCCATCAACGCGTTGAGAAAATTACAAGCATTAAAAAGAGAAATAGAACAAGGACAATCCAACTATTACCAAAATTCTACTTTATATTATGGAATTAATGTATTGCAACAAACCATTAAATGGTGTAGACATATCCGCCATCTTCGTCCGTTAGAAAAATTGATAGAAGAGGATTTTGAGTTATAAAAAAGGTATATTTTTTGTTATTATTCTAGTTGCCAATCAAGTTAGTGGCTTTATCATAAAAAATACCACTGCAATTGCAGTGGTATTTTTATTAGTCTCGATTTTGTTTCCAAATCACATGTACTTCGCGTTCATTGATTTTCTTAATTTCCTCGCTGTTTACTTTAAAGTTTCTGTCAATATCCATCAGACCATTGATTTCTTGTTGTACATCTGTTACTTGGGTATAACAATATCCACAGACAAATGGAAGTTGTTTAATTGCTGTTGTGATACTGTCAAAGCGTTCTAAAAATGCAGATTCATTGCTTACTTTGTTGCCATAACCCCAACCATTTTGGTCATTATCAAGTGCAATACCGCCAAACTCACTGATGATAATTGGTTGACCTTGATAGGAGTAATTATCTGCAATTGCCGCCTTGTCCAAATTATGAAACACCTTGCCTGATAAAATTTCATCTTTAAATTCAAAATATCGTTTGAATAATAGTTCTCCTTCAGCTTCATAATCATGCAAAGTGATGATGTCAGAAATGGTGTGCTCCCAACCATCATTGATAACAATGGGGCGATTGGGGTCAAAACATTTTGTCAAGTGATAAATTGCCTCTGTAAAATGTTGTTGAGAACGATTGTTTTTGATATTTGGAATTCCCCAAGATTCATTAAATGGCGTCCAAGTAATAATAGAAGGGTGATTATAATTTTGCAAAACAATTTCCATCCATTGTTTTGCAAAAGTTTCTACTGCAAAATCACTGAATGTGTAAGCGGCTGCCATTTCACTCCAAACATAAAGCCCCTTTACGTCACACCAATAAAGAAAGCGTTCATCTTCTATTTTCTGATGTTTTCTAACACCGTTATAGCCCAATGCCATAATCTTATCAATGTCTTCAATCAGTGCTTGCTCATCAGGAGGGGTTAGATGAGAATCTTTCCAATAACCCTGATCTAAAATGAGACGTTGATAAATAGGTCGACCGTTTAATAAAATTTGATTTTTGTCAATGCTGATTTCTCTCATTCCAAAATAAGAAAGCACTTGATCAATCAGCACATTATTTTCTATCAATTCAAAAGAGATATCATATAGATTTGGGTGTTCTGGAGACCAGGTATAAAGTTGCCATTCTGTAACAGCAAGATTGGAGAGATTGATTTTTGTAGAGAGATGCTTTTGATATACAGGAATTAATACTTTATTGACAAATTGGTTGTCAAAGGTAATTTCTACTTGTAATAATAAATTGGGAGAATATTGTTTTGCTTGGACATCAATTTCCAACTCCAGTGTTCTCTGTGATAAATTTGGAGTCATTTTAACCTGTTCGATATAAGATTGTGGTAAGTATTCTACCCAAACAGTTTTCCAAATACCCGTTGTCTGGATATACCAACAAGCATAACTTTCTTTGATCCAACGCTGCTTTCCTCTAGGTTGTTGGTCATCAGGGTAGTCTTCTATTTTTACAACAATATTATTATCGCCTTCTACAGCAGCTTTGCTGATGTCAAATGAAAAACGACTGTAACCTCCAGTATGACATCCAATATAAATGCCATTTACCCAGAGCTTTGTAATATAATCTGCGCCTTCAAAGTGCAACATAATTTTTTTATCTACTAAAGTTTCTGATGAAAAAGTAATCTTTTTTTGATACCAAATATAAGGGTGTATTGTAGTGTCTTCAATTCCGCTCAGCTTTGTTTCATAAGTGAATGGCACAGTAATTTGCAAACTGTTTGGGAATGTTGTAAACCATTGTTGTGTTTCTCCGATATTCTGGTCATCAAATTGAAAATTCCAAGTTCCGTTTAAATTTTCCCAATGATTTCTTACTAGTTGTGGTCTTGGGTAATCTTTGATATAACTTTTTGTCATAAGCGCATTCTCTCCTTAAATAATTTTTTTATGTTTCAAATTATAAAATAATTATTTTGTTTTGTCAATAAGATATTTTATATCAAGTGTTAATTATACGTTTTAGAAACGCTTGATAAAATCATACAGGAAGGTTTTTTTAACAAGTTAGGGAAATGGGAAAGATAAAAGGACATGATATTACCTTTTTTGTCGTTGTGTCAGCAAAAAAAGGCAGTCTTGAAATCTGTTATTTCAAAACTGCCTTATAGTATTTGTTATAGATTGGAATGCGTTAATAGATAGCCACCATTTAATAGCTCTTTTATATGCCGTTTCCGGTGGTGTCTGAGTGTCTATGATTGATTTTTACTGCACTTTCACATTAATACCAGCAATCCTGTATCAATCAAGCTATTTAATATAGCCTTTCAATTGGTCAATGTGGTTATATGAAAATCGTCCAGAATGTCAAACAAATTTTATTCTTTCTTCCATGTCAAAAAAATTCCAATCATTGCACCAATCAGAATAATCGGTGCCACTCTGATAAATAGCCATTCAAATGAGTGAAATGCCACTCCCAGAACAGCGGTTTCAGGATTGCTATAATTCCAACCCAAATAAGGACTTTCTAATGCCAATAAGACTGCAAAAACTGCTATTATCGCTATACACAGTGAAATAAGAAGCCAATGTAGAATTTTTTTTCTTGTGGTTTTTCTCTGTGCAAGTTGCAAGTTTATCACCTCTAGTTTTGCGGAAATCGCCTTTAAGTCATCAACTTCCGATTCAATGATATTTTCGCCAAGCAGGGTGCTTACAGATATTTCAAACACTTCTGAGATAGAGATTAACATATCAGAATCGGGAACTGATAATCCTTGTTCCCATTTAGAAATTGTTTGTCGCACCACATTCAACTTGACAGCAAGTTCTTGTTGCGAAAGCCCCTTGGATTTTCTGATTGCTTTGATATTTTCGCTGAGCATTTGGGATAATCTCCTTTCTTTTGGTTGTTACTATTATTATAGGTAAAACTGTCCGTTGCCACAAGCAACGCATTTTAACATTTAAGTTATTGTGTTTGTATATGCTCTTGTTAAGGGAAGATATATTCATAGAATGATATCAAGGATAATATATATTTGATATACTGCAAAGAAATGGGCTTGTGGGAGTTAAATTTCTTTGTTATAATATGGATATATTTATTATGGAATCGTAAGGAGAGAAAAATGGCATGCTTCAATTATCCAATAAAGACCCCCATGCGCTTGCTAAAATTTGTCATGCACTATCTACAGAGTTGCGGTTAAATATCATTGCTTTGTTAGAAAATGATACAAAAAGTTGTCTAGAGCTATCAAAACAATTGGGTTATCCATTATCTACTATTTCTGCAAACGTAAAAATATTAGAAGAAGCAGGTCTAATTATCACAGAGTTACTCCCAGCGAAAAATGGTTCTAAAAAGTTGTGTTCTTTGGTTTATTTGGATATTGCAATTCAATTGGGTACAGGAAATAAGATAATTGAAGATTCACATCAATATGAAATGGAAATTCCCATTGGAAATTATATGGATTTTCAGGTATTTCCTTCTTGTGGATTTGTAACGGATGGAGTTTATCCAGAAACTTATGATAAGCCAAGTTATTTTTTTGATCTCAGTAGGGTAACGGCACAACTTATCTGGTTAAGAAGGGGCTATTTAGAATATCGTATCCCCATCGACCATTTAAAACAATTTCAGTCTAAATTAAAATCAATTTCCTTTGAATTGGAAATCTGTTCAGAAGCCCCAGGATTCAATCATAAATGGAAATCCGATATCACCATGTGGATTAATGAAGTGGAAATTGGAACATGGACTTCTCCAGCTGATTTTGGAGACAGAAGGGGAATACTCTCTCCGGATTATTGGTCATTGGGAAATAGTCAATATGGTATTTTAACAAAATGGAAGGTGAATACCACAGAAACCACATTAAATAATGAATTTTTATCTGATGTACATTTAAAAATGCTTAAAATTTATCAGAAAGATTATCTTACCATGAAAATTGGTATTAAAGATGACAGCCAGCATATTGGGGGAATCAATATTTTTGGGAAAAACTTTGGTGATTATCCACAAGATATCAAATTCATATTAGAATATTAGCGGTGAATGCTATTAAAGTCAAAATTTTTGATATAAAAATTTTGACTTTTTTACTTATTTGATATAAACTGATAATGCTTTAACGTCTAAAAGGAGGAAAGTATTATGAGCACTCAAAAGACACAAAATACCGTTTCAAACGGTGTTTTTAGTTCTAAATTAGGATTTATTTTAGCCTCTGTTGGCTCGGCGGTAGGCATAGGAAATATTTGGATGTTTCCTTATCGCGTAGGACAGTATGGAGGAGCAGCATTTTTAATCCCTTATTTTTTATTTGTAATTTTATTTGGTTTTGTTGGGCTTTCTGGGGAATTTGCTTTTGGGCGTTTGACCGGTACAGGTCCTATTGGTTCCTATGATTATGCGATGAAGAGCAAAAAGAAAAAAGGAGGCTCCATTTTGGGCGCTTTTCCACTATTTGGTTCTTTGGGAATCGCAATTGGTTATGCTATTATTGTCGGTTGGGTGTTGCGCAGCATCTTTGGGTCCATAAGTGGAACACTATTTGAACAAGAATCAGAAACATTTTTTACACAAATGACAGGACCATTTGGCAGTATGCCTTGGCATATTACTGTAATCATAATCACCTTTCTCATTCTTGCCTTTGGAGCGGCGAGCAATATTGAAAAGGTAAATAAAATTATGATGCCTACATTTTTTATTTTATTTTTAATCATTGCAATTAGTGTGGCATTTATGCCTGGAGCTTCTAAAGGTTATGAATATTTATTGGTTTTTCAATGGGAATATTTATTAAAACCTGAAACTTGGATTATGGCGATGGGACAAGCATTTTTTTCTCTCTCCATTACAGGATCTGGTATGATTATTTATGGAAGTTATCTCAGTAAAAAGGAAAATATCATCTATTCTTCTGGTATGACCGCGTTATTGGATACCTGTGCGGCATTGGTGTCCGGTTTTGCCATTATTCCCGCTGTATTTGTATTCGGATTAAACCCACAAGCGGGACCACCATTGATGTTTATTACACTTCCAAAAGTATTTTCTCAGATGGATGCACAAGTTCCCTATTTGGGGAGAATCTTTGCAATCCTCTTTTTCATTTCTGTGTTTTTTGCTGGAATTACTTCTCTTGTCAATATGTTTGAAGTTTGTTCAGAAGCAGTACAACAAAAATTAAAACTCAATAGAACGTTTTCTGTAGCATTGGTAGCGGGTATTGTATTGCTGGTAGGTTTATTTATCGAATATGAACCATTTATGAGCAAGTGGATGGATATCATTACCATTTATATTGTTCCGATTGGAGCTGTACTTGGTGCTATTATGATTTATTGGGTGTTGGACAGAAAGATACTAAATCAGGAATTACAGCAGGGAAGAAATAAACCGATTAGCAAATTATTTTATATTACTGCAAAATATATTTATGTATTTTTAGCAATTATCATTGTTATATTGGGCATTGTTTATGGCGGAATCGGGTAAATAATCACTTGTTTGAAACTGGCAAAAACTTCTAGTTATAATTCACATTCCGAAGAACATAATAATATTACAACGCAAGAAAGAAAAAATAAACACAAAAATTTAAGGAGTGTAAACAAAACTATGAGTAGTTCAAAAAGTAGTAGTAAATTAGTAGTACCTGAAGCTAGAGAAGCAATGAATAAATTTAAAATGGAAGCTGCAAATGAAGTAGGCGTAAACTTAAAACAAGGTTACAATGGCGATTTAACTTCTCGTCAAGCTGGTTCTATCGGCGGACAGATGGTTAAAAAGATGATTGAATCTTATGAAAAATCTGTAAAGTAAGAAATTATTTTTATAGAAGGGAACTGTGTGAAAACACAGTTCCCTTTTTGTGATGGATTGTTAATTTGTGTTTTTAATCATCAAATATCTTTGTTACAACAGTTTGAAGATTGTATAAAATCACAAAATAAGATGTCTATCTGCGTTCATGATTTATTCAATCTTGTGTTGTTTACTTATATTTCAATTTATGATATAATACTTAAAATATAATATTGTAAATCTATGGAAATATTATTAAAATTTATGGTTATAATAGTATATATCTGAAAGGGATGATTGCACAGTTGAATAAATCAATTGCAGTATTTTTAAGATATCGGTATCTACTCTATAATTTAATTACCAGAGATATTAAGGTCAAATATCGTCGGTCGGTTTTGGGAATTGTTTGGAGTATTTTAAATCCTTTGTTAATGATGTTGGTGATGACGGCAGTATTTTCTAAAGTGTTTAAATTTAATGTACCAAATTTTCCAGTATATTATCTGTTGGGTTCCACCATTTGGAACTTTTTTTCTGAAGCCACCAATTCGGCAATTATGTCTATTTTAGGTGCTAGTTCTCTTATCAAAAAAGTATATATTCCAAAATACATCTTTCCAATTCAAAAAGTGTTATTTGCCTTTGTAAATATGTTATTTTCCTTAATTGCTGTCGTTTTTATCTTTTTGGTGACCAAAACGCCAATTACTGGGACAGCTTTATTACTTCCCATACCGCTTTTATATGTTTTGTTTTTTGCAATGGGAATTAGTATGTTGTTGTCTGCACTTACGGTATATTTTAGAGATGTATTGCATCTCTATGCGGTTATTTTGACAGCTTGGATGTATTTTACACCTATATTTTATCCAGTCAATGCCTTGCCACAGATGATGCAGAATATTTTAAAAATCAATCCCTTATATCACTATGTTTCTTATGTGCGTGATATTTTGATGTACAATACAGTTCCCAGTTTTTCTGCAAACTTTATTTGTTTTATCTGGGCAGCGGTATCTATGGTAATTGGATTTTTTGTCTTTAAAAAGCTACAGGGAAAATTTATTTTGTATATTTAAAAAGTATTACGCCGATAGATTGGCAGAATGGGGATTATTTTGAGCAATGCAGTTGAAGTAAATCACGTAACTATGAAGTTTAACCTTTCTAAAGAAGGTGTCGTGGACAGTATTAAAGAATATTTAATTCGCTTTGCAAAGAAGCAGTTGATGTATGAACAATTTACTGCTTTGAACAATGTGAGTTTTGAAATTCAAAAGGGCGATGTATTTGGGATTGTAGGTTTTAATGGTGCGGGAAAAAGTACCATACTAAAAGTAATCTCTGGAATCATTGCGCCCACTGAAGGCAGTGTGAAAATCCATGGAAGTATTGCACCGTTGATTGAATTGGGTGCTGGATTTGATATGGATTTGACTGCAAAAGAAAATGTATACCTAAACGGCACTGTTTTGGGATTTTCTCCGGAGTTTTTAGATGGAAAATATGATGAAATCATCGATTTTGCAGAACTTCGAGACTTTCAAAATGTGCCAGTTAAAAATTTTTCCTCTGGAATGGTGGCGCGTTTGGGATTTGCAATCGCAACTGTGGTAACTCCCGATATACTGATTGTAGATGAAATTTTATCAGTGGGCGATTACCTATTTCAGCAAAAATGTGAACAGCGTATCAGCGATATGATGAAAAATCAAACAACTGTCATCATTGTATCACATTCGATTGAACAGATAGAAAAATTGTGCAATCGAGTGATGTGGTTGGAAAAAGGTCACATTAAAATGATTGGCAACACACAGGAAGTTTGTGAGCAATATAAGAATATACATCCATAATTTTAAGAAAGCAGAAGGTTTATCAAATGACTCTTCGTCAAAAAATATCCAAATGGATTTGCAGTCATCAAATGGTTTTGTATTGTTATAGAGGAATCAAAATGTTGTTTACAAAAGGTCCTGTGATTGTAACAAAGAAAGCCAAAAAAGTACTTGCAAGACAATACTATTTATATAAACATAACCCTTATCGAATCACTCAGGCAGAAATTACAAGACAACAAGAACATATTTTTCCAGTTTCAATCAAATTTAGTATTTTAGTTCCTCTTTATAATACCCCCGAAAAATATCTAAAAGAAATGATAGAATCTGTTATCAACCAAACTTATTCTAATTGGGAACTTTGTCTGGCAGATGCGAGCGATGCACAACATGCCAGTGTTGGGGAAATTTGTCAAGAATATATCAAAAAGTTCAGTCAAATACGATATCAGAAATTGTCACAAAATAAAGGGATTTCAGATAATACCAACGCTGCTATTGAGATGGCAACAGGGGATTATATTTCTTTATTGGACCATGATGATTTATTACATCGTTCTGCACTATATTACAATATGATAGCCATTACGACAAAACAGGCAGATTTTATGTATACCGATGAACTGACCTTTTCCAAGAATCCCAAAAAGGCAATTGTAACACATTATAAACCCGATTTTGCAATTGATAATTTGAGAGCAAATAATTATATTTGTCATTTTACCAGTTTTAAACGCACCTTATTGGATAAAGCAGGTTGGTTTGACCATGAATGTAACGGCAGTCAGGATTATGATATCATTCTGCGCTTAACCGAACAAGCACAACATATTGTTCATATTCCAAGGGTTTTATATTTTTGGAGAAGTCATCCTGGTTCTGTTGCCAGTGATATCAGTGTAAAGCCTTACTGTTTAACCGCTGCCAAACGAGCGCTAAACCATCATTTAGAGCGGGTTGGCTTAGAAGGGGAAGCGGTCGATGCGCCAAAATTAATTTCCATTTATAAAATCAATTATAAATTATTAGAAAAACCCTTGATTTCGATTATCATTCCGAATCAGGATCATATAAAAGATTTAAAAACCTGTATTGATTCTATTCTTCAGAAATCTTCTTATCCTCACTTTGAGATATTGATTGTAGAAAATGGCAGTAAACAACAAGAAACCTTTGATTATTATCAAACATTACAACAGGATAATAGAATTCGAATTTTAACATGGGAACAACCATTTAATTACGCTGCAATCAACAATTATGCAGTGACTCAATCAAAGGGCAGATATTTATTATTTTTAAACAATGATACCGAAGTGATTTCCAATAACTGGATAGAAGAAATGTTGATGTTCGCACAACGCAAAGATGTTGGTGCCGTTGGTGCAAAACTTTACTTTCCAGATGGTTCTATTCAGCATGCTGGTATTGTATTGGGGCTTGGAGGAGTTGCGGGTCATTTTCACTATACTGTTGAAAAAGATAATCTTGGTTATATGGGACGGTTGTATTACGCCCAAAATTATAGTGCAGTAACGGCTGCTTGTATGTTGGTTTCAAAAGAAAAATTTGAATTAGTAGGTGGATTTGATGAAGCATTTGAAGTGGCGTTTAATGATGTCGATTTTTGCTTGAAATTTCGTGAAAAAGGATTGTTAAATGTATTCACTCCCTATGCAGAACTATATCATTATGAATCTAAAAGCAGAGGAGATGATAAAACCGGAGCAAATAAACTGCGTTTTGAAAGAGAAGTCCAGCTATTTCAAAATCGATGGAAACACCTATTAGAAAAAGGCGATCCATATTTTAATCCTGAATGGAATATTTAATCAAAATTATCAATTTCAATCAAAATTAAGGAGCAAAAAAATGTCTGTGAAGTACAAAAGAATTCTTTTAAAATTAAGCGGTGAAGCGCTGGCTGGAGAAAAAGGCTTCGGTTTGGATTATCCAGTTATTACAGAAATTTGTAAACGCATTAAATCCTGCGCGGATATGGGAATTGAAATGGCCGTTGTAGTGGGTGGCGGAAATTTCTGGAGAGGTCGTTCTAGTGGGGCGATGGACCGTACAAGAGCGGACCATATTGGTATGCTTGGAACAACCATGAATGCTTTAGCAGTTGCGGAGGTATTAGAAGGTTTAGGCGCTGATGTACGTGTACAAACTGCGATTTCTATGCAGCAGGTTGCAGAGCCTTATATTAGAAACCGGGCTGTCAGACATTTAGAAAAAGGTCGCATTGTTATTTTTGGATGTGGAACGGGAAACCCATTTTTTTCCACAGATACTGCGGCTTCTTTACGTGCAGCGGAAATTGAAGCAGATGTTATCTTTAAAGCAACCATGGTAGACGGTATTTTTAACAAAGATCCACACAAATACGAAGATGCAGTTAAATTTGATGAATTGACTTTCTCTGATATTTTGGAAAAAGATTTGAAGGTTATGGACTCTACTGCTGCTTCTATGTGTAAAGACAATCAAATTCCAATTTTAGTATTGAATTTGGACAATCCAGATAATATTGTTCATGCCGCTCAAGGTGAAAAGATTGGAACCATTGTAAAATAAGATTCTTATTAATTGACAAAAGGAGATTTAAATGATGAAAGAACTATTGAATAAAGTAGAAGAAAAAATGAAAAAAACGCTCTCTGCATTGGATACAGAATATGCTTCTATTCGTGCAGGACGTGCAAACCCAGCAGTATTGGATAAAATCATGGTAGATTATTATGGCGTACCTACAAAAATTCAACAGATGGCGGCGATTTCAGTTGCTGAAGCAAGAATTTTGGTCATTCAGCCTTGGGATATGAGCAGCTTAAAATTGATTGAAAAGGCAATTCAAGTTTCTGATTTGGGAATCAATCCAACCAATGACGGAAAAGTGATTCGCATTGCATTTCCTCAATTGACAGAAGAACGCAGAAAAGAGATTGTAAAGGATATTCATAAATTGGGCGAGGAACGCAAAGTGACCATTCGCGGAATCCGTCGCGATGCCAATGAAAAATTAAAAGCAATGAAAAAAGATAGCACCATTACAGAAGATGACTTAAAAGATGGAGAAAAGAAAACACAAACCCTAACAGATAAATACTGTAAAGAAGTAGATGACTTAGCAAAGAAAAAAGAAAAAGAAATCATGGAAATTTAGTGGATGAATTACAGTTTGTAAAAAAGATGACTTTATCCCACTGCCTTCAAACGGTGAGATAAAGTCACCCATGATTACAAAATCAAATCTTCTATTTTTTTAGTATTGTTGATAGGTGAAAGACCTTATCACTGTGCGAATGAAAATATGATAAAAATAGTTCAGAGGGTATTATGGAACAAAACTTGTTACCAAAGCATATTGGAATTATTATGGATGGAAACGGGAGATGGGCAAAATTAAAAGGTCTTTCCCGTACGGCTGGTCATAAGATGGGTGCAAAAACCTTTCGTAAAATTGTACAGTATTGCAACAAATTGGGGATTGGTTATTTGACTGTCTATGCTTTTTCTACTGAGAACTGGAAACGTCCCCAAGAGGAAATTCGCGCAATTATAGAATTGTTACGCGAATATTTAATTGATGCACCAAATCATGTAGATGAAAATGTACAGACAAAATTTATTGGAAATTTAAGCTGTTTTGATGATGATATTCAGCAAATGATTGCAGATTGTGAAAAAACAAGTGAGCATTTTTCTGGTTTACATCTGAATATTGCCATCAATTACGGCGGTCGTGATGAGATTATTCAGGCGGTAAAATCCCTTTATCAGGATATCCAAAACCATCAAGTCCGCTATGAAGATATTGATGAGAAATTATTTTCTGATTATTTGTATACCAAAAATCAACCTGATATTGATTTAATTATCCGTCCGAGTGGAGAATACCGTCTTTCCAATTTTTTAATTTGGCAATCTGCTTATGCAGAGTATGTATTTATGAACAATATCTTGTGGCCCGACTTTAATGAAAAATGTTTGGATAGAGCATTAGAAGAATATGCAAAAAGAAATCGACGTTTTGGCGGTATCTAAGCAGAGTATCAGGAGGAATTTATGAAAAAAAGAATTATCACTGCTCTGATAGGGTTGTCAATTTTGTTTGTAGTATTATGTTTTAATCATACAATCGTGCTTAATATAGCAATTGCTGTAATTGCAGTATTGGCTGTTTATGAAATTTTGCATAATACCAAATATATCACCGACCCCGCACTTTTGATCATCAGTTTAATTTATGCAGTATTGATGCCCTTTAGTCATACCAAAGCACTAGAACCTTATTCAGAACTAATCACAATGATGTTTATTGTATTGTTGTTGATTGTATTATTTAGAAAACACAAAACATTGCCCTTTCAACAGGTTGCTATTTGTTTTACATCCACATTGCTCATTTCTTATGCCTTGTCATCTATTGCATTTGTAAGAGATGTATTGGGCGATGATAGACAAATCGGTTTGGGATTGTATTATATTATCTTTATTTTTATTTGCGCTTGGGTTTCTGATGCAGGAGCATATTTTATTGGTCGTACTTTTGGAAAACATAAATTAGCGCCAACCATTAGCCCTAAAAAGACAATAGAAGGAGCAATTGGTGGAATTGTCTTTTGTGTTATTTTTAATATTGCATTTACCTTTGTGTATTTCGATATTTTGAAAAATGATAAAATCGTATTGGAAGTAAATTTATTAAATTTAGTAATACTTTCCTTTGTTGCATCATTAATTGGTATTGTAGGAGATTTATCCGCTTCCATTATTAAACGGCAAACTGGTCTAAAAGATTTTGGAACAATTATGCCAGGGCATGGAGGAGCATTGGATCGATTTGACAGTATTTTATTTATCGCTCCATTTTTATTTGTTATGTTGCAAATCTTTGAGATAACAAAGCCTGTTTAATGGAAATTTTAGATAAGTCAGAAAGGCATGGTTATTCATGATGAGTCATTCGCTTAGTATTTTAGGTTCTACTGGGTCTATTGGTACACAAGCGTTAGAAGTATGCAAAGCCCACAAATTTACAGTTTGTGGGCTTGCTGCTTATCAAAATATTGACCTATTGGAACAACAAATACGTCTGTTTCGTCCTAAAAAAGTCTGTATTTATGATGATACAAACTATTTAAAACTCAAACAAAATGTTTTTGACTGTTCTGTTTCGATTGTAACTGGAATGGAAGGGCTTTGTGAGGTGGCTTCTATTCATGAAGCGGATATCGTACTCAACGCTGTAGTGGGAATGATTGGACTACAGCCTACCTTGACGGCGATTGAAGCAAAAAAGCAGATTGCTTTGGCAAACAAAGAAACATTGGTCACTGGTGGGAAATTGGTGATGGAAGCTGCCAAAAAACATCAAGTTCATCTTTATCCCATTGACAGTGAGCATTCTGCTATTTTTCAAGCGTTACAAGGAAATCGATTGGAACAGGTGAATAAAGTTTATTTGACTGCTTCAGGAGGACCTTTTTTTGGGAAAACACAAAAGGAACTCGAACATGTTTCATTAGAAGATGCTCTTCGTCATCCCAATTGGAGCATGGGTTCAAAAATCACCATTGACAGCGCCACTTTGGTAAACAAGGGACTGGAATTTATCGAGGCGATGTGGCTATTTGATCTAAAGCCTGAACAGATTGAAATTGTAATACATCGTGAAAGCATTGTTCACTCAGCAGTAGAATATCTCGATCATTCTATCATTGCTCAGTTGGGAACACCTGATATGAAAATACCAATTCAATATGCGTTGACCTATCCAGAACGCCTTTCATCAACCAGTAAACCGCTCAACTTATTTGAACAACAACAATTGACCTTTCAAAAACCGGATATTGATACTTTTATTGGGCTAAAAGCCTGTATCAAAGCGGCTAAATTAGGCGGTTTATATCCCACTGTTGTAAATGGAGCAAATGAACAGGCCGTGTCACTTTTTTTACAGAAAAAAATTTCATTTTTAGAAATAGGAAAATTGGTCTATCAGTCTTTATCCTTATTAAAGGATATACCTTGGGAAAAACAACAAATTACATTAAGCCACATTATGCAGACAGATAAGTTGGCAAGGGCATTCGTAAACCAACAAATCAATCAATCTAATGAATGAAGGAACTTATGAATTATGTGGGTAGTTTTATTAACAATTATTGTATTTGGATGTATTATCACCATACACGAGTTAGGGCATTTTATCGCTGCAAAGCTAAATGATGTAAAAGTCAATGAGTTTGCACTTGGAATGGGACCGAAATTGTTTTCCATTCAAAAGGGTGAAACAAAATATTCTCTGCGTTTGCTTCCAATTGGCGGTTATGTTGCAATGGAAGGAGAGGATGATACTTCAAAAGATGAACGAGCATTCTGTAATAAATCTGTTTGGCGTAGATTTATCATTGTTGTAGCAGGTGCTTTGATGAATCTGATATTGGGGCTTATTGTGTTGATTATTGCATTTACACCAGAATCTTATATCCCAAGTAATACGGTTGCCAATTTTAAAAAAGATGCTGTTTCATTTGAAAGTGGTTTGCAAATTGGTGATGAATTTGTTAAAATTAATGGTACTAGAATTTTTACCGACAACGATATTGTAATGGCATTATTAAGTGGTGAAAGCGCCGATGCAGATATTGTTGTAAAGAGGAATGGAGAAAACATCTTATTGCAAGATGTTCACTTTCAAACATCAAAGCCTGTTGTAGAAGGAGGAAAAGATCAACTTTATATTGATTTTAGTGTTCAGGGTCTTAAAAACAATGCTGGTAATACATTGAGTTACAGTGTTCGCAGAGCGATTTCATTGGGGCGTATGGTTTGGATTTCTTTGATGGATTTGGTGACTGGAAAGGTAGGATTTGACCAACTTTCTGGACCTGTGGGCGTCGGCACTGTGATTGGGGAAGCTGCTGGCTTGGGAATACAACAATTATTGATATTGGTGGCTTTTTTAACCATCAATGTTGGTATTTTTAATCTGCTGCCCATTCCCGCTTTGGATGGGGGGCGTTTGATTTTTATTATCATTGAAGCAATACGCAAAAAACCAATCAATCGAAAATATGAAGCCTATATCCATGCCGCTGGAATTATCATTCTGTTTACACTGATGATATTGATTACGGGTAAGGATATTATTAGATTAATATTTCCAAGGAAATAAAAGGTTAGAGGAATGTCTATGAAAAGAGAAGTTAAAAAGGTCTTGTTAAAAGATATTGTTTTGGGAAATGGACATATTTATATTCAGTCTATGTTAAATTGTAGGGATTCTGATATTGCTGGAAATATTGCTCAGGCAGTTGCGTTGGAACAAGCTGGTTGCGAGATTGTACGGATAGCAATCCCCAATTTACAGGCAGTTTCTCTGATTCCCAAGATAAAAGAACAAATTTCTATTCCATTGGTAGCTGATATTCATTTTGATTACCGTTTGGCATTGGCATGTGCAGAAGCTGGAATTGACAAAATTCGCATCAACCCCGGAAATATTGGTCAAGATGAATTTGTCAAAAGGGTGGTAGATGCCTGTAAATTGCGCAACATTCCAATTCGAATTGGCGTCAATGCTGGAAGCTTAGAAAAGGAAATACTCAAAGAATATGGTCACCCCACACCACAGGCAATGGTAAAAAGTGCATTGTATCATATTAAGTTATTGGAAAAATTTGATTTTGATCAGATTGTCGTTTCTATGAAATCTTCAGATGTTAGAATGACAGTGGACGCATACCGATTATTGGCACAACAATGCTCATATCCCTTACATCTTGGAATCACAGAAGCGGGTACAGAACATATAGGAGTGATAAAATCTGCAATTGGTATTGGCAGTTTGCTATTGGATGGAATTGGGGAAACCATTCGGGTTTCTTTAACCGCCGATCCAGTCCAAGAAATTATGGCTGCAAAAGATATTTTAAAAGCGCTCCAAATTCAGCATGATGGTGTTGATATCATTTCCTGTCCCACCTGTGGAAGAACGAAAATTCAACTGATTCAAATTGCAAATCAAGTGACAGATGCATTAAAGGATTGTAAAAAACCAATCAAAGTAGCTGTAATGGGCTGTGCGGTAAATGGTCCAGGAGAAGCAAAAGAAGCGGATATTGGCATTGCAGGAGGAGACGGCTGCGCAGTACTATTTAAAAAGGGAGAAATTATCCGAAAAATTCCAGAAGATGAAATCTTAACACAATTGTTGACTGAAATAGAACATTTATCATAAGGGCTGTTGTGCTTTAGACAGTCCTTTTTCAAATTCAAAAAATAGGGTGATATAAATTGAAAAATCCGAGTGTACTTTTTGAAAAATATGTACAACAGCCAGAACGATTTTATGAAATTTTAAATCAGGGAGAAATACTCAAATTAGAAATTGACAAAGACAACAATGAACTGTTTTGTTATATTAAATTTGAAGAATTGGTTGAAAAATCTCAGCTATTTGATTTAGAACGGGAATTAAAAACAGCTTGTCAATTAAATAAGTTTAAAATCTATCCCAAATATAATCCCAATTTATTTGGTGAAGAATATTTCTCTGAAATTATCACCACTTTAAAAACGCAATTTGGTGTAATAAATGGATATTTAGATGATGCAAAACCAAGTTATGAAAATCGCTGTTTATCGATTGAATTATTTCATGGCGGAGAAGTGATGTTAAAGTTGGCAAATATTGCCCAGGAAATTCAAAGATTAATCTTTCGGGAATTTTCAATTGGTGTGGAAGTGGTTTTTACTGGAAAAACTTCTTTAACACAACAAGAGGCAACTCAGATGTTGCCAAAAACCACTTCTGTTCGCTATACGCCGCCTGTCAATATGCCTTCACAATCTTCTCGTGCTTCAAATACAAAAAATACAAAAGAAACTGTTTCTATCAAATTAGAACAGCTTTCGTTTGAAGCGAAAAATGCAAAAATTATCATTGGAAAACCCATCACAGAAAAACCAACAGAGCTATCTCAAATTTCTGCTGAAACAGGTCGTTGTACTGTATGGGGAGAAATTTTTGCAATGGAATCCCGTTTGACCAGGAATGAAGACAAAATTATTATTTCAATTGATATTACCGACTACACCTCATCCAATACACTCAAAATTTTCGATGATGTCAATAAAAAAGAGTTGTATGACAAACTCAAAGTTGGCGCTAATATACTTGTTCGAGGTGATTGTAGTTATGATAAATACAGCAAGGATGCTGCGATTCGTCCATATGATATTACATTATTTGAAAAAGAGCAGATCATAGACCAATCAGACGAAAAGCGTGTAGAGCTACATTTACATACCAATATGTCATCGATGGATGCCGTTTCTTCTGCTACGAAACTGATTAACACTGCTTTTTCTTGGGGACACAAAGCAATTGCGATTACTGACCATGGTGTGGTGCAGGCATTTCCTGAAGCAATGAATGCTGTTGATAAAATCCGAAAAAACGGCGGTGATTTTAAGGTTATCTATGGAGTAGAATGTTATTATGTAGATGATTCAGTAAATATTGTTTCTGGAGCTGATGATCGGGCTTTAAACGGCGAATTTATTGTGTTTGATACCGAAACCACCGGCTTGAGCGCAGGCAGTGAGCGCATGACCGAAATCGGTGCAGTTCGCATCAAAGACGGACTGATTTTAGAATCCTTTAACACCTTTGTCAATCCTGAAAAGCCAATACCAGCAAAGATTACAGAACTGACTGGTATCACTGATGAAATGGTACAAAATGCGCCAAAGGAAACGGAAGCGCTACAAATGTTTTTATCATTTTGTGGGGATACCCCTTTGATTGCTCATAATGCTCCATTTGATATGGCTTTTATTACGGCAGCTGTCGAGCGAGCAAAATTAAAACAGCGTTTTACTTCCATTGATACAGTTCCTATCTGTCGTAAATTATTGCCCGAATTGAAAAAGCATAAGTTAGACGCTGTGGCAAAACATCTGGAAGTGGGGGACTTTCACCATCATCGCGCCTGCGATGACGCGGATATATTGGCTAAAATATTTATCAAACTCTGTGAGATGATGAATCAGAAAGGAATACAGACAATTCAACAAATCAATTTGATGTTAGCAGGAGCCGATCCCAAAAAATTGCCTTCTTATCATCAGATTATTTTGGTAAGAAATCAAACAGGATTAAAAAACTTATATCAACTTATCTCAAAAGCACATTTGGAATACTTCTATAAAAAACCGAGGATTCCCAAAAGTGAATTGGTACGACACCGAGAGGGTTTATTGATTGGAAGCGCTTGTGAAGCAGGTGAACTTTATCGCGCAGTTGCCAATGGAAAACCATGGGATGAACTCTGTGCAATTGCGAAATTTTATGATTATTTGGAAATTCAACCACTCGGAAATAATGAATATATGCTGCGCGAAAAAATCGTATCCAGTATGGAACAGGTTCAAGAGTTTAATCAGACAATTATCAATTTAGGTGAAGCACTGCAAATTCCAGTTGTTGCAACCTGTGATGTGCATTTTTTAAAAAAGGATGACAGCATTTTCCGAGAGATTTTAATGGCATCTATGAAGTTTAAAGATGCGTCTTGCCAACCACCACTTTATTTCCGCACAACAGAAGAAATGCTAAAAGAATTTGAATACTTGGGAACAAAAAAGGCACATGAGGTTGTGATTGAAAACACCAATTTAATTGCAGATATGATTGACCCCGATTTACGGGCTTTTCCAAATGGAACCTATACTCCAGAAATGCAAGGGTCAGAAGAAGAACTAGAAAAAATTTGTTATCAGAGAGCATATGAACTCTATGGCAACCCACTTCCTGAAATCGTACAAAAAAGACTGGAAAAAGAACTGTCTTCCATTATCAAACATGGATTTGCGGTTTTGTATATGATTGCGCAAAAGTTGGTATTTAAGTCTGTACAAGACGGCTATCAAGTGGGTTCTCGTGGTTCAGTCGGCTCCTCTTTTGCGGCAACCATGGCGGGAATTTCCGAAGTAAATCCATTGCCACCACATTTTCTCTGTAAAAATTGTTGTTATAGCGAATTTATCACCGATGGTTCGGTTGGTTCTGGTTTCGATTTGGGAGAAAAAAATTGTCCTCATTGCAATACTCCAATGTTGGGAGATGGTCATGATATTCCATTTGAAACTTTCTTGGGATTTAAAGGGGATAAGGCACCTGATATTGATTTAAATTTTGCAGATGAATATCAGTCTAGGGCACATCGTTATACAGAGGAATTATTTGGTAAAGATCATGTATTCAAAGCAGGTACCATCGGAACGGTTGCGAATAAGACTGCTTATGGTTTTGTTATGAAATATTTGGAATCTGTAGGAAAAACCGTTCATAAAGCAGAAGAAAACCGATTGACCATTGGATGTACTGGCGTAAAGCGAACCACTGGGCAACACCCTGGGGGCATGGTAGTAATTCCATCACAGTATATTGTTTCTGATTTTACACCTGTACAACACCCTGCCAATGATGTTCGTTCTGATGTGATCACTACACATTTTGACTTCAATTCCCTGCATGATACCATTTTAAAATTGGACGAATTGGGACACATTGGACCGACACACTTCAAACATATTGAGGATTTAACGGGGACGAGTGTATTAGATGTCCCTATGAATGACCCCAAAGTATACAGTTTATTTACTTCTACTGAAGCGTTGGGAGTCACTTCCAAAGAGATTTACAGTGAAACTGGCACATTTGGATTGCCAGAAATGGGGACTTCTTTTGTAAGACAGATGTTGGTGGACGCACAGCCAAAAAATTTCTCAGACTTACTTCAGATATCTGGATTATCTCATGGAACTGATGTTTGGCTTGGAAATGCACAGGATTTAATTAAAAATGGAACCTGTACAATTAGTGAAGTAATTGGTACACGTGACAGTATTATGACCTACCTGATTCATAAGGGATTAGAGCCAGATATGGCTTTTAAAATTATGGAAATTACCAGAAAGGGAAACGCTTCAAAATTATTGACTTCAGAACATCTGGAAGCGATGAAAAATCATGATGTCCCACAGTGGTATATAGACAGTTGTATGAAAATCAAATATATGTTTCCCAAAGCCCATGCTGCGGCTTATGATATTGCGGCAGTGCGTTTGGGTTGGTATAAGATTTATTATCCATTAGAATTTTATGCGGCTTACTTTACAGTGAGAAATGGGGATTTTTCTTCTGAGGAAGCGATTGAAGGGAAAAATGCGATTCGCTTTCGTTTAGAACAGCTTTTAAACAAGGGCAATGACCGCTCTACCAAAGAGGAAGATGAACTCAATATCATCTTAATTATCAATGAAATGGTTGCTAGAGGATTTTCGTTTTTACCAGTTGATTTATACCGCTCTCACGCATTTCGATACACCATTGAAGATGGTAAAATTAGACTGCCATTTGCCGCATTAAAAGGTGTAGGAGAAGCTGCGGCAACCAACTTATATGAAGCGGGAAAACAAGGAGAATATATTTCGATTGACGAAGTGCAAAATCGTGCTGGTGTATCAAAAACGGTCATTGAAACGCTAGAACAGATGAACGCATTTGGAGACTTACCAAAAACTTCACAAACTACATTTTTCTAGATAAAATAACAATTCTTGTACTGATAAAGTCTTTGTGTTAAAATAGGATTGTTCTGTAATCAGAGCAATTCTATTTTTTTAGAATATGAGAAATCAATTTAGATGCTTGACAAATATATTTTAATGTAGTAAAGTGATAATGAAATAAAGCAAAATTCATAAGGGGAGAAACTATGAAACATCGTTATTTAATCACACCAGAGGGAACCAAAGACTATCTATTTGAAGAAGCTGTTTTGAAAAAACGCATTGAAAATAGATTAAGAGATACTTTTCAATTTAGAGGATATCATGAAGTCATAACCCCTAGTTTAGAGTATTTAGATGTATTTACCAAAACAGAAAGCGGTATCCCGGTAGAACAGATGTATAAGTTAATCGATTCTAAAGGAAGATTGATGGTATTGCGTCCAGATTCTACCATGCCAATTGCAAGACTATCCGCTACACGATTAAAAAATGAAAAAACACCACTGCGCCTATATTATCATCAGCCTGTTTTTTCGCTCAATCCCTCCTTGCGGGGAAGAAGTAACGAGATGATGCAAACTGGAATTGAATTGATTGGGGTGACCAACCAAAAATCAGATATTGAAGTGTTGGTGACTGCTACAAAAGTATTGCAAGACCTTGATATTGATAACTTCCGAATAGAATTAGGGCACATCGGTTTCTTCCATTATTTGGTTTCCCGTTTGGAAATAGACACTGATACCAAGGAAACCATTCGACAATTAATTGAAAATAAAAATTATCCCGCTTTAAATGATATATTAGACCATTTGGATAATCAAAAAATCGCCTCTGTTATCAAAATGCTTCCCAGATTATTTGGAAATCAAACCGTATTTTCAAAGGCAAGGGATTGTATGAAAGAGTTGGATCCTGAAATTACACAAATGCTTGATTATCTGCAAACACTGTATCAATCTCTGTTAGAATTGGGGTTGGAAAACAAAATTACAGTGGATTTGGGAATTGTCAACCACACGGACTATTATACTGGAATCGTCTTTAAAGGCTATGTGGAGGGATACGGAGAAGAAATTTTATCTGGTGGTCGTTATGATAATCTACTAAAGGAATTTGGATCGGATTTGGGCGCAATTGGATTTGCGGTCAATGTGGATTCTGCGGTAAAAGCGTTGCTCTCTACCAAACAACATCAGATTGCATCTGCCGAAATTTTGGTGTTTTCGGATCAGAATTATCAAGTAAAGGCATTAGAGCATATCGCAAAATTGGCAGAATTAAAGATTACAACCGAATATAGTTTATTTGAAACAATGGAAGACACCTTACAATATGCCAAAAATAAGGGAATTCATCGAATTGATATCGTAGAAGAACAAATCAAGACCATTCAGTTATAAAGAGGAGGTGAGGTCATGAAACCGATTAGAATTGCACTGACCAAGGGAAGATTAGAGAAAAAAACCGTAGAACTATTTGAAAAAATGGGATTTGATTGTGAACAACTACATCATAAAGGTAGAAAATTAATTCTAGAAATTCCAAATCAAAACCTAGAAGTCGTATTAGCAAAAGCAGCAGATGTAATTACCTATATTGAACATGGGGTTTGTGATATTGGAATTGTTGGAAAGGATACCATTATAGAATATGGAGGTAGTTTTTTTGAAGTAACTGACCTGCATTTTGGCGCGTGTCGCTTTGCGCTTGCTGGAAAAAAGGGCTTTGATTTTTATGCTGGACACGCTGAAAAAACCATTGCGACCAAATATCCAAATGTCACCCGAAAATTTTTTGATGACAAGGGAATTGATGTTAAAATTATTAAAATTGAAGGTTCTGTGGAGCTCGCTCCACTGCTGGGACTGTCAGATGCAATTGTGGATATTGTAGAGACTGGTTCTACATTAAAAGAAAATGGACTGGAAGTGTATGAAGATGTTGCGCAAATCTCTGCAAGACTAATTGTCAACACCGTCAGTATGAAAATTTATCAAACGGAGATAGAAAACATTATCAATCAAATAGAACAAGTGTTAAGGGAATCTGAAAAAAAGTAAAGGAATGATCATATGATTGAAATCATTAAAACCGATGGCATCGCAGAACGAAAATATATGGATTTATTAAAGAGCAGAAGTACTCAAGTTTCAAAGACGGTCACCGAATCGGTTGCAACCATTATAGAAGATGTCAGACAACAGAAAGATAAAGCGTTATTTACCTATACAGAAAAGTTTGATGGAAAATTGCCAAAATCAATTGAAGTTTCTAGAGAAGAAATCAATGATGCACTTTCCAATGCAGATTCTAACTTTGTAGATGCGCTTCTTTCTGCAGTGGAAAATATCACCGATTTTCACACTAGACAAGTACAACAGAGCTTTATTACCCCAAAATCAAATGGTGTCATGATGGGACAGAGAATCCGCGGGCTGCACCGTGTTGGGCTTTATGTACCAGGTGGAACGGCTGCCTATCCTTCTTCTGTGTTGATGAATGCCATTCCTGCAAAAATCGCAGGAGTTTCAGAAATCGTTATGGTGACACCTCCATTGCCAGATGGTACAGCAAATCCAGATATCTTAGTAGCGGCAGCACTTTGCGGAGTGGATCGTGTATTTTTATTGGGAGGCGCTCAGGCAGTTGCTGCGTTGGCATATGGAACCGAAACCGTGCCAAAAGTCGACAAAATTGTGGGTCCTGGCAATATTTATGTCGCTACCGCAAAAAAATTGCTCTATGGTACAGTTGATATTGATATGATTGCAGGTCCCAGCGAAATTCTAATCTTGGCAGATGAAACTGCTCCGGCAAAATTTGTAGCCGCCGATTTGATGTCACAAGCAGAACATGATAAATTGGCATCTTCTATTTTGATTACCACTTCAGAAAAACTGGCAAAAGAAACGGTTGCTGAGTTAAATCGACAGGTGGAAACCCTTTCTAGAAAAGACATTATCAAGCAATCCCTACAAGATTTTGGTGCTATTTTTGTATGCGATGATATTTCCTATGCAGTATCTCTTGCAAATGAATTTGCTCCAGAACATTTGGAAGTGATGATGGAAAATCCAATGGAATACATTGGAAAACTAGACAATGCCGGTTCTGTTTTCTTGGGCAATTATGCTCCTGAACCATTGGGCGATTATTATGCTGGTCCCAATCATGTATTGCCAACCAGTGGTACAGCAAGATTTTTCTCTCCATTGTCTGTAGATGCCTTTGTAAAAAAATCCAGTTATATCTATTATACCAATCAAGCACTTTATGAAGCAAAAGACGATATTGTACTGCTTGCCCAAAAAGAGGGTTTGACCGCTCATGCAAATTCCATTATTGTTCGATATGAGGAATAGGGGGACGACATTTTGCGCTATACCATACCAGATAAAATCAAACAATTAGTTCCCTATCAACCACTGGAAGGTGATTATCAAATTCGACTAGATGCCAACGAATCCTATATTAGTCTTAGCCCAATACAACGGCAAAAGCTGCAAGAGCAATTTGTAAACTTGCCATTTCATCGATATCCAGATCCCTATGCAAAGCAGGTCTGTCAAAGTTTTGCCGCCTTTTATCAAGTGAATCCAGAATTGGTTACAGTGGGAAATGGCTCTGATGAATTGATTGGACTAATTTTTAGCGCCTTTTGCGGAGATAACGACAAAGTGGGTGTATTTGCACATGATTTTTCCATGTATCAAATTGATTGCAGTATTTTTGGTGTACCATGTGAGGTGATTCCAAAACAACCAGATCTCACCATCCAGATGGACCACGCAATTTCTTACATCAATCAACATCAAATCAGTGTCGTTGTCTTTTCTAATCCCTGTAATCCCACTTCATTGGGTGTCAAACGTGAGGAAGTAATCAAGCTATTAAATAAAACTCAGGCGCTGATTGTATTAGATGAAGCATATATGGATTTTTGGGATCAGTCTTTATTGGATAAGATAGAGGAATTTGACCGCTTAATTATTTTAAAAACCTGCTCCAAAGCAATCGGGCTTGCAGGAATCCGCGTCGGGTTTGCAGTTGCCAATCAATCGTTGACGGTTGCATTAAAGGCGGCAAAACCACCTTATAATGTAAACTGTATTTCTCAGGAAATTGCAAAGACAATTTTATCTGACAAAGAATATCTCATGATGGCAATGCAACAAATTACAGCCCATTGTAAGTGGCTTAATCGACAATTAGAAGCGCTTGCCAAGGAATATCCAATATTGGAAGTCGTATATCCATCTGATACAAATTTCATCTTTATCAAGACGCCATTGGCAAAGGATATTTGGGAGCAATTGTTAAAGCGTTCAATTGCGATTCGCTATATGGGGGATTATCTGCGCATTTCTACTGGAAACGAACAGGAAAATCAAACTCTACTAACTGAGTTAAAACAGATTTTAGAACAATACCATGGGGAGGGTGTTAGGTGAGAACTGCTGATATTAGACGAACCACCAAAGAAACAGATATTCATGTCAAACTCCAGTTAGATGGTTCTGGTGTAGCTCATATTCAGACCCATATTGGTTTTTTTGATCATATGCTCACTGCATTGAGTGTACATTCTGGGATTGATCTGGATATTCAGGTAACTGGTGATCTGCATGTGGATTGTCATCATTCCATTGAAGATACTGGCATTGTATTGGGACAGGCATTTTCAAAAGCATTGGGAGATAAATCTGGTATCTGTCGTTATGGAACTGCCTTTATTCCCATGGATGAGGCATTGGGCTTTGCCTGTTTAGACATCAGTGCAAGACCTTTTTTGGTATTTCACTGTAATTTTACCGCAGATCGCATTGGAGACATGGATACACAAATGGTGGAAGAATTTTTTAGAGCGTTTGCCTTTCATGCTGGCATTACCTTACATATAAAATCAGAGTATGGAAAAAATGATCATCATCAGGTGGAAGCGTTGTTTAAGGCGGTTGCCCATGCACTCAAACAGGCAATAAAGCCACTTGAAACCAATCAGCCACTATCTACAAAAGGAGTATTATAGGATATGATTGCAATTATCGATTATGGTGCTGGAAATTTATTCAGTGTCAAAAACGCATTGGAATATATTCAGCTTCCCTATCTCATCACCAATCAGGCAGAGGATTTACAACAGGCAGATGCACTAATACTCCCGGGAGTGGGTGCATTTCCTTATGCCATGAAGATGCTCAACCAAACCGGTTTGGTCGATGTTATCTTAGAACAGGTAAAAAACAAACCCTTACTTGGTATCTGTTTGGGAATGCAGATGTTATTTGAAGAAAGCCATGAATTTGAATGTTGTCGGGGATTGGGGTTGATTTCCGGAACAGTTGATGGCATTCAAACAAGCTATAAGATTCCCCATATGGGATGGAATCAACTACATCTATCTCAACCAGAAAACCCGCTGTTACATGGAATTTCTGAACAGGATTGTGTTTATTTTGTACATTCCTATATGGCATATACCGACAACAACAATGTTGCAGCTTGTTGCGATTATGGAATTACCATTCCCGCTCTGGTCAATCGGGGAAATGTCTATGGCGCTCAATTCCACCCAGAAAAAAGCGGTGAAGTAGGGTTGCAAATCTTGCGTAATTTTGGAGGACTAATCAAATGATCATCTTACCAGCAATTGATATCAAAGATGGAAACTGTGTGCGTTTAAAAAAGGGTGATTTTCATACAGTAGAAAAAGTTGCAGAAAGCCCATTCATCACTGCCAAAGCATTTGCACAAGCGGGTGCAAGTCATCTACATATGGTGGATTTAGATGGCGCAAAAGATGCGAAAATGAGCAATCGCGATCTATTTGTAGAGATGGCAAAACAAACCAATCTTAAAATTGAATTGGGTGGAGGAATCCGCACAATGGAAGCGGTAGAATATTATCTCTCTCATGGAATCCACCGTGTGATTCTGGGTTCAGCGGCAGTCAAAGACCCAGATTTTCTAAAGATGGCAGTCAAAGAGTATCAACAACATATCATTGTAGGAATCGATGCCAGAGATGGACAGGTGGCAACAGAAGGATGGCTTGATACCACACAAATCAATTACATTGACTTTGCAAAACAGATGGAACAAATGGGAGTTAAACAGATTATCTTTACAGATATTGCCAAAGACGGTATGTTGACTGGTCCCAATTTGGATCAATTAAAAGCCATTTCACAAGCGGTCAGTTGTGATATTACTGCAAGCGGTGGTATTTGTAATTTAGAAGATATCAAATCGCTCAAGCGCATTGGTATGTATGGGGCTATTTGTGGAAAATCTCTCTATCAAGGTAGTTTGGATTTAAAACAGGCAATCTCTATTGCAGAAGGGGAATCAATATGTTGACAAAACGCATTATTCCTTGTTTAGATGTTAAAAACGGTAAGGTGGTAAAAGGCATCAATTTTGTGGGAATTAAAGAAGTGGGCGATCCAGTAGAATGTGCAGCAATGTATCAAGAACAGGGCGCAGATGAGATTGTCTTTTTAGATATTACCGCCACGCATGAAGGACGAGGAACCATTTTAGACATTGTGGAAAAGACAGCAAAAAAAGTATTTGTGCCACTTACTGTTGGGGGTGGAATCAACACCATAGAAGATGTAAAAAATACACTGCGTGCAGGAGCCGACAAAGTATCTATCAATTCTGCTGCAGTGAAAAATCCAGATTTTATCAAACAAGCAGCCGACCAATTTGGTACACAGTGTGTTGTGGTAGCCATTGACGTCAAACGGGTAGATGGTCACTTTCATGTAGTGGTGCATGGCGGCAGAATTGACACCGGATTAAATGCCATTGAATGGGCAAAACAGGCGGTTGCATTGGGCGCTGGAGAAATTTTACTAACCTCTATGGATACTGATGGAACCAAAAATGGCTTTGACCATGAACTGCTAAATGCAGTTTGTCAACAAGTGCAAGTACCAGTGATTGCAAGTGGCGGCTGTGGGACATTGGAACACTTTTCACAGGTGTTTGAACAAACTCCCGCGGATGCGGCTTTGGCGGCTTCTCTGTTTCATTACCGGGAATTGACCGTTGGACAGGTCAAACAACACTTAAATCAACATCAAATTTCAGTGAGATTGAGCAGATAAGGGGGATATTATGCAGCAGTTGCAACAGTATTTTCAAAAGAGTGATTTGATTCCAGCAATCGTCGTAGAGGACCAAACAAATGAAGTGTTAATGCTTGCCTATATGAATTTAGAAAGCTTGCAAAAAACCTTTGAAACTGGATATACTTGGTTTTGGAGTCGCTCTCGTCAAGAATTGTGGAACAAGGGCGCAACCAGTGGACATTTACAAAAGGTTGTTTGTATCTATGCAGACTGTGATGATGATACGCTTCTGGTTCGGGTACAACAGACAGGAGCTGCTTGTCATACTGGAAATCACAGTTGTTTTTTTAAAGAAATTTGGAGGGAAAATACATGTCACAAGATACCCTAAAGACACTCTATCAGGTCGTTCAGGCTAGAAAAGAAACCTTTGAAGAGGGTTCTTATACCTGTTATCTATTTGAACAGGGATTGGATAAAATTCTAAAAAAATGTGGAGAAGAATGCTCTGAAATGATCATTGCTTCTAAAAATGAAGATGAAACGGAATTGGTTGGAGAAATTGGAGATTTGATCTATCATATGATGGTATTGATGGTAGAAAAAAACATTGCATTGGAAACGGTTTTAGAACTCTTGGATAAGAGAAGTCAAAAAATAGGAAACCTCAAACAATTCCATCAAGTAGATAGAGAATCCTAAAGCATTCATAAAGTATTCCTTGGGTCAATATACATGTAGTAAGTATATGGCTTGGAGGAATCTATGAATTATCTATCAAAGATACTTTCTTGGTTGGAAGAATATAGCGATAAAATCAATCAAATTATTTGGGGTCCGTTGATGTTATTGCTCTTGTTGGGAATTGGAGTCTATATCACAGTTCGCACCAATTTTTTTCAGTTGACAAAATGGAAACCCATTTGGAAGTTTATCATCTGTTCTCTGTTTGAAAAAAAGAAAGATTCCCAAAAGAGCATTTCTCCTTTTCAGGCAACTGCAACCGCACTTGCAGGGACGATGGGAACGGGAAATATTGTGGGAATCGCAACCGCAATTACAGCGGGTGGAGCAGGTGCCATCTTTTGGATGTGGGTGAGTGCTTTTTTTGGCATGATGACCAAGTATGCAGAGATTGTATTGGCAGTTAAATTTCGCACGACCAATCAACATGGAGAATTGGTGGGCGGTCCGATGTACTATATTGAAAAAGGGCTAAAACAGAAGTGGTTAGCGGTACTATTTGCTGTATTTTGTACGCTCGCTTCCTTTGGTATCGGAAATATGACACAGGTCAATGCCATCTCTCAAACATTATCCACCTCTTTTGGAATTCAACCAATGATTGTGGGAATTGTATGCGCTTTGTTGGCAGGTCTTGTAATACTTGGAGGAATGAAACGCATTACTTCGATTACAACAGCACTCATTCCAGTGTTGTCCATTGGTTATATGGTTGGTTGTATATTATCTTTGTATCTCAATCGCCAAAATATTTTGCCTGCCTTTGCACTCATTCTAAAACAAGCCTTTCATTGGAAATCAGCCGGTGGGGGTATTTTGGGTTATATGTGTATGAATGCAGTTAAGTTTGGCGTTTCTAGAGGTGTGTTTTCCAATGAAGCGGGATTGGGTTCCGCGCCCATTGCCCATGCTGCAAGTTGTACAGAAAATCCAGTGAAACAGGGAATGTGGGGCATTTTTGAGGTGTTTGCAGATACCATTGTGGTGTGCACCTTAACTGCGCTGGTTATCTTGACCTCAGGCGCCTATTTAAATCCTTCTTTGGATGGAAGCGATCTGACAACTGCTGCATTTTCCAACACATTGGGAGATTTTTCTGGTATTTTTTTATCTATAGCGGTGACATTATTTGCATTTGCAACGCTGATTAGTTGGTGTTATTATGGAGAAAAAAGTGTAGAATACCTGTTTCAAAGTGAAAGGGCAATACGAATTTATCGCAGTATCTATATTGTATTAGCAATTGTCGGAGCGGTCATTGAATTAAAACTTGTTTGGAATATCAGTGATACACTCAATGGATTGATGGCAATTCCAAACCTGATTGCGCTGGTGAGTTTATCTGGTATTGTTATCCGTGATACCAAAAATAGCTTCCGAACAGCTCGCCAGTAACTGTCCATAATTGGTAAAAGATACTATGACTACGGTTGTAGTATCTTTTTTATTTGGTTAAGATTTATTAAAATAGTGCCTTTTATTAGGATAAAGTACCAGATGATTTGCAGTAAATGCCTAAAAATATAGGTACAAAGGGGACAGAGATGTGAAAATTGGAAAAATTTTTATATCGCCTAGTCAATCTTACAAAATATAATTTTAATTGTAGAATTCTTTTAGAAATAATACTACTCATATTTTGAAATACTGCGTAAAATAAAGAAAACAGCAGATATTTTTGATTTTTCAAAGATAATATGGAATATATATCAAATTTTAACCGAAAATCGTCTTGTCTCTTGGGCGTTAAAATGATATATTTGTACTTACTGAATATACAAATGTATGTAGGTGGTGGACGTTTTGGAACAAAAAGCACAGATGATTTTAGTGGATTCAAATGTGTTGCCAATTGTGTTTTTAAAAGTATTAAAGGCAAAGAAAATGCTTTCAAAAGGATTGGCAAAAAATTCTTCAGATGCTTGTAAAATGGTCGATATTTCCAGAAGTGCTTTTTATAAATATAAAGATAAAATATTTCTTTATGAGGATAAAGAAGCGCAAAAAACCATTGCTTTATATTTTCGACTGAGTGATGAACCTGGTGTGTTGTCAGCTATTTTATCAGAACTATATAAACATTCTGCCAATATTTTAACAGTTAATCAAAATATTCCAATTGATGGCGTGGCAGATGTGACCATTACCATTCGAATTGACAAACAATATACAGATATGAAAAATTTAAAGCTGGATTTCGCAAAAATCAATGGAGTTGTGGAATTTAAACGGATTTAAAAAAAGATAGAGGGGACAAGTATATGATTAAAATTGCAGTATTGGGTCATGGTGTAGTAGGAAGCGGCGTAGTAGAGATCATTGAGAAAAACAAACAGCATATTGAGAAAAATGTCGGCGAAAAGATTATCATCAAACGCATTTTAGACCTGCGAGATTTTGATGTGCCATATGCGAATTTGTTTACAAAAGATTATGATGATATATTAAATGATGATGAAATTTCAATCGTTGTGGAAGTGATGGGGGGGGTTCACCCTGCATATGACTTTGCCAAAGCAGCTCTTGAACATCAAAAGAGTGTAGTCACTTCCAATAAAGAATTGGTGGCAACCAAAGGCGCACAACTGTTACAATTGGCAAAAGAAAATCATGTGAACTTTTATTTTGAAGCCAGCGTCGGCGGTGGAATTCCCATCATTCGACCTATGAACAACTGTCTTGCAGCAAATCGAATCAAAGAAGTTGCCGGAATCCTAAATGGAACCACCAATTTTATCCTGACCAAAATGATACATGAGCAAATGCCATTTGATGAAGCACTAAAGATGGCACAACATTTGGGATATGCAGAACGCGACCCCTCCGCGGATATTGATGGGCATGATTCTTGTCGAAAAATCTGTATTTTGGCTTCTTTGGCTTATGGTGTACAGGTGAATCCAGAACAGGTTTATACCGAAGGAATTAGCAAGGTTACTTTAGAAGATGTGGAATATGCCAATGCTTGTGATTGTGTTATCAAATTGATTGGATATGTCAAATGGTTGGAAGAAGACAATACCTTGTCTTGTATGGTTTGCCCAGCTTTGATTTCCAAACAGAGCCAACTTGCTGGCATAGAAGATGTTTTTAATGGCATTTTGGTTCGCGGTGATATGACAGATGATGTGGTGTTTTACGGCAAGGGAGCAGGAAAGCTTCCAACAGCCAGTGCAGTGGTTGCAGATGTCATCGATATTGCTAAGAGAGATAAGACCAATCATTCACTGACTTGGGTTGACGATAAGATAAATCATGTAATGGATTATCGTAAATTAAATGCCGATTATTATGTTCGAGTTTGTACAGATGCTATTTCCGATATCAAAGAACAGATTTCTCAAGTCTTTGGAGAAGTTACCTATCTCACAAGAAATCACCAACCAGAAAACGAATATGCGTTTTTGATAAAGAATATTTGTGAACAGGACTTCACTGATAAAGCGCAGAAATTATCTGCACAACATATTGAAATTACCAGTAAAATTAGGGTATTAAACTATTAGGAAAGGACTGCATAGAATGATAAAGATACAAATCCCAGCAACAAGCGCAAATCTTGGAGCAGGGTTTGACTCTTTGGGTTTAGCCGTCAATCTATACAATTATGTGACCATTGGATTATCCGATCACTTGGATATTTCGACTTCAGACCATTCTGTTGTTCCAACAGATGAAAGCAATTTGATTTATATTTCTGCAAAGTATTTATTTGAGGAATGTGGAAAACCACTAGAAGGTTTACATATTATTCAAGAAAATCATATTCCAATGACACGGGGATTGGGCAGCAGTTCTGCTTGTATCATCGCCGGCTTGTATGGAGCCAATATTTTGTTGGGCAATCCATTTAATACCAATGAGTTAGTCAATATTGCAACGGAGATTGAAGGTCATCCAGACAACACAACTCCTGCACTATTGGGTGGCATTGTAACTGCTGCATATGACCAAAAGCAGGTTTATTGGACCAAACAAGAAATTTACAGACATTTGGATTTTTTTGCGATTGTACCAGATTTTGAATTGAGTACGACCATGGCTAGAAAGGTACTTCCCGATACTGTAAGCCATATGGACGCAAGATACAATCTCTCAAGAGCAGCACTTTTTTCAGCTTCTCTATTACAGGGGAAATATGAAAATATCCGTGTTGCGGTCAATGATAAATTACATCAGCCATATCGTATGAGTTTGATACAATATGCGCATGAGATATTTGATAAAACATATCAGTTGGGTGCATATGGCACCTACATCAGTGGAGCTGGTCCTACCATTATGTCGATTGTCAATACAGAAAATAGAGCGTTTGAAACAGATATCAAAGATTATTTGAATGAGCTTGGTTTAACGCATTGGAACATCTATCGTTTGGCAATTGATAATTTGGGGACTAGAGTTGTATCCTGATCTTGATTAGATGATATATAAATGGAGGTTATATAGATGGGTTTAATTGTTCAGAAATTTGGAGGAAGTTCGGTAAAAGACACCGAAAGAATTTTTAATGTTGCCAGAATTGTAACAGAAACTTATTCAAAGGGAAACAATGTCGTTGTGGTTGTTTCTGCACAAGGAGATACCACAGATGATTTGATTGCAAAAGCAGCAGAAATCAATCCAAATCCTTCTAAGAGAGAAATGGATGTACTGTTGTCCACTGGAGAACAAATTTCTATCTCTTTATTGGCAATGGCAATTGAAAAGATGGGATTTCCAGTAATTTCTTTAACCGGTTGGCAAGCAGGTTTTAAAACAAATTCTAATTATAGCAATGCTAGAATTCGCAGAATTGAATCAGAGCGTTTGCAAGTGGAATTGGATAAGAAAAATATCGTCATTGTGGCAGGTTTCCAGGGAATCAATCGCTATGATGATATTACAACGCTAGGACGTGGTGGTTCCGACACCAGTGCAGTGGCATTGGCAGCATCTTTGCATGCAGACCTCTGTCAGATCTACACAGATGTAGATGGTGTTTATACAGCCGATCCAAGAATTGTAAAAGATGCTGTCAAGTTAGATGAAATCTCTTTTGATGAGATGCTAGAACTTGCCACTTTGGGCGCACAGGTACTACACAATCGCTCTGTAGAGATGGCAAAAAAATATAATGTGAAGTTGGAAGTTTTATCAAGTTTAGAGGATAAGCCTGGTACACAGGTTAAGGAGGTCATTAAAATGGAAAAGATGTTAATTAAAGGTGTTGCATGTGATGATGATGTTGCAAGGGTTGCAATCATTGGATTACCTGACCAGCCAGGTATTGCATTTAAAATTTTCTCTTCTCTAGCAAAAAGAAAAATCAATGTAGATATTATTTTGCAGTCCATTGGTAGAGACAATACAAAAGATATCAGTTTCACCGTTCCAATGTCTCAAAAAGATGCTGCACTGATTTGCTTGGAAGAAGAAAAGGAATTATTTAAAGCACAGCGCGTAGAAATGGACGATACCGTTGCAAAAGTTTCTATTGTTGGTGCAGGTATGCAGTCCAATCCAGGAGTTGCAGCAAAGATGTTTGAAGCATTATTTGAAGCTGATATCAATATCCGTATGATTTCTACAAGTGAAATTAAAATTTCTGTTCTGATTGATAAAAGTCAAAGTAGACGCGCTCTAGTGGCAGTACATAATGCGTTCGATTTTTAATGACTGATGATAAAATTTGTAGGATTTGATCTAGACGGAACGCTATTAAATTCACTTCCCGATTTGACGGATGCGGTAAATTATGGATTGGAAGGTCAAAACCTTCCCCGGAAAACGACCCAGCAGGTACGCAGTTATATTGGAAATGGGGCGGAGATACTCATTCAAAAAGCCTGTTTCCCTGTAACAGATAAGCAAATATTGCAATCTGTTCGCAATGGATTTGACGATTATTATCACAACCATTACGACGCGAAATCTCACCTTTATGATGGCGTAGAAGCACTACTAGATTATTTAAAAGACCATCAAATACAAACAGCAATCCTTTCTAATAAGCCTGATCAATTTGTAAAATTAATTGTAAAACGAATGTTTTTGGGATATTCTTTTACAGATGTTTTGGGACAATCAGAGCGATTTCCCAAAAAGCCAAATCCTCAAGGATTGCTTCATTTTAAAACAAAACTTGCCTTGTCATCAGAAGAATGTGTTTATATTGGTGATAGCGATGTTGACATTATGACTGCCAAACGTGCAAAAGTAATTTCTATTGGCGCTGCTTGGGGCTATCGCAGCAAAGAAGAACTCAGGCAAGCAGGTGCAGATTATATTGCAGATACCCCTTGGGATATCAAGACCATATTTATAAATTTATAGGAAAAAAGTGATTGTGACTACAATCACTTTTTCGTTTGTATTTCAAAAATAAATGTGCTATAATAAAAAAACCATTTAAAATTGTTTAGCGGGGATTGCTATGAATTATAAAATAAATTTCAACAATTATAAGAATAATTTCAGTTTGCCAGCGCTGATTGTAGAAGATGATTTAAAAAATATCAATTCAGATTATTTAAAAGTTATTTTAATGATTTTTAAAAATCCAGATAAGAGTTATAGTATTAATTTATTGTCCAACTTATTAAATTTATCAGAAGCAATGATCAAAAGTGCTTTGCATTATTGGATTGATAAGGGGGTCTTGCTCAGTGATGTCAAAAAAGAAAGACAGATTCACGTTATTTCCAAAACACATGCAATACCTGCCAAACAGACAAATGATTCAGAATTAAAATATTTGTTGTTGAGCATGGAGACTGTGCTAAAGAGAACAGTTACCTCTACCGATATAAAAACCATTACTTATATCTATGAATATTACCGTTTACCAGCAGATGTGATTTTGATGGCGATACAATATGCGGTCGAAAAGGGAAAAAATTCTATGAAATATATTGAGCGCCTTTGTGTCGCGTGGTATGATAAGGGAATTACCAATCACACTTTGGCAGAAGAATATTTAAAACTTTGTTCTTTACATCAAAACCAGACCAATCAAATTAAGCGAATATTTGGCATTTCTGGAAGAGCTTTGACTTCAACAGAAAAAGCCTCTATCAAGACATGGCTTTTAGAATATCAGTTTCCGATGGAAATGATTCAGTTGGCTTATGAAAAAACAGTTCAAAATACTGGGAAATTGGCTTTTGCTTATATCAATAAAATTTTACTCAACTGGAACGAAAAGGGCTACAAGACATTAGAAGATGTGCAAAACGGAGAACAAAATTATAAAAAGACCATCTCGAATCCATCCATTGAAAACTCATATGATATTGATGAATTTGAAAAACATTTGAATAAAATTCCCACTTTAGATTGAATAGGTGAGTATGTTGACTAAAAAACAGCAATATGAAAAGGCAATGAATATTTTGGCAGCAAGAAAACAAAAAGCAATTTTACAAACACAAATGCGTCGGGAAACAGTGATAAAAAAGATACCAGAGTTAATTCCTCTGGAACGACAAGTGGGCAATGCAACCATTCAGTTATCAAAATTAATTTTATCCAAGGCGGCAAATGCCTCTGAAATCATTCCGAAAATTATGCACCAAAATTTGTCAATGCAGGAAAAAATTGGTGCACTTTTAGCCAGTAATGGATTTCCAGCAGATTATTTAAAAGTGCATTACTTTTGCGAAAAATGCAATGATTCTGGATTTATAGAAGGAGAACGCTGTGAATGTCTACAGGCATTGTTAAAAAAAATTGCAGTGGATGATTTCAATGAAACTGCCGCCATTTACCTGTGTAATTTTCATGATTTTAAACTACATTATTACAATAAAAAAAATAAAAATTCAAATGGCTTATCCGATTATGAGACAATGTCTCAGATTTATCGATTTTGCCTAGATTATGCAAATAGTTTTCATCCAGAATCGCCCAGTATCTTGATGATGGGTAGTACTGGACTGGGGAAAACGCATCTTTCACTTGCCATTGCCAATGAAGCGATTAAAAAAAATTATCATGTGCTTTATGGAAGTACACAAGATTTCTTTGTAAAAATCCAAAATGAGTTTTTTGGAAAAAGCAAGACGGGTGAAGATACGACATCTTTGATTGCCAATACGGACCTGTTGGTATTGGACGATTTGGGCGCGGAATATGAAAGTAGTTTTAATGCTTCTACCTTTTATAATCTGATTAACTCCCGTTTAAGTCATAAAAAACCCACGATTATCAGCACCAATCTCTCCATTCAGGAGTTACAAGACAGATATAGCAATCGCGTTGTCTCCAGATTAATTTCTTTATACAAAACGCTGCGCTTTGTAGGAAAAGATATCCGCCAGATGAATATGAAATAAAAACTGCTGCAATGATTTATTGCAGCAGTTTTTTTATTGTGGAGCCGCTAACTCGGTTTGTGGAATAACAAAGAATATACTTTATTTTCTATGTTCACAAATACATTTTAGATTGATACTGTCGTTTACTTATTCTAAGTTTAATTTTTTGGAAAGCACATAATTGGTCACAATAAACTCTACAACAGAGAATATAATAGCAATGATAATAGAAGATAACATTAGAAAATGAATGATTACATATGGAGGGATATTAGAAGAAACCGCTGCGATAAAATCGTTGTCTAAAATCATTCCGCCTACAAAAATGACAATAGAAGTGATTACCTGCATTGCGAAGTTTATCAGCATATAAAATCCAAAAGAATACAGTATTTTATGACCACTTCTGGTGCCTCCAAGTGCCAGTGCAGTATACATCATTAAAATTCCCTGAATGAGAGAGCATAACATGAGTACGATTAATTCAATACAAATTAAAGTGGCTTGTATTCCCTCATAAGTCATAATCACCCTTGTAATTTCTTTGAAAAACCAATTTAATATAGAAAATAAATCTTCATTTACCAACAGAATAAATATAGATGATAGCGTAACCACTATGGTAGCAATGGTCCATAAACAAGAGGTGATCAGCTTAGAAATGACAAGTTGAGAGGAAGAAACTGGCAATGTAAACATCAAGTAGCCTTCATCACCCAATAAGTTTTTATAAAATCTATGAAGCATAATAAAAAATGTCAATGCAAACGTAGCAAAAATAACCAAAATATATCCTAATATGGTAAGTCCGTTAATCAATTCATAGAAACGACTCAACAGCATATTGTGATTTAAATATGGTTGAAAGAATAACAGCAAACGATTGATCAGAGCAAGTGCGAATACTCCAGCATACATTGGCAAAAACCATCTGGCGGTTGCCTTTAACTCATACTTTAATAATTTGCTTAACATTTAAATACCTCCCTAAACAATTCGTCAACAGATTTTTTATGCTCTTCTCTAATTTCATCCACAGAAGATGCCATAACCAAATTGCCATTTTGAATAAATAAAACATCATCCAATATTTTTTCAATATCAGAAATCAAATGTGTAGAGATGATAACCGTTGCATTTTCGTTGTAGTTGCTGATAATGGTATCTAAAATATAATCTCTAGCCGCAGGGTCAACGCCTCCGATTGGTTCATCTAATAGATACAAATCGGCATCACGGCTCATAACTAAAATCAGTTGTACTTTTTCTTTGGTACCTTTTGACATGGTTTTCAATTTATCTTGTGGATTGATGTTCAATCGTTTTAGCATATCTACGGCTTTATTCATATTAAAGTTTGCATAAAAATCTGAGAAAAATTTTAATATATCAGATACCCTCATCCAGCTATTGAGATAGGTTCTCTCTGGAAGATAGGAAACGATTTTTTTTGTTTCAATTCCGACTGGAAATCCATTGATCAGAATACTTCCACTGCTGGGCACCAACAGACCACTAATCATCTTAATCAACGTGGTTTTTCCACTTCCATTCGGTCCCAATAACCCAACAATTCTGCCCCGGTCGATGGTTAAATTGGTAAAGTTCAAAGCCTGTTTGCTGGGATACGCCTTTGTAATCCCTTGACATTCTAATAGCATATTCATAGTGATAGTTCCTCCTTAATGGTAGAATGGATAGCGTCTAAAACTTCTTGATTTGTAAAGCCCATTGTCTGCATCTTTTGAAAAAAATTCGTGATTTCATTTGAAACCAAGTTTTCCTTTAATTTGGCTACTTTTTGGGCATCTTCTGTAATAAATCTGCCAGCTGTCCGTTGCGTATATACCAAGCCTTCCCGTTCCAACTCAGAGAGTGCCTTTTGCATCGTATTGGGATTGACCCCAGCTTGGGCTGCCAAGTCCCTTACGGAGGGCAGTTTTGAAGCTGCTGGATATACTTGTGAAATAATAGAAAGTTTCATCTGCTCGATTAATTGTGTGTAAATGGGACGATTTGAATCAAAAATCCAAGACATTGTTGGTAACTCCTTTCTGTAATATTGTATTAATTTAATAATACAATATTACAGTATTTTTTTCCAGTTGTCAAGTACTTTATGATTTCTTAAAAATAAATTAAGATATGCAAAATTGATTGACAAACAATATTATATTCTATATAGTATTATTTAAAGAATGAATCTCATTAGAAAGGAGTTTGTCATGATATTTCAATTGGGGACTGCCTTGTTAGATGCTTGTGTATTATCCATTTTAAATACAGAAGATGCCTATGGATATATCTTAACACAAAAAGTAAAAGAGTTTATTGACATTTCAGAATCCACCTTATATCCTGTACTTCGCAGACTACAAAAAGAACAATGTTTAACAACCTATGACAAATTGTTTCAAGGAAGAAATCGCAAGTATTATACAATTACCGAAAAAGGGAAAATATGTCTAAAATCCTATCAACGAGAATGGTTTGCATACAAAGAAAAAATTGATCAAATTTTATCAGGAGGTATTTCATTATGAATCGAACACAATTTATGCAACAACTACATAAAAAATTAAAAAAACTTCCTATGGAAGAATATCAAAATGCAATGGCTTATTATAATGAATATTTTGACGACGCTGGCATTGAAAACGAACAACAGGTGATTGAAAATTTGGGTTCTCCAAATGCCATTGCTGCGCAAATTTTAACGGAATTTGCAATGAAAGATTTAAAAGATTTCAATTTTCAATCAATCAAGCGGAATGTTTCGCTTATTTGGATCATATTAGGAGCAACTTTGGCAGCACCTTTGACATTATCTTTTTCTATTGTAGCGATTTCTATGGGACTTGTCGCAATCATATTATTGGTTGTTTTTGCTCTGTTGGCAGTTGTATTTTTACTGACTGGTATTGCTATAGCGCTGATTGGACTGATGGTAGCAACTCAAAGTTTGGCAACTACGATATTGTTTATTGGCTCTGGAATGATATTGTTTGGAATTGGCATATTGTTGGGAATTTTTATGTTATTTGTATTTCGCAAGTGTTTTGCAGCGATTGCAAAGATAACTTATCGTAAAATGCCAAAAGCGAAAGGAGTGTTTTAATATGAAACCAAATAAAAAGCAGCTTATATTTATTGCTCTTTCCTTTATTACAATAGGGGCTATTTTAGTGGCAATTGCGTTTTCATTGGGAGCTAGAACGGGTGTTTATTGGGAAAACGGACGTTTTCGGGTATCAGAACGGCGTGTTCAGAATTATATGGAAAGTAAGACGATTACAAAGTCATTTGAGGACTTTGAACGTATTAAAAATATCGAGATAAAAGGACTTGATTTTTATACGATTGACTTCATTGAATCCGACCGTTTTGAAATAGAAGCGACTTATTATTATGAAGATGAATTGCCTCTCTTTGAAGTAGAAGATGGAAAATTGACCATCGAAACCCAGGCAGAAGAAAGATTTCAAATAACTAATTTTGATTTTGATGTTCTCTCAGAAGATGAAAGACCTTATTTGTATATTTCTTATCCAACGGGCATGACACTTGATGATATAGAAATATCAAGTGATTACGCGACTATTTTTCTAAATATGCTTAATGGAAAGTCTTTGACGTTGGATGGAAACTATCTGGAAGGCAATGGCATTGGGTGCGAATTTGAAAAAGTTGAGATAAAATCTGATTTTAGTCATTATGATTGGAGAGAATCTTTTTTCAAAAAGTTAGAACTAAAGATGGACTATACTGAGATGACTATGGCAGATAGTCAATTGAATACGCTCACTTCTAAAACAGATTACGGCGCCTTATTATTTGAAAATTGTACGGTAACCGGAGAAACGGAATTTGATTTTAATTATACTACCATTGACTTTTATGGTGATCTGATGGATAAAAATAAGTTTAAAGGGGATTTTGGAAATATTTCATTGAAATTAAATGAACTGGATACTTATGACTATAAAATCGATATTGATATGGGAGATATTTTAATTGATGATGTCGGTTTTTCTGAAAAAATTGAGAAGATGACACACGCTTCCAAAGTATTGGATATCAAGGGTAGTTTTACAGAGGTTATTTTGGAAGAGAATTGATTTATAGAAAATAATTTATAAAGAAACAATCAGGGCTGTACTTGCAAGTACAGCCCTGATTGTTTCGAAAATTCCTAGTTAATCTTGTATTGTCAATACTTTTTGCCTTTAAACAGTATCTGTTTATACCAAAACGGTCTAAAGTGCGTTCACTTGTGACTGATAATCAAGATTCTAATATTATTTACTCTACATAACGAAGGTATCAATGACTCAATTTATGACAAAGAACATACATAAAGTGGTTGACAAGTTATCGTTTGATAAAAAATTCTTCATACCATTTTAAAAACATAAATACAGTCCAAATTTTTCGGCTATTGTCATATTTTCCCTGTTTGTGCTGATCTAATATCTTTACTAAATATGGTGTTTGGAAAAATTTTTGAGCTGTTTGGCTGGTAAAATAGTCTTTGACCAATTGATAATATTTGTCTTCCCTTAACCAAACGCGAATGGGGACAGGGAATCCCAATTTCTTTTTATCTGCCGTCTTTGCTGGAATTGCCTGATGGGCAGCCTTTCTCATTGCCATTTTTGTGGTAGTACCCGCTACACGGTATTTGGTAGGAATATGACTAGCCAACTCCATCACTTTTTTATCTAAGAAAGGTACACGAACTTCTAGAGAATTCGCCATGCTCATTTTATCCGCTTTTAATAAAATATCATATGCCATCCACATATGCAAATCCAGATATTGCATTCGCGTAACGGGATCCAGCTGTTTGGTCTTATCATAAAAAGGTTTTGTGATATCGGTTGGTTTTTTCGTCGCTATCCGTCTTTTTAACAAGTGGTTTTTTTCACGCTCATCAAACATATAGGCGTTACCAATAAATCGCTCTTCTAATGTCATAGAACGACGCACCAAAAAGTTAAATCCACGCACTTTTGGAAATTGGCGAGCAATTGCACCAATCACCCGACGAATTGGCATTGGAATCTTATTGTAGGCGGTGAATTCAAGTGGTTCACGATAGACGTTATACCCTCCAAAGATTTCGTCTGCCCCTTCTCCAGAAAGCGCCACTTTAACGTGTTTGGCGGCTTCTTTACTCACAAAATAAAGGGCAATTGCAGCGGGGTCGGCAAGTGGTTCATCCATATGATACTGGATGTGAGATAGACTGTCCCAATACTCTTCTGGAGAAATCACCTTATTGATGTTTTTTACACCGATATGGTTGGAAAACTCCTCTGCATAAGAGATTTCATTGTATTGTTCAGGAGCAAATCCAACTGTAAAAGTTTTATCTACCTTTGCCAAACATGCAATATAACTGGAATCAACGCCACTAGAGAGAAAAGAACCAACTTCTACATCGCTGATTTTATGGGCGCATACAGAATCCTTCATCACATTTTTAATTTCTTCCACCCAATTATCCAGACTTTTGGAATGATCTGCGTCAAACTGAATTTCCCAATAGCGATTGATAGAGACCTTTCCATCTTGATAAACAATATAATGTGCAGGTGGAAGTTTATAGACATTTTTGAAAAAAGTCTCGGTGCAAGGAGAGTACTGAAATGTCAAATATTGCTCTAAAATTTCTTCATTTAATTCCTTTTGAAAGCTCGGATGCTCTAAAAAGGCTTTGATTTCTGAACCAAATAAAAAAGTATCTCCCATTTTTGCATAGTATAATGGTTTGATGCCAAAATAATCATGTGCACAGAATAATTTATTTTGATTTTTATCCCAAATGGTAAAAGAAAACATGCCTCTTAGTTGATTTAACATGGTTTTTTCATCGTATTGTTCATAAAGATGTATCAATACTTCGCCATCAGAATGGGTGCGAAATTGATGTCCTTTTTCAATCAAATCCTCTCGCAATTCCTGATAGTTATAGATTTCTCCATTAAATAGCAAAACAATGCGATTGTCCTCATTGTATAAGGGTTGGTCTCCGGCTTCTAGATCGATGATACTCAATCGGCGAAATCCCAATGCAACCTGTTCATCGGTATAAACTCCTTCACTATCTGGTCCGCGATGAATGATGGTATTCATCATATTCTTCAATACGGTTTCTTTTTGCTTCATTTGGTCAACAAATCCAACATATCCACACATAAAATAAAACTTCCTCCATTTTGATTGATGATTTAAATTGAAAAAAACTGCCCTAATGTTCTGGCAAAACTATTTTTATAAAATTGATTTTGAATGATAATCTGTGCCTTTTTGAAACGATTTTGATGAGGTATTTTTAAAAACTCTTCTAATATATGAATTTGTTCTGTACTTAATTGCGCGCGATAATGTTGTAAAAATAGTTGTGCTTGCGCAAACATCTTTTGATAATTTTGTTGTACTACTTTTCGATTGCGAAACTTATTGAGCAAAAAAGACGCACTGTGAGCGTTTTTTGCGCCAACTTGGTTGTTTTGGTGCTGTCGATAAAGAACAAGTGGCTTGGATACCACATCAATTTTGCCAAAACAGCTTGCAATCAGTGCAATCCACCAATCGTGCATCGTGCAGACACTTGGAATATAATCTATTTTTTGGAGCAGACTTTGATTGATAAGCATCGTACATCCTGTAATATTATTTTGCACCAAATAATGTCTTAACTTCGTACGTTCAGGAGAAATATTTTGAAAGGAAAAAAACGAATTGTGAATGATATTTAAATCTTTATCCACAACTTTTAAATCAGAATGTACTAAAATAGGGGTATTATTTCCCAACTGTGTTTCAAGCTGTTGCATTTTTTTAAAGGTATCCATAAGCTTATTGGGCAACCAAATATCGTCTTGATCACAAAAAGCAACATATTGGGCGTCTTTTAATCGGGAAATCATTTTAAAAAAATGAAACTCTGCTCCACCAGAAGCAGTTTGATTTTTCCATTCAAAAATCTTTTTTGGATATTGATTGGTATAGCTTGCAATGATTTCACGGGTATTATCAGAGGAAAGGTCATCTGAAATAAACAGTTGCCAATCCCAATAAGTTTGTGACAAAATAGAATCAATTTGCTGTGCTAAATAAGCGGCGCCTTGATAGGTCGCCATTAAAATTGTTATCATATTGCGCTGCTCCAAACATCTTTATACAAATTATAGATTTATGATATTCTTTGAAAGTACATGTTTCAGTTTATCATAGTTATGGTAGATTGGCAACTATTTGTTGATTTATCTGTTTAATTATGGTAAAGTATTAGATAATATCATAAAGAATTATTTTAAACTTATCAAATAAATACAATGGAGGTTTCTCTATGAAAGGAATTATCTTAGCAGGTGGTTCAGGAACTCGACTTTATCCTTTGACCATGATTACCAGTAAACAACTCTTACCGATTTATGACAAACCTATGATTTACTACCCATTGTCTACCCTGATGTTGGCGGGAATTAAAGATATCTTGATTATCTCTACTCCAGTAGATTTACCAAATTTTAAAAAATTATTAGGCGATGGCAGTGAATATGGCATTCATCTAAGCTATCAAGAACAACCTTCTCCTGATGGTTTGGCACAAGCATTTATTTTGGGAGAGGAATTTATTGGCGACGATGATGTTGCGATGATATTGGGTGATAATATCTTTTATGGAAATGGGTTTGGAACCATTTTGCGCAATGCCGTTGAAAATAAGGGTAGAGCAACCGTTTTTGGTTACTATGTAGATGATCCACAGCGATTTGGAATCGTAGAATTTGATAACACCGGAAAGGTATTGTCTGTAGAGGAGAAACCAGAACAACCAAAATCAAATTATGCAATTACTGGTTTGTATTTTTATGATAACCGTGTAGTAGAGTATGCAAAAAGTTTAAAACCATCTGCACGTGGAGAATTGGAAATCACCGACTTAAACCGCATTTATTTAGAAAATCAAGAATTAGATGTACAATTGCTTGGCAGAGGTTTTGCATGGCTGGATACTGGTACGATGGACAGCCTATTAGAAGCAGGCAATTTTGTCAATATGATTGAAAAACGTCAGGGAATCAAAATTTCTGCACCAGAAGAAATCGCTTATTTAAAAGGTTGGATTACCAAGGAAAAACTCATTGAATCTGCCCAAAAATATGGAAAATCCAATTATGGACAGCATCTCAAAAAAGTGGCAGAAGGAAAAATCAAATATTAATGTAAAAATAACAAATAGAAAGGTGACCTACCATGATAAAAGTTACACAAACAGGCATTGCAGATTTAGTCGTTATAGAACCAATTGTACATGGGGACCATCGCGGTTGGTTTATGGAGACTTATTCTGAACAGGATTTAAAAGAACATGGAATTCATACCGCATTTGTACAGGATAATCATTCCTATTCTGCCCAAAAAAACACCCTTCGTGGACTGCACTTTCAGACCAATCCCAAAGCGCAAACGAAATTGATTCGCTGCGTAAGAGGAATTATCATCGATACTGTAGTGGATTTACGCAAACATTCCAAAACGTATAAAAAATGGTTTTCCATCGAATTGTCCGCTGAAAATAAAAAGCAACTCTATATTCCAAAGGGATTCGCTCATGGCTTTTTAACTGTTACCGATGATGTCGAAGTACAGTACAAAGTAGATGAGTTCTATTCTAAAGAAAATGACCGCAGTATTCGCTATGATGACCCTGAAATTGGAATCGATTGGGGAATTGAAAATCCAATTCTTTCCGAAAAGGATTTATCTGCACCTTTGTTAAAGGATAGCGATGCTGATTTTTAAAAATAAAAGGAGAAAATAAATATGAAAATTTTAGTAACTGGCGCAGCTGGATTTATCGGCAGTAACTTTGTGTATTTCATGTTGGAAAAACACCCTGACTATCAAATTGTTGGTTTGGATTTATTGACCTATGCAGGCAATTTGAAGACATTAAAGACTGCAATGGAACACCCAAATTTTACCTTTACCAAAGGGGATATTGCAGATAGAGACTATATTTTTCATCTATTTGAAACAGAAAAATTTGATATTGTGGTAAACTTTGCTGCGGAAAGCCATGTTGACCGCTCTATCCTTGATCCTGGTGTCTTTTTGCGCACCAATATCATTGGCACGCAAATATTGATGGATGCTTGTCGGGAATATGGTATTGAGCGTTATCATCAGGTTTCTACCGATGAGGTATATGGAGATCTTCCACTTGACAGACCAGATTTGTTCTTTACAGAAGAAACACCACTTCACACCTCCTCTCCTTATTCTGCTGCAAAGGCTTCTGCCGATTTATTGGTATTGGCTTACCACAGAACGTTTGGACTGCCTGTTTCCATTACAAGATGTTCTAATAACTATGGTCCTTATCATTTCCCAGAAAAACTAATTCCTTTGATCATCAGCCGTGCATTGGCAGATGAAAGTCTTCCTGTCTATGGTACTGGTGAAAATGTACGCGATTGGCTGTATGTAAAAGACCATTGTGAAGCGATTGACCTTGTCATTCACAAGGGAAAAGTCGGAGAAGTTTACAATGTAGGCGGTCACAATGAACGCACCAATTTGGAAGTGGTTAAAGCTGTTTTGCATGAGCTTGGCAAACCAGAAAGTTTAATCACTTATGTGGGCGATAGAAAAGGTCACGATATGAGATATGCAATTGACCCAACTAAAATTTCCAATGAATTGGGTTGGGAACCCACAATAAAATTTGATGATGGTATTAAAATGACTGTTCAGTGGTACTTGGATAACAGAGAATGGTGGGAAGACATCATCAATGGCGATTATCAAAACTACTATCAGACCATGTATTCCAATCGTTCATAATGATGTAAAGAAACAGGAAAGGTGAAATAATATGAAAGTATTGGTCACTGGAGTAAGGGGACAATTGGGCTTTGAAGTTGTCAACCAATTGCAACAGCAGCAAGTAGCATGCTGTGGTATTGATGTGCAAGAGGTGGACTTGACCGATGATAAGGCAGTGAAAGCATATATACTAGATTACCAACCGGATATCATTGTACACTGTGCCGCCTATACCGCAGTGGACAAGGCGGAGGAAGAGACAGAACTCTGTGAAAAGGTCAATTTTGGCGGAACCAAAAGTCTAGTAGAAGCCGCAAAACAACTGGACGCAAAATTCATGTATATCAGCACAGATTATGTATTTCCAGGAGATGGGCAACGCCCTTATGAGGTAGATGACCCAACTGGTCCGATTAGTCAATATGGAAAGACCAAATGGATGGGAGAGCAGGTCGTCAGACAACAACTTACCAAGTATTTTATCTGTAGAGTTTCTTGGACCTTTGGTGAAAACGGTGCAAACTTTGTAAAAACAATGCTTCGTTTAGCCAAAACAAATCCAAAAATCAGTGTAGTGAATGACCAAATTGGTTCACCAACCTACTGTAAAGATATTGCAAAATTGGTTTGCGATATGATTATGACCGATAAGTATGGCACATATCATGTCACAAATGAGGGATTTTGCAGTTGGTATGATTTTGCAGTGGAAATCTTTCAACAAGCTGGGATAGATGTTACAGTGGTGCCAGTCGATTCCTCACAATTTCCAACCAAAGCCGTACGCCCTAAAAATTCTAGAATGTCCAAACAGGCATTATCAGACAATGGCTTTGAACGATTACCAACTTGGCAAGATGCACTTGGCAGATTTTTAAAAAATATCATCTAAGCAATTGTATTTGACAGTTGTAAACAATGATACAAATGATAGAACTGGGGAGACAATTGATTGTCTGAGAGTGAGATGTGATCTCTTACCCATGGAACCTGTTGCGGTTGACACCGGCGGAGGGAGTTTCTTTTTTATTTCAATAGAAGTGAATGGATTGTTGAATAAAAGGATAAAACCAACCGGAAAATGGCGGGGGTTTTATCCTTTTTGATTTTTTAGAAAGAAGGTTGAAACAGTGAAGCTCAATGGAATGACGATAACATTAAATCAATCCTGTACCATTACAGCGTTGTTGACACAGCACCATTATCCAGTACAGCAGGTTGCTGTAGAATTAAATGACAAAATTGTGCCAAAACGAGAATTTGATACTACTTTTGTAACCGACGAGGATACGATAGAAGTTGTTAGCTTTGTGGGTGGCGGATAATGACCATCACGTTAAATGGAAAATCAATTACTGTGACAAGTCCAATCAGTCTATTTACATTAAAACAACAATATCGTCCAGAAGCAGAGATTATGATTGTCAACGGTTATCAATTGCATGAAGATAGATTGATACAACCAGATGATATCATTCATTTCATTCAAAAAGGAATTCTTCCGCCAAAAGATGAATTGGAGAGTATGCTTGCAGCAAGACATACACCACAAATCTATCAACTGTTAAAACAGAGTAAGGTGGCGATTGCAGGATTAGGGGGGCTGGGGTCTCAGATTGCAATGATGCTTGCTAGAACTGGTGTGGGACATCTATTTTTGGTCGACTTTGATATTGTAGAACCCAGTAATTTAAATCGGCAATGTTATGCAATTTCACATCTGGGCATGTATAAGACACAGGCATTAAAGTCACAAATTGAGCAGGTGAATCCATTTGTTTGTGTCACCTGTGAAAATACTTATGTCACAAGCGAAAATTTAAAAACTTTATTTCAAGGTTATCAGGTTGTTTGCGAGGCATTTGACAATCCAGTTTGCAAAGCGGAATTGGTCAATGGTATCTTAGAGCATTTTCCAGATTGTGCTATCGTGGCGGCATCTGGTATGGCAGGGTATGAATCTTCCAATTTGATTCGGACAAAAAGGATATTTGGAAATTTATATCTGTGTGGTGATAATGTCCATGAGGCAAAACCAGGACAAGGATTGATGGCACCACGGGTAAGCATCTGTGCTGCTCATCAAGCCAATATGGTGATTCGTTTATTATTGGGAGAACAAGAAGCATAGAAAATAGTAAAAAGGTGGTTGTAAAAGATGAATGATACATTTACTCTTGGAGGGAAAACCTTTCACTCTCGATTTTTATTGGGAACAGGCAAATTTTCTTTAGAACAGACAAAACAAGTAATTGAAGCAGCTCAGGCAGAAATTGTGACCATGGCGCTGCGTCGTATTGATGTGGGAAATCAGGGGAATATCTTAGATTATATTCCAAAAACAATGACTCTATTGCCCAATACTTCTGGTGCTAGAACGGCAAAAGAAGCAGTGCGTATTGCACATCTTGCCAGAGAATTAGGCTGTGGGGATTTTATAAAGATAGAGGTTATTCGTGACAGCAAATACTTGATGCCCGACAATTATGAAACAATTCGAGCCACTGAACTGTTGGCAAACGATGGTTTTATCGTGCTTCCCTATGTCAGTCCAGATTTAATTGCCGCTCGGGCATTGGTATCTGCGGGAGCAGCAGCAGTCATGCCATTCGCAGCGCCAATCGGCAGCAATAAGGGATTGTTGACACGCGACTTTATTCGGATGTTGATTGAAGAAATTGACTTGCCAATTATTGTAGATGCTGGTATTGGTGCACCTTCCCAAGCATGTGAAGCAATGGAGATGGGAGCAGATGCAGTACTGGTCAATACAGCAGTTGCCACTGCCAAAGATGTTGTGACCATGGCACATGCATTTAAAATTGCAGTTCAAGCAGGCAGACAGGCTTTTTTAGCGGGTTTGGGACGTGTGCTAAACTTCTCTGGAGAAGCATCATCTCCATTGACTGGATTTTTGATGGATTAATTTGGAGGCAATCAATATGGAAATGATAGACAACATCGCAAAACAGGACTTAGCGCATATGCAGCGCATTGACGATGATATACTCAATCAAGTAATGGAACAATATGGTGTATTTGACTTTACACAATTTACAGAAGATTGTGTAGAAACTGCACTGCAAAAAGAACAATTGACATTAAAAGACTTTGCTGCACTACTCTCTCCAGTAGCAGAATCTTATCTAGAACAGATTGCACAAAGAGCCAAACAAATTACGATAAGACAATTTGGCAACAGTGTTAGTCTATTTACACCGCTTTATATTGCAAATTATTGTGTCAATCAATGTATTTATTGTGGATTCAATTGTAAAAATCAAATTCATCGTGCCAAATTGACGTTATCTGAAATCGAACGGGAATATCAAGCAATTGCCAAAACAGGATTGCGAGAAATTCTGATTTTAACTGGTGAATCCCGCATACAATCTGACTTGTCCTATATTGGGCAGGCAGTAGAACTTGCAAAACAGTATTTTTCAACCATTGGGATTGAAATTTATCCGTTGAATTCCGACGAATATACCTATTTACATCAAAAAGGTGCGGATTTTGTCAGTGTCTATCAGGAAACCTATCATCAAGAGGCTTATCAAAAGCTGCATTTAGCAGGTCCTAAGCGTGATTTTTCCTATCGTTTTCATGCACAGGAACGCGCTTTGATGGGTGGAATGCGGGGAGTTGGATTGGGTGCTTTGTTGGGGCTAGATGATTTTCGGCAAGATGCACTTGCGTGTGGATTGCATGCAAAACGATTACAACAAAAATATCCTCATGCAGAAATTAGCTTTTCTGTTCCAAGACTGCGTCCTTATAAAAATCATGAAAAAGCCGACTCAATAGCAGTACATGAAACGCAACTATTGCAGGTTATGATGGCTTATCGCCTATGGCTTCCCTTTGCAGGTATCTGCATTTCTACGCGCGAGCGAATAGCATTTCGTGACAATGTTGTCGGCTTAGTTGCGACCAAGATTTCAGCCGGAGTGAAGACAGGTGTGGGAGGGCATGAGCAAGAAGAAAAAGGAGATGCGCAATTTGTGATTTCAGATCCACGTTCGGTAGAGGAAATTCGCTCTATGCTCAGACAAAAAAACATGCAGGAAGTTTTTACCGATTATATTCGTTTGGAGTGATGGCAAATGATTATCTGTATTACCAATCGAACACTCTGTCAAAAACCATTTCTCACACAGATACAGTTGATCGCAAAAAAACAACCTGCTGCCATCATTCTGCGGGAAAAAGATTTGGAGCAAACCCATTATCAAGCACTGGCACAAGCGTGTTTCCAGATTTGTCAGCAGGAACATATTCCATTGATTGTACACAGCTATCCACAGGTCGCAAGAAATTTAAATATTTCACAAATTCATCTTTCCTTTTTGCAATTTCTTGAAGTTTCGGACTCTTTGACTAACTTTCAGACAAAGGGAGTCTCTATTCACAGTGTAGAACAGGCTGTGATTGCACAGAAATTGGGTGCTTCTTACTTGATTGCTGGGCATATCTTTGAGACGGATTGCAAAAAAGGACTACCAGCAAAGGGATTGTCATTTTTATCTGAAATTTGTGAATCCGTTTCCATTCCAGTATTTGCGGTTGGTGGAATGACATCTGAGAAATTGACAATGATACAAAAAACAGGCGCGAAAGGGATTTGTGTCATGTCTGGTTTTATGAACGAGTTGTAAAAAATCAAGAGAACATTTGAGGTTTACCAAATGTTCTCTTTTCATTTTTTGTAGATTTATGTATAATAATAGAGAAAAAGAAAGAGAGAGAGATACTCTTAATAAAATCAAAACGAATCCACCTGTAAGAATAGAAGTTTATCTGGTGTGGAAAAAACACCTATTTTCTTACAGTGTTCGTTCATTTGAAACAATGGACAATTCACCAATGGAATATTTGAATAATAGGAGGATTTTTTTGAATGTCTAAGCTCTCACCTATGATGCAGCAATATTTAAAGATAAAAGCTTTACATCAAGATCATATTTTGTTCTTTCGCTTGGGAGATTTCTATGAAATGTTTTTTGAAGACGCCCAAAAGGTATCCAAAGAATTAGAATTGACCTTGACAGGAAAGGATTGCGGACTTCCACAGCGCGCACCGATGTGCGGTATTCCATACCACTCCAGTACGGGATATATTAAAAAACTTATTGACAAGGGATATAAAGTGGCAATTTGTGAACAAACAGAGGACCCTACCAAGGCAAGAGGGTTGGTGAATCGAGATGTAATCCGAGTTATTACGCCTGGAACACTCATAGAAGGAGATCTGTTAGAAGAGGCAAAAAATAATTATATTGCGAGCTTTTATGTCCAAGGAAATTATTTTACTGCTTGTTTTGCAGATATTTCCACTGGAGAAGTGTCTCTTACCACACAAAAGAGTCACAATTTATCTATGGATTTAATCAATGAATTGTCAAAATTTATGCCAGTAGAGGTATTGTATAACGAAGAATTTATCAAACAACCGGAAATACCATTCTATCTTTCCCACAAGTTGAATTGTACACAAAGTCCATTTGAAAAAGAACAAATTGATTTTAAACGGTCACAAGCCATTATTTTAGAACACTTTCAGATAGATTCAATCGATTCACTGGGAATTGACCATCAAGAAACGACCTGCAACGCATTGGCTGGATTAATTGCTTATCTCAATCAGACGCAAAAACAAGGTGCAAAGAGAATCACTTGTGTATCCTATTATCAAGAAGACCAATATATGAATATTGACTTTACTGCTCGTCGAAATCTGGAGATTACACAGACAATACGCAGTCAGGAAAAACGTGGAACGCTGCTTTGGGTTATTGATAAGACAAAAACTTCTATGGGAAAGCGATTTATTCGCAAGGCATTAGAACAACCTTTATTGAATGCAGCACAGATTATTCGCAGACAAGATGCAGTTGCAGAATTGGTGGAAAATCATATCATATTGTCTGAATTGCAAAGTGATCTATCTGGCATTCATGATTTGGAACGATTGATGACCCGTGTGATTTACAACACCATCAATCCCAGAGAGTTGCGTTCTCTGGCGGCAACTGCTGCGAAATTACCCAATATCAAACAGAATATTTCAGGATTTTGCGCTCGGTTATTAAAGGGCATTTATGGGGATATTCATACCCTAGACGACGTTGCAAATTTGATTGAAAATGCCATTGTAGAAGAACCTCCTGTTGCGATGAAAGAGGGGGGATATATCCAAACTGGCTTTCATTCTGAACTGGACAATTTGAGAAATTTGCGCGACAATGCCAAAAATATTATTGGCGAAATTGAAAATAGAGAACGGGAAAATACAAAAATCAAGGGTCTTAAGATAAAATATAACCGTGTGTTTGGCTATTACATTGAAGTGACCAATGCAAATCTCAATCATGTCCCAGACCATTATATACGCAAGCAAACTCTAGTAAACTGTGAACGCTTTATCACCCAAGAACTCAAGGAATTAGAAGAAAAAATCTTGACTGCAAATGACAAAATTATCGCATTGGAGAGCGAAATTTTTCATGAAGTTCGGCAATATATTGCTTCTCGAACAGATATCATTCAAAAGACTGCTCAGGCAATTTCAAAATTGGACTTTTTGATATCTTTGGCATTTGTTGCAATACAAAATCACTATGTGCGACCTCAGATTGTACTAGATGGAAGGATTGACATCAAAGAGGGGAGACATCCAGTGGTGGAACAGATGTTAAATGATACACCCTTTGTTCCCAATGATATCTATTTAGACCACAAAGATAATCAACTACTTGTGATTACTGGTCCCAATATGGCGGGAAAATCCACCTATATGAGACAAGTTGCTCTGATGAATATTATGGCGCAGATTGGCAGTTTTGTACCTGCTCAGTCAGCTTGTATCAGTATTGTCGACAAAATCTTTACCAGAGTGGGTGCTTCTGATGACCTTGCCGCTGGGCAATCTACTTTTATGGTCGAGATGAGTGAGGTTGCCCATATTTTAAAGTTCGCAACCTCAAAGAGTTTAGTCATCTTAGATGAGATTGGAAGAGGTACTTCTACTTTTGATGGCATGAGTATTGCCAAAGCAGTGGCAGAGTATTTGGTCTGTCAAACCTCGCTCAAGTGTAAAGCACTGTTTGCAACGCATTATCATGAATTGACCTGTTTAGAACAGGAATTGTCTGGTGTTAAAAATTACAACATTGCCGTCAAAAAACGCGGAGATGATATTACCTTTTTAAGGAAGATTGTTCCAGGTGGTGCAGATGACAGCTTTGGTATCGAAGTGGCAAAGCTTGCGGGGGTGCCCGAACAGGTGATTTCTCGTGCAAAAGAAATTCTATCACAATTGGAACAAGGCAATTTGAAGCCTCAACCAGCTGTTACAAAGACAAAGAACACACAAAAAAAGGACAAGAAATATCAGCAATTAGAACAAATACTATGTGATATTTCTATTGATACGTTGACTCCAATTGAAGCACTTAACACATTATATCGATTGAAAAAGTTAGTCAGCCAATGAGGAGATAACGATGGGTAACATTAAATTATTAGAAAAGCATGTTTCAGAATTGATTGCTGCTGGAGAAGTCATTGAGCGTCCAGCATCGATTGTCAAAGAACTATTAGAAAACGCAATTGACGCAAAGGCAACTGCCATTACGGTTGAAATCAAGCGTGGGGGAACTGAATCGATTCGCATTACAGACAATGGAATTGGAATGGAAAAAGAAGATATACCACTTGCTTTTTTGCGTCATGCAACCAGTAAGGTAAGGACGCAAGCCGATTTAGAGCACATTGCAACATTGGGATTCCGCGGGGAGGCTTTGGCATCTATTGCGGCAGTTGCCAAAGTGGAGTTGTTTTCCAAAACAGCACAGGAGCCTATGGGCAGTCATATTGTCATTCATGCAGGAGAAACCATTTCTTTTGATGATGCGGGATGTCCCAATGGCACAACATTAATGATCAAAGACCTCTTTTATCATCTTCCAGCAAGGAGAAAATTTTTAAAAAAGGACAGTTCTGAAGCCAGTGCGATTCAGAGTATTGTGGAAAAAATCGCAATTTCTCATACAGAGATATCCTTTAAATTTGTAAAGGATCAAAAAATAGTATTACACACTGCGGGAGATAATCGGTTATTATCTGGAATTCATGCCATATTTGGGAGAGAATTTGCCACTTCCTTAATAGAAGTGAATCATCAACATGAAAAAATTACCGTAACCGGATATATTTCCAAACCCAATCAATGTCGAAATAACCGAAGTATGCAGCACTTTTTTATCAATGAACGCTATGTGAAATCAAAATTGTGTTCACAATCCTTAGAGGAAGCCTATCAAAATGCCATTATGACTTCCAAGTTTCCAGCCTGTATTTTAATGATTTCACTGGATTACACACAAGTAGATGTCAATGTTCATCCTTCCAAAACAGAGGTGAAATTCGTCGATGAAAAGGCGGTATTTGAAGCGATTTATTCTGCGGTTAAAACGGCATTATCTGAAATGGAACACTTTACAAATTTACAATCAACTCCAGAAAAACTAGAGAAATTGATAGAGGTGTCATCTGTTCCAACAGAGCAATCTGTAGTTGAAGTTTTACCAAATCTTTCTACAGAAAATACCACAGAACTCAGAAGTCAACCTTCTAATGGCATTGTACATCGAGTAAAACCACACAGTCGTTCTCTAAATCGCTCCTCCCAATCAAAATCAAGTAACCAAAACGACTTTCAAACAGTATTAAATGACCGTTTTCGTTTTTTAAACGCAGCATCTTTCCAAAAAAAATCCACCGTACAGCCAACAAAGAGCGTCATAGAAAAGCCTACCAAACCCGCCATATCTGTACATATTATAGGTGAATTATTCAAAACCTATATTTTATGTGAAGTGCAGGACGGTTTTGTGATGTTGGATAAACATGCAGCACATGAGCGAATTATTTTTGACCGCCTAAAAAAGGAATTGTCTCTCAATGAAGGACAAGTGTTACTCAATCCACTAATTATCTATCTTTCTATTGAAGAATTTGATATAGTACAATCCCATTTGGAAATTTTTGAGCAATATGGATTTCAATTTGAATTGTTATCCGGCTGTCGCATTTCTGTAAAGGAAGCTCCATCGATTTTACATCGGTTGGATTTGACAGAGATTATACAAGATATGATTGAAAATATACTAGAACATAAAATGGAAGTTACACCAAAGGCATTTGAACATTTATTACATTCCATGGCATGTAAATCTGCCATCAAAGCCAATGACAATACTTCCACAGAGGAATTGGCTCAACTGGTAAAACAAGTCTATCAAAAGCAAATCAAACACTGCCCACATGGCAGACCAGTTGGAATTGTATTGTCAAAATATGAAATTGAAAAGAAATTTGGAAGACATTCCTAAATAAAAGAGGATGCCAGTATGAAAAAAATAAAGTTAATTGTAATTGTGGGACCAACTGCCTCTGGAAAAACCAAATTGGCAGTCCAACTGGCAAAGAAATACCACAGTGAGGTGATTTCTGCCGACAGCATGCAAATTTACCAAAAAATGAATATTGCAACTGCAAAGCCAACCTTGGAGGAAATGGAGGGAATACCCCATCATCTAATTGACTTTCTGCCAATGAATGCACAGTTTAGTGTATCTGATTTTGTCTCTTTGGCTAGACAAAAGATTGAGCAACTTCACCAATCTGGAAAGCTCCCAATCATTGCAGGTGGCACAGGATTATACATCAATTCTTTGGTGGATAATGTTGCGTTTTCTTGTGTGGAAGAGGATCCGTCTCTTAGAAATCAATTGTATGAGCAAGTCCAACAAGACCAAGGGGCAGCTTTATATGCATATTTAAAGCAAATTGACCCAGAAAGTGCATTAGAAATTCATCAAAATAATTTTGTGCGGCTGGTTCGTGCGGTAGAAATTTATCAATTGACTGGAATTACCATGTCAGAGCATAAAAAAAATAGTAGATTGGTTCCTTCCCCCTATGAAGTCTGTATGATAGGATTAAATTATCAAGACCGGGAAAAACTATATCAACGCATTAACCAACGAGTGGATATCATGATGGAAATGGGGTTATTGGAAGAAGCTAGACAGATATTAAAAGAAGATGATTTAAAAACCGCCTATCATGCAATTGGTTATAAGGAATTAAAGCCATATTTTACAGGAGAAGTATCACTTGATGAAGCAGTTGACAAAATCAAACAAAGTTCCCGTAGATATGCCAAAAGACAACTTACTTGGTTTCGCCGTGATAAACGAATTCATTGGATATATTTGGATAAATTTGGATCTTATGAAGAAGTCGTAACAAAGTCTGAAAATATTCTGGAAAATTTCATAAATTTGTGATAAACTAGTGAATAGCAATGTAAACATTTATATTTGTCGAATTAAGAAAGGAATCCCAATGATAAACAATATCAGTCTTTTTAATCTGCCCCAAAAGAAAAAACAATTGGCGATCATTTTTTTTAGGAGCAGACATCTTTGGATATACAAGAATAGGAGAATCGGATGAATACCAAATCTGCAAGAATCGTTGGAATTTTAGTTTCTCTATTCGCTATTTTTTATTTTGGATATCAAATTTATCTGTTTTATGATGTTCCTTACGAGTTGGAAACCGCAACTTCTTATGAATATACCGACCAAATTGAACTGCATGGTATCGCAATCAAGGACGAACAAGTAATTGAAAATACTTATGATGGAATTATTCGATATGAAAATGGCAATGCGCAAAAATTAAATACAGGTTCTGTCATTGCTACAGTATATCAATCTGAAGCGGATTTGCTCAACAGCGATGCAGTGGACAAGTTAAATCAAAACATTGCAATTTTATCAAAACTGCAAACACAAAAGGATTTTGTGATTTCAAATGGACAAAGTATCGTTTCCAATATCAAAAAACAACAGATGTCAATGATTTATCAAATTATCAACAATGATTTTATTGGTGTCTCGGAACAAAAAGACGATTTTTTAATACAACTGTTAAGGCAGCAGATGATTTTGACTCCTGATACCAATTTTGACGAAATCATTGCCTCTTTACAGAGTAAAGCAGCAGAATTAACTGCAAAAATTACGATAGAAGGAACACAAATTATTTCGCCTATATCCGGTTATTTTACCAATGAGGTGGATGGTTATGAGCAGGTTATCACAAAAGAACTTTTAAGTGATATTTCATTAGAACAGGTACAAAAAATTTTAAATGAAACACAACCCAATTTTTCTTCTCCTAAAATTGGCAAAACCATTACAACTACTGAGTGGAACTTTTTGGCACTTGTACCCACAAAGGATACTAGCAGATTAGAAGCTGGAGATACCGTTTCTTTGGTTTTTCCAAATACATCTTCTTACAAGGTAAATGCCAAAATTCAAACCATCGATTTATATCCAGATAATGAATTTAGTGTGATTTTGCTTTCCAGCAATATTATGAATGAACATATTATCAATCTCCGCGTAGAAGATCCATCGATTGTATTTGATACAACAAAAGCTTTAAGGGTACCCAAAAAGGCTGTTTTTATGAAAGAGATCACAGTAGAAGTCGAGGACGAAAGCGCTGCTTCTGAGGAAGAGCTAAGCCCTGAAACCACCCCTGTGCCAAAGACCCAAACCATCTCCCAACCCGGAGTATATGTCAGTATGGGACAGGTGATGAAGTTTAAAAAGATCAATATTTTAGATGAATCAGACAACTATATTATTTGCAGCATAGAAACAAAAGAGGATAGAGACGATTATTTACAACTATATGATGAAATTATCCTAGAAGGGACTGACTTATATGACAATAAACCAATCAGATAATTGGCTCATAGAGAATATTAAGGCGATTGAATATGATGTACAACAAGCACTTATACAAAGTCATCGCGCTCCAACTGATTGTCAGATTATGGCCGTTACAAAAACAGTCCCTGCTCAGTTAGTAAATCGTGCAATTCAGTCGGGGATTTCTCTAATAGGAGAAAACCGTGTACAAGAGTGTCTTTCAAAATGGGATAGTTATCAGTTAGAAAATGCACAAGTGCACTTCATTGGTCACCTACAGACGAATAAAGTCAAAAGCATTCTCCCAAAAGTATCGATGATAGAATCGGTTTCATCGATAAAGCTTGCACAGGAAATCCACAAAGTTGCAAAACAACTTGAACAAAAACAAGATATTTTATTACAGGTGAATATTGGAAAGGAATCCAGTAAATCAGGGTTTTTTATCGAACAGCTTCCAGAAGCATTATATCTTTTACAACAACTGCCCAACATTCAAATTAGAGGATTGATGTGTATTCCTCCTAAAGACCGTACAGAGTATTATTTCTCACAGATGGAACAACTTTTTTTTCAAATACAACAACAACAATTGGACAATATTATCATGGATACACTCTCTATGGGAATGTCCAGCGATTTTAAATTGGCAATTAAATACCATTCTAATATTGTTCGATTGGGAACAATATTATTTGGAAGCAGAAATACAATATAATCAACAATCGGAGGATTTGTAAATGAGTATTTTTGATAAGGTTAAAGAAATTTTTATATCTCCAGATGAAGACTTTCCAGATGAATCGGATTTGATAACTGGGAATGATGACAATGATGAGGAAGAACCTATTAAGGAAAGGGAATTGGAGTATCAGGATATATCACAGTCTTTTCAAAACGGGAAAGTGGTCAACATCCATGCTAGGACACAACTTCAAGTTGTATTGGTCATACCAAAGAGATTTGAAGAACTGCACAGTATTGCAGATTGTTTAAATGCAAACAAGACTGTCGTTGTAAATTTAGAAAGTACAAAAGAAGAATTGGGTCTTCGCATATTGGATTTTTTAAGCGGAGTTGTCTATGCAAACAATGGTACAGTCAAAAAGGTTGGTCAAAAGACATATATTTTTACTCCTTATAATGTAGATGTTTCTGGCGAATTAATGGAACAACTAAAACATAATGGGTTATAGTGCCAAATGAATACAGTGAATAAAAAAGATGAGTTTTTTAAATCCAACATCAAAAACATGATAGAACGGACAGAACATCAAAATTATCCTCATTTTTCGTTGTTTCTGGATAGCCATCAAAAAATATTAGTAGCCGAAATTTTACAGCAGACAAAATTTACTTCTTTTCAATATTATGGTGGTTATCCAGATGCTCAGCGAGTGATGTTGGGCGTTTATCCAGAATATGTTGAAGATATTATCCCGTTGTTTCCGTTGAAGGTTGTGGAATTTCAATATCGAAAAAATGACCAACTGACACATCGGGATTTTTTGGGTGCATTGATGTCCTGTCAAATCAAAAGAGAAATGCTTGGCGATATTCTCATTGAACAGGGGTTAGCCAATGTATTTGTGCAACAGACCATTGCAGATTATATTGTAAATCAGATTCAAAAAATTGGACATGTAGGCGTAAAGGCTGTTATCAAACAAACGCCCTCTATTGAATATGTTCAAAAGTTTCGAGAGCTTTCGGGAACAGTGGCATCTTTTCGCTTGGATTGTATTTTGTCGTTGATTACAAAACTTAGTAGAACCAAAACGGTTGAACTGATTCAAGCGGGTAAGGTTGTTGTAAATGATGTGATACAGTTCTCACCCAGCATACAATTAAAAGCAAAAGATATTATTTCGGTCAGGGGATATGGAAAATTTATATTGACAGAATCATCTCATAAGACAAAAAAAGACCGTTATTTTATTTTCATTCATCAATTTATCTGAAAGGAGCCAGATTATCGTGAATAGTGCAGATATTAAAAATAAAGTATTTGAGACTGGAATGCGTGGCTATCGTCAAGAAGAAGTTCATAATTATTTAGTAGAAATAGCAAATTATATTGACAGTTTACAAGAGGAAAAAGCAGACCTTTTAAAAAAAATGGAAGTTTTGGCACTAAAAGTAGAAGAATATCGCAAAGATGAGGAAAGTATTCGAGAAGCTTTATTGGGCGCTCAGAAAATGGGTAAGCAGGTACTCAATGAAGCTAACAAAAAGTCTGAAGCCATTACTTCTGATGCAAAACTGCAATCAGAAAAGATGTTAAAAGAGGCAAAAACAGAATCAGAAAAGATGTTGGTTGACGCAAAGAATGTATCAAAAGATTTATTGGCAAAAACAAAGGTAGAGGCGGAAAAAATTACTGCTGAAGCAAAACAAAGTGTGGAAACTGTGGTGCGTTCTACAAAATATCAGATAGATAAAGAACAATCCAATCTGTTGCGTCTGCAAAGAGAAGTTTCTAATTTTAAATCTCAATTGCTAGATATTTATCGCGCTCATATTGATTTGATTAAAAAACTTCCAGAATTAGAGGAGCCAAAAAATTCTCAAGAAGAAGTAAAACAGCTTAACAAAAAGATATATGAGCAAAAAAGTGAAGATAAAAAGTCGATTGAACAGGCAAAAAATGTTGTAATTAATCAGGAGACAGTCATATCGGATGCTTCTAAATCCTTTGTCCCCAATACTGAGATGATTCCAAAAGAATATCCAGGAATGGCTTCTATGAAAATACAAGAAACCAAGGAATATGATAAATCTGAAATGAAAGGTGTCAATGAACAGTATCGCGCAAAACCGGACGCTGCTTCAGAAAAGGAAACAAAAACATCGGTAGAAAAAGAGAATACAAGTTCTTTTGAAAAGACGACAGGGCCCAAAGAACATTATACTGAAAAATTTGGAGATTTGCAGTTTGGAACGCACAACAATAAATAAAGGGTCACAAAATGATGTTATCATCGTGATAATGTCACAATAAAGGAATCATGAGTATGAAAAAAACAACCGCTTATTTGAATTATATTTCTGTTTTCATTGCTGCCATTTTGGTTGGGCTTGATCAGTTTTTAAAACAATTGGCAGTAGAACATCTTTCGGGTATCGAAACATTTCCAGTAATTGAGGATGTGTTTCAATTGACTTATGTGGAAAATAGGGGAGCTGCTTTTGGAATTTTAGAGGGAAAAAAACTATTTTTAGTCGGTATCACCGGTATCGTTTTGCTGGTATTAGCGATTTTATTGTTGTTTCAAAAGATAAAACACCCATTTTTAATTTGGAGTATTACATTGGTATTAGGCGGAGGAGTGGGAAATTTAATCGATCGTATTTCTCTGGGATATGTAATTGACTATTTGCATTTAACTTTATTTGATTTCCCTGTTTTTAATTTTGCTGATTGCTGTGTCTCGATTGGAACCGTTATGCTGATTATTTACTTTATATTTTTGGATACAAAAAGTAAAAACAAAACAGGTAATTAACAATGGAACAAAATACAAGACAATTTGATATTTTAGAGGAATTTGTAGGGATTCGCTTAGATAAATTTCTTTCGTTGCAATTTCCCCAAAAGAGCAGAACCAATTTACAAAATCTAATTGAGCAACAACATATTTTGGTAAATGGGCAAACCATCTCTAAAAATTATAAATTGAGATTACATGACGTTGTAAAAATTACAATTCCACCACCCGTCGAATATCAAATTGTAGCCCAAAATATTCCCTTAGATATTCAATATGAGGACGATGACTTATTAATTGTCAATAAACCCAAAGGAATGGTTGTTCATCCCGCCCCCGGAAATTATGAAAATACATTGGTAAACGCACTCATGTATCATTGTGGTCATTCTTTATCTGGTATCAATGGGGTCATTCGCCCAGGGATTGTACACCGCATTGACAAAAATACATCTGGCTTGCTGATGGTTGCAAAAAATGATATTTCTCATCAATGTCTTGCGCAACAAATCAAACAACATACATTTTTGCGTGAATATCAAGCGATTGTTTATGGCAATGTCAAACAAGACAGTGGTGTGATCAATGCCCCCATTGGAAGAAATCAACTTGATCGCAAAAAAATGTGTGTCACATCACACCATGCAAAAGAAGCGACCACACATTATCAAGTATTACAGCGCTATGGCGAATTTACACATGTAAAGTTTCGATTAGAAACAGGACGCACCCATCAAATTCGGGTGCATATGGCATATATTGGACACCCCATCGCGGGTGATGATGTTTATGGACCCAAAAAGGTCATTTCTAAACTACAAGGGCAATGTTTACATGCAAAAACAATTGGTTTTATCCATCCAAATACCAAACAACAAATGGTATTTGACAGTGAACTGCCCGCATATTTTACGGCATTTTTAAATTCGATTGCAACAGAATAAGGTGTGTTAAATATGGAAAAATTGTTATCTAAAATACTGCTTGTCTCAGATATGGATGATACTTTATTGCTGCCAGATAAAAGCATTTCTTTACAAAATTTAGTTGCTTTACAGCACTTTAGAGAGCTTGGAGGTATCTTTACCGTGGCAACTGGAAGATCGCTTTCTTCTTACCTATCTTATCAACACCAACTAAAACCCGATGTCCCTGTGATTCTAAATAATGGTGCGCTTATTTATGATGACAAGTATGAAAAAATCATTTGGAATAGTGTTTTGCCTGTTGAAGTAAAGCAATATGTAAATGATATTATGTTGCAGTTTCCACAGATTGGAATTGAAATTTTATCCAGCAATGGTGTTTTTGTCGCTTCTCATAATTGGATTATCCAAAGGCATATTGAAAGAGAACACCTTGATTATTCTGATGATATCAAATCCAGTTCAGACACTTGGTTTAAGGTTTTATTTGCAGTAGAGCCAAAAGACGCTACTTTGTTTTGTGAGTATTTGCAACAATATCAGAATATCAAATTGATTCACTCCAGCCAATATTATTATGAAATGCTTCCACAAGGGAGTTCTAAGGGGCAAGCATTACGCGAATTGATTGCATTGATGGGACTCAAAGATAAATTTATCTGTGCAATGGGCGATTATTACAATGATTTGGAGTTATTACAGTATGCCGATTGCGGAATTGCAGTAGAAAACGCTCCAGATGATGTAAAATTGCAGGCAGATATTGTTACAGTTTCCAATCAAAATCATGCTCTTTCCGAGGTAGTAGCGTATTTGATACATAATTTTCCGAAATAAAAAATGCTTATGATTTATCAATTAAATTAGAAACTTATTTTCTGACATCAAAACTGTATAAGAATCAACGGAGGTAAAAATGAAAATAGAAGTTGTGAACAAAAATAACATAAATGTTGCAGTTGTAAACAGCGATGAATTGCTGATTACAGATATTCAGTCTGCATTAGATTTGATTATGACCATAAAATACGAAACAGAATGCGCAAATATTGCCATCAATAAAGAGGCTATCATAGATGATTTCTTTATTTTAAGTACCTGTTTGGCAGGAGAAATACTACAAAAATTTATTACTTATGGTGTCAGATTTGCGATATATGGAGATTTTTCAAAATATACCAGTAAACCTTTAAAAGATTTTATGTACGAAAGTAATCATGGAAAGGATATTTACTTTCAGCCTAATGCCGATCTTGCTGTTGAAAAACTTTCTGAATGTGCTAAAAATTAAGAGAGAGATAACTAAAAAAGGTTTACAGATAACTGTTATACAAAATTGCAGAGACAATCATTTGTGAACAATCACAGATAATTGACTCTGTTTTTATATGTGTTTTTTTAAAAAGATTTCTCTTATATCAATCAGAAAACAGCAAAATCATTTCAATGAAAAATCAATTAATACAACTGAAAAGATAAATATAATCTATTAATATAAACAAACAGATATATCATACAACAGATAATTTGCTATAAATTTACATGATTACAAAAAACATTCTTTAAAATCTGCATACAACAAAATTCCGTTGCTTGACTTCAATCCTGAAAATTGATATTATAATACAGTATTATGTTATAAAATCAAAAAGAAATAGGTGGAAAAATGGCAATTATGCAAAGCAATCGCTCACTGAAGGGTGTTGTGGTTCCCCATCATAAGCATACAGAAGATACAGAATCTGTCATGTTTCAAGATATTGATGAAATCTGTATTCCAATGCTTCAACATATGGGTGCTCCATGTACTCCCATTGTCAAAGTTGGCGAACAGGTAACAGTTGGACAAAAAATAGGAGAAAGTGAACAATTTTTATCAGCTCCAATTCATTCAAGTTGCTCTGGAACGGTAAAGAGAATTGATGAGTATATGACAGCAGCAGGTGTAAAAACACATCTGGTTATCATCGCAAATGACCATCAATATCAAGTCTCTTCAGAAATTCAAAAACCTCAAATTCACGACTATCAGTCATTTGTGGATGTTGTTCGCGAATCTGGATTGGTTGGTTTGGGCGGAGCTGGTTTTCCGGTTCATGTCAAACTCTCTTATAAAGATATTGATAGAATTCAAAAGTTAGTCATTAATGCTGCGGAATGTGAACCCTTTATCACCGCGGACTATCGCGAGTGTATAGAAAATACGCAAAATGTATTGGATGGTATCGAGGCGGTTTGCAAGTACTTAAATATTTCAGATGTTTATTTTGGAATTGAAGCCAATAAACCAAAAGCATTGGAATTGTTGGATCAAAAAACAGCAAATCTCCCTCATTTTCATGTTGTGAGGTTAAAACAACTTTATCCGCAAGGTGCAGAAAAGTCCATTATCTATGCTACAACTGGTATTGCTGTTCCAAGTGGTAAATTACCTGCTGACTGTGGTGTATTGGTTATGAATGTCTCTTCTGTTGGATTCATTGGCAGTTTATTAAAAAACGGAATGCCTTTGACCTTAAAGCGCATTACAGTGGATGGGGATGCGATTAAACATCCTAAAAATTTGATTGTTCCAATTGGAACGCCTATTCAAGATATCTTGGATCATTGTGAAATGAATACAACTCCCAAAAAAGTATTGATGGGCGGTCCTATGATGGGAATTGCAGTCAGTGATTTACAAACTCCTATCATTAAGAATAACAATGCTATTTTAGCATTTTCCGAAAATGAGATTGAACCATATAAAACAACATCTTGTATTCGGTGTGGCAGATGTGTTGCAGGGTGTCCAATGAATTTGATGCCTACTATGCTTGAAAAAGCATATGACCGTCGAGATGCCGAAGAATTAAATGAGTTGCAAATTAACCTGTGTATCAACTGTGGATGTTGTAGTTATACCTGCCCGGCAAAACGACAGCTAGCACAGAAGAATCAGCTGGCAAAAGCGTTTGCCCGCAAACATTCATCTGTAAAATAGAGAAAGGACTAAAATAGATATGGAAAAGTTGATTGTTACACCTTCCCCTCATATCTCAAGCAGTCGAACCACTGCAACGATTATGCGGGATGTTGTGATTGCGCTCATTCCAGCGTTGATTGCGAGTGTGATTTTTTTTGGATTACGTGCTTTGTTGGTAGAGGCAGTTTGTGTTATTTCTTGCGTAGCATTTGAATATGCAAGCAGAAGGGTGATGAAACGCGATAATACGATTTCAGATTGGAGTGCGGTGGTTACAGGATTGCTTTTAGCCTTTAACCTACCAGTATCAATTCCAATTTGGGTGGCTATCATTGGGTGTTTTGCTGCAATCGTAATTGTAAAGCAGCTCTTTGGAGGAATTGGGCAAAATTTTGCAAATCCAGCAATTACTGGAAGAATTATTTTATTTGTTTCCTTTGCTTCCCACATGACAAATTGGTTGCCACCATTCTTTTATAAGAGCGATGTCGATGTGGTTTCTATCGCAACACCTCTAACAGATATGGCATCTGCAAACACTTTGGATTTGTTTTTGGGAAATGTACCAGGCTGTTTGGGAGAGACCAGTGCATTGGCTTTACTACTGGGGGGAATTTATTTGGTTGTTCGCCGTGTGATCAGTCCTACCATTCCACTGGTATATATTGGAACTGTCTTCGTGCTCGCTTTTTGCTTTGGGCAAAATCCAGTTGACCAAATTTTTGCAGGTGGTTTGATGATTGGTGCTATTTTCATGGCAACCGATTACGCTACTTCTCCAATGACAACAAAAGGTAAAATTATCTTTGGATTTGGCTGCGGATTGATTACCATTTGTATCCGCGTATTTGGAAATTATCCAGAAGGTACTTCCTTTGCCATTTTATTTATGAATATTGTTTGTCCATTGATTGACCGATACACAAAATCAAAGCCATTTGGAATTCAAAAACAGCAAAAGGGGGCTTGAAAAATGAATCATATGAAAAGTATTGTACTGCCCACAGTGGTCTTGACTGTGATTTCTTGTTTTATTGCCGCTTTACTTGCCTTTACCTATCATATGACAGGTATTGCAAATTTGGGTTCTGGATTATCTGATGAAGAGTTAGAGGAATTTGCAACGGTTTTTGCAGATTGCAAAAGACTATCTCAAGTAGATTATACTTCTGAAGAAAAAGACTTGCTTGGCGTCTATACCAATGAAGATCAATCTCAAATTGCATTACATATTCAAACTGCGGGTTATGCTGGAAAAAGCAAACCGATTGAGGCATTGATTGGATTTTCTCAAGATGGTACCATCGAAACTGTACTGATTATATCTTGTCAGGAAACACCTGGATTGGGTACCAAAATCCAAAACCCTGAATATTTAAAAAATTATCAGGGTATTCGTGATTCAGCGAATCATGTTGATACCATCACTAGCGCAACAATTTCTTCTAAAGCGTTGAGAAATGGCGTTAATTTTGCATTAGAGATATTTGAAAAAGTGAAGGGGGAGGTATTGGCATGAATCATTTAAAAGTCTTTACAAAGGGACTGTTAAAAGAAAATCCTGTATTGGTGATGTTACTGGGAACTTGTCCAACTTTGGCAACTACAACACTCGTGACCAGCGCTTTGGGTATGGGATTGGCAACTACTTTTGTATTGCTGTGTTCCAATGTGGTAATTGCACTGATTAAAAATATCATTCCAAAAGAAGTAAGACTTCCTTGCTTTATTGTAGTAATTGCCGGATTTGTAACATTTGTTAGTTTTATCTTACAAGCATATCTATCCGATTTATATGATTCACTTGGTATTTTTCTTTCTTTGATTGTAGTAAACTGTATTATTTTAGGACGTGCTGAAATGTTTGCCAGCAAAAATCGAATTGGAGCTTCTGCGTTGGATGGTTTGGGTATGGGTCTTGGCTTTACCCTAGCACTGTTTATTATGAGTTCCATTCGTGAAATTTTGGGTTGTGGTTCTTGGCTAAATATTTCTTTTGGAGATTGGTATGAACCAATGATATTCTTTATTACTCCAGCAGGAGGCTTCTTTGTATTTGGTATTGTCATTGCAGGAGTGAATATCATTATGAACCGCATGAACCAAAAACCAAAAGAGAGCTTTAGTTGTGCAGAATGCCCTTCCAAAGATGTTTGTATCGGAACAGGAGAAGTCAAATGAAAGAAATGCTAGTAATTTTATTTAGTGCCATTTTAGTAGATAACTTCGTACTGAGTAAATTTATGGGAATTTGTCCATTTTTAGGAGTTTCTAAAAAAATGGATTCGGCAATTGGTATGAGTGGTGCCGTCATCTTTGTCATGTTGATGGCTTCTGCTATGACCTATCCCATTTATCGGTATTTATTGTTACCCAATCATTTAGAATATCTAAATACAATGGCTTTTATTTTAGTAATTGCGCTGTTTGTGCAGTTGGTTGAAATCATCTTAAAAAAATATGTAAAATCCTTATATCAGGCTTTGGGCGTTTATCTACCATTGATTACAACCAACTGTGCTGTATTGGGTGTAACATTATTAAACATCGAAAGCGAATATACCTTTTTAGAATCCATTGTAAATGCACTGGGTGCAGGACTTGGCTTTACTCTAGCACTGATTTTGTTTGCTGGAGTTCGTGAACGTGTAGATGCTGCGGATATCCCAAAGACGTTTAAAGGGGTTCCATCCACTTTAATTGCTGCAAGTATTGTTTCTATCGTATTTATGGGATTTGGCGGCATGGTCGAAGGTATTTTTGGATAAGGAGAAAAAGCAATTATGAATCAAATTATTATTCCAGTACTTATCTTTGCAGGACTAGGTATTTTTGCAGGATTATTATTGTCTATCTTTTCCAAGGTATTTGCCGTAGAAACCAATGAAAAAGTAGAGCAAATCAAAGAGGCACTGCCAGGTCTAAACTGTGGCGCTTGTGGATTCTCTGGCTGTGAAGATTATGCCAATAAATTATTTGAAGATAATGACTTAAAAACCAATCTCTGTCTTCCTGGTGGTGGAGAAGCAGCACACAAAATCAGTAACATTCTTGGAAAAGGATTTGAAGCAGTTGAGCCTATTGTGGCAGATGTGCTCTGTCAGGGGTCCAATGAATATACCTCCGATATATTTGAATACAGTGGTATCCACACTTGTAGTGCTTGTAATTTGTATTATCAAGGAAAAGGGAAGTGTAATTACGGCTGTATTGGATTTGGGGATTGTGTAAATGTCTGTCAATATGGAGCAATTTCCATTGTCGATGGAGTTGCAAAGGTAAACCATGAACTTTGTACTGGCTGTGGTATGTGTAAAGATGCCTGCCCAAAGGGAATCATTGGTACTCATAAAAAAAGCCAGAGAGTTGTTGTGAAATGCTTCAATTGCGATTTGGGAAAATATACCCGTACCGCTTGTAAATTGGGTTGTATCGGATGTAAAAAGTGCGAAAAAATTTGTCAATTTGATGCGATTCGAGTACAAAATAACAAAGCGGTCATCGATTATGAAAAATGTACAAATTGTGGCGCTTGTTCCGCCGCTTGCCCTGTAAAGTGTATTGTTAGACAATAATATTTTATAAAGAGAAAACGCACTTTTTTAAAAAGTGCGTTCGTTATAATGGAGGGGTAAGATGATAAAACAAGCGTTTCAAGCAAAGGCGACAAAATTGATTCAGTTGATGATAGACGCAATTGCAGAGAAAGAATATACAACACTTGTCTATATCATTCCACCAAATCTTTCTTGGGCTAATGCAGAACCAACACCAGAAAATGCTTGTCTGGGATTTGGGGAATGGCTGGACGAACAACTCACCATGTGGGAAGAAGATTATAATAAAAAATATGTAGTAGCCCATTTCAATACATCCTGTTTAGAAAAGATAGAACTGAAAGATGATAATACTTCGTTTGTAACCTATCGTCCGACAAGTTTTGAAGAAGAATTGAATTTTTGGTTTGAAATAGATTTTAAAGTAGAAGGTGAGCAGGTAACTGCAATCTTTGACGTGAATATCTGAGCGATTGATCTGTTAGAATATTGATATTTACAAAGAAAAATAGGATAATCAGATTTTCTGATTATCTTATTTTTTCATTGTCATCATAAACAAACCAAAGTTTACACTTGTTTCCCCTGCGCTAATTTTTGAAGCTCTTCTAAAAAAGATTCAATATCCGCAAATTCTCGATAGACAGATACAAACCGAACATAAGCGACATCATCAATTTTTCTAAGATATTCCATAGCTTGTTCTCCCAATTCTCGAGAACTGATTTCCTTTGTCAATACATTCGCATAATGATATTCAATTTCATCCACAACATTTTCTAATGTTTCAATGGATACAGGGCGCTTTTCACAGGCGCGTAATAGACCATTTAATAACTTTGTTCGATCAAATGGTTGGCGAGATTTATCTTTTTTAATGACCATCAACGGTGTATTTTCTACTAATTCATAAGTTGTAAATCGTCCGCCGCATTTAGCACATTCTCGACGGCGACGGATTTTCAGTGCATCTTCGGTAGGTCTTGAATCGGTTACTTTACTTTCTGTATAACCACAATAAGGACATTTCATAGCAATCACCTCTCTATTTATCCTACTAATTGTATAAATGATACCATTTTAAAGAAATCAATTCAAGTAGTTTTTGAAATAATTTCTAGCAAAAAAGAATATTTTCTATTACAAAGTAGCCAATTCTGTTGGTGTTTTGCAAAATGCCAAAAAATATATCTTTAACATGACATTCTATTGACAGGTTTATAAATTATCTTATAGGAGAGGTGATGAATATGCAAGAAAGCAGATTATTTAAAATCATATACCACCTTTTGGAGAATGGAAAAACAACAGCCCCCGAACTTGCTCAAAAATTTGAGGTATCAATCAGAACCATTTACAGAGATATTGACGCAATTAGCAGTGCAGGAATCCCTATTTATGCAACGCAAGGAAAGGGAGGAGGTATTTCTATTCTCAACGATTATATACTAGATAAATCCTTATTTTCCCAACAAGAACAGGAACAAATACTAACAGCACTACAGGGAATGACCATAACCACAGGTAAAAACTCCAATGAATTGCTTACAAAGTTAAGCGGTTTATTTCAGTTAAAATCTACAAATTGGATTGAAGTTGATTTTTCGGACTGGATACATTATAATCCACAGAAAAATACGTTTGATATCATCAAGGAAGCCATTTTCCAAAAGAAAGTTCTTTCCCTTTGCTATTTTAGTGGTAACGGAAATCAAAAAAAGAGAAATGTAAGACCTATCCGATTAGTATTTAAAAGCAAAGGTTGGTATTTATATGCCTTTTGCCTGTTAAAAAACGATTATCGGTTTTTTAAGTTAACGAGAATCAAAGAGCTTAAAATGTTGTCTGAAACCTTTGTACAGGACTTTACAACAACAAGCATCGAAAAACAAATACAAGTTGAAAGTACAGTAGCGGTAAAGCTAAAATTTGATAAGAAAGTGGCTTTTCGTGTTTATGATGAATTTGGGGATACAATAACAGAGGATTCTCAGGGGAATTTGTATGTCCAAGTAGATTTACCCGACAATGAGACTTTATATTCTTATGTGATGTCTTTTTCCAATTATGTTGAAATAATAAAACCACAATCTATACGAGAGCAGATGAAAAAAAGATTGCAAAAAATGGAAGAAAAATATAGAACATGACTTTGGATGTCAGGTTATATTTGATATACTGTTTCCCATAGGAGGTGCTGATATGAAACTTGAATGGAAAAAGCACGAAAAAACTTTGTATGGAGTAAAAAGTATACCTGCTTTGGTAGAGATACCCCCACAAAATTTTATTATGATTCAGGGAAGCGGAAATCCCAATGACACAGATTTTTCGAATAGAGTAGCTGCTCTTTATTCATTGGCGTATGCTATTAAAATGGGTTATCAATCGACTACAACAAAAAACCCTTTATCCAATGAAATTCACGATTTTACAGTTTATCCCTTGGAGGGTACCTGGAAACTGAGAAACACTGATACGAAATCCGCTACTACTGGACTGATAAAAGAAGATTTAGAATATACCATTATGATACGCCAACCGGATTTTATTACAGCAGAAATGGTATGCGCTGCATTGGAAAAAGTAAAAATGAAAAAGTCAAATCCACTGTATGAAAAAATTATTTTTGATACGATACCTCATGAAAAATGCGTTGAAATTTTACATATTGGCTCATACGACAATGAACCACTCTCTTTTGAACAAATGGATAAATTCGCAGAAGAAAATGGTTTGCAACGCATATCAGATTGTCATAGAGAAATCTATTTAGTAAATAGAACAAAAGTGGATAAGCTCAAAACCATTTTGAGGTATCAGGTAAATTCACCCAATCAATGACAATAAGAGAAAACGATATTTGACATTTATTGTTTCTAATCAAAGAGCAAAATACCATTCATCTTTGATAAAAATCAGTAATTTGCCTTATCTGCTCACAACCAATCAAAATTCTGGTTTAGCTGTTGATATGATACAGAACAAACTTTGGGAAATTCTTGGCTTAAATCATATACGAAAAGCTAAAAACAAATTGACAATAAAATCTCTAAGTGCTAATATAAAATTGACAATCTGTCTATAAATCAAATAGAAATAGGTGAGTCAAATGCGAGTAGTAAAAGAAGCGGAAGAACGAAAAAATGAGATATTGGATGTAGCAGAGCATTTATTTGGAACAAAAGGCTTTGACAACACAAGTACGACTGATATTTTAAATGAGATTGGCATTGCTAGAGGCACACTATACTACCATTTCAAATCAAAGGAAGAAATTCTGGATGCTATGATTGAACGTACAGTGAAAAAATTGGCAGGAAAAGCAAAAAAAATTATCTTTCAAAGAGATACACCTGTATTGCAGCGACTTACAAAGATGATGCTTACACTTAAAATAGACGACAAGGATTTTAGTCATGGATTTCTAAAACAGGCTCATAGACCACAAAACGCCCTTATGCACCAAAAAATGCAAAAATGTATACTATCTGAAATCAATCCGCTTATTACGAACTTAATACAAGAAGGTATTGTGCAGGGGATATGTAAAACAGATTATCCCGAAGAAGTTGCAGAAATGACATTCCTATATGTAAACACAGTATTTGATGATCTTATGGAACACAGCGCAGAAGAAAAACAAAGAAAGATAGCTGCATTTATTTATAATTTGGAACGGCTCTTAAATATGGAGCAAAACAGTATGAAATCAGCCATCATGCCTATTTTTCTAGAGAATGCTAAATAATACGAATGAAATAGGATTTTTAAGGAACTTTTAGGTTCCTTAATTTCCAACTCGTAATCGACAGGCAGACGGTCTAATTATTTTTTGAGGAAGTCATATTTCTCATCAATGAACAAAATGCCACGTAAAGTAGCAGGAAAAATCAAAATGTAATCTCTACTCGCTTGTAATGAGAAATATATTTTCCTATACTTGGCATATCAAAATAAGGAGGTTATAAACATGATATTTACAGAGAAATTGAAATCTATCTGTAAAAAAACAGGTGTGTCGCAGGAACAGTTGTCTGAAAAACTCGGTATATCAAAACAGGTGGTCACAAAAGGGCAGACAAATACAAGTATTCCCAACAATGTGTCAATGAATCAAATAGGGAATATCATCAAACTGAATGGCATAAAGAATGAACTTGTTATATGTGATTTTAAGGAGTGGTTTTATGGAACAGTATAGATACAGACCATTGCGTTTTTATATGATTTGTTTTGTGTTTACATGGATATTTTGGATTTTTGCAGCAGTTGTCAGTAAATCAGCCAATGATGATGGTATATCCGCTCTATTAATGCTGTTGGGCTTGACCGCTCCTGCTGTTACAGCGGTTATTACCGTATTGACTTCGAAGAACAAGGCGTTAAAAACAGATTTAAAAAGAAAACTAATAGGTTTTTACCGTATCAAACCGCTTAGCATTATAGTTGCAGTTTTGGGGTTTATGGTGATTGTTGTTCTTTCTATCCTGCTTTCTGTACTGGTAGGACAGTCTTTAGAACAGTTTGCCTTTACGGAAGATTTTTCATTTTCTGTTGGGGGAACTTCTGCACTGCTAACGATTTTACTGGCGGCAGTGATTGAAGAAGTTGGTTGGCGAGGATATGGTGAAGATTCTGTAGCATTTTATTTCACATGGTTTACAGAATCAATCATTTTTGGCTTTGTATGGTCATTGTGGCATCTACCCCTGTTCTGGATTGAGGGTACATACCATTATGGACTCAAAGAGCTTGGTATTTTATATGTGCTGAACTTTTTGATTGGTGTCATTCCATTGGGATTTCTGACAACATGGGTATATGTAAAGAATCATCGCAGTATGCTTGCTTGTATCATATTCCATTTGTTTGTAAACACGATGCAGGAAAAAATCGCCATGACACCACAAACAAAATGTGTGGAGACAATCATTATATTTTTTGCAGCAGCAATCATTGTGCTGACAAATAAGGAAATGTTTTTTGAAAAACAACATATCGGAAATCTGTTGGATTATAAGGAAGAAAGAAAAACAGAAAAAGGAACAATTTAGAGAAAATCCAAAAAAGAATGAGAAAGGCAGTTATTTAAAAAACAGTATCAACAAACTTCTAATAGGGTAGTTGCCATACAGATTGCGAAGAAAAATGGGTATATCACGAATCGTGATATGCTCATTTTGTTTATTTTAATGGTTTGCGTTCTAAAATATAGGAACCCCCAAAATTTTTTAGTTAAATCTTTGTAAAAACGCTTGCTTGTGACGTAACGTAATAAGATATATTATAAATAGGAGGTGTGACATGGATAAACACAAATCTATATCACAAGGTTATATGACCATTGGCGAAGTCGCAAAAAAATGGATGTTACTGTACGAACATTACAACATTACGATAGGAAGGGTTTACTTTCCCCATCTGCCATAAGTGAAGGAGGTCGTAGGTTATATACAGATAAAGATATCATAAAACTTCATCAAATTTTATCCCTCAAACATTTAGGATTTTCTTTGGACGACATAAAAAACCGACTTATTCCACTTGATACGCCAGCTGAAATTGCTGATGTTCTAATGGAGCAGGCAGCTGTTATCAAGCGAAAGATAGAAAGTCTATCTGAATCGTTGAGGGAACTAGAAGTGTTGCGCAAGGAAGTCCTTCAAATGCAGTCAGTTGATTTCAAAAAATATGCCGATATTATCGTTAATTTACAGATGAAAAATGATTTCTATTGGCTGATTAAACATTTTGATGACCAGACTCTTG
>CAJTTB010000002.1 GCA_910579175.1 uncultured Oscillospiraceae bacterium | reverse complement strand
CGGTTTGGTGAAAGTAACACCAGAAGAAGTAGACAGAACAGCATTAGAAGCAGCAATTGCACAAGCAGAAGGATTAAATGAATCTAATTACATAGCAGATACTTGGGCTAAATTAGAGAAAGCCTTAGAAGCTGCAAAAGCACTTGGAGTAGATGCAACGCAAGAAGAAGTAGATGCAGCAGCAGCAGCAATTACTGACGCAATCAAAGGATTAATTGGAGTTGTCGTGGATCCAATTGTTCCAGTTGACCCAACGCCAGAACCTCCAACAGATACCAATGTAAACCCAGACGGAGATTGGAAACAAGAAGCTGATGGAACTTGGAAGTATGACAACGGAGATGGAACAGTTGTAGCAGATGGCTGGGGTAAGATTGATGATACTTGGTATTTCTTCGATGAAGAAGGAACCATGCAAACTGGCTGGATAAAAGACAATGATACTTGGTACTTTACTGACGAAGCAGGAGCAATGCAAACCGGTTGGGTAAAAGACAGTGACAACTGGTACTTTACCAATGAAACAGGAGCAATGCAAACTGGTTGGGTAAAAGACAGTGACAACTGGTACTTTACCGATGAAACAGGAGCAATGCAAACTGGTTGGGTAAAAGACAATGATAACTGGTACTTTACCAATGAAAGTGGAGCAATGCAAACTGGCTGGATTGAAGTAGATGGTAAATGGTATTACTGTGACGCTTCCGGCGCAATGTTAAGCAACACCACAACACCAGATGGATACAAAGTAGGTCCAGATGGCGCATGGATAAAATAATATGATTTTGGTAAAAAGTCTCCCACCAAAAAGGTGGGAGGACCAATACCAAAATACCAATATGGTTTCAAGACCATAGTAAAAATCATAAATGGTTTTTATACTTGGTCATGAGATATCTCTGCGAATAAAAGCAGAGGAGATACACTTTTTCGTTTTCTTATTTATATATCCCTTTTAAAGACAACTGTTTTAAAAAAACAGTTGTCTTTTTTTGTGTTACTATATGGGGAACAAATTTTTATTTATCAAAGAATAAAAGCAGATCCAATATCAAAAACTGGATATTCAGTTAATATATCCAATGTAATATGATATTTATTTAAAAAATTAAGGATATTTTGATAATCAGGATGATGGTTTAATATTCCCGTAACAGCCAATCGATTTGGTGCAGTCAAAAAGCAACATCCACCAATCAAACCAGTATGATATCCAGGAAGTTGGATATGACCAGGCTGAATGGTAAGGACATCAATCATGGCTTTTCTCATTGCTTTTGCCATTCCAAGATCGGAAGTAATGGCAGCAGTAGAATGGATTACAACAACAGAACATTTAGAATATCCTTGTTTGACAGAATATTGTTTAACACTTTGTCGTTTTAGTTCCTGTAAAATAATTTTATCTGTGTGATTTAATAGGTGAAAAAAAGAATTTCCAATTCTCAGACCATTATAAGCAATATCTAGTGGATAGTTGCGCTGTAATGTTGTATTTCCACAAAGTACAATTTGACCCAATGGTTGTAATTTTTGTTGAACAATTGGAAAAAAAGAAGGTTCCGCTACCCAAATATTCATGCCGATATGCTGTAATAGCATATCGGCATGGTATTGCACTGGAATATCTAAATAGGGATGTCCTGGTAGGGTAATTGCTGTTATGTTTCTTTTTTTAAGAGAATCTTTTAATAACGGATAATAGCGTTCTCCAATAAGCAGATGAGTAATCTGTTTATTGGGAATGTGTGGAAACGGATTCATAGATACTCCTTATTTATTTTGTCATCTTATCAATGACCTTTAAAATTTCATCAATTTTTTGTTCAGGCTCTTGAGATTCAAATGCTTCCTTTACACAGTGAAACATATGTGCCTCAATGATTTCGCGGTTGACTTTTTTTAGAATGGACTGGGTTGCTAGAATTTGATTGGAGATATCAATACAATAGCGATCATCTTCCACCATTTTTAAAATGCCATCCAATTGACCTCGTGCTGTTTTTAACAGACGAGTTATATTTTCTTTATTAGCTTTCATAACAATGTTACCTATTGTATGGAGATAACTTGATAACCAGCATTCTCAATGGCTTTTTTCATCATTTCATCGGTAACATGTTCGTTTGCCTCTACCGTGGCGGTTTTTTCTTCTAGATTTACAGTTGCTTGATTGACGCCATCTAGTTCATTTAATACCTGTTGTACACGTCCAGAACAGTGTGCACACATCATACCTTCAATTTTCAATACTTTTTTCATTTGATTTTCTCCTTTGGTAAATTTTTCAGATGATATTGTTTCACTTATTACCATCTGTGATATGTTTTTATGATCACCGGACAATCCGGCAGATACCTGAGTAAAATTTGGTTTGAATAGTTTTAATCTTAAAGCATTGGATACAACACAAACAGAACTAAAACTCATAGCAGCAGCGCCAATCATGGGATTGAGTTTCCAACCGAATAATGTGAAGAATACACCTGCTGCAATCGGAATACCAATGGAATTATAAAAGAATGCCCAAAATAAGTTTTGACGGATATTTCTAATAACATGACGACTGAGCTGTATTGCCCCAACAGCATCCAATAGATCGCTTTTCATCAACACGATATCGGCTGATTCGATTGCCACATCGGTACCTGCACCAATGGCAATGCCAACATCTGCACGTGCAAGTGCTGGTGCATCGTTGATACCATCTCCAATCATGGCGACTTGTTTGCCCTGTTGCTGCAAAGCGCGAATTTCACGCTCCTTATCTTGTGGAAGCACTTCTGCAACAACGCGATTAACACCAACTTGTTTTTGGATTGCCTGTGCCGTTTTGTAGTTGTCTCCAGTCAACATAGTGACCTCAATGCCCATCTGTTGCCATTCTTGAATTGCCTGTTTACTTGTTGATTTTACCACATCTGCTACCGCAATGATTCCAATTAAGACGTTATCTTTTGCAAAAAATAGGGGTGTTTTTCCATTTTCCGCAAGTTGTTCGGCTTTCTTGCGTGCTTCACCAAGAGAAATCTGGAAGCGTTCCATTAATTTTTGATTTCCAGCAAGACATTGTAAACCATTGATTTTTCCTGTAAGCCCTTGACCGGCATATTGATGAAATTCTTCAACGGTATCAAGAGCATATTGTTGTTGTTTGGCAATGGCAATGATGGCACTGCCCAAAGGGTGCTCTGACATATTTTCGATGGATGCAGCGATGGTCAAAAGCTCTTTTTGTGTGCAGTCATCGGTACAGATGATATCAGTAACAACTGGTTTTCCTTCTGTGATGGTTCCAGTTTTATCCAATACAACATGATTGATGTTGTGAGCGATTTCCAACGCTTCAGCAGATTTAATTAGAATGCCATTTTCTGCTCCTTTTCCTGTTCCCACCATAATCGCGGTAGGAGTTGCAAGACCAAGAGCACAGGGACAAGAGATAACCAATACAGAGATGCCAATTGATAGTGCAAATTCAAAACTCTCACCGACAAGTAACCAAACAATCGTGGCAACTATTGCAATTACAATAACGATGGGTACAAAAATACCACTGACTTTATCGGCTAATTTTGCAATCGGTGCTTTAGAAGAACTGGCTTCATCTACCAATTTAATAATCTGTGCAAGAGCAGTATCATCTCCAACCTTTGTTGCTTTCATTTTGAAGTAGCCTGATTGATTGATGGTTGCCCCAATGACTTTATCATTGATATTTTTTTCTACAGGAATGCTTTCTCCGGTCAATGCGGACTCGTCGACTGCGGCAGTACCTTCTAATAAAATACCATCTACAGGAATGGTTTCTCCTGTTTTGACAATTAAGATATCTCCTGTTTGGACTTCTTCAATTGGAATTGTAAGTTGGGTGCCATCTCGTTCAATAGTAGCAGTTTTAGGTGCTAAATCCATTAATTTTGTAATTGCTTCTGAGGTTTTTCCCTTGGCACGTGCTTCAAAATATTTTCCTAAGGTAATTAAAGCTAGAATCATAGCGGCAGATTCAAAGTATAAATCCATAGAAAAGTGATGCACTAACTCAAGATCTCCATGTCCTAATCCCCAACCAATTTTGTAAATGGCAAAAATACCATAGACAGCCGCTGCTGTAGAACCGATTGCAATCAGAGAGTCCATATTGGGAGAGCCTTTTAAAAGTGTTTTGAATCCCACTTGATAATATTTGAGGTTTACAAATACAACTGGAATCAACAGTAAAAATTGAGTGAAGGCAAAGCTAAGTGCATTTTCGTTTCCCAGAAGAAACGTAGGAAGTGGCCAGTGAAACATATGACCCATGGAAATATAAAATAGTGGGATAGAAAATAAAAGGGAAATCATAAGGCGGTGTTTCATCTGGAGCAGTTGTTTTTCCACTTTATTTTCTGGCGGTTGATTGGATTTGGCTTGTTGTTTTTGGTGTATATATGCACCATATCCAGCTTGCTCTACAGTATTGATAATATCTGTAGTACTTAATGCCAATTCATCATATTCAACTACCATACTATTTTTTAAAAGATTTACATTTACAGTTGTAGTTCCTTCTAATTTTGAAACGCTTTTTTCAACTCTAGCAGAACAAGCAGAACAAGTCATACCTGTAATCTCAAATTGTTCTTTTTTCAAATTGTTCACCTCGATTTTATGATAAATATAATACCCCCCCCAGGGGGTGGAGTATATTATTACTATACTAAAATAATATGTATTTGTCAAGCAATATTTTTCATGATTCATTCATTATTATTGACTGTTTTTGTGATAATATAAAGAAAATAAGACTGTTGTTTGAGGACTAGAACTATGATAAAAACCATTGATTTTGCGATTTTGGATTTTTTACAGGAATTTTTGAGGAATCCTATCTTGGATAATATATTTTGTGTGATTACTTGGTTGGGTAACTCTGGAATGATTTGGATTTGTTGTGGAATGATTTTTTTATTTTTTAAAAAGACAAGAATCATGGGCATTTCATTGCTGATTAGTTTGACAATTGGTTTTTTAATTGGAGAGGTGTGGATAAAACCCATGATAGGTAGAACACGCCCTTTTTACTATCACGAAATGATTGAGCTGGCAATTGCCGCACCAGAAAGTTTTTCATTTCCATCGGGTCATTCTTGGTCATCATTTGCGGGAGCAGTTTCCATTTGGTTATATCATAGACGTATGGGGATTGTTGCACTGATATTGGCAGTATGTATTGCATTTTCTAGAATATATTTATATGTGCATTTTCCGACTGATGTTTTGGTGGGAAGCATTTGTGGAGTGATAACAGCTATTTTGGTGCATTTTGTGATACAGTGGATTATTAGAAAAAATAAGTTAAGGATGGAAAAGCAATCATATGGCAATTAATAAATTGATGCGTGCAACGCTTCGGGCAATTTCTTATCCAGATATTAATAGTAAAAAACATTATAAAACGGAAAGACTGGTGGTAAATCTTGCCCATAAGCATTATTTACGACCATTTTATCGCATTTGGGACCATAAGGTTTTGGTAGAAAACCATGAGATTCCTGTTAGGGTATTTGCCCCTAAAATGAAGGGGAAATTTCCTGTGCTGCTGTTTTTTCATGGTGGCGGTTGGGTGACAGGCTCCATTGACAGCTATGATAAAGTTTGTTCCAATATGGCTCAGATTACCAATCACATAGTGGTATCAGTAGACTATCGTTTGGCGCCTGAATATCCATTTCCAATTGGATTAGAGGATTGTTATGCAGTGGCAAAGGAATTGTTTTTAAACAGTGATATATTTCGAATTTCCCCAGAGGAGATTACCTTAATTGGCGACAGTGCTGGGGGAAATATTGCAGCAGTCGTATCATTGATGGCAAGAGATAGAGGGGACTTTTCTCCCAAAAAGCAAATTTTATTATATCCAGCAACTTATAACGATCATTCCGAATCTGCTCCCTTTCCATCTATTATAGAAAATGGAACAGATTTTATTTTGACTAGCAGACGTATTCGGGATTATATGGATTTATATATTCAGAATAAACAACAAGATTGGAACAATCCCTATTTTGCACCCTTATTGGCAGAGGATTTGTCCAATCAGCCAAATACTTTGATTTTAACTGCTGAATATGACCCACTGCGCGATGAAGGAGAAGCTTATGGAAAAAAGCTCAGAAAATTTGGCAATGAGGTGGAAATTCATCGTCTAGCAGATGCGCTACATGGTTTTATTTCATTATCTCCCAGCTTTCCTCATGTGAAAAAAAGTTATGCTTATATCAATCGATTTTTACAACATTTCATTTAGAAAGGACTTTTATGACTGTGAATCAAATTCCTGAGTGGAGCAGATTGGAAAATGCAGCTAAAATTTTCCCACCTTCTACAAGTAAACGAGATACAAAGGTGTTTCGGTTTTCTTGTCAATTGACCAAAAAGATTGAACCGGAGATATTGCAAATGGCAACAGAAGAGGCACTGCAAGATTTCCCTTTTTATCGTTCTATTTTAAAACAGGGTCTATTTTGGTATTATTTTGAAGCAAGCGAGTTAAAACCAAAGATACATGAGGAAAATATGCCCCCCTGTGTTGAAATTTATCATCAAAATAAAAAAGGTTTGTTATTTGAAGTCACCTATTATCATACCAGAATCAATTTAGAAATTTTTCACGCTTTGACAGATGGAACAGGGGCTTTGCAATTTTTACAAACAATTATTTATTATTATTTGAAAAGGCGTTATCCAGAACAACTCAACCAAGTCCCCACATTGGATTATGACGCGTCTACTACACAAAAAGCAGAAGACAGTTTTTTAAAATATTACCAGCCCATACAATCTGTAAAGGAAAAGAGTTCACCTGCTTATCAATTGCGATATACACAACTGCCAGAAGCTAGGCTGCGTGTAATTGAAGGAATTTGCTCGGCAAAAGGTGTGTTAAAGGTCGCTCACCAGTATGATACGACTTTAACCGTCTATTTGACTGCTGCGTTTTTTTGTGCAATTGCAAAAGAAATGCCACTCAAAGAGCGAAAAAAGCCGGTGACAATCGCAGTGCCAGTCAATCTTAGAAATTATTTTGCTTCGGAAACATCCCGAAATTTTTTTAGTGTTATCAATATCAAATGCTATTTTGGTTTAGAAGATCCTAATATGGAAGATGTGATTCCATTTGTGAAACAGCAGTTTCATCATGAATTGACAAAAGAGCGAATTTCGGCACATATTAGCAATTTAATGGCAATTGAAAAAAATATTTTTACCCGTTTAACTCCTTTGTTTATTAAGAAACCCGTTTTAAGAATTGCACATTATCTCAATCGCAGAGAGGCAACAGCAAGTATTTCTAATATCGGAAGGATAAAAATGCCAAAAGAATTTGAACAGTATATTGACCATTTTGAAGTATTTGTGTCTACTACCAGAATACAGGCTTGTATTTGTTCTTATCAAGATCAATTGTCCATTAGTTTTACTTCACCCTTTAAGAATACAGAGATACAAAAAAATTTCTTTCGTATCTTGACTTCAAATCAAATTTCTGTAAAGATTATTTCTAACTTAATTGATAAAGAAGATGAATAAATGAGGTGTTAATTTTGAAAGAACTTAGAAAGAAGAGAGCCATCGCGGTGGTAATTTCAACCAGAAAGGATGTGATAAATAAAAATAGATAGGAGTTTATAAAATGATGAATATACCAAACCCAAATGCCATTTTTCCAAATGAATATAAAACATCATGTTTTATTAAAAATGTGATAACAGCGCCAAATATTTTTGTTGGGGACTATACCTATTATGATGATTCGGACAATCCAACTGAATTTGAAGAACGCAATGTTTTGTTTAACTATCCAGAGTTTGGAGATAAGCTAATCATTGGAAAGTTCTGTGCAATTGCTTCTGGCACAAAATTTATTATGGGTTCTGCCAATCACCGTATCAGCAGTGTGACCACATATCCATTTTATGTGTTTGGAGGTGCTTGGAGTGAACGCACCCCCTCACATCTTTCACAATTGCCATTTAAAGGGGACATCGTGATTGGGAATGATGTATGGATTGGACGAGAGAGTGTTATTATGCCTGGTGTGACCATTGGAGACGGTGCCATTGTTGCCGCTTATTCGGTGGTTACCAAGGACGTTCCTCCTTATGGAGTTGTTGGAGGAAACCCCGCCACTTTGCTGAAAAGACGATTTGATGATGAATTGATAAAGTTGTTGCTTCGCTTAAAATGGTGGGATTTTGAAGCGAAAGATTTGGTGGAGATTTTGCCATTGTTGTGTAGTCCAAATTTAACAGAAGTAGCAGAGCAACTACAAAAGTGGCTTGATTAGTCATCAAAAAATCCCCCTTACTTTTTTTAAAGTAAGAGGGATTTATCTATAAATGTAATCGGCGCTTTAGTTCGCTTTTGATGTGGATTCCCATAAAAATAGCAAAGAATATTAATACCAGTAAATTGATAGCAATGGAAATCAGAGAAAGTAAGATATGATGAACGATGCCAAACCACATCAGTACGAGCGGAAGCAAACATAAAAATGCGTTTATGATGAGATAAATTGCATACTGTTGAGCACCGAATCCCATTATTTTTGCAACAATTGCAATGCTTAATATAGAGCAAATACAAAGGGAAGGAATAACAAAGTCAACCGACCAGCCATGCCATCCAGTTAATCCATCGATAACCGTTATAATAATAGAGGAAAATATCATTTGATATAGAATGTTTTTACAAATGTTATCCAGTTTTCGGAAAGCAGTCACCAGCGTAATCCATACATAAGCAATCCCTGCGATGACCAGCAAACTCCAATGAATTTTTCCTGGAATTAAAAAATCAATTAGCAAGCATATAATACCAGTTGCAATTGATAAAAAGGTCAGGATTTTAAAAAATAGCAAAAATTTTTGAAAATAGGTGGGAATGATGGGAAAATGTTCTATTTCTGTTGTTTCTGATGAGGATTGGTTGGATTGCTCTAATTTTCGTTGACAAAGTGGACAGTGTTTTCTAGTACCTGATATGGATACATTACATTTTTTACAATGATTCATTTGAACATAGAAACCTTTCTTTGATATTGTAGAATAGATAAAGTACCCTTACTTTTTGATAAAAGTGAGAGAACTGACTGATTCTGTTTTTAAAATAGCAAATCCATAGGAATGGAGTGTGATGGTCGCAGATGTTTTTTGGTTGGAGATAATGTCAAAATAAGTATTTTGTTCGTTGAGTGTGATGGTTTGTTCTGCATTGGTGAAGTTTAGAACAAACCAGTAATTTTCCCCATCGCCATAACGCTGTTGAATGGTGACACCAGTTGGGAGTATTTGTTTGGAAGGTACCTCTAAGTTGGCTTGTTCAATCAATTTGCCATAAAACGCATTTAGTGTTTCAAAATCAGTACGAGCAGCTAGATAATAACAGTTTCCATTGCCATATAGATTTTTTGTAATCACTGGCATATCTTGATAAAAATCTTCATCATAAACAGCCAAAACTTCACAATGCTCTTTGGGGTGAATCAATTCACAGAAGGTGTGTGCTGTTGCTGCTCCTGTTAATGTTAAGGAATTGTTTTGATAATGGAATTTTCGTGTTTCGGTAGGATATAATGTGTCCATTTCCTCTGCCCAAATACCAGTTAATTCTTGTAAGCCATCACCGGGAAAACCTCCTAAAAAGCAAAGGTCATTTTGATTTACATGACCAGTACAGTAAGTTAAAATTAGAGTGCCACCTTGTTTTACAAATGCTTTGAGTCGGTCGGCAACGGTGGGTTTTAACAAATAGAGCATAGGGGCAGAAATCATTTGATATTCTTTAAAATCACAATCCATATTGATGACATCTGTGGGAATACCTCGTTTCCAAAACGCATGATAATGTTGTTTACAGGTTTCCTCATAATTTTTATCAGAGGTGCTCCAACCTTTTAAATCATCAATTGCCCATTTGTTTTCCCAGTCATAAATGATAGCCGCTTGTGGTTTGACAGTGGTACCGACAATACCATCGAGTTGTTTTAAGATTTTTCCCAGTTGCGCCACTTCTTTGAAGACACGGGTGTGTTCATGTCCACAGTGGTCTACAACTGCGCCATGAAATTTTTCACTAGCGCCTCGCCCTTTTCTCCACTGAAAGTATTGAACGGTGTCACTGCCATGAGCAATTGCTTGGATAGAAGATAATATGTGCATGCCAGGGCGTTTTAATTTGTTGATTGGTTTCCAGTTGACAATACTAGGAGTACTTTCCATCATCATAAATGGTTTTTTCTTTAAAGAGCGGTTGAGATCATGTACAAAGGAGACAGAAGATGCAACTGTTTCGGGCTTGTCCAAATTATGCCATTCGGGATAGTTGTCCCAAGAAACGACATCCAACACATCGACCATTTTCCAAGGGTCTAACCCTGGATAAGTTCCCATCAGATTGGTGACAACTGGCAAAGATGGATCCACCTGTTTGACGGCTGCAATTTCATTTTTCATAAATTCAGTTGTTTGGTAAGTCACAAAGCGCATCCAATCTAGATTTAAACCATGTGTGTTTTGTTCTCCTAGGGGAGAAGGGGATTCGATTTCATCAAAATTGGAATAGGAATGACTCCAAAAATAGGTCCACCATTCATGATTGAGCTTTTGGATATCGTTGTCATACTTGACCTTGAGCCATTCCCGAAAGGCTTGTTGACAGTGTTCACAATGGCATTCTCCACCATATTCATTGGACAAATGCCACATCGTGACTGCTGGGTGATTGTGGTAGCGTTCTGCCAACAGCCGATTCATTTCAAATACTTTTTTACGATAGTAAGGAGAGGTATAACAGTGGTTATGGCGTTCACCATGCAGATTTTTGGTGCGGTCTGCATTGACGCGCAACACTTCTGGATATTTGTGGTCCATCCATGCTGGGCGTGCTCCAGATGGAGTGGCGAGGATAACAGAAATGCCATTTTGATGAAGTCTATCCAGTGTTTGGTCCAGCCATTCAAAATGGTAAATGCCTTCTTCTGGCTCCAATGCTTTCCAAGCAAAGATAGCCACAGAGGCGCTATTGATTCCCGCTAATTTCATAAGACGAACATCTTCTTGTAAAATCTCTGGCATAGACAACCATTGGTCTGGATTATAGTCGCCTCCGTGAATGATATGGGGAACCTTTGGTGTAATGGGAGGGAATTTTTTAATTTGTCTTTTATCCTGCATAAATAATGCTCCTTTGTGGGGGATTCAAATAATTGATTTATAAAACAAAAAATGATAAAATATTCATTAAAAATTATATTGATTTAATAATATGAGAATCATTCTGAAAAGTCAATAGCACATTTGTATCAGACCTATGGAATTTTGTTGCCTATTTTTTGTGAAGTTATTTCTATTTGTAACCATCATGAAATGATTTGTTGAAGAAAAGATATTGAAATTTTAAGTTGTTGTGTTATAATTTTACTAAAGCTGTTTCATAATAAAATAATATAAATGTAGAAAACTTTTCAAAAGAAAAAAACATCTTAAAAATAGCAGCTGTAATCAAAAAACATGTTGAAAATGATAGGGGATCTGTCACCAGATAGATAAATGATAGAAATAACTTGACAACGAATTGTAAAATGTAATTGGTTTTACCAATCCATTAATATGATGATTTGTTTTAAGATAAGATATTAGTAAAAAATATGAAAGTGTAGTAGGATGTAGAGAAGATGGAAAATAAAACAAGAAATAGAAAAGTAAAATACCATTGGGGTCGTATATTTGTGGCTACTTTTATTTTACTTTTTTTTATTTTATTTGTTATAGTATTGGTGATTTATCGAAGTATGCAAAATGATGAGTTTCGAAAACGACAAGAATTGGATTATTCATTTGTAGAAATTTTTTCACAAGACCAATCAGACTTTAATTCTGTAGAGCAAAGTAGCCAGCAGAGTATAGAACAAAGTGATCAACAGAGTACACAACAAAGTAGTCAGCAAAGTACACAACAAAATAGTCAACAAGTACAAGACAGTTCTTCTGTATCAGCAAATAGCAGCGACTCTCCAACGGTTCCCACACAGACAACGCCTGAAACAAATTCACAGCCAGCTGCACAGGGGGATTTTTCAAATACACTGTTTATTGGGGATTCCAGAACAAGAGGGTTACAATTGTATTCTGATTTGTCAGAGGCGACTTTTTATACAGCCACGGGGTTGAATGTGACAAGTGCTATGACAAAACCAATTGTCACTGATGCAGTCGGAAATCAACTGACCGTTCCACAGGCATTGAAGACCAGACAATTTGATAAGGTTTATATCATGTTGGGTGTAAATGAATTGGGTTGGGCTTATAGTGATGTATTTATTGATAAATACCGTCAGCTTGTACAAACTGTTCGACAAGAACAACCAAATGCAATAATTTATATTCAGTCAATTCTTCCGGTTACCGCAGAAAAATCTGCTTCTGATGCAATTTATAATAACCCTAAAATTGATGAATACAATCGATTGTTGCAGCAGTTGGCGACAGAATTTGGAGAGGGGGTAAGTTATCTAAACGTACGTCAAAGCGTGATGGATGCACAGCAGAATTTGCCAGCCGATGCCTCTGTAGATGGGATTCATTTAAATCAGCCGTATTGTTTAAAATGGGCTGATTTTTTAAGACAAAATAGTTGATGATAAGGATTGGATAGATAGTTAAGGAGTGTTTGGAAATATGATAAAAAAATTATTGGCAATGACAGTCATTACAACCATGATAATATCTCTGGTTGGATGTGACACAGGTAAAACGATTTCAGTTAGCCCAGATGAATTGGCATCTAAATTGGTGAGTGGTGTAACGTTTAAAGACCAACTTGCAAAGGTGGAAGAAGATACCGTTTTGGATTTATATGGATTGTCTCAGTCACAAATCAGTGATATGTCTGTTTATATGGGTTCTGGTGCTACCGCAGAAGAAGTGGCAGTGTTTCAAACAAATGATACGGAAACAGTGAAAAAGTCAGCCCAACAGAGGATTAAAAATAAAAAAGCCGATTTTGAAAATTATATCCCAGAGGAAATTCCAAAACTCAATGATCCAGTGTTACAAGTAAAGGGAGATTATGTGATTTTGTGTATTTCTGATCACAATGATCAAGCTGAAAAGGTGATTCATGAAGTAAGCAAATAGAAAGAGTTGTAATGACATGGTATTTAGTAGTGTTTTATTTTTATTTTATTTTCTGCCCATTACATTGATAGCTTATTTTGCGGTACCAAAGAAGTACCGCAATTTTGTGTTGTTTTTGGTCAGTCTTGTATTTTATGCTTGGGGCGAACCAGTTTATGTAGTGATTATGTTATTTTCTACAATAGTGGATTTTACACATGGGAAGTTGGTTCACAATGCTTTGAGGGTGGGAAACCGAAAAAAGGCAAAGATGTTTGTTGCCTCATCTATGGTAATTAATTTGGCAATTTTAATGTTTTTTAAATATGGAGATTTTATCTTGCAAAATATCAATGCCATTTTTAGGATAAATATTCCGTTGATGAACTTACCTCTTCCAATTGGGATTTCCTTTTATACCTTTCAAACGATGTCATATACCATTGATGTTTATCGAGGAGATGCCAAAGTACAACATAATATCATCTCATTCGGCGCTTATGTTGCGTTATTTCCCCAACTCATTGCAGGACCGATTGTGCGGTTTAAAACAGTAGCAGAAGAATTAAATCATAGAACAGAGAGTTTTGATAATTTCGCAAGTGGAGTCAATCGATTTTTGTTGGGGCTTGGCAAAAAAGTTTTACTTGCAAATAACATTGGATTATTGTGGGACAGCATTTCGGGTATGGAGGCTTCCAATCTGCCAATACTAACTGCTTGGATTGGCGTGTTGGCATTTACATTTCAGATTTATTTTGATTTTTCTGGCTATTCCGATATGGCAATTGGTTTGGGCAGAATGTTTGGATTTCACTTTTTGGAAAATTTCGACTATCCCTATCTATCCAGAAGCATTACCGAGTTTTGGAGAAGGTGGCACATGTCGCTGGGCACTTGGTTTAAAGAATATGTTTATATCCCATTGGGTGGCAATCGAAAGGGAAAACTCTTTCAGTTGCGCAACATCTGTATTGTATGGTTTTTGACGGGATTGTGGCATGGTGCAAGTTGGAATTTTATCATCTGGGGTGTTTATTTTGGCGTTTTATTGATTTTTGAAAAGTTGTTTTTACTGCGTCTATTACAAAAATTGCCAAACATCATTGGTCATATCTATACGATGTTTTTGGTAGTGGTGAGTTGGGCATTATTTGCATTTGATAATTTTACTCAAGCTTTTCATTATATCAAAGCGATGTTTGGGGTGTATGGAAATGGGTTTGCCAATCAAGAAAGTATTTATCTGTGCTATACCAATTTGATTTTATTTATCATTTTAATCATTGGAGCCACAAACCTTCCCAAAAAACTTGCCAATCAATTGGTATTGCGCAAGGAAAATAGTATTGTTGCTTGTTGTTGTCACAATGCTTATTTAATTGGAGTATTTGTTCTATCGATTGCCTATATGGTAGATGCTTCTTATAATCCATTTTTGTATTTTAGATTTTAAACGATAATGCAAAGGGTTACAACTATTTGATAAAGTAGATGAGGAAGATACCAAAGAAAATGCTTTTGAGCATTGCATACAATGGATAGATGTTCGATGTTGATAAGTCTTTGTGAAAACGAGAAGTTCCTATTTTAAATGAAACATCAAGCAGTTTACAAATAAAAAGAAAGGTAAAAAATATGTTGGATAAAAATGAACAACAGTTGAGAAAATTAATTTTAAAACGCGAATTCCAAGGTTTAAATGATATGCAAAGAGAAGCAGTATTTCATATTAATGGACCTTTGTTGATTTTAGCCGGTGCAGGTAGTGGAAAGACCACGGTATTGGTAAATCGAATTGGATATTTGTTGGAGTTTGGAAATGCCTATTTTGAAGATGCAGCATTATCACCCCAACAGCTTACATTCTTAGCGGATTATGCGCAGGGAAAAGAATCAGATCGCCAGCGCATGGTAGAACTAATGAAAACGAATACGGTTTCCCCTTGGAATGTATTGGCAATTACATTTACCAATAAAGCTGCCAATGAACTCAAAGAGCGCTTGATTTCCAAGCTGGGGATTGCCGGAGGTGATGTGCGTTCAGGTACGTTTCATTCTATTTGTGTCCGAATTCTCCGTCGTGAGATTGGTGTTTTGGGGTATACCCCTTCCTTTACCATTTATGATACCAGTGACAGCCTTAGAGTTATCAAGGATTGTTTAGAAGATTTAAAAATTGATGAGAAGATGTTTCCTTCAAAAATGTGTCTAGCGGAAATTAGCAATCAAAAAAATAATTTGAATACACCCCAAGATATGTTGGAGCAAGCGCAAGCTGATTTTCGTTTAGAAGTCGTTGCAAAGGTTTATCAGCTTTATCAAGGTTATTTAAAAGACGCGAATGCTTTGGATTTTGATGATCTTATTTTATTGGTTGTCAGGTTATTTGAACAATATCCAGATGTACTTTCGCACTATCAGAATCTATATCGGTACATATTGGTAGATGAGTATCAGGATACCAATCCACTTCAATATCGATTGGTGAGTCTACTTTCTAAGAAACATCAAAATTTGTGTGTGGTAGGTGATGATGACCAGAGTATTTATAAATTTCGCGGCGCTACAATCGAAAATATTCTCAGCTTTGAACATCAGTTTCAACAAGCAAAAGTCATTCGTTTGGAACAGAATTACCGTTCCACTCAAAATATTTTAAATGCCGCAAATCATGTGATTGAGCACAATACCGCTAGAAAGGGAAAAAACCTTTGGACAGATAACCCAGTGGGAAAAAAAGTAACAGTTTTTCGTGCAAGTGATGATATACAAGAAGGGGATTATATTTCTCAGATGATTCAACATCATGTTGCTCAGGGAAAACGTCTATCAGACCATGCAATTCTCTATCGTATGAATGCACAGTCCAATAGCATAGAACGCACGTTAATCAAAGCGGGAATTCCCTATAAGATTGTAGGAGGAACGAAGTTTTTTGACCGAAAGGAAATCAAGGATATCCTCGCTTACCTTCAGGTGATAGACAATCCAAATGATGGGTTGAGATTAAAGCGCATTATCAATGAACCCAAAAGGGGGATTGGTCTACAAACGATTTCGGCGATTGAAATGATTGCGGTGCAAACGCATGAGAGCATGCTGAAAATCATGCGAGAGGCAGACCAACATCCCAGCCTTTCCAAAAAGGCAAAGCCACTACAAGATTTTGTGCAAATGATAGATGAATTGACAGCAATGTTGTCTGATATACCATTAGAAGAATTGTTGGAAGAACTGCTTGCAAAATCCGGTTATCGCATTGCGTTGATGGCACAGGGCGATGAAGGGCAAGTTAGACTGGAAAATATCAATGAATTAAAATCCAATTTAGTAAGGTATCAACAGGAAAATCCACAAGGGTCTTTGCGGGGATTTTTAGAAGAAATCGCATTATTTACCGATTTGGACAATCTAAACAATGAAGAAAATAAAGTTGTTTTAATGACAATTCATTCTGCAAAGGGATTGGAATTTCCAGTTGTATTTTTGTTGGGTATGGAAGAGGGTATTTTTCCAAGCCATAACGCTCTGCAAAATCCAGAAGATATTGAAGAAGAAAGACGTCTTGCCTATGTTGGCATTACAAGAGCAAAAGAACAATTATTGATTACAAATGCAGTTCAACGCATGTTATTTGGTAGTACTACCCGCAATCAGCCTTCTCGCTTTGTAGAGGAATTGCCTATGAAGTCTATAGAGTTCATTGATAAATCGGTGAGTATGGTTCGTACACGTCCAATCTCAGTAGAATATACGCCAAGAACTTATCAAAAAGAAGTGCGTTCTGTTGGGGTTTCTGCACCAAAAGAGCAGGTGAAAATAGACTATCGCGTGGGGAATGCTGTTCGTCATAAAATGTTTGGGGATGGAACTGTAATTTCTATGACACCAATGGGGAATGATACTTTAGTAGAGGTTGTTTTTGAAAAGGTTGGTACAAAAAAAATTATGGCAAATTTTGCAAAATTACAAAAATTATAATAGAAAAGGAAAGATGAAACATGAAAATGAAATTAAAATGGATTACCTTAGCACTTGTCGCAATGTTGTCAATGTCTGTATTGACTGCTTGTCAAACGAATCAAGATTCCACTGGAAGTTCTAATGCACAACAACAAGATATTGCATTATCTAAATTTCACCAGGCAGTCAAAGATGCTTATGGAGAGAATTATATTCCTTCTATGGAATTTACCAAAGAAGAACTTTCTGAAAGATTTGGCGTTTCTGCGGATTGGTATGATGATGCTTTTGCAGAAGGACCTATGATGAGTGGACATGTGGATACTTTCGTGGCGATTAAGGCAAAAGATGGAAAGGCAGAAGAAGTAGAAAAGGCATTGAATGCTTATCGAGATACCCAAATCAATGATACGTTACAATATCCAATGAATATAGAGAAAGTCAATGCTTCCAAGGTACTCAAACAGGGGAATTATGTATTTTTTGTTATGTTGGGTGGCTTTGGTGAAGAGGAAACAGAAGAACAGGCAAAAAAATATGCAGAAGAACAAACACAAATTGGAGTAGATGCGATTAATAAGGTATTGAGTGGGAAATAGAAAGGGCTGAAAATGAGATGAGAAAAAGAACAAAATCTATCATTATGACGGTTTTGTTTCTGATGATCATTTTTGGTTTGACTATCATCAATTTGATGACACCACAAAAAAGTTTTTCAGAAAATGAAAATCGTCTTTTGCAAGAGCTTCCAAAGTTTTCAACAACTGATTTTTTCAGCGGCACATTTTCATCAAAGTTTGAAACTTATACAACGGATCAATTTGTAGCAAGGGATAGTTGGGTTGGCATGAAAAGTGTTGTTGACCTTGCGATTCAGAAAAAGGATATGAAAGGTGTATACTTTGCAAAAGATGATTATTTGATAGAGAAATATACACAAGAAGATATCAATCAAGAACAGTTTCAAAGAAATATCAAACGACTAAAGGAATTTGTACAAACCAATCAACCACAATTGGGAAAAGAGCATTTAAAAATAATGGTTGTACCAACTGCCAGTGAGATATTAAAAGATAAACTTCCCAAGTATGCGCCAACTGCCAATCAAGTTGAGATGTTAAATCAAATTGAAGATGCTCTCCCAGAGGGGAGTTTTGTCAATACATTTTCAACACTCAGTCAACATCGAAAACAGGATGTTTACTATCATACAGATCACCACTGGACAAGTTATGGTGCATTTTTAACCTATCAACAATGGGCACAGGAAGCGGGTATTTCCCCCTGGACTGAACAGGATTTTACCATTAAGCAGGTCACAGATGATTTTTATGGAACAATTTTTTCCAAAGCCAACAATCCATTTACAAAACCAGATAGCATCTCTATTTATCTTCCCAAACAAGAGATGTCCTATCAAGTGGATTTTAATGGAGAAAAAGAGCCAATGAATTCCCTTTATAATTTTGAGTATTTGGAAAAAAAGGATAAATATTCTATGTTTTTAAATGGAAATAATGCGTTGGCAACTGTAAAAACCAATCAGACCAATGGCAAAAAGCTGTTGATCATCAAGGATTCTTATGCACATAGTTTTTTACCCTTTGCTGCAAATCATTTTGAGGAAATACATTTGGTAGATTTTCGGTATTTTCGCAAAGCAATGTCTGAATATATGGAACAAGAACAATTTACAGATGTATTGATTTTGTATAATATGGTAAATTTTGCAAAAGACACCAATATGGGCACATTGGTAAAATAATTTTATCCAATAGGAATTTTTAAATCCCCTGCAAATGCAGGGGATTTTTGTAAATGTGGCATAAAAAAATAGAACAGTTGCATAAAAAATCAAGTTGAAAAATAGTGAAATTGCTATTTTTCTTCTTTTTTTAAGAAATTTATCGGATTTTGAAAAATTTTTGCTAATTTATTTGTATTATAGTTGTAATGATGGATATATCCAGTCAAAATTTCATAGGTATCAAGATATATAAGTTTAGAAATGATGATAGGAGAAACAGAGTTACAATGAATAGACCAACACGTATATTTTTTACAGTATTTTTTAGTTTTATTGCTTTAGTAATATTGATGGTATCGATTTTAATTGGCATATTAACCCATCGCCCAGAGCTAGAACCCAATTGGAGTTATAGTGGATTTCATAAAAGATATCAACTTTCGGACGGAAGTTTTGCCATTGGTTGGCTGGATTTAGATGGGAACCGATATTATTTTGATGAGGATGCCAATTTGGTGACAGGGTGGTTTACATTAGATGGACTTCGCTATTACAGCGATGCAGATGGTGTTTTGCAAATTGGTTGGTTTACACTTGATGAGCAACGTTATTATTCTGATTTTGATGGAGCAGTACAGACAGGATTTCAAGACATTGAAGGAAAAAGTTATTATTTTGATGTACAGGGAATCATGCAGACTGGCTGGTTTACATTGGATGAAAAAAAGCGCTTTGCCACACAAACGGGTGAACTACTCAGAGGTTGGCTGCATTGGGAAGAAAATCTTTATTATTTTACAACAGATTATGTGATGGCAACTGGAGAAATAGAGATAGATGGCATATTGCGTACCTTTGAATCCGATGGAAGAATGAGTCAGAAAATAGAGGGGATTGACGTATCTCAACATCAGGGTGTCATTGATTGGGACCAGGTAAAGGCAAGTGAACAGGTGGATTTTGTGATGATTCGGGCGGCTTTTGGAAATTCTAATATGGAGCAGGAGGATGACCAATTTCAGTATAATTTTGAACAGGCAAGACGGAATCAGATTCCGATTGGATTATATCATTATAGTTATGCCCTGACCGCTCAAGAAGCAGTCATGGAAGCGGAATTATGTTTATCTGTGATGGAACGTGTGGGGGTGACTCCACAAGATTTATCCCTACCAATAGCCTTTGATGTTGAGGATCCAAAGATGGAATCGTTGAGCAAGGAAGAACTGACTGAGATTATTAGGGGTTTTTGTGATACCATCAAAAGTGCAGGCTATGAAGTTATGATTTACAGCAATAATCATTGGCTGAGCAATAAACTGGATTTGGACGCATTATCAGATTATCCGATTTGGATGGCACAATACTATCTATCTCCAACTTTTTACAATATGAAATTGGTTGATATGTGGCAATATACCAGTGAAGGTCAAGTCGATGGAATTTCTAAAAATGTGGATAGAAATATTTTGTTTGATGGTTCTATTCTAAAGCAAGAATAAAAATATAATTTGGTAAAACGGCGGTTTTTATGTAGAGATATTGGGAATCGTGTTGACTTCAAAAAGTGAATGTTATATACTTAAAGTATTATTCTGTAAAAATTATATTTTTAGAACATGATGACATAAATGATAATCAAAATAGGGTGGAAATTGCCCAGTAAAATATCTGTAAAGTTAGTAGATGATAAGGACACCAAACCAAAAAGCCTATTAGTCGATGGGTAATTGATGTGTAAATGACTTGAGGATGATTAAGTTTAAAGGAGAATGATTTGGGGATGAAAAAGTTTAGAAAATTACTGACTGCTGCCGGAACAACGATGCTGGTGGGAGCAGTTTCCGGGTTGGCTGTGTTAGCAGAACCTGCTTCAATAACAGTAGAAAATGATTTGTCAGCAATTGAAGAAGCTCTTTTATCAGAAGCGCTTCCCTATTCGGAAGTAGTATCAGAAGATACAAATTCTGCAGTTCCGGCACAATCAGATGAGTCAATCCCAGAGCAGCAGCCAGAAGTATCAGTTCCTGAGGAAACCCTACAGGGAAGTTGGAAATTTGAATCCAATCATTGGTATTATATAATTGGCGATCAGCGAAAAACTGGTTGGACAGAAGTCAATGGCAAATGGTACTATATGGATGGCGATGGTGTCATGTTGACTGGCTGGATTCATGATGGAAATACTTGGTTTTATACCAATCAAGATGGCGTGTTGCAAACGGGTTGGATAAAACTCAAAAATAATTGGTATTATTTAAAAAATAACGGTGAGATGGCAGTTGGTTGGGCAAATGTCAATGATCATTGGTATTACTTAAATCAGAATGGAGTTATGTTAACCGGTTGGATCAATGATTGGGGCACTTGGTATTATACCAATCGAGATGGTGTATTGCAGACTGGTTGGTTGTATCTAAATCAAAATTGGTACTATCTAAAAGAAGATGGTGCTATGACAGTTGGCAATTACCCAGTCAAGGGGATTGGCTATACATTTGATAACAATGGTGTTATGATGGCATCAGCAGAAGGTTGGCTGAAAGATGGTGACATTTGGTATTATTATGAGAACAATGTCAAGCAGATGGGCTGGAAACTCATCAATCAAATTTGGTATTTCTTTGATGATAAGGGAATGATGCGCACTGGTTGGCAAACCATTGATGAGAAAAAATACTATTTTCAGCCAAGTGGTGCCATGGTAACTGGAACACAGATAATTGATGGAAAATCTTATCAATTTGATGGCAATGGTGTATTGCAATTAAAGGTTGGATGGCAACTGGAAGATAATACTTGGTATTATTATAATGAGAAGGAAGAAAAAGTGACCGGTTGGTTGACACTGAACAATAAAAAATATTATTTAGATCCTATCAGTGGAGCGATGTTGGTAGGAACACATAATATTGATGGTGTGGAATATACATTTGATGCATCTGGTGCTTTGATCATCAATAGCAGTGATGAAAAACCTGGTGAAAAACCCGATCAAACACCGACGCCAAAACCTCCTACCAATTCAAACAATGAACAAACTTGGCAACAATCTGGAAACGATTGGTACTTAATAGATGTAAATGGAAATCGCTTAACCGAATGGCAAAAGGTCAATAACAATTGGTACTATTTGGGCAGCGATGGAGCAATGCGCATTGGTTGGCAGTCCATAGGAGGTCAATGGTATTATATGAACAGCAGTGGCGTCATGCAAACAGGCTGGCTTTATAACAAAGGCGAATTGTATTATTTACATACAAGCGGTGTGATGGCTACAGGAGATACAACTATAGATGGAATTGTCCGCCATTTTGACGGTGCTGGTATACTTACCACCAAATTAGAAGGAATTGATGTATCTTCTCACCAAAAAAATATCGATTGGAAGCAAGTGAAAAATTCTGGTATGGTCGATTTTGCGATTATTCGTACAGGTTATGGAAAAGAAGATCAGGAAAATCAAGAAGATAAATATTTTGAACAAAATATCAATCAGGCGATTTCTGTTGGATTGCCAGTGGGTGTATATCATTTTAGTTATGCTACGAGTGTAGAAAATGCGAAATTAGAAGCACAGTTATGTTTGAAAATTTTAAGTGATGCAGGAATCCAGCCTGGTGATTTGAGATTGCCGGTTGTATTTGATGTAGAAGATGCAAAAACAACTGGAAAATTAGATCCACAAACAATTACAGAAGTTGTAAAGGCATTTTGTGATATTGTTGGTGGTGCGGGCTATCGGACAATGGTTTATGCCAACAAAACTTGGTTTACTTCTAAGATGAATTTTGAGGAAATTTCTTCTAAATATTATATTTGGTTAGCACAATATAATGAGACAGCTACCTTTTATGATATGGGTAAAGTGGACATATGGCAATATACCAGTTCAGGTTCTGTACCAGGAATTGAAGGTCGTGTAGACAAAAACGTATTATTTGATTCTAGTTTGATTCAATAATATAATTGTGAAGAAAATAAAAGGCATTACAAATATTGTAATGCCTTTTTTTAAAAAAAACTTTCTTTTAGGAAAATTTAAAATGAAATATTAGCACATTTGAAAATTAGTAAAAATTCCAGTAAATTTGTCGATAAAAAGAATAGATTGTAAATAAAAATCAAATAGAAACAAAAAAACAGATGAAAAATTTTAAAAATTTTATAGATAACTGAATTTTTTCTGTCAATGGTCTTGCAATCTTTTTTGGAAATGCTTATAATAAAACTACAACAAGTGGAAATGTATGGAAAAGAGAAAATTATTTTTTAATATGTGCCAATTGTCTGATGGTAGTTCGTGATAGAAATGATTTCATAGAGATGATTTTTTATAAAAATTGAAATGGTAAAGAATGAAAAGATAAATTTGATTTTAGGAGATTTGGATATATGGAGTTTGCACATATTTCAGTTTTGCTCAAAGAATGTATAAAGGGTCTAAATATCAAACCAGATGGGATTTATGTAGATGGTACTGCAGGAGGAGCAGGACATTCTTCTGAAATTGCAAAAAGATTGACAACAGGCAGATTGTTTGCTTTAGACCAAGATCCTGATGCAATTGCTGTAGCAAATGAAAGACTTGCTCCATTTGAACAAGCTCAGGTCATTCAAACGAATTTTAGTGCAATGAAAGATGTTTTGCTTGAATATCATATCAAACAGGTAGATGGAATTTTATTGGATTTGGGTGTTTCGTCCCATCAGTTGGATAAAGGCAGCAGAGGATTTAGTTATCAAGTGGACGCGCCACTGGATATGCGTATGAGCCAGTCAGGGATTTCTGCAGAGGATATTGTAAACACTTATTCTCAAGAACAATTGTCGCGTATTTTATGGGATTATGGAGAAGAAAAATTTGCCCGAAAAATTGCGGCAAACATTGTTCGAAAAAGGGCGCAAAAGCCCATAAAAACAACATTTGAGTTGGCAGAAATCATCAAAACTTCCATGCCAGCGGCTTCAAGAAGAGAAAAAAATCCAAGTAAACGCTCCTTTCAGGCAATTCGGATTGCTGTAAATGAGGAATTGGATGTATTAAGTACAGGACTGGATGTAGCGTTTGAACTATTGAATCCAAAAGGTCGCCTGGTAGTGATTACCTTTCATTCTTTAGAAGACCGAATTGTAAAACAAAAATTCGCAAGATGGTGTCAGGGTTGTACCTGCCCACCAGATTTTCCAAAATGTGTTTGCAATCATTATCCAAGAGCAAAATTAATCAATCGCAAACCGATTTTAGCAAGTGAAGAAGAACTGAACAACAATAAGAGAAGTCATAGCGCAAAACTTCGTATTTTAGAAAAATTAGATGCTTAATGGATATATGAAGTGAAAAGTAAATTTTCAAAGAGTGAATCATTGGAAATGTCGGTAAGCTGTTTTTTTTATAAAGGAGGGAAGGTATCAAAACCGGAAGATATCAAGCCGGGAAAATACCAGAGATAATGCCAAAGAATACAAATGTTATCAGACGTGTTGATAACGAACAGGTCAAAAAACAATCCATACGTCCTCATATTAAAAAAGTTCAACAGACGCAAGCGGTTTCTAAAAGTAAACTGATAAAGGTATCCGCATGTATGTTTTATGTTGTGGCATTGTGTATTATACTGATTTATGGAAAAGTTCAATTAACCGACATCAATAATGAATTGCAGGAGTTAAAAACAGAATATACAGAAGTAGAGAGCGAAAGAACAAGACTTGATACAGAGCTGAGCAGTTTGGTATCCTTAAAATCTGTTGAGCAACGAGCAAAGGAATTGGGTCTTACAGAAGTAAAACAAAGTCAAATTGATTATATTGTGGTTTCTGAAAATAACACAGTAGAAGTTGCAGAAGAATCTACTTCATTTATGGACAAGTTGACAGAATGGTATCATCAGATTAAGGAATACATTTTGGGATAGCGCAATATAAATAGAATAAAGACTACCAAGGGTTCAAAAAATATTTACAGATATTTTGGAATCCTTATTTTCCTTTTTAAAGGGATTTTGCAGAATGAGAAAAGGAGAGTGCAAATGGCAAAGAAAAAAATAGCTCCCACACCCATGTCAAATAAAATGAAATTGCGTTTAAATATTGGAGTAGTACTGATATTGTTGGCTTTTTTACTCTATGTTGTGGCAAATTTGGTCAAGTTATCTGTAGTAAAAGCGGATGAGATGAAGGAATTTGCAGCCAAACAACAGATGTCTACGCTGGATATCAATGCAAACCGCGGAACAATTTATGATGCAAATATGGAAGTATTGGCACAGAGCTCTACCGTTTGGACGGTTATCATTTCCCCTTATCACATTAAAGCAGAAAAAAAGGAAACAGTTGCGACAGAGTTATCCAATCTACTTGGTGTGGATTATGAAAAAGTGCTTTCTTTGACACAACAAACCAATCAATATGCAATTGTAAAGAAAAATTTAACAAAGCCAGAGGCAGACCAAGTTCGCAAATTGATTGCAGAGAAAGAATATACTTTTATCACATTGCAAGAGGATACAAAGCGCTATTATCCAAAAGAAACGATGGCATCTCAGGTCATTGGATTTACCAATGCGGATAACGAAGGTCAATATGGTCTCGAACAGCAATATAACGATGTATTATCAGGTGTTCCCGGCAGAATTTTGACAGCAGTTGATGCATGGGGCAATGTAGTGCCTACCAGTTATGAAAAACAATATGATCCACGGGATGGAAACAGTTTAAAATTAACTTTAGATTCTACCATTCAACATTTTGCAGAAAAGGCAATCAACGAATTGGTGGCGGTACATAATCCAAAGGGCGGTGCTTGTGCAATTGTAATGGATGTCAAAACAGGCGCTATTTTGGCAATGGCAAATTATCCCACTTTTGATTTGAATAATCGTTCTAAAATTTATAGTCAGCTTTATTTAGATGAATTGGCAAACCCAACAAAATTAACCCATGATGCAAGCGGAAAGGCAGTTTATCAACCAGTTGAGATGACACCAGAAGAACTCAAGGCTTATGAGAATGAATTGGTTGCCAGACAATATACCAATAAGTCTATTTCATGGCTATATGAACCTGGATCTGTTTTTAAAATTGTAACTGCCTCTGCGGCATTGGAAACCGGTGTACAGACAATGAATAGTCAATTTAACTGTTTGGGTTCTATTAATATAGCAGGTACCAATTACAATTGCCATAAAAAGGCGGGGCATGGAGTATTGGATTTTACTGGAATGGTGGCAAATTCCTGTAACCCTGCTTTTATCAATATGGGTCAACTATTGGGTATTGAAAACTTCTGTCGCTTTGTAGATATGTTTGGTATTACAGAACAAACGGGGATTGATTTATACGGAGAGGCTCCAAAAAGTATTTATTATTCCAAAGAAAAGATGAGTATAGTTGACTTGGCAAGTGAGTCTTTTGGACAGAGTTTGGCAATTACACCCATTCAGGTAATTACAGCAACTGCTGCTGCTGTGAATGGTGGTTATCTTGTAAAGCCGTATTTGGTAGATGAAGTGATTGACCAGAATGGCAACATTATAGAAAAAACACAGCCAGATATCAAACGACAAATTATTTCAGAGGAAACTTCTGCCAATATCAATACAACCTTAGAAGCAATGGTGCAGGGTAGTACCATTGATTTAAAAGGGTATCGAATTGGCGGTAAATCTGGTACTTCACAAATTGGAAACCGAAAAGATGGACGTTATGCGAGTTCTTTCGTTGGGGTAGCCCCAATCAATGATCCACAGATTGCGGTGTTGGTTGCGGTAGATGAACCCAGAGGTAGCGAGTACTATGGTAACGCAGTTGCAGGACCTGCGCTGGCCTCTATTTTGGAAGATACTTTGACACATTTGGGAACCTCTCCAGAATATACAGAGGATGATATTTCTTCTATGGAAGAATTAGTACCAAATTTATTAAATCAGGATATTGCAACAGCTCAAACAGAACTTGCCAATCGAGGACTGATTTCTGTCATTAAGGGAAATGGTCAAACGGTTGTGGACCAAATGCCAAAAAGTGGTGTATCGGTTGCAGATGGCAGTAAGGTAATTTTATATACAGAGGCAGTTACAGAAACAGAAATGGTTCCAGTGCCAAATGTATTGGGTATGAGTTTGGTAGATGCCAATTTGACATTGACCAATGCACAATTAAATGTCAGTTTGGACAGTGGAAATGTATCAGATGGAGAGATGGGCACTATTTTGGTAAATGGTCAAAGTATTTCAGAGGGTGTCAATGTGCCAATTGGTACTACCATATCACTGACTTATGCCAAAGAAATTATTGATTTAGCAGAATAACGATAGACGCTGTCGACTAATTTTTTGGTCGGCAGTTAGTCAAATATACAGAAAAAAGGAGTTTATAAGAATGAAGCAATTATTTGACCTGTTGCACCATATAGAAAGTCATGGTATGATTTCAGATATCCCAATCCGTCATGTGACAAATCATTCCCAAAAAGTACAGCCAGGAGATCTTTATATTGCGGTGAAAGGTGTACAGACAGATGGGCATCGATATGCGGCGGATGCTTTAAAAAAGGGTGCTGCTGCAGTGGTGGTAGAACGGGATTTGGGACTAGAACACCAAATTATTGTACCAGATACCCATAAAGCATATGCGCAGATTTGTGCAAATTATTTTGATAATCCCTCTAAGAAATTAAAGCTGATAGGGATCACAGGAACCAATGGAAAAACATCTGTAACAACCATGATAAAATCAATCTTGGAATCTTCCAACATGAAAACTGGATTAATTGGAACCATTCAAATCGAATATGGAGATGTTGTCAAGGAAAATCCCAATACCACACCAGACGCCTATTTATTTCATCAAACATTAAGCGATATGTTAGAAGCTGGGTGTAAGTATGTTGTGATGGAGGCTTCTTCCCATGCACTTGCACAAGAGCGGTTATATGGTTGTTTTTTTGAAGTTTGCGCTTTTACAAATTTAACACAAGATCATTTGGATTATCATAAAGATATGGAAGATTATTTTCAGGCAAAGAAAAAGTTGTTTTCTATGGGGGAAATCCATGTGGTAAATGTACATGATTCATATGGAAAACGCTTGGCAGAGGAATTGGGAGATGGTGTCGTTACATTTGGAATAGATGATACAAAGGCGGATTTTTTTGCCAGCGATATTGTATGTGAACCAAATGCTGTCAATTTTCGCATTCATCATGATGGCATTGCCAGCAAGGTTCATTTTGCAATTCCGGGACTGTATTCTGTAGAGAACGCAATGACTGCCATTGCGGTTTGTAGTCAACTTGGATTTTCTATAGATACTATGGTGACAGCTTTGGGCAAAATGAAAGGTGTTAAGGGCAGAAGTGAAATTATTTATCACAATGATAAATTCACTGTGATTCGCGATTATGCGCATTCTCCTGATGGAATAGAGAATATTATGTCTAGTTTAAAATCCTGTGTCAATGGTCGTTTGGTGGGTTTGTTTGGCTGTGGTGGAGACAGAGATCGCACCAAGCGCCCATTGATGGCAAAAGCCTGTGAAAAATATGCAGATTTTATGATTATTACTTCTGATAACCCCAGAACCGAGGATCCTGATGCTATCATTGAAGATATTTTGCCAGGACTTTCTCAATTTGCCAAATATATTACAATCACTCAAAGAAAAGAAGCAATTTTATATGCTCTGACCCATGCACAGCAGGGGGATACCATTGTACTGTTGGGGAAAGGACATGAAACCTATCAGGTATTAAAGGACAAAACCATTCACTTCGATGAACAGGAAGTTGTATTAGAGATCATGAATGTTCAACATAAAATAGGGAATGAGGGATAATATTGGAACATTTAACATTACAGGAGATTGCCAATGCAGTAAAGGGGAATTTGACCCAACAGTGCACAAAAGAAGTTTTATCTGTCTCAACTGATACGCGAACGATACAACCAGGGTGTTTATATATTGCAATCGAGGGAGAGCACTTTGACGGGCATGAATTTATTTTGGATGCTTTTGCCGCAGGAGCAGTAGCGGCAATCAGCAGTAAGCCCATCGAAACCAAACAACCTTTGATTTTGGTAGAGAATACCAAAGTTGCATATGGAAAATTAGCCGCTTATTATCGCAGCTTATTCCCGGTATTTGTGGTAGGTGTTACAGGAAGTGTTGGAAAGACCTCCACCAAAGAGATGATATATACTGTTATGAGCGAAAAATACCAAGTATTAAAAACACAGGGGAATTTTAATAATGATATAGGGGTACCAAAAACATTATTGGAACTGCATACACAAGATACTGGGGCAGTGATTGAAATGGGAATGTCTGCTTTGGGAGAAATCAGTTATCTTTCAAAACTGGTAAAGCCAGATTTGGGTGTCATTACCAATATCGGTGTTTCTCATATGGAAAAGCTGGGTTCTAGAGAGAATATTTTAAGAGCAAAATTGGAAATTTTAGATGGTATGAAGCCAGATGCAAAATTGATTTTAAATGCGGACAACGATAAATTAATTCAAATGAAGGATGTTTTAAAGGAGCGGGCACTTTATTTTGGAATTGAACAACCTGCTGATGTAACTGCAAAAGAGATTCATCAGGTGGAAGATGGAACAGAATTTATTATCTGCTATCAGCAAAAAGAATATCCCGCAGTATTACCTGTGATTGGAATTCACAATGTTTATAATGCCTTGAGCGGATTTTTGGTGGGGATTGAAATTGGTCTAACACCAAATCAGATTATAAAAAGCTATTTAAACTATCAAAATTCTGGTATGAGGCAAAGGGTAAGAGAATATAATGGTATTAAAGTAATAGAAGATTGTTACAATGCCAGCCCAGATTCCATGCAGGCAGCCATTGGGGTGATTGGTTCCATTTCCTGTAGTGGGCGCAGAATTGCAGTATTGGGTGATATGTTGGAATTGGGGGAACAATCTGCAAAGATGCACCATCAGGTCGGAGAGATGGCGGCAAAAGCGGGGCTTGATGAAATATTATGTTATGGTACAGAAGCATTACACATATTTGAAGGGGCGAAACAAGTAAACTATGGGAAATGTTTCCATTTTCTGAATCGAGAAAATATGGTATCCTATATAAAAGAGCTGATTCAACCAGGAGATGCAATTATCTTTAAAGCGAGTAGAGGTATGAAATTGGAGCAAGTGATTGAACAGTTATTTCCAAAAAACCGGTAAATATGGACATCCGGTTATGTACATCAGAAAGGAATGAGTGAAAATATGCAGGATATTGCGATAGTTGTCACTGCACTGGTTGCCTTTGGGGTAACTGCAATTTTAGGAAAGGTATTGATACCTTATTTAAGAAAATTAAAATTTGGTCAAACAATCAAAGAAATTGGACCAACTTGGCACAAAGCCAAGCAGGGTACTCCTACAATGGGAGGCATGATGTTTATCATTGGCATTATATCAGCCGTTGTTGTGGGTTTTATCACCATGATTTCTGTAAATCAATCTGGAGTGAATAACACACAATGTGTGAGGTTGTTTGCTGGACTTATTATGGCATTTGGATTTGGATTGATGGGTTATGTAGATGATTATATCAAGGTTGTAAAAAAGAGAAATTTGGGGTTAAAAGCAAAGCAAAAGTTATTGATACAACTGTTTCTTTCAATAGCCTATTTGGCAGTTTTAAAGATTTCTGGCACATTGTCTACGATTGTGGATATTCCCTTTGTGGGTCAGTTGGATCTGAGTTTATTTTATTACCCTGCTATGATTTTTGTCATCATTGCCACAACAAATGCAGTCAACTTAACCGATGGAATTGATGGATTGGCTTCTTCAGTGACATTTATTGTAGCAATTGCCTTTATGATTTATAGCTCTAAGATGAATCAAGACTATATGCAGATTTTATCAATCGCTACTGCTGCGGGTTGTTTGGGATTTTTGGTTTGGAATTTTTATCCTGCTAAGGTATTTATGGGTGATACAGGTTCCATGTTTTTGGGTGGTCTAGTCGTTGCGTTGGCATTTGGTTTAGATGTCCCGATTTTAATTATCCTAGTTGGCTTTATTTACTTTATTGAGGCGCTATCTGTGATATTGCAGGTGATTAGCTTTAAGACAACAGGAAAGCGGATTTTTAAAATGAGCCCCATTCATCATCATTTTGAGATGTCCGGCTGGAGTGAAATTAAGATTGTAGTTGTATTTTGTTTGATATCTGCTATTTTTGGAGTGATAGGTTTTTTTGGATTACCGATATGATTTTTTAAAAAATGGGAATATTCAACTATTTTTAGCAAATAGTAAGTGTAATAAAATAAATCATAAAAAGTTGGGAGAAGGTGAGACCATTTGCAAAGAAGACATTCTTCAGAGGAAGTATTAGAAAGACCAATCATGAAAGAGAGAACACCTCCAAAAATAAGAATGAGACGAAAGAAAGGTTCCGTTGATTTGGTATTTTTGCTGATTATTCTGGTTTTACTGGCATTTGGAGTGGTGATGGTATTTTCAGCTAGTTATGCGAGTTCTTATGCAAAACATGGTGACAGCCTGTATACAATTAGAAAACATTTGATTTATGTGGTGGCTGGAATTGCAATTATGATATTTTTGGCAAAATTTCCACCTTATTTCTCTTATGAACGTTTGGCATTGTTTATTTATATTGTTGCATTGGGCTTGATGGCAATTGTTGTTATCTCGAATGGTTTTAAAGCTGGTCGATGGCTTTATATTGGAGGCATGAGTATACAGCCTTCTGAAGTGATGAAGTTTGCAATGATTGTGGTGTGTTCGGCACTGGTATCAAAAAATCATGACCAGATGCACAAGATGAAATATGGAGTTGTCCCATTTGCGCTAGCATTGATACCAGTTATCGCGTTGATGATGATACAACATCACTTATCTGGTACGATTATTATCTGTGGAATTGTATTGGTTATGATGTTCGTGGGCGGAACAAGATTATATTGGTTTATCATATTGGTTGTTTTGGGTGGCGCTGGATTGGCTGGAATTGTCCTTTGGAAAGGCGTTGAATATATGCAAGACCGTGTGCGGATTTGGTTGGATCCATTTTCGGATTTATTGGGGCGTTCCTGGCAGACAGTACAGTCTATGGTGGCCATTGGTTCAGGTGGAGTGATGGGTCTTGGCTTGGGAAATTCTAGACAAAAATATCTTTATCTTCCTGAACCGCAAAATGATTTTATCTTTGCAATTGTCTGCGAAGAGTTGGGTATGATAGGTGCGATTTTAATTATTTTACTGTTTATCTTTTTAATTTATCGTGGTTTTGCAATTGCCAATAAAGCACCTAATAAGTTTGCAGCAATGATGGTGATTGGGATTACGGTTCAGATTGCCATTCAGGCGATGTTAAACATTGCAGTTGTAACCAATAGTATTCCCAATACTGGAATTAGCTTACCATTCTTCAGTTATGGAGGTACTGCCCTTACAATGCAGTTGGCAGAAGTGGGAATTATTTTAAATATATCGAGATATTCATTGGAAGAAAAGACTTAAATCATATATGTGTAAAGACGATGGGCGAATATTATCATTCGCCCCTTTGCCATGATAAGTAAAAGGAGTAATTTTACATGAAAGTATTATTAGCTGGCGGTGGAACTGGAGGACATATCAATCCAGCAATTGCAATTGCGCAGTATATTCGTTCTCAGGATAAAAAAGCAGAAATTTTATTTGCTGGAACACCAAAGGGAATGGAAGCAACTTTGGTTAAAAAGGCTGGTTTTGATTTTACACCCATTCAGGTCGGAGGATTTCGCAGGAGTTTGTCTTTTGAAAATGTATTACATAATTTAAAATCGGCTTATTATTTGATGACCTCTGATTTTGCAGCAAAAAAAATTGTGAAGGATTATCAACCAGATTTGGTAATCGGTACCGGAGGATATGTAAGTGGTCCAATTGTATTAGCAGCGACCAAAGCCAAGATTAAAACTGCCATTCATGAGCAAAACGCGTTTCCGGGAGTGACCAATAAAATTCTTGCCAAAAAAGTGGACAGGGTCTTTTTGGCGGTAGAAGAGGCAAAACAATACTTGAAAACACCTAAAAAATGCGTCGTTGTGGGAAATCCTGTTCGTGAGAATATTATTTTTAAAACAAAGGAAAAATCAAGACAAGCACTGGGATTGGATAATAAAATGTGTGTTCTTTCTTTTGGAGGAAGTTTGGGTGCGTCTGTGATCAATCAAATGGCAGCAGATTTGATGCAATGGAATGGAACACAACATAAAATCAATCATATTCACGGTTATGGACAACTTGGAAGAGAACTTTTCCCCAAACTATTAAAAGAACGCAATTTGACTTTGACTTCTGATACAGGTATCATAGTAAATGAATATATTGATAATATGGCAGATTGTATGGCAGCCGCTGATTTGGTTATTTGCCGCAGCGGTGCAATGACGCTGAGCGAATTAGAAGCCACCGGTAAGGCTTCTGTTTTAGTCCCTTCTCCTTATGTGGCAGAAAATCATCAATATCACAATGCAATGGTGCTGGTCAACCGCAATGCAGCACTCTTGATCGAAGAAAACAATTATCAAAAAGAAACTTTTATAGAAATGATAGAACAGCTTTATCGCTATCCAAATAAACTAAAAGAATTGGGTAAAAACGCTTCAAAATTAGCTGTTTTAGATACCACCAAACAAATTTACAAAGAATTGATGACGATATAAGTGGAATGATTGATAAATACTTAGTTTATTGTCGTAATCATTCGTTAGGATTCAATATTTTAAGAAGAAAAAAAGTATTTTTTTGTAAATTAACAAATCATTTATATCTATTTTCGTTGAAATTTTGGGTAAAACTTGCGATATATATAATGGAAATAGATGTTTTTACTTTATTTTTTCACCAACTCTTTTTGAGAAGCATAGAATAGGGTAATTTTAAAAATAGTTGCTTTACAAATAAGAAAGGGTGTTACATAAATGAGTAAATTGATCATTGAGGGTGGTAGTAAATTAAAGGGAGAGATTGATGTACAAGGAGCTAAAAATAGTGCACTCCCTGTCTTAGCTGCCACATTGTTGGGAAATGATATTAGTGTGATTCATAATTGTCCTAAATTATCCGATGTGGATGCTGCAGTTCGCATTTTAGAACATTTGGGTTGTCGTATTCAGCGAGAACAAGATACTTTGGTAGTGGATGCAAGGAATGTAGATGGATTTACAATACCAGAAAGTCTTATGAGGGAAATGCGCTCATCAATTGTATTTTTGGGTGCAATTATTTCCAGAATGAAAAAGGCTGTATTGTCTACTCCTGGAGGGTGTGAATTAGGACCAAGACCAATTGATTTACATTTAGATGCTTTGAAAAAACTGGGTGTTTTGATTGAGGACGAACACGGATTTTTAAGATGTCAGGTAAAAGATAAAATACGGGGGACTAAAATTTCTTTAAGTTTTCCAAGTGTTGGTGCAACAGAGAATATTTTGTTGGCTTGTGTGTTGGGGGAAGGAACCACTACAATTTATAATGCTGCTCAAGAACCTGAGATTGTAGATTTGGCAAATTATTTAAATCGCCGTGGAGCAAATATTAACGGAGCTGGAAAGAGTGTCATTACTGTCACAGGTGTTTCGTCTTTGCATCAGGCAGAACATTGGGTGATACCGGACCGTATTGTTGCGACTACTTATCTTTGTGGTAGTGTGATTACAGGTGGAGAGGTCTGTGTACATAAAGTCAACACAGGTGACTTACAGGGTGTTTTAACGGTATTAGAACAGACAGGTGCTCAAATTCGTCAGGGAAATGATTTTGTTTTACTGAAAATGGAGGGTAGACCCTGCGCAGTAAAGACAATTCGTACCATGCCCTATCCTGGTTTTCCCACCGATGCACAAGCACCAGTGATGGCAGCGTTGAGTATTGCACAGGGCACAAGTATTTTTGTTGAAAATATCTTTGAGAGCCGATATAAACATTCCGTTGAATTGAATCGCATGGGTGCTGATATTAAGTTAGAAGGAAAAGTAGCAGTTTGCACAGGTGTACCAAAATTAACTGGGGCAACCGTACATGCAGAAGATTTACGCGGTGGTGCCGCATTGGTATTGGCAGGCTTGAATGCACAAGGTATCACAATTGTTAAAAATATCTATCATATTGACCGAGGTTATGAGAAGATTGAAGCGGATTTTGGAAATTTAGGCGCTCATATCTCTCGTGTAGATGAATAAAGAGTACATATCATCTGATGAAACTTCAAAATTTTAATTGCCTCTAAAGGTGTCGCTTGCAAAGTGGTAGACCATCAATCGAAGGTCTATGAAAAACAGTCATGATTGGAGGAACAAATGGGCGAAGGTAAGGTCAAAAAGTCAACCAAAAAAATGCGTGATGAAGCCCGAAAAGTAAATAGTACACATCATAAACGTAAAAGAAAAAAAAATTATACATTGCATTATATCTTGATATTTGTTTTAATTGTTGTGACTGGTTTCACGCTTTCTGTTACTGTTTTTTTTAATACTCAAAAGATAATTGTAGAGGGGGTGCAAAATCAAACTCCACAACAGATAGTAGAGTATACGCAGGTAGAGCTTGGTGACAATCTATTTCGTATCAATTTAGGTGAAATATCTGATGGTATTCTCAAACAAACTGTAGATTTAGATGATGTTATTATTGATAGAAAATTGCCAGATACATTGTTAATTAAGCTAGTTCCATCCCAAGCACAAGCAGCTGTTTACAATGGTCAACAGTATTTTATTGTCAGTACAGGGGGAAGAATCATAGAACAGGTGGAAAATTTAAGTGATTATCCAGAATTGTTTGTGATTTCCGGAATAGCATTGTCAAATTCGTTTTTAGGAGACTTTATTACGGAGAATGAACAATATCAATCAATACAGAAGATTTTGCAGGGAATGGAAGAAAGGGAAATCTCACCTGTGTCTGCTTTAGAAATTGATAGCAACAATGAGATTAAAGTTTGCTATGAAAATCGCGTTACTATCTATTTGGGTAATATGCTAAATTTAAATTATAAATTGGATTGTATAAAACAAGTAATTGATGAACGCATTCATAAAGAAGAGGGTATATTAGACGTTAGAACGGAAGGTGTGATTCGTTTTCAGCCAATGACAATGGTCAATCAAATTGCCAAAGGCAAAGCCGTCAACCAAACAGCACTGCCAGTAGATACACAACAACCATTGGACAAAAACGATTTGCCATCTGAAATAACAAGTGAATGAAATCATAAAAATAGTAACTTGCTTAATAAAAAATTTTCATGTAAAATTGTGTATGAAAGTGAAAAAGGCTTCATCTATTGGTAGTTGAAATAAATCCTATATTTTTGAATGATAAAAAAATATTTGATTTTGAACGATAAAGCATACTTTTTCGTTCACAGTAAAAACAGTAGAAACATACAAAAAATAAATAATAATAAGAGTTATATCTACATATATGATAATAAATTAAGAAATAATACTCATCTTCATCATAAAAATAGATGAATGAAAAAGTATACTTTTATTCAATTTAAAAATAAATCGGTAGAATTGAAAAAACAAATCAGAATTTGTTGTACCATGTACATAAAAAATACTGGATTTTATAATGCAAACATAGTATAATAAAAATGGTAGTCTTAGATAAAATAGTATTTTTGTAAATTGTGATTTGCTGAGATGTTGAATATATATTTTAGGAGGAAAAATACGTGGGCGGTTTTACATTGGATAACATGGCTAATGATGATGTGAATATAAAAGTAATTGGTGTAGGCGGCGGCGGCGGTAATGCTGTAAACCGTATGATTGATTGTGGAGTTCAAAATGTGGAGTTTATTTCAATTAATACCGACCAGCCGATTTTAGATATTTCAAAAGCAACCTATAAAATTCGCATTGGTGATAAGTTAACAAAAGGTCGTGGGGCAGGAGGAGATCCGGAAAAAGGCGCAAAAGCTGCCGAAGAAAATCGAGAAGAAATTGAAGCGGTGTTAAAAGGAACACAAATGATTTTTATTACTGCTGGAATGGGGGGCGGAACCGGAACGGGAGCGGCTCCAGTCGTGGCAGAAATTGCAAGAGAATTGGGCATCTTGACAGTTGGTATTGTAACAAAACCTTTTATGTTTGAAGGAAAACGCCGTATGGCAAATGCAGAAAGAGGACTCGCAGCGTTGGCAGAAAGAGTGGATTCTTTGGTTGTTATTCCAAATGAGCGTTTGAAATTGATTACAGATAGATGTCGTTCTTTAAAAGATGCATTTGCTGCTGCGGATGATGTATTAAGACAAGGTGTACAGAGTATTTCTGACTTGATTAAGGTTCCAGGATTTATTAATTTGGACTTTGCAGATGTATGCGCTGTTATGAAAGGCGCTGGATATGCACACATGGGTGTTGGTAGCGGTACTGGTAAGGACAAAGCACACGAAGCAGCAACTATGGCGGTTTCCAGTCCATTGTTGGAAACTTCTATTGATGGTGCAAGGGGCATTGTAATTAATATTACTGCTTCTTCTGATTTGGCTTTTGACGAAGCAGAAACAGCATCTTCTATTATTTCAGAAGCAGCTCATCCAGATGCCAATATTTTTTGGGGACTTGTATTTGATGATAGTTTACAAGATGAAATGCGTGTGACTGTTATTGCAACAGGATTTGAAAATGAGAACAGTAATTTGTTTCGGGATAAAGAGACTGAAAATGTAATTTCAGTACAACCGACTTCAACGCCAACACAGACTTCACAAGCTACACCAGAGAAAAAGATAGAGGAAAAAATACTGGAAAGCAATGAATTGGGCTTTGAACAAATTATGGAATTGTTCCGCAATCGAAACTAATGATACAGTATTAAAAAATACCTTCAGATTTATATGAAATCTGAAGGTATTTTTACTGAAAAGATAGTGATATGAAAAAATTTATGCCTTTTCATAACTGGCAAATACATAACCTTGATTTCTAATCTGGTCAATAAAGTCCCCTAAAATGGCAGTGTTGGTAGAAGATACGGCATGTAATAAATAGATGGCACCAGGGTGAACTGCCTTGGTAATTTTCTCTAAAGAAGTGGTCGGATCTGGCTGATTGTCGGTTTCCCAATCTTTGTAAGCAAAACTCCAAAATAGACTTTCGTAACCCAATTGTTTGGTCAATGCAAGTGTCTGTTCACTCCATTCACCCATTGGAGGACGGAATAAAGTCATGTTGTATTGAAATTCTTCTTTTACATAGTCATGTAATTGTGTAATTTCTTCTACTGCTTGTTCTAAACCAACCGTTGGCATAGAAGGGTGGTTGACTGAATGGTTGCCGACGGTATGTCCTTCATCGATCATGCGTTTGATTAAATCTGGATTTTCTTTGACATAAGGCATCGTTACAAAAAATACAGCGGGACACTTTTTTTCTTTAAGTATATCGAGTATTTGAGCAGTATACCCATTTTCATAGCCCTCGTCAAATGTTAAGTAAATGTTTTTATCATTTTCTTCAATAAAATGTGCGTTTAAACTGCCATATTTATCCTGAAATTGAGTACAGGAAATCGGACGGTTGTCATTATCTACATCGACTCCTTGTCCCCAACCATGTTTTTCTTGGCTGAGTGAAGAAATGGAAGAAAAATCTATTTGACTTTTATTGATATTGGCATTGGCAGCAGCATCGAGAGATGCGTCGTTTGACGCATTCTCGCTGGCAATTCGTGAATTTTCAGTGCTGTTGTCATGGTCTCTATCACCTGGAATCATACTTTCAACACCGCTTTCAATACCGCTTACAACTTTTTCAGATCCGCTTTCGATACCGCTGACGATATCCTTTCCGCCACTGACAATATCACTGACAACACCGCTACCAGTTGGATTGGAAGAGGTATTATTTTTATCCTTTGTACTGCAAGATGTAAAAATCATACCAATTGCCAATACCAAAACAAGTAATCTTAATTTTTTCATTGTGGATTTCCTCCGTAAATAAAATGTATGGTTTGATGATTGCTGTGATTCATACAATCCATGAATCATTGCAGTATTATTGTTGACCGAAATTTGAAAATTCATTCATACATTTTCATTTTTTCAAAATGTATTGTGGTGTATGTTTCTAAATTTATTGTAACTATTAACGTTAAAATAGATTTCGATGAAATGATAAAAAGGAAATAGAAAATATTGTTATGGTAAAGGTGATAGTAATATGGATAACAATTACCATTGATAAAAGATTGAGAAATAATTTGGAGTGAAAAGAAGCATACAATCCTAAAATTACTTTTAATTTATAGATAAAAGATATTAAAATAAAAAAATAATTAGAAAATACTTGAAAAATATTCCTAAAAATCATATAATAAAAGGGACGAACAAACATTCAGGTTAGAATAGGAGATTGTATTATGAGCCAGAATTATGATAGTTCTCCAGAACAAAAAAACAGAATTTGGAAAAAGGAATATGCGCCAATTCGGACAATTCTGTTGTGGGGCTGGGATGAACAACAAAATCCCTGTACTGTATTTTTGTATGGAATACAAAAATATCAAGAAAAGCAAAATTGTGCTTTTTTGGATAAAACAGTCACTTATACAAAATGTGCTGTCTTTAAAGGAAAAGAAGGACATATGCCCTCCTTTTTTAAAGTAAAATTAATCCGTGACGAACATGATAATACAAAACTGGATAAGATGTATTTTAAAACAGGTGTAAAGTATTATTGGTCTTGGGATTGTGACGAGGACTATGCCATTCAAAATGGAGCTGATTTAAAAGGAGGCATCACCTTGCCTTATTATGAATCATTCTCATTTGAAGATTACGGCTTAGAACTTGAAAAGAATGGGATTGACATTCCAGGAATTACCCTGATGAAAGACCCAAATGAACTGTTAAAACTAGATGGTGAACTTTTAGAATATCAGTCAATTGTATTTGATATACTTCATCAGTTGCGCACAAATACACGTAAAAATCGTTTGGCTGAATTGGTGGCACAACACCCACCCAAGGCGCTTTATCAGAGACTGTTGGAATTTGGAAGCGTTGAATTGCTCTGCGGTTTATTTTTGGAATTGAGTAAACAACAAGATCCAATTTTATTACAAGAAGCAAAACAACTCCAAGAAGCAACATTGACTTGGAATGAAGCAAATTATATTGCTGGTTTAAAACGTTGTGCAAAAATTTACACAGACGGATTTTCTTTAGAAAGTAAACAGCAAAAGATTGATTGGATTGCCAAAACACTTCCAGAGATGGACTTGCATTTGCAATATGTTTGGTTTAAACCAATTCCAGCAGGTAAAGTACTTACAGCAGATTATTATCACAGATATTTGTTTGAACAAGTATTTAGCAATGAAGAATATTATCAATATGATCGATATTGGAGCAATGATAAAAAACCATATCCCAATCGCTATCTGCCAAATACCTATAACGATGGCAGAAATATGAATTTTATACAACTGAAAGATACCTTTCAAACAGCGGTTTTATATCAATTAACTGATATATTGGGAAAAATGGCTTATTACCTAGATGCTCCTAGACTTTATTATTATTTTCATGGTAGTGGAAACAACAAGATATATCAATATTATCTGCGCTATATCAAGCGTATTTTAAACCACTATGCACAACAGGATCCCGATCGCTATATTCAGATGTTAAAAGTCATGTTGATGAGTTATCAACCAGAAGATGTGATTAGCTATGAGCCTTATGCACCACAACTTTGGAAGATTTATTTGTATCATTGTGGTAGTGGATATTATTACTATTATGGTCTGATGAGGGAAAACAAAAGAAAAGAGTATAAGCCAGAACTTTGGGACAATCATCTAAATGATGCAATTGAGATTGCAATTAGCAGTCGAATAGATTTGATTCAAAAGGCGTTTTATATGATTTTGAAAGATGCTGTAGACCAGCAGCGCCTAGAGGAGTTTTCATTTAAACAAATTGTGCAACTGTCAGAGAGCACCTATCAACCATTGTCCAAGTTATTTGGAGAAATCCTGTGTAAGAAGTTAAAAGATCAAACTGTCTTTTGTGCAGATTGGATGCTTGCGATGATGGATGCTACAACAGAACAAACTTATCAATTGGCTAGAGAGTATTTTAGTCGTACAAATGGAAAGTTTATTGTAAAAGACATCGTTGTATTGCTCTGTTCTGAAAAGTTGGAATCTTGGCTATCTGTATTAAAGGAAGCGCTATTTGCCTTAGATGGTCCAGAGTATATTTCCTTTTTGAATGCGTTGTTGGAATCTGGTCAGGATATGTTGGATCATCAGTTGACCTTGAGTCAACAAGTTGTCGATATTTTATCAGAATCTTTAAATAAGATGTTGCAAGCGCCAATAGAACAACAAATCAGTTTTGTATTGAAAGTGGTTGACAGTTTTCTTGATAATCGCAGTATGCCAGAATTTTTGACTCAACTGATTGAAGAAGCATTATTTTCTTTGTCCTATGAAGAGTTGTCAGAAATGTTGGGGTCTGTTACATTTGATAAACGTGATACGCTTATTTGTGAAAATGGTTTGCGTGTATTGTCCCTACTCAAGGCAATTCAAGCAAAGACTATACCAGAAGATAGTGCAGTGATTTCTATTTTGGAATCTGGCACTTCTAAAATGGTAAAAATATTGATTGAATTATTGGAAAAATTCCAGTCACAGTTACACCACCGTCATACTACCTTATTGATGTTATTTGAATCTGATGTATATCGTTTGAATGATTTGGTAAAGAATATTTTTGCTTTTATGGAAAAGGATCAAAAAGTTTTGCTTCACCAAGTTTTATTGGATTCTCCAGTAGAAAAGGTATATCAATTTGCATTGGAACAGCTCACCATCGCTTATCAGAATCAGATACCAGAGAAGTTTTTATTGAGGATGTTAGAACATCCAGCTTATCAAGTAAAGGCATTTATCAGCAATTTGATCAACGAAACAATTGCTTCTTCTGGATTGGAAAATACCGAATTATATTTATACTATGTCAAGACATTGCTTTATTTACCCAATAAAGTGTCAAAGCAAAAGATGGATATTTATCAAAGTATTCCTACATTTATCAAATACCATGCAAAATATAGAAAGATGATAGAAGATTTGTTGCTGGATATTGGAAGCTCTAACCATTTAATAGATTCCGAGCGCGCACTTGTCACACTAGCTCAAATCAGAAAGGGGGATTTTTAAATGCAGGTACAGTATCAATATGCAAGTCCATCACGTTGTATGCAAAATGGTGGTCAGACAACTTTGGGATTGAGCCCAGACCTTTCTCGTGAAGAACAAGTTTCTTTTTTGGGAAAACTCAAACATCCTTTACAGTTTCGCGATGCGATGCTCATGCTGCGTCAGATTGTCATTTCTGATATGAGTCAGAAAAAAAAGGATAGAACGGATTATTTCCAGTGGTTGGAAGGAGAGATTGAACGCCGTATCCAACAGCATGAACAGTTTTTGCCTGGTGTACGAGAAAATCTAGAAAAAGATATTCAAAAGACGATGGAAGAATTAAACGAACATGACAAAAGGATAGAACAACTTCATCAACTGCAAAAAGAGCTTCAACAACAAGTAAAATCATATGATAGTTGGAAGGATTATTATAAAATTGAACGGGATTTTTGGAAGTTTATCAAAGATCGAGATTATGCGTTGTGGTTTGTCCTTGACCCAGTAATTACAGTACATCAAGACCAAGTATCCTTTGAAGCGTTCTCCATTGATGAATCTACATATGGCTGTTTGAGCATTGATATGGACGAGTTTGAAATGCTGCAACCGCCAAAACTGGGTACGACCAATATTGATTTTTCTGCAAAACTAGAACGGGAAATGGAACGCTTTCGGACTTATTCTGATGTTACTTTGTCAGTGAATCCAGGCGGTTTTCAGGTGGATAGCGGCGTTATGCCAGAATATTTAGAAAAGAAAATTGATCTTCCAGAAACTTGGATAAAGGGATTTAATCAAGTTTCTGCCGCTGCAAGTTTGGGCGGGATTCAGTTACAACTTTCTCCATCAGATATGTATGACATTTGTTCTTTTTTAAGAAGACATAAAGAGAAAAAAAGTCCTCGCTATATGAAATGGATTTTAAAGCCAAATCAGCCAGTACAGGTTTTATTTGAACCTTTTGGAACGATTTTGACATTGAATACCATCTATACTGGAGACAAGCAACGCGAAGAAAAAATCTGGGGTCGCCGTCGCTGGCTGGTCATTGAGAAATTAATCCCACTTGCAAAATCTTTTCAGGTGTGTTTGTTGGGATTTGGCTTGCCACAATTTATCTGTGCAGATATGGGTACGATGAAAATGACAATTGGATTCTCTTCATGGTCTGCAAATGACTGGGTAAAGGGCACTGCCTTCAATATTATGGGCGGATTTATTGGCGATGGAAATTATGAAAAAGTATATCAGCTATTAAAACAAAAACGCTGTTTGTCTATGGATAGTATTATAGAGGAACTTGCAGAGAAGAAAAACAAAAAGACAAAAGCGGGAATTGGCATGCTGTTAAGACGCGGTGAAGGATATTTTGATTTTGCCAATCAGATGATTCGTTTTAGACAGCTTTGCAATACGCCAATCCCTCCGGAACTTTATCAAACAACCGAGTTGGAAGTCAAGGTACAAAATCTGACAAATGCTGGTTTGGATCATCTAACCATTGAATGGAACGAAAAAAATCAATTTGTATTTCACAATACCTATTCTAATAATCACCCTGAAATTGTCATTGATGAAGATGGGCAGTTGGTTAAAGTAAATTGTAATTGCCGAACCTTTCAAAAAGGTGTACGCAATATTTCTGAACCTTGTGAGCATGTTTTGGCTCTTTATATCGCTTCTACCGTATTTTTAAGGTTAAAAAACTTAGAACACAACAAAAAGTATAGAATTAACGATATTATGGAGATGTTGTTATGATGGATATGAATAATAGAGAAGAATATAGAAAACAGGTTCAGCAGATGGGAAAAAAGGAGTTTACTTTCCAAAAGATGTTGGAATATGGTTTTTGGCCAAAAGACCTCCCCACACCCTATGAACAACAACAAAATGAAACGCCAGAACGTTATCAAAAACGCAAGCAATTGATGGATTCATTGGATAAACTAGCTGAAGAAATTTCACAAGCATATCTAGAAAAGAATGAAATCAATGAAAAATTAAGACAACTGAAAAAGCAATATCATCAAACTTGGGATTATGATAAAATTCGTGCAGATGTTTCCAAACAGATTATGAAAGAATCAATTGCCAGAAGAAAAGCAAGAAAAGAAGAACGTGAGCAACAGAGATTGCAACGCAGTGAGCAATGGAAAAATTATCGCAAAGAACACATTGTTTTTATTGGAAAAGGATATTCTGGACATCTTTATTCTGCGGATAAAACTCATCCCACATCTTTGGAAACCTTGTCAAGATACCAACTTCCTGTGATTGAAACAGATCGGGAATTGGCAACATTATTGGATTTAGATTATCATACATTGAGATTTTTGTGTTACCATCGTGATGTTATGACAAATGACCACTATCATTATTTTACCATTCCCAAAAGGAAGGGTGGAGTAAGACATTTAGCAGCGCCCAAAAAGAAATTAAAACACGCGCAAAGAATGATCTTGGATAAAATTTTATCCAAATTGGATATTGCAGAGGAAGCACATGGGTTTGTATCCAATAGGTCAGTATTAACTTCTGCGAAAACACATCCATCTGCACCTGCTTTATTGATTAATTTGGATTTAAAAGATTTTTTTCCAACCATTACATTTTCTAGGGTAAGAGGCATGTTTGAAAGCTTGGGCTATTCAGGTTATATTTCTTCTTTGTTGGCAATGCTTTGTACTTATTGTGAGCGCGTTCCAATTGAAGTAAAAGGTGAGGTAAAACAAGTCAAGATATCAGATCGCGTATTGCCACAAGGCTCTCCTGCAAGCCCTATGATTACCAATATCATTTGTAAAAGATTGGATTTGCGTTTGGAACTGTTGGCACAAAAAAGAGGATATACCTATACTCGTTATGCGGATGATATGAGTTTTAGTTGTGCTGATACAGCGGAATATATTGGTTCATTTTTAAAGAATATTGAAAAGATTGTACAGTCAGAAGGATTTCAGATTCATCCAGAAAAAACGAGATTATTGCGCAAAAACAATCGACAAGAAATTACTGGAATTGTGATCAATCAACAGGAATTGGGCGTACCTAAAAAATGGGTAAAGTGTCTTCGTGCTGCTATTCATCAAGCAAACCTCTTAAAGCAAACAGGTGAAGTACCAATTGAAAAAACACGTGAGATTGCTGGAAAGATAGCATGGTTAAAACAAATTAATCCACAGCGTTATCAAGCGATTATCGCGGCTGGAGAAGACCTTTTAAAAACATAATCGAAAGATTTAAAAAGATTTTAATTGACATTTTTTTGATTTTAGGATATAATAATTATTATAAAGCAACCGGTCTCTGGCCGAAAATGCTTCGGTGTTTCGTCGAGGTGGAAGAAAAGCAAAACATACAACATTCAGTTATGCGCCATTCGCGTCGCAAAGTAAATATAGTACTTTTCAAAATGGAGCCTACGGTTTAGTACTATATTTACGCTCGCTGAAGTGTCATAACTAAATGGGAGGTAGTGCGGAATGCTATCGCACGCGCACAGTTAGCAGAGAATTGGTTTGGCGAATGAAACGTTCAGATAGATAGACTGAACGTTTTATTTTTTGGTTGAGATTTATATGAAATTATAGTATAAGTAATAAATTGGTTTTTTGGCAAAAATGCTTTGGTGTTTCGCCAAGGTTGAAGAAAAGTAAAACAAACGGCATTCAGTTATGCGCAAATCGCGTCGCAAATGTCCGGAGCCGGTTTTTTAAAATGGAGCCTACGGTTTAAAACCGGCTCCGGACAGCTCGCTAAAGTGTCATAACTAAATGAAAGAAAGTGCTCGCGCACGATTAGCGGAAAACCAATCATCAACCGAGTATTCAAATGAAATAATTTGGATATTCTGTTTTTTTATTGGTTGACATTTGGTATAAATTATGGTATATTATAAGTAATAAATTGGTTTTTTGGCAAAAATGCTTTGGTGTTTCGCCAAGGTTGAAGAAAAGTAAAACAAACGGCATTCAGTTATGCGCAAATCGCGTCGCAAATGTCCGGAGCCGGTTTTTTAAAATGGAGCCTACGGTTTAAAACCGGCTCCGGACAGCTCGCTAAAGTGTCATAACTAAATGAAAGAAAGTGCTCGCGCACGATTAGCGGAAAACCAATCATCAACCGAGTATTCAAATGAAATAATTTGGATATTCTGTTTTTTTATTGGTTGACATTTGGTATAAATTATGGTATATTATAAGTAATAAATTGGTTTTTTGGCAAAAATGCTTTGGTGTTTCGCCAAGGTTGAAGAAAAGTAAAACATACAGCATTCAGTCATGCGCAATTCGCGTCGCAATGTAACAGTAGTGGTTTTAAAAATGGATCCTACGGTTGAAACCACTACTGTTACGCTCGCTAAAGTGTCATAACTAAATGAGAGAGAGTGCTCACGCACGGTTAGCAGAAAACCAATGATAAACAGAGTGTCCAAATTATCTCGTTCGGATACTCTGTTTTTTATTATGAAGCGATTTATGGGATTGGAAACTTTTAAAATAGAGGATTTTAATCACGAACTGATTTATCAATTGTTTATCATAAAGAATGGTGTTTTTAATTACTTGAAATTTTGTTTAAAATAAATTATGATTTAAAGTAGTGGACAGAAGTTTTTGCTGACTTGTTGTCACATGTTTTGTAGAAAATAAAATGAGAAAGGAGACCCATTATGGAATTAAGGGATAAAAATGGATTGACTGAGGCGGAATTTTTAGCAGCTTATTCTCCAGGAGATTTTCCTAGACCATCTGTTACAGCAGATATTTTAGTTTTTGCACAACAGCATAAACAATTGGAATTGCTGATGATAAAAAGAGGAGGACATCCCTGTTTGGGGATGTGGGCGTTGCCTGGTGGTTTTTCCAATCCAGATGAAAGTTTAGATAAAACAGCTTTGCGAGAGCTAGAGGAAGAAACGCATATCAAAGGATTGCTGTTAAAACAAGTAGGATTGTTTAGTGCCCCCAATCGTGACCCTAGAACATGGGTAATCACCTGTGCATATATGGGGATAATAGAAAAAGAAAATCTGATGGTACAGGCTGACGATGATGCGTCAGATAGTGAATGGTTTACTATTTCTACAGAGCAACATGATGGTCAAATGGATTTAAAATTGACTTCACCAAAGGCGATTTTGTCCGCTCGATTAGAAATTCAGGAAATACAAACACGTATGGGTATTCATAGGGAAATCAATATGATTTCTTCAGATGGAATTGCATTTGATCATGCAAAAATCATTGCAACTGCATTATTTCATTTATAAAATAGAAAGAAAGGGGTTTTGATATGCCTTTTATCAATTCAAAAACAACTGTTTCAGTGAGTGAACAACAAAGAGAACAATTAAAAACACAGTTGGGAGAAGTCATCTCTCTGATTCCCGGAAAAAGTGAACGTTGGTTGATGCTTGACCTACAAGATCAACATCAAATGTATTTTCAGGGGAAATCTTTTGAACGGATAGCATTTGTAGAGGTGAAAATTTTTGGAACAGCCTCCGACGATGTTTACAATGCTTTGACAGCGAAAATTTGTCAGATTTATCAAACTGTCTTACAGATACCATCTGATAAAGTTTATGTCGCTTATCAAGAAATAGAGCATTGGGGCTGGAATGGAAGCAATTTTTAAGGAATCATGATGAAAGTAATTCAAATAAAAGGGATGAGATTGGGAGAAGGGAATACAAAAATTTGTATTCCCTTGGTATCCTCTCAATTGGAACAACTAAAACAAGAAGCAAAAAAGGCAGCACAAGCAACTCCCGATTTAGTAGAATGGCGTGTTGATTTTTTTGATCAGGTCGATGAAATACAAGCGGTTGAAAGGACATTGGAATGTATTGTAAACATACTAGACCCTATTCCATTGCTATTTACTTTTCGCACCAAATCAGAAGGCGGACAAAGAGAGATTACAGAGGATTATTATCAACAACTCAATCAAATGGCAATCAAAAAAGCAGATATCATTGATGTAGAGTTATTGATGGGAGATACCACGGTTTTGGAATTGTGTAATTATGCACATAGATTTTCAAAACATGTGATTGTTTCAAATCATGATTTTGAAAAGACGCCTCCAAAGCATGAGATTTTGAATCGTTTGAGAAAAATGTATCAATTGGGAGCAGATATCCCAAAAATTGCAGTGATGCCACAAACTCAACAAGATGTTTTGACCTTGTTGTGTGCTTCACAACAGATGTATCAAGCGTGCGATTGTCCCATTATCACTATGTCTATGGGACATTTGGGAATGCTCAGTCGAATTGCTGGCAATTTATCCGGTTCTGCTTTGACTTTTGGTGCGATAGATGAAGTATCTGCCCCAGGACAGATAGCAGTACAGGAGTTAAAGATGATATTGAATGTTCTTTCCAAAGAAAAATAGTACAAAATAAAGAGAGCAGCATAATTGCTGTTCTCTTTATTTTGTTAGAAAAATGAAAACTTTTATATATAAGAGGTAAAAGTTAGCTGGATAAAAAGATATTTTACATTCTAAAGATGCAAATTTATTAAATATTTGAGTAGTATTTTAGTCGTTTCCCGAAAGGGGTGTGTACGCAAGAAATCTTACGTACACGATTGTTTATCTGATTTGGAGTTGATAAACAGTTCAATGAAATAGGTGTTGTGTGGTGTTAAAGATTTGTTTTTGCAAATCTATGAGATAATATTAGCATATGCTAACTGACTTGTCAACCCCTATTTATAAAATTTTTTTAGTTGGTCTATTTGTAAATTTAGGGGCAACAGTATAAATAAAAGAATTTAAAAAAAACTATTGACAAATATAATTAGTTATAGTAAACTGATAGCTGAATCAGAAGTTAGTTTATACTAACTGAAAGATGTCATTGTAGGAGTAAATGAATGATCATAAGTTTATTTAATAAACGGATTAGGAGGAATTATCATGCCTTTAACCATGGCACAGACCGGTGTAGAACAGGTGATTCGCAAAATTGGTGGAAAAGATGATACAAAGCGATTTTTAGAGAATTTGGGTTTTACAGTAGGTGGAAATGTGATAATTGTTTCTGAGATGGCTGGAAATATGATAGTGAGTATCAAAGATACTCGTGTAGCAATTAGCAAATCAATCGCAAACCGTATTATGATTTGATCTATTTTAGGAGGGACGATTTGGTGAGAACACTAAAAGAAGTAAAATGTGGTGATACAGTTACTGTAAAAAAATTAAATGGCGTAGGAGCAATTAAGCGCAGAATTATGGATATGGGTATCACAAAGGGAACCAGTGTTTATGTGAGAAAAGTGGCTCCATTGGGAGATCCAATCGAAATTATGGTGAGAAATTATGAATTATCCATTCGCAAAGCAGATGCAGAGATGATATTGGTGGACTAAACAGAGTCAATCGACTCTGTCTATTTTAAATCATTGAGTTAGCTTAATCTAATTTAAGAATAATTGAGAACAGTCTAGGAGGAACAATCATGGCAATTAAAATTGCATTGGCCGGCAATCCAAATTGTGGAAAAACAACGATGTTTAATGACCTGACAGGAAGCAACCAGTATGTTGGAAACTGGCCAGGTGTTACCGTAGAAAAGAAGGAAGGAAAATTAAAAGGACATAAGGACGTGATTGTTACAGATCTGCCAGGGATTTATTCTCTTTCTCCTTATACCTTAGAAGAAGTAGTAACTCGTAATTATCTGCTACAAGAACATCCCGATGTCATTATTAATTTAATCGATGCCTCTAATATTGAACGCAACTTATATTTGACAACACAACTTGTAGAAATTGGGATTCCTGTTGTGATTGCACTGAATATGATTGATATTGTGCACAAACGTGGAGATAAAATCGATATTGCAAAATTGGCAAAGGAACTTGGTTGCGAGGTGGTTGAAACAGCTGCTGTCAAGGGAGCGGGTTCTCAAGAAGTGGCAGAAAAGGCAATTGCATTGGTACAAAGTCGTATGTTGACTACCCCGCAGCATTCTTTTTCTAAAACAGTAGAACAAGCATTGGAAAGGATAGAACATTACAATAAAGCGATATCAAAAAATAATTCTCGTTGGTATGCAATCAAATTATTTGAACGAGATGAAAAGGTTTTAGAACAAATTTCGTTGTCTGAAAGCGCCAAACAACAGATAGAACAGGTGATTGCTGTCTGTGAAGCAGAACTAGATGACGATGCAGAGAGTATTATCACAAATGAGCGTTATGAATATGTTGAAAAAGTCGTTTCAAAATGTGTACATAAAAAAAGACAGGGAATGACGACTTCTGATAGAATAGACCAAGTTGTCACAAATCGTTGGGCAGCGCTTCCAATCTTTGCAGCAATTATGTGTATTGTATACTTTGTATCTGTATCTTGGTTGGGCAGCATTTTAACAGATTGGACCAATGATACTTTATTTGGTGATTGGATTTCAGGTTGGGCAACCAATGTCTTAGAATCCGTACATGCAGCAGATTGGTTGCAGGGATTGATTGTAGATGGTATTATTGGCGGTGTTGGGGCGGTATTGGGATTTGTCCCACAGATGTTAATTTTATTCTTGTTTTTATGTATCTTGGAAGATTGTGGATATATGGCACGTGTCGCCTTTATTATGGATCGTATCTTTCGTAAGTTCGGACTTTCTGGAAAGTCCTTTATCCCAATGCTAATTGCTTCTGGATGTGGTGTTCCTGGAATTATGGCTTCTAGAACGATTGAAAATGAAAAAGATCGCAAAATGACCATTATGGTGACGACTTTTATTCCCTGTGGTGCAAAAATTCCAATTATTGCTTTGATTGGTGGTGCGCTGTTTCCAGATAATTGGTGGGTTGCCCCAGCAATGTACTTTTTGGGTGTTTTGATGGTAATGGTATCTGGGATTATTTTAAAGAAAACAAAATTGTTTATAGGGGCTCCTGCTCCATTTGTAATGGAATTGCCACAATATCATTTGCCAGGTATCAAAAATGTATTGCTTCATGTATGGGAACGTGGAAAAGCATTTATTGTCAAAGCTGGTACAGTTATCTTTGTAGCTTGTGGACTAATTTGGTTTTTGAGCAATTTTTCTTGGAATCTACAAATGGTAAAACAAGATCAAAGTATTTTGGCAAGTATTGGTCAAGTGCTCGCTCCGATTTTTGCTCCCATCGGCTTTGGCAATTGGCAAAGTGCAGTTGCCACTATATCCGGTTTATTAGCAAAAGAAAATGTAGTTGGTACAATGGGGGTTTTACAGGGCATCACAGATACAGCGGAAGAGACCTCAGAATTGCTGGCAAGTATCAGTGCTATCTTTACAAGTGTTTCTGCAATTTCCTTTATTGTATTTAATTTATTGTGCGCACCTTGTTTTGCAGCAATTGGCGCGATAAAACGCGAAATGGGCGAATGGAAATGGACTTTTATCGCAGTTGGTTACCAGTGTTTATTGGCTTATGCAGTATCATTTATGATTTATCAGTTGGGCAGTGTATTTGTATTGGGAACAAGTTTTGGTATTGGTACCATCTTGGCAATATTTGTATTAATCGGCATGTTGTATTTGTTATTTAGAAGTTGTCCTGGTGATAAATTACAAAATAAAGTAACGGTAAAAGTTTAATGGAAGATAGAAAGAAGGGTTTTTATGAATATTGCTTCTTGGGTGATATTTGGGATACTTATATTGCTGGCAGTGTTGGCAGTGAAAAAGATTATAAAGACAAAAAAACAAGGCAAATGTATTGGTTGTGCCAATTGTAATGGAGGGCATTGCCATCGTGATGTAAAACCTCATAAGGAGACTCTTTGATAAAATCAATGTTAAAAACAGCTATTCTATTTGAAATCTTTCAAACAGAATAGCTGTTTTTTTATGGAATTTATGATAGAATAAAAGAGATTATTAAGATAGAAACGGAAGTGAGATCAATGCAGTCATGTTTATTGGAAGTTTGCGCGGATTCTTTAGAGTCTGTGCTTGCAGCGCAACAGGGTGGAGCAAATCGAATAGAACTTTGTTCTAATTTGATCATTGGAGGGACAACTCCAAGTTCTGTCTTGTTGGAAATGGTAAAACAACAGACTACAATTTGTACTTATGTGTTAATTCGTCCCAGATTTGGTGATTTTCTCTATACTGATTTTGAGTTTCAACAGATGAAACAGGAAATAAAATTACTCAAACAAGCAGGTGCTGATGGCTTTGTATTGGGAATGCTTCAGACAGATGGAACATTGGACTTGCAAAGAATGGAACAATTAATCGAGTTGGCAGCAGACTTGCCGGTAACATTACACCGTGCTTTTGATGTCTGTATAGACCCTTTAAAGGCATTGGAACAGGCAAAACAACTTGGGATTTCTACCATATTGACTTCCGGGCAGGAACATACCGCAATAGAAGGCATTCCGCTATTGAGACAGTTAAAACAGCAAGCAGAGGGAGAAATTGATATTTTGGCGGGGGGAGGAATTCAAGCAGACGTGATTGAAAATCTTTATCAACAGACTGCGATTACATCTTATCATATGTCTGCAAAAAAGAAGTTGGAGAGTCAAATGAAATTTCGGAGAAAGGAGGTTTCCATGGGATTACCTGGAATAGATGAATACGAAATCTGGCGTTCTGATCAAGAATCTGTATGGAATGCCGCAACAATATTAAAGCAGATAGTAGGTGAATGAAAATGATAACTTTTTCACAACAACAAATCAAGCAGGTCAATCAAGCATTTGAGACTGCCATTGGATTATCCAATGAACAGAAGGAGGATATTACTTTTAAACTGCAATCATGTAGTATGGAAGAAGCACATTTGATAAAATTACTTTATGTGACTTTACCATTGAGTGATATTGCGGATTATCCATTTTCTCTTTGGAAATCCTATGCAAAACATACAGTCTTTTTGATAAAACAGATACCTTGGAATGATCAAATAGATGAATTTCTTTTGATAGATAATATATTTTATCCCCGTATCAATACAGAAAGCCTTTCCGATGTACCAAAGTTATTTTATCAACAGATTGCACCGCGTATTCAGGGAATGAATATGAAACAGGCAGCACTAGAAGTCAATTTCTGGTGTGCAGAACAAGCAACCTATCATGCGACAAATCTGCGCACTGCTTCAGCAAAAACCGTTTATCAGACGGGCTTTGGGCGGTGTGGAGAAGAATCTACATTTACCGTTGCTGCATTGCGCAGTGTTGGAATTCCTGCAAGACAGGTATATGCACCAAGATGGTCTCATTGCGATGACAATCATGCTTGGGTAGAAGTCTGGTGTGATGGTAGTTGGTATTTTATGGGTGCCTGTGAACCGGAGATGGTTTTAAATAGAGGATGGTTTAATAATGCGGCTTCCCGTGCGATGTTAGTCCACAATCGTGTATTTACCAATCGACTTTGGCATCATCAACATGTGATTTCAGATAATGGGGCTGTATCCGAAAAAAATTGTCTGTCTCGATATGCCCAAGCAAAATCAATTACGATCTCTGTATATCAACAAGATCAACCAGTAAAAGACGCTGTTGTGTTGTTACAGATATTAAATGAATCCAGCTTTATTACCATTGCTCAAATAAAAACTGACCCATCAGGTTCTGTATCTGTAACATTGGGATTGGGAGATATTCACTTGTTGGTTGTCAAGGAAAATCAGATCGCTGAAAAGACAGTAAATACAGAAAAACAGGATCATATTGTTTTACATTTGGAAGATTTTCAATTGAATAGCGAATGGAAAACAGATTATTTTTATCCTCCCAAAGACCAGCTTGCTGTGCTGCCAACTGTTTTGCCAGAACAAAAACAGATTCAGCAACAGCGATTGCAACAGGCAGCGAAACAACGAGAACAAAAGACACCAGATTATCAAAGACATGTTTTGTGGTCTCCTTATTTTGAATTGGCAAAAGGCAATCTAGAGCAGGTGGAACAATTTATAAATGATACCCAAACAACGGATTGGCAAGTACAAAAGGCACAGATGTTGTCTACGTTGCCAGAAAAGGATTTTCGCGATATGGAAGCAGAAGTCTTGCTATCCCATTTAAGATATGCTATGACCTTTCAACAGCAATTGCCAGAGGATATCTTTGTAAATTATCTGTTATGCCCTCGCATTGAATATGAAGTGTTGACCGATTATATGCAAACACTTCCCAAATATTTTACAGCCCAACAATTAGCACATTTCTATCAGGAACCCAAAAGCATCTGGGAGTGGATACAAGAACATTTATTGGAGTGTCCCCAGCGGGATTATGCTGCCTTAACCACCTCCCCAGAAGGTTGTATCAAATCAGGATATACAAATGTGGTTTCAAAAAGAGTATTGTTTGTGGCATTATGTCGCTCAGTTGGGATTCCAGCTAGAGTCCATCCAGAACAAAAACAACTGCAATACTATCAAAATCAAAGGTGGAATCAACTATTTGATGGGCAAACTGGAACATTGGTATTATCTTGTTTGGAAGAAGCTGTATACAATCAAAACTGGAGTCTTTCAAGATGGGAAGGAAGCGATTGGCTATTGTTGGATTTTTCTAAACAAAAGTGGAACAATCAAACAATGGAATTGGAGTTATTAGAGGGAATTTATCGAATTACTACAACTTGTCGACTTCTAAGCGGAGAGCTTCGTCTAAAACAGCGCATGATTTTGATAGATGGTGATACAACGCAACAGGTGGCATTGGAATTTCCCAACTATCAAGTAGAAGAAATGCTTGAAAATTGTGAGATTTCAGATTTTTATTTACAGAATGAACAAAGTCAGATGGTTTCCATGCAGCAACAATTACAAGACAAAGAGTCTGTTATCATTTGGGCAGAGCCTGGAGCAGAACCAACAGAACATGTATTAAATGAAATGTTAGAGTCAGCGCAAGCAATAGAAGTATTGGATTGTCAATGGTATATGGTGTTGCGGGATTCTGTAGAAAAGGATCATGCGACATTACAAAGGGTATTACAAACAATTCCTAACATTCAAGTTTACTATGATGATTTTATAGAAAATGTGCAGACTTTATCAAGAAGAATGACCATAGATCATGAGAAATTGCCATTGATATTGGTAACAAGCCAAGGGCTGTGTAGTATTTATGCAGTAAGTGGTTATCAGGTGGGAACAATTCCATTGGTATTAAAAATGGTGACATTGAAACAACAGGAGGGTTCAATGTGTGAATAAACAGAGATATGAAGCGATCATTGCTTTTTTGAATCGGTCAGCTATTCTAAAAAAAATGGTATTGACAATTGTATATCTATTGCCAATATTCAATGTGATTGTATATGTGAGTATTTTGGCAGTCCTATTTTTTGATGAAGATGTCCGATTGATTCGAGTAATGTTAGTCCCTGCAATGGTATTTGGAGCTGTCACCGTCTTTCGGAATTGTTTAAATGCTCCAAGACCTTATGATATGTTGGGATATCAGCCGTTGATTCCAGTACAGGCTGGAAAGGGAAAAAGTTTTCCCAGTAGGCATACTGCAAGTGCAGTGATTATCGCGCTTGCGATTTGGTACTTACATACTGCATTTGGGGTAGGTATGATGATCCTTGCAGTATTGATTGGAGTTTCCCGCATATTGGTAGGAGTTCATTATCTCAAAGATGTTATTTGTGGCACTAGTATAAGTTTGTTATTTGGTGTCATTGGTTTTTGGATCATTTAGATGATTAGAAAGGTGTTTGATGAAAATGAATCAATCTATTTTAAATCAATTTCGGTTAAGTGTTTTGGAACAACATCTTGGCGTATATGGAGTATCTGTATTTCAACAGGGAAAGGGAAACATTGCGCATCGATTTCGCAGTGATGACCGTGAATGTTTGTATTCTGCCAGCAAGACATTTACTTCTATCGCAGTGGGAATTTGCCAAGATGAAGGAAGATTAAAAATTACAGATAAAGTGTTGGATTTTTTCCCAGAATATCGAGAAATTGCTTCTCCGGGAAGTGAAAAAATTACCCTGCGTGACCTGCTTCATATGGCAGCTGGCAAAGACGTTTTTTTATTTTCTGTAGAGATGACCGATTATCCCAATACAGATTGGGCAGAACTGTTTTTTAAAGACCCTGTCAAATCAAAACCTGGAGAAACATTTTTTTACGCAAATGCCTGTACTTATATGCTGGGCAGAGTGGTGGAAAAGGTATCAGGAGAGTTGTTGCGCAATTATTTAATGCCAAGGCTGTTTGAACCATTTCAGATTTTTAATCCACAGTGGGAATGCTGCCCAACAGGTCATACAATGGCAGCAACAGGATTGTATTTGACCACAGAAGAATTGGCGAATATTGGACGCTTGCTGTTGCAAAAGGGCTATTGGAATGACAAGCCATTGGTCAGTGAGGCTTATGTCAATGCAATGCATGAGGATATTATCAGCACTGCCCATTGGGGAACAGATCATGAAAGTACCAATGGCTATGGTTATCAGGTTTGGAAATGTGCACAAGAAGGCGCTTTTCGTGTCGATGGCATGTATGGGCAATTTTCAATTGTCGTCCCAGATAAACAGGCAGTGATTACAACCACTTCTCACAATGAGCATTGTTCAAATGATATTGTGCGTGCGGTATTCCGCGATATTGTTCCTTATTTGGATTAGTTGGGATAGATGTTATGAGAAAAAACGTATCTGTAGCGGCGGCTATGATTTGGAAAGAAGGAAAATTATTAATCTGCCAACGAGGAGCGGGCGGAAATTGCGCTTTTTTATGGGAGTTTCCCGGTGGAAAGGTAGAATGTGGGGAAACTGCTCTGGATTGTGTGATAAGAGAGTGTAAAGAGGAGTTGGATATTATAATTGATGTAAAAAAGATGATAGCGCAGTTTGATTATGATTATCCAGATAAACAAATTTCGTTTACTTTTTTTGATGCGGAAATCCTGTCTGGAACGGTTCAAAAGCAGGTACACAGAGAAATTCGTTGGGTATCTCCAAAAGAATTGGATAGCAAATCATTTTGTCCGGCGGATATTGAAATTGTAGAACAGATTAAAAACCAAGGCAGATTATCATAGAAAAAGTGTGATATTGATTGGTATATTTAAAAAGGACTGCTGTATTAGACAAAGTCCCATAAGAAAATAAATCGTATTTTCGATGAAACCAGTGTGATAAATAATAAAGTGTGATAGCGATAGCGAAAAAAGCGAATAAAGTCAATGTTTTTTTGAACAGTGGATAAACAGGAAATGTACTGAAAACTGAATATATAGTAAGCGGCGTTTACAAATTCTTGAATAGGGAACTAGAAGCGCCGCTTTTTATGCATGAAATGTTACACAGTAGAGCTTTAAAAAGTCTTGATTTATGCGACTTGGCAGGCGCTTATACCTTTTCTCTCAAAACCGTGTTTTGACTGCGTAACGAATTTACCGCAAAGGAGTAATGAAAATATCAGTTTTCTGCGTGGAGCAAAATACAGGCTGTACCATTATGGACAATCATCATTTACGGACTTGTAATATTACAGAAAATAAAGAAAAGTTTTATAGTAAGTAGAGGAAAGAGGTACTCTTTTTATATTTTTTCCGTCTATGTCCTGTGATAGCATCAGAAAAAATGATGATTGGGAAATATCCCAAACCTTTGAAAAATCAGCGGAAATTACGTTGCTTTTAATAGCACTGGTTATTCACCCTATTACATTTTGTTGTTCACCTTATCTATTTGAATATATCTATACAGTTCATATTATTGTTGTTAATAATTCTCTACGAAGCAAAAATATATTTTTATGAAAAGCCATTGACTTTTTGATTTAATGATGTTAAACTTAAAACAACAGGTTTACTGTAATTAAATCAAAAGGAGTGATACGATGAAATCATACCAGTTTGGAAAGATGGAAATTAAATTTGCTGAACTCATATGGGCGCATGCCCCCATTGCTTCCGGAGAGTTGGTCAAGCTGTGTCAAGAAACGTTGGAATGGAAAAAGTCTACCACATATACCATGTTAAGACGACTTTGTGAAAAGGGATTATTTGAAAATCGGGATACGATTGTGTACACACGAATTTCGGAGGACGAATTTCGTGCACTGCAAAGTAAACAATTTGTCGAGGAAACTTTTGGGGGCTCTCTTCCAGAGTTTTTGGCAGCCTTTATATCCAAGAAAAAACTGTCTGAAAAAGAGATACGCGAATTGCAAGAATTGATAGATAATATGGAGGTATAAAAGTCATGGCAGCGCAACTATTCTTACATATCTTTCGCATGAGTTTTACTGCTTGTATTGTGATTCTATTTGTGATAGCAATTCGGCTGTTATTAAAAAAATTACCAAAGGTATTATCCTGTGCTCTGTGGGGTGTCGTGCTTTTCCGCCTATTATGCCCATTCTCTTTTGAAAGACCATTCAGCCTGTTACCGGCACAAAGTCAATCGCTTTCGCCTAATCTTATGCAGATTAGCACTGGTATCTCGCTGATCGACCAGAATATTAATCAGTTAATATCACCCCAATCTGGTTTTGCTAATGGTTCACCTCATTCGGTATCCTGGATATCGCTTGTCGCGTGGCTGTGGATTGTTGGTATTATCCTATTTTTAATCTATAATTTGATTACGCTAGTTCGGCTGCATAAAAAACTGATTGGTGCTGTTCGGGTTCATACGAATGTTTATTTTGTGGATGAGATTGCCACACCTTTTGTGATAGGGATAATTCACCCCAAAATTTATCTTCCTTCGGACATTGAGGCAGAGGATCAGCGTTTCGTTGAGATGCATGAGAAGATGCACATTAGATATGCCCATCATATGATTAAGCTGATTGCATTTTTTGCGTTGGTTGTGCATTGGTTTAACCCATTGGCATGGGTGGCGTTTATTCTTTTCTGCAAAGATATGGAGATGATGTGTGACGAATGTGTTCTGCGAAACATGGATGGAGATGTTCGCAGACAGTATTCTAAAACGATTTTGCACCTTGCGACCAACAAACGGATGTTAACAGTACTGCCTGTTGCTTTTGGGGAGGGAAATACGAAAACCAGAATCAAAAACATTTTGTCCTATCACAAAGTGGCTATTTGGATAGTTATATCAGTTACCATTCTTTTAGTTGTGATTAGCTTATATTTGTTATCTGAACGCCCAAGCAATGCAAACAAATATATTCCATTCCCGGCTTATCAAGTGGAAAAGACAACCTATAATGCACATATTTATGATATTGAGCCTTTTCGTATGTATATCGATCTGCCTGATGGTTGGGAAGTGCGTATGCCTCCTGAAGAAGAAAGATCTTCTTTGTTTTTTACTCCAGTGTATCTTTATAAGGATGACACCTTGATGGCAATTTGCGGGTATCATATATTTGAAGCTATTGATGAGACTGAAATACCACGGGAAGATTATTATCAGGTTGTTTACAGCGGTATTCGGCTTGGGAGTTTGTACCGGTGGGATGACTATCAACCAATTGTTAATTCGGAATATATGGAAACTGCGCTGGCAAATGTTTATGTTGTACAAGCAGACGGCATGGCAGCGGCAGCAAGTCCTACAACTGTATTGCCAGGCATTTTGTCTTATAATAAGCAGTTGCAAGTTTATGTCGCAGTTCAATTTTCATCGGATACGGTTACGGAAGAGGAACGGGAGATAATTGCAAAAAGTATTCGTCTGTCGTAGGGAATGACTTGATTGAGGAGATTTGCGAATGGAAGTCAAAACAACTGAAAAAGATGATAGCACAGTTTGATTATGATTATCCAGATAAACAAATTTCATTTGCTTTTTTTGATACAGAAATTCTGTCTAAAATGGTTCAAAAGCAGGTACACAGAGAAATTTGTTGGGTATCCCCAAAAGAATTGGATAGCAAATCATTTTGTCGGGCGGATATTGAAATTGTAAAACACATTAAAAACCAAGACAGACTATCATAGAAAAAGTATGATATTGATTGGTATATTGAAAAAGAACTACTGTATTATTACAGCAGTTCTTTTGTTTCTTTATTTGGATTTCTGTTGAAACATCGGAATGAGATAAAGAAGAATACCAACAACACAGGGGATGGACATGATGTAAGCCATCAAATCAACACCCATGCTGTCTATCAATGCCCCTCCAATAAAGCAACCTATGATTGCGCCCAATCCACTTGTGACAGCAACCATCAGGGTAATAGAAGTTGTGCGAATATTTGGTGGCACCAGGCGACTGACAATTTCTAAGGAAACCGCAACATAAACGCCATAAGAACACGCCTGTAATGCTTGTGAAAAATACATCAGTCCAGCAGTGGGGGCAAATGCCATAAAAAGTCCCCGAAACAAGATACAAAATACAGAAAATAAATAGAGATGATTTAAGGGAAAGCGATGAATACATCGATTGATAATAAATAAAAATGGCACTTCAAAGATGGCACCAATTGCAAGAGCAACACCCATCATGCTATCATCTCCACCCAAACTCAACACCTTATAAGACACATTAGAACTAAATGCACGCATAGAAGCGTAATAGCAAAAAGAACTGGTTAGGAATAAAAGATAGGGTTTATTTTTGAGGAGTATGTTTAATACTTGAATAAAACTAAGACTTTTGTGTTCAGATGGTTCTGCACTGAGTGGTTGAGCGCTTTTGGCATTGCGACAGGGGATATCTGGAATGGTAAGTACAATCAGAATATAAATTATAAACAAGACAATATGTAAGATAAATAGAATGTGATATCCCAATGGGGCGACCAAATAACCTGCTGCAATGGAAGTGATACAATATCCGATGGAGCCACCAGAACGATTCTTTCCATAATCGATGTGTGGATATGTTTCCCGTAGCGTTACAGCCCAGGTATCAGCCAGAAAAGCAGAAGGATTCACCAAAGCTGCCATCAACATGACAGAGATTGCAGCAAGGATGGGATTGGAAACGGTAAGCGGCAGAGCAAAAGTAAATGCAATCGCCGCAATCGAAGTGAAAATCAAATACTTTTTAATGGTGATAAAGGTATCAGTAAGATAGCCGGAAATCGGTTGAACAATCAACGCACAGATACTGATCAAGGTATTGAATACACCGCATTCAAAACCAGAATAACCCTTTGAAGTGAGGTACATCACCAAAAAACCAAAAAACATACAGTTTGCAGAGAAATAAATTACATTTAAAAAGAAAAAGGAAATATTTTCTTTTTGAAAGTAAGAGGTATCTATTTTTTTTAAAAGTCGCAACATTGGTACAACAGCCTTTCTAAAACAAAATAGTAAAAAATGCCTTCTACTACTATTTAGTATAACTGTTTTCTTTTTATAATCAATAGGAATTTTACATTTTTTGTACAAGATCATAGACGAGTGCCGCAGTTTCGGCATTTAGCTTGGCAACACTTCTTATTTGTTCAAGAGTTGCCTGTTTGAGCGCCTTTTTGGTTTTAAATTTCTTTAAGAGTGCAAAGGCTTTTTTCTCTCCGATTCCTTTGATGGAGGTCAATTCCAATGTGAAGGTGTTTTGTTGATGTTTTTTTCTTTGATAGGTGATGGCAAAGCGATGCACTTCCTCTTGTATTTGTGTGACCAATCGAAAAGCAGAACGAAAGGTAGAAATTTGAATTTCTCCACCATCTAATGCAATGGCTCGTGTTTTATGTTTGGAATCCTTCACCATACCAAAGAGGGGAATAGAAAGGTTCATCTGTTTTAAAATGGGGGCAATGATTGAAACATGAGCACTTCCACCATCTAGTAAAATCAAATCGGGAAGTCGTTTAAATCCTTTATCGGTTTCATTTGGATCAAGATAGCGTTGAAAGCGTCTGGTTATCATTTCACTCATACAGGCGTAATCATTTTGTGTTTGATGTTCTTTCATAGAAAACTTTTTATAGGCTTTTTTAAGCGGTTTTGCGTTTTCAAAGACGATCATAGCACCGACCATATAATCATTGCCAATATTGGAAATATCATAACTTTCAATGTATTCTGGAATTTTGGAAAGACCCAATAGTTGACTGAGTTCCTGTAAAGCAACCACTTCTTTGGATTTTTTCTCTAAATTGCGGGAAAGTTCTTCTAAAGCATTGGTCTGTGCCATATCAATAAGGCGTTTTTGTTCTCCCTTTTGTGGAATGTGAATGGTTACTCTTTGCCCAGCAAGTTGAGAAAGATAGTCTTGATAGAGTTCGATGTCTGGAAAATCAATTCCCAATGCGATGAATTTAGGGATATTGTTTTTAAATTGATAATATTGAGAGAGGAATTCGGAAATAGAATCCTGTTTGTCATAACTGTGTTCAAAGAGATAGGTGTTTTTATTGTGCAGTTGTCCATTGCGAAATTGTAATACGACCACACATGCTTTGGTATTGACCTGTTCAATGGCAATAAAATCTTGATCTTTATCGTGATTCATCAATACTTTTTGGGATTGGTTGAGTCGTTCGATTGCCTGTAGACGGTCACGCAACTTAGCTGCCTTTTCAAAGTCCAATTGCTCGGCAGCTTGTTCCATCTGTTGGCGAAGTTGTTTCATTGCCTGATGATTTCCCTTTTTCAGATAGCCAGTTGCTTCTTTGATGATGTCCTGATATTCATTTTGACTGATATTCCCACGACAGATTCCCATACATTTTTTGATATGAAAGTTTAAGCAAGGACGTTCTTTGCGAAATTCGTCAGGGAATTTTTTGTGACAGGTGGGTAACATAAATACTTTATTGACTTCATCTACCGATTGGGTAACAGAAAAAGAACTGGTATAAGGACCCAGATAGGTTGCATGGTCTTGTAGTTTTTGTCTAACAGCCTGAATGCGAGGATAGGGCTCATCGGTGATTTTGAGATAGTGATACCCCTTATCATCCTTTAATAGAATGTTGTATTTGGGCAGGTATTGCTTGATAAGACTACACTCCAGTACCAGTGCTTCAAATTCGCTCTCAGCAATGATATAATCGAAATCTTCCACCTGAGAAACCATCTTTTTTACTTTCTCTTGATGTCCTTTATTCTGTCTAAAGTAACTGACAACCCGCTGTTTTAAACGCTTTGCTTTGCCAATATAAATAATTTCATGTTGTTTGTTTTTCATCAGGTAGACGCCGGGTTGTTCTACTAGTTGATTTGCTTTTGCGCGCAATTGTTCTAAATTAGGATTACTCATCTACATCGCTCCTTTCAATCAGAGAATCCAAAACAAAATAAGTGGCATTGCCCAAAAGGTCACAATTTTGATAGTTAAATAAAATGATGGTGTCGGTTTGCTCTCCTGTGATTGGATGAAATGGAAATTGTTCGATATGAGCTTGGCGATAAATTTGCTTGCTGTCAAGATGAGCATACTCTGGAAGATATGTTTCAATTTGTTGCTTGTTATGGTAAAATTGATAAATTTCTTCTCGTAGATGTTCATGATTGGAAACAGTAAGCCATTCAGGCAATTTTTTTGCCTTTTCATGGGAATATAGATCAAATTTTGCAAGCCATTGAAATGATGTGGTATCTGTTGGGGAGAGTGTTTGGAAAAATTTATATAAGATACTATAGTATTCCACATTGGAATGAGAACAGCAATGGTATTGTTGTTGCTCATAAAATGTGGCAAGTGCTTCAAACATTGCAAATGGAGAGGGAAATAAAGATACCAGATAGCGGATAGTTTGTATAAATCGATTGGAATTATAATAGATTTCTACCATCTCTTCTATCATTTTGAGCTTTAAGATATCCAGATAAGACAGATGGCTGGTATATAATACTTCATAAGGAGCATAATCGCTACAGACAATTCCATATTGTGTTTGTTTTTCATAGAGTCCAGAACCCTTGAGCAGCTTTAAAAAGCCAACTTGAAGTTGGTCTGGAGCGAGAGCATATACATCGTTAAAGGACTGGGAAAAACGCTGATAATCCTCATAGGGCAAACCGATGATCAAATCTAAATGCAGATGGATATTCCCATTTTGCAGTCTGCTAATAATGGTGCGCAATTTTTCTATTTGTGTATTTCGCTGAATATGTTTTAATGTAAGGGGATTGGTGGATTGTACACCGATTTCAAATTGAAACAATCCCTTGCGCACGGAGGGGAAAAAGGATAGCATTTCTTCATCTAACAGTTCGGCTGCAATTTCAAAATGAAAATTGGTATATCCATTGTCATGCGCTTGTAGATATCTCCAAATTGCCATGGCATAGGATTTTTTACAATTAAAGGTGCGATCCACAAATTTGACCTGTCGCACATGATGTGTTAAAAAGAAGTTTAAATGTTCAAAAACTTGCTCCAATGGTCGAAAACGCACCTGATTATCATTGCAAGATAGACAGTATTGACAATGGAATGGGCAGCCTCTACTGCTTTCATAATAGACAATGCGATGTTTGAAATCTGTCATATCTTGATAGACAAAGGGAATGTCTGCCATAGGAAGCAGGTTGGCAGGCGGATTTTCGATAATCTGTTGTTTGGTTCGATAAGTAATTCCATGGATTTGCTCCAATGGGTGATGGTGAATTATTGCATCAATTAATTGGGCGCAAACTTGTTCCCCTTCTCCCATTATGACAGCATCTGCTGGAGTATCCAGTAAGACTTGTTTGGCAGAATAACTGACTTCAGGTCCACCCAAAAAAATAACTGTATTTGGAAGTACTTTTTTGAGCTCACAAACCAGATGTTTGATCATTTCGTAGTTCCAGATATAGCAGGAAAAACCGATGATATCTGGAGATTGTTTGTAAATTTCAGATAAAATCCACTCCACACGTTGATTGATGGTGTATTCTGAAATCTGAATTGGAATACGATAGTGTTGTTTTGCATATTCTTTTAGAGAACGAATTGCAAGATTGGAATGAATAAATTTAGCATTGATACCCACTAATAATGTTTTTATCATAGTATAAAGCCCCTCTTTTATGTATTATATATTTTTTATTATGAAGCAGCCAACTTGATTGGCGGTTTGCCAAACAACAAAAAATATACCTTTTTTCTTGTGACCACAGGCATATTCGAAATGAATACGGTTTTTTATTTTTATAGTCTTATCTTAGTATAACAAAAATAGAAAAAACAAACAAACAAGAATAAGTTATAAAAAAAGGTGGAGTTTATAATGTTTTCATAAAAAAATAAAAATAAATTAAAATAATGCTTGACAATATGTGGCAGTAATAGTATTATAATAACTATAGTAAAAATTTAACCTATGTAGTAAGAAGTACCATACTTCTCAAAGTAGGAGGTAAATTGCGTCTCATATAATCGACAATAAAGATGAGAATTTCTCGTCCTTTTATTACAAAGTGATGTAAATTGTGGGGCACACAGGGTTGGCTTATTAATACTATATGGTAGAGTACTGGAGTGAAAGCTACCACCTCTATGCGTTAGCATAGGCGAGGGGAGCATATCACTGGTTGATGAACTTGAAAGAATCTAAAAATTTTAATTTAGAACAGTATCCTGACGAGTATTTGGTTGAGTTGTATCAACAACAACAAAATCAAGCAAGTATGATGGTTTTAGTTGCTCGTTATGCTGTGGTGATTGATTATAAGTTGAAGGAATATCCTTATTTATGGGAGGATATGGATGATGTACGTCAAGAAGCATTGATTGCACTATTGCGTGCTGTTAAGAATTATCGGGAGAATAAAGGAGCACGATTCTCAACTTATGCAAATCGATGTTTGGATAATGCCATTAAAAACTTTATCAAAAAAGATTCTGCAAAAAAACTTCAGTTGTTGAGAAATTCTGTATCAATTCATGATTTGAATAAACAAAGTGAAATTTTTACTTTAGAAACTAGTCCAGAGAAAATCTATTTGGATAAAGAGCGATACTTGCAGTTGCTCGATCGCATTCATATTGATCTTTCCGAATTTGAAAAGAATGTACTATTTTGTTACCTTGATGGGAAAAGTTACACCCAGATTTCAACCTCTCTTAACTCTTCACAAAAAGCTGTGGATAATGCCTTGCAACGTGTTAGACGAAAGCTGAAAATGGTATTCATTCAGTAAATTCAAATAAATATGCCCGGTTAGCTTAAGTCAGAGCGTTGTAATTATTCAAAGGTAACGGTGGAAATCCGTTAATGGGCAAAATTAAATTTTATCCAAGCGAGGTTATAAAAATGTATCAAGACAAAACTTTAATTTGTAAAGAATGTGGAAATGAGTTTGTATTTACAGCAGGTGAACAGGAATTTTATGCGGAAAGAGGTTTTGAAAACGAGCCACAAAGATGTAAGGACTGTCGTCAAGCTCGTAAAAATGCAAACAAAGTGCAAAGAGAAATGTTTACTGCTACTTGCGCATCTTGTGGAGCAGAAGCAAAAGTTCCTTTCAAACCAAGAGAAGATAGACCTGTATATTGCAGCGAATGTTTTGCTAAGATGAAAGAGGACTAATCAGTCATAACATTGGTTTTGAGTGTACCTGTGGATACAGGGATTAAGAAGTATTTTTGTTGCTCGCTGGTTCGCCTGACAATAGCCAACAGTATGCAATGAAAGAATTGATTTTGTAAAAAGTTCCTGTTGATTTTACTAGATCAACAGGAATTTTTATGATTGTTTGACATCTGTAAAAAGGCGGGAAATAAATGAAAGTGATTACAGGTATGCAATTTCAAGGGAAGTTGGACTTTGCAATGCAGTTGGCAAAGGCATCACAGTTAGACATTGCTGATGGGAGAAATTGTTCTTTATATGAAATTCAAACAAAGATGATTGTAAGCCATTTCCATATCTTTATAAAAAGGATGGTAGAAGAACAGTTGTCATTTATAGAACAAATTGATAAAATGCTGCGCTATAATCCAGAAGTCATTGTGGTTGCTGATACGATTGCTTATGGTTTTACAATGGATGAGTTTGAACTTAGATGGAGAGAACAAGCAGCAAATGCAATGATTTATTTGGCACAACAGGCTCAAGAGGTTTATCAGGTAATCTGTGGGATTGGAGTCAAAATAAAAGGATAAAAAACAACCAGCTATTCATATCAGTGATAGCTGGTTGTTTTTATAAATGAAACGGAAAAAATAGTAAATTATCTGCGATATAGTTTGGTCACACGTGCTATTTTGGTAGCAAGTTTGTCGTCTAAAGCTCCTGGAGTAACCCGGAATTTCCAGTTGTTTCCAATCGTAGATGGAGTGTTCATGCGTGCTTCACAACCTAAGTCTAAGTAATCCTGAATAGGAATTACAGCCAGATCTGCGGTAGTCATCAACGTTTCTTTAATAAATCCCCAATTGTAACCTTCTCGCTTATTTAAGCGAAAATATTTTTTGGCAAAAGCAACATCGGCTTTTGGGGCAGTTTGGAACCAGCCTGCTAGGGTTTCATTGTCATGTGTACCAGTATATACAACACAGTTGTTGCCATAATTATGAGGTAAATAATCGCTATTCTCACGAGAATCAAATGCAAATTGTAATACCTTCATACCTGGATATCCAGAGTCTTTTAACAGTTTTCTAACATCATCTGTTAGATATCCTAAATCTTCAGCGATAATGTCAAGCTTGCCCAGTTTTTTCTTAAGTGCTTTAAAAATTTCAATTCCTGGACCTTTTCTCCACTCGCCATTTTCAGCGGTCTTATCTTTGCCCGGGATTGCATAAAAACTCTCAAATCCTCTAAAGTGGTCAATTCTAACAGTATCATATAATTCAAATGCCTTTTTGACTCGTTGTATCCACCAAGCGAATTTGGTTTCTTTATGGACTTCCCATCGATAGATTGGATTTCCCCATAGTTGCCCTGTTGCAGAAAAGGCATCTGGAGGACATCCAGCAACGTCGATTGGTTTTAAATTTTTGTCAAATAAAAATAGTTCTGGATGACTCCATGTGTCGGAACCATCGCCAGCTACATAGATTGGCAAATCTCCAATGATTTTAATTCCATTTTGGTTGGCATAGGCTTTGAGTTTGTTCCATTGTTGGAAAAATTTATATTGTATATAGCTGAAAAAGTTGATATCATCAGACAGTTTGTTGCGGAACAGAGCCATTGCCTTGGGCTCTCTTTTTTTGATATCTTCATCCCATTCCTGCCAAGAGATTAAACTAAAATTAAATTTCAGTGCCATGTAAAAAGCAAAATCATCTAACCAATCCTTTGATTTTTCTTGAAAACTGATAAAATCTGGATGGGTCAGAATTTCTTTATCTCGATTATATGCGATTCTAAGAATATCATATCGATTGTCAAACATCTTTCCGAAATCCACATTTTTGGGATCGTCTCCCCAATCGATAAGATTACATTCCTTTTCGGTCAAAAGCCCTTCTTCTTGCAATGTTTCTAAATCGATAAAATAGGGATTCCCTGCAAAAGTAGAGAAGGAAAAGTAAGGAGAATCACCATAACTGGTAATACCAACAGGCAATATCTGCCAATATTTTTGACCTGCTTTGACCAAAAAATCGATAAATTGATATGCTTCCTTTCCCATAGTACCAATACCATAGCGGGAAGGTAAGCTGGAAATGTGCATTAAAATACCACTTGCTCTCATAAAAGTACTCCTTTGTCATAAAATTGAAAATACTTTTATTTTAATCATAACATAATAAAACGTTCTTTTCAAATAAAGTAGGATAGTTATTAAAAAAAATAGCAGAATCCATCATAAAATATACCATTTTTTATGCAAATATCATAAAATACAAATTATCATTTCAAGATATTTGCAAAAAGAGATAACTATTTATATCATAAATTTATAAAAGTAAGAAAAAAGGGAATTTTTATGGGGAATTTCATCATATTATTTCAAATTGAGAAACTTGCTTTTTATTGTTGTGTATGGGCAAATATTTCATCTGTTCACAACGCGATCAAAAGCGGACTTCGCCCCGAATGGGTGGAATTGACAGTCATTGGCAATCAGAGAATCAAATTGATGAATCAGTAAAGGAAAATTCTACTATCTTTTTATCTATGTAGATGCAGTAAGAGTGGTTAAAGTTGTATTGGGATAATAATGTGCTAAAATTTGATCATAGGTCATGCCTTGTTTGGCATAATAATCTGCTCCATATTGACTGAGTCCAACTCCATGCCCATAACCCCAAGTAGTAAAGAGAAATTGATTGTCTTGATAAGCGACGGTAAAACTAGCGCTTTTTAGTCCAAATAACTTTCGGATTTCTTGTCCATTGGTCTGTTGTCCCAATACGGAAACTTGGTCAACATATCCCCCAGGTGTATTGCTTTGAATGGAAAACCATTGAGATTTATCTTCTGAAAAAGAGATATTGGGATATTGTTGTTGTAAGATAGAACGCACCTGTTTTTCTGAAAAATATTCTGTTGATTTGTAATGTGGGGAAGACGCATCCCCTTCGCTGGCAATAGGGATAAGATATGGCACACTTTGCCCCCATACATATTCTGGATTTTCAGTAGAACCATTTGAGATAGAATGAAAGGCTGCAATAATGGGCTGGTCTTGATAGGTTACTACTTGATTGATAACGGCGTCCACACAGTTAGAAACTTTTTGCCAATAAGTGTCGTATTGTTTTCCATAGCGTTTTTTGATTTCTTCTGGGGTAAAATAGGCTTGATGCTTGTCTGGATCTGTGGAGATTTGAGCACCCTTTAGACTCTCATCTGGGGATTGTGCCAAATTATTTTGGATTCTTAACGCATAGGTATGGGCAATGACTGCCTGTGCTTTGATGGCTTCCTCATGAAATCCGGCGGGAATTTCCGCGCACACCACACCTTTGATATACTCTTTCATAGGAAGGGTTTGAATTTGTTGGGTAGTGTGATGATAAATGGTAATTTCTTCTTCAGAGTTGGCTGTATCAGAAGTGTTTGTGTTGGAAGAAAGTGATGATGTATTTTCTACTTTTGAATGATTACTTTGAGTTTCTTGCAAATTATTGGATTCTCCAATCAAGGGAATCAGAGGAACAACTAGCATAATGAAAACAAAAAAGACAATCAGTTGAATTTGTTTTTTCATGGATTCTCAACATTCCTTTCTGTATTTGTACAGTGATTTTTGGACTTGACAGACCGATGGATAGGTGTTTTTATCGGTTTGTCATAGAAACATTTGCTTTGAAAATCTGCATAATATTGATAATTAACTTGCAAAGTTCATTGACTTTAACAAGTTACTGTGATAGAATAGAATGCAGTGATGATCGATACAAGAACTTTGTGAAATGCTCAATTGGAGGCAGTTATTATATGAGTCATGATGAAATCAAAACAGAAGCTATTAAAGTTTTATGCGGAGAGTATCAAAAATATAACGATATCGCACCAGAATTATATGAACGATTTGACATCAAAAGAGGATTGAGAAACCAAGATGGCACAGGTGTACTGGCAGGAGTGACCGGCATTTGTAATGTACATGGTTATTTGATTAATGAGGGAGAAAAAGAACCGATTGAGGGAGAACTGATTTATCGGGGTATCAATATCAAGGAAATTATTCAAGGTTGTCAAAAACAACAGCGCTTTGGTTTTGAAGAAACCGCTTATCTGTTGATTTTTGGCGTATTGCCAACCAAATCTCAACTGGAATATTTTCAAACGCTGATGTGTCTATTTAGAGAATTGCCAGATAATTTTTTTGAAGATATGATTTTAAAAGCGCCAAGCAATAATATTATGAATAAATTGGCGCGTTCTGTATTGGCATTGTATTCTTATGATCATCAGGCGGAAGATTCCAGTCTAGAGATGGAAATTAGCAAATCGTTGCGGTTGATTTCTCGGTTAAGCCATATTATGGTAAAGGCATATCAGGTAAAGAAAAGCCATTTTGACGGCGGTTCTATGATTTTACATCCGCTTTTGGAAGGACAGAGCATAGCGGAGAGTATTCTTTCCTTATTGCGTCCAGATAGACAATTTACCAAAGAAGAAGCGCTTTTATTGGATACTTGTATGATGTTGCATGCAGAACATGGAGGTGGTAATAATTCCACCTTTACTTGTCGTGTATTGACTTCTTCTGGAACGGATGCTTATTCTGCTTATGCGGGTGCAATTGGTTCTTTAAAGGGACCAAAACATGGGGGCGCTAACATTAAGGTGATACAAATGCTTGAACAGATAAAAAGTCATGTACATAACTGGGAGGATGAAGAAGAAATTGCTGCATTCTTACGCCAAATTATCAATAGGCAAGCAGGGGATAGAAGTGGATTGATTTATGGCATGGGTCATGCAGTATATACCAAATCGGATCCCAGAGCAAAAATTTTAAAAGAGAGCGCGATAACGTTGGCGAAAAATACAGAATTTGAACCAGAATTTCGGTTGTTAGAGGCAGTAGAAAAATTGACTCCTATGATATTTGCACAGTTAAAGGGAACCGATAAGCCCATCTGCGCAAATGTAGATTTATATTCTGGACTGGTATATAAAATGTTGGGGATTCCAGAAGATTTATTTACACCATTATTTGCCTGTTCTCGTATGGCGGGTTGGAGTGCACATCGAATGGAAGAGATGACAAGCAGTGGTAAAATCATTCGTCCAGCGTATAAAGCGGTCTCTAAAGTTCGCGGTTATATTCCATTGGAAGAAAGATAAACAATTGTTCGAAAAAGTGAAAATTTTAAAAAATATCTATAGGAATTTATTGTTGATTGTGTTATAATAAATATGTTCTAAAGAATACATATTAGAACAGATGAAAACCAAACATAATGATAGTTCTAGTTGATATATTTCTCAGAAAATGAAAGCCGGAAATATAATTCCGGCTTTTTCATTGTCTAAATGTAAAGAAAGGGGAAAGGTCTTGAAGAAAATCACCGCCATTTTTTTATTATTGTTGTTTTGCCTTTGTGGATGTGATTTTACACAAACTTCTGTGGATACTTTGATGAAGCCTCCAACTTTTTCCAAGGTTCAAGAAGAAATTAGTGCTGTGATGAAAGCTGACCCTGAAGTGAAAAATGTTTCACTGGTATATCCAAAATCAGGTGATTATCGCTCCGCTTATGTGATTGAAAATATAGACCAAGAACCTTCACAAGAAGCATTGGTTTTTTATCGAGAGGCATCTACTGTAACGGGAACCATCAATGCGATTAAAATCAATGTGCTGGATCAAATAATTGATAAAGATGGAAAAAGTCGATGGGTATCTAGACTGATTTCAAATGAAATTAATGCCAACAGCATTGATAAAGTATCAATTGTAGAGGAAGATAACCGATATTATATTATCATTGGATTTAATTTAATCAATGCAGACGCCAATGGCAATAGCAAGGAATTAAAGGTTTTTTCTTATGAGGAAACGACAGAACAGGGATTTCAACTGGTAAATAAGACCAATGTGAGTTGTATGGGATACCAGGTATATGATATGAATGCAGATGGAAAAGACGAAATTATTGCAATTGTCAGCAGTGTACAGGGAGAGGCAAAAACAATTACCGCCAATTTATATACACATGAACAAAATCAATTTGTCCATAAAAATCGCACCACACCTTTGGAAACATCTGTGACAGAATATACAGGAATTTATAAAGGTATTTTGGAAAATGGAGAGCGCGCGTTATATCTAGATGGGCTGAGTGGAAAGGAACTTGGTACAGAAATATTGGGTATGCAGGGGGATTATATCGTAAATTTAGTTCCAGATGGAGAACGCAATCTTTGGGAGTTGACCAACCGACCGTCAGAATTTAACTGCATTGATTTAAACCAAGATCATATTTATGAAATTCCCAAATGGTTGAATACACAAAGCAGCGATACACAATTGGATCGAATTTCTTGGTCACATTATGTGGACCGAAGTTTGATTACTTATCTAAATACCTATACAGATTATTCATTGGGTTATCGTTTGGAAATTCCACAAGACTGGATGGATACAGTTGGAACAAAACGCGATAGCATTACAAATGAAACCACTTTTTTTATTTATAATCCAGAGAATTGGCAAGATGACAGCAATAAAATCTTAAAAATCAAGGTACAAACCAGTAAGGATCTGCCAATGGGCTATCATTTGCTAGAAACCAATGGAGAGCTGATTTATGCTTATCAAATTTATGGAAGTCGTGAAAAATCATATCAAATTACAGAAAGTGATTTGAAGCGATGGTTTCGACATCTATAAATAAAACAAAGAAAGGGGTCTAATCATGAAAAAAATACTAGTATGCGAAGATGAAGATACCATTCGCGATTTTGTGGTAATTAATTTACAGCGTTCTGGCTATGATGTGACAGATGTATCCTGTGGAGAAGATGCGCTTGCAGTATTTGAACAACATCATGGAAATTTTGACATTGCCTTACTGGATATTATGATGCCAGGTATTGATGGTTTTACAGTTTGTAAAAAGTTGCGAGAGAAAAGCAGCACAATTGGAATTATTATGTTGTCTGCCAAGACACAGGAGATGGATAAAGTGGGCGGTCTGATGCTCGGTGCAGACGATTATGTGACCAAGCCATTTAGTCCATCTGAATTGGTGGCAAGGGTAGATGCCATTTATCGCCGTGTAGCATTGGGAAGTATGAGAGACAGAGAAGTTCAGCCAATTAAATCAGGACCTTTTGTTCTTTCTCCAAAAAGTAGGACGTTGACAAAAAATAGTGTTTTGGTGGATTTGACACAGGTTGAGTATCAGATTATGGACCTGTTTTTGAAAAATAAAAATGTAGCATTGGAGCGCAGTCGTATTTTAGAGGAAATCTGGGGAGATAATTACTATGGCGACATTAAGATTGTTGATGTCAACATACGCCGTTTGCGCATGAAGGTCGAGGATGAACCTTCTAATCCGCAGTATATACAAACGATTTGGGGATATGGGTATAAGTGGCAGGATAGTGATTGATGAAATTGCAATCAATGAGAAGTGATAAAAAACAAAAAAAGATAAATGATGAAATCGTATACCGAAGTATTACACGACGTTGGTTTGCAAACAGTTTGGGAATTGTGCTGTTGGTGTTGATTTTAATTGAAGTGTGTGCTGCTTTGGGAATTCGCAATTATTATTATTCATCGGTGGAGGATGCACTAAGCTATAATGCAGATGCGACAGACAGAGAAATTAGCCGAAATATAGAGAGCTCTAAAACAGCTTTTCGCAATTTTGTTTGGAATTATGTGGAGACATTTGACTATAAAGACCGCATGGAAATGATGTTATTGGATTATCAGGGAAATGTTACAACAACTTCAAGTGGTTTTCCCTATAAGTCCAAAGGAGAAATGCCAGATTATCAGCGGGCAATGGACAATTTAGATGGAGAAGGAACTGGCAAATTTATAGGACTTGACTTTAATGGGGAAAAAATTATGGCGTTGACCGTTCGCATTCCCGTGCTCAATAGTGATTTTTCTGCGGTGCGCTATGTCGTTTCATTAAAAGATGTTGACCGCACAATCGTTACAATCATGTTGATTTTAACGGGTGTTATGTTGGCAATTTTGATGTTGATTTTGGTTTCTAGCTCTTATTTTATTCGTTCCATTGTGATTCCAGTGAGGGAACTGAGCAACGTTGCAAAGAAATTTGCCACAGGGGATATGAACAATCGCATCATCAAAAAATCAAATGATGAAATTGGAGAACTTTGTGATATCATCAACTATATGGCAGATGAAATACAAAAGTCTGAAAAGGTAAAAAGTGAGTTTATCTCCTCTGTTTCTCATGAACTTCGCACCCCTTTGACAGCGATTAAAGGCTGGGGGGAAACATTGGTTACCTTAGGTGCGGAAGACACTGTTATGATTCAGAAGGGCATGAAGGTAATTATAAAGGAAACAGAACGACTTTCTGATATGGTGGAGGAATTGTTAGATTTCTCCAGAATGCAAAGTGGACGCTTTACATTGGTCAAAACAAAGATGGATTTGCTTGCAGAGTTAGAAGATGCCATTTTAATTTATACGGAGCGCGCTCGTCGGGACAATATGGATTTGATCTATCATGAACCAGAAAGTATTTCTTATGTATTTGGAGATAAAAATCGCCTCAAGCAGGTGTTTATCAATATTATTGATAATGCTTTGAAGTATTCCAATAGTGGTGGCACTGTTAAGGTCGAAGTAGGGGAAACCAATGGTCAAATTCAAGTGGTTGTTTCGGATACTGGTTGCGGAATTGCAGAAAACGATCTCCCAAAAGTAAAGGAGAAATTTTTTAAGGCAAATTCCACTAGACGTGGTTCCGGAATTGGTTTGGCAGTGGCGACAGAAATTGTTCAGATGCATGATGGAACGTTAGAGGTGGAAAGCGAATTAAATGTTGGTACAACAGTGACCATTCAATTGCCCGCTATGGCAAAGGATGATGGGAGACCAACTGAAATTACAGTAGAAAAAGAAAGGAACGCTGAAAGTGCCAAAAAGTAGTGAACAGGAAATTCATAAGAGTAAGATTGGCGGACAGGCGCTGATTGAAGGGATTATGATGCGGGGTGTACACAAAACTGCGATGGCAGTGCGCATCCCGGATAAAAGTATTGATGTAGAGGTGTGGGATACCCAAAAACCACATGATAAATTAAGAGTATTCAAAAAAATTCCAGTGATACGAGGGGTATTTAACATGATAGATAGCCTGGTGATTGGATATCGCTGTCTGATGAAGTCAGCAGAAAAATCTGGAATGGATTTGGAAGAGGAAGAACCATCTAAATTTGACAAGTGGATTGAACAGAAATTAGGCGATAAGATGGTGACCGTTGTGGCAACAATTGGAGCGGTTTTGGGTGTTATACTGTCTCTGGTGCTGTTTATGTTTGTGCCATCTTTGATTGTTTGGGGACTCAATCAGATTGTTTCTTTGGGGTTTTTTAAGGGCGTTATAGAAGGCGTTGTAAAAATCGTTATTTTTATCTGTTATCTAGCGCTGGTAGCGCGTTTAAAGGACATTCAACGAATGTATCAGTATCATGGTGCAGAGCACAAGACGATTGCTTGTTTTGAAGCAGGACTGGAATTGACAGTAGAGAACATTAAAAAACAAACGCGTTTTCATCCTAGATGTGGTACAAGCTTTTTGATTTTATCTTTGATCATTGGAATCATTGTTTTTTCTGTAGTGTCTTGGAGCAACCCGCTGATACGTACAATATTAAAAATTGTATTGTTGCCAATCGTCATTGGCATTGCTTATGAACTGATTAAGTTTGCTGGAAGATATGATAATTGGTTTACAAAAATCATTTCTTGGCCGGGAATAAAATTACAACATTTGACAACCTGTGAGCCTGATGCGGAACAAATTGAGGTTGCAATTGCTGCATTTGAACCAGTCATCCCAGAAAACTTGGAAGAAGATAGGTGGTAATGTGATACCTGTTCGACAAGCGATGTTGCAGACAAGACAACAATTAGAACAAGTTGGGATAGATACTGCCGCTTTTGAAGCAAAACAGATTGTCAAAAAGATATGTCAACTGACCGATGTGGATTTGTTAAACAACAGGTATCAGTTGACTTCAGATGAATATAAAGAGATACAATCTTTGCTCTCAAAGCGCTGTTTGGGTTATCCGCTTCAGTATTTGTTGGGAGAATGGGAATTCTTTGGACTGCCGTTTGAAGTGGGTGAAGGGGTATTGATTCCTAGACCAGATACAGAGATACTGTGTGAACATGCCTTGTCTTGGTTGAAGGGAAAAACAAGTCAGAAAGTCATTGATCTGTGTAGTGGAAGTGGTTGTATCGCCATTGTGTTGGACCGATTTTCGACAGGAAATGAGGTATTTGCACTGGAGAAATCTCAACAGGCAATGTACTATCTAAAACGAAATGTCCAAAAAAATCAAAGCAAAGTAAAACCAATACAAGCAGATGTATTACAGAAACAATCTTGTTTGGAAACAAATTTTCAATTGATTGTCAGCAATCCACCTTATTTGAGTGATCAGGATATGCGGCACCTTCAAACAGAAGTTCGCTTTGAACCAGAGGTGGCACTGTTTGCACAACAGCAAGGTTATGCCTTTTATGAGCAAATTACTTCTATTTGGAAAGAAAACTTGTGTGTTGGTGGAATGTTGGCTTATGAAATAGGAATTCACCAACAAGAGCGGGTGATATCTATTTTAAAAAAACATCATTTTACAGATATTCAAATAAAAAAAGACTTATCTGGTATCGTCCGGGTGGTCAGTGGAATCAAGCAATCATGAATTATGATAAGCAATAAAATAAAGGAGAATTGTTATGGCAGTAAAACCAAAAGTAAAACCAACTGTGACAATGGTAGAAGGCAATGATAAAAAGAAGGCATTAGAAACTGCGATTAGTCAGATAGAAAAACAGTTTGGCAAAGGCGCTGTTATGAAATTGGGACAGGCAAAAACCATGAATGTGGAGCATATTTCAACAGGCTCTTTGGGCTTGGATATGGCTTTGGGAATTGGTGGCGTGCCGCGTGGAAGAATTGTTGAAATCTATGGACCAGAGTCCTCTGGTAAGACAACGGTAGCACTGCAAATCATTGCGCAGGCACAAAAAGAAGGCGGAGAAGCTGCCTTTATCGATGTAGAACATGCCCTTGATCCGGTTTATGCAAAAGCACTTGGCGTCGATATTGATTCTTTGTTAGTATCTCAACCAGATACTGGAGAACAGGCATTGGAGATTATGGAAGCACTGATTCGCTCTGGTGCCATTGATGTCATTGTATTGGACTCTGTTGCTGCAATGGTAACACGTGCAGAGATTGATGGAGAGATGGGAAGCAATCATGTTGGGTTACAAGCTCGTTTGATGTCCCAAGCACTGCGCAAATTGACCAGTGTAGTTGCCAAAAGTCAATGTGTTGCTATCTTTATCAATCAGGTGCGCGAAAAAATTGGAATTGCTTATGGAAATCCAGAGACAACACCGGGTGGTCGTGCTTTGAAGTTTTATTCTTCTGTGCGAATTGAAGTGCGTAAGGGAGAAGCCATCAAAAATGGCAGTGATGTGATTGGAAACAAGACAAAATGTAAAATTGTAAAGAATAAGGTTGCCCCTCCTTTTAAAGAAGTTGTATTTGATATTATGTATGGCGAAGGGGTATCACGTGAAGGAGAAATCATCGATTTTGCCATTGATTTGGATATTATTCAAAAAAGTGGTGCATGGTTTAGTTATAATGGGGAGCGATTGGGACAGGGTCGCGATAAAGTGAAGAGAATGCTAAAGGAAGATGAAGCATTCTGTGAAGAAATTGTACAAAAGATTCGCGAGCATCAGCAAGAGGCTCTAGATGCGGCTTCGAAAGCAGCAGCAACGGCTAAAACAGAAGAAAGAGAAGTTGTACAGCCAACTGCTCCTGAGGAACCTTCACCAGCACAACCAGCTTCTGCGGCAAAGGAATTATTTTTAGATATTGACCCTGAAGACGATGATTTTGAATAAGGATATCTGGTCGATATAAAAAAATCGAGATTTAATCCAGTGAGATATTGAGAATGTACTTAGAAAAGGAAAAAGAGATAGTTTCTTTTCTAGGTACAGCTCTTTTGTATCAATGAGATATTTGGTGATGATCAAATGAAAATTACAAAAATTGAAAAGAAAAGCGGTACTCGTTATACAGTTGATGTAGATGGCGAGTATTTTTATATTTTTGATATAGAAATTTTAACGCGAAATCAAATTCGTGTAGGTACAGAAGTAGATGAAAAGTTGTTGAAAAAATTAAGATGTCAAGCAGAGGTGCGAAAGGCAAAAGAACGCGCTTTTCACCTGTTGTCTTACCGAGATCATTCTGAACAAGAACTATTTGATAAGTTGTGTAAAACGACATCCCCAAAGATAGCAGCTTTTACAGTCGCAAAGATGAAAGAACTTCATTTGATAGACAATGAACAGTATGCGCAAAAACTTGCGCGATATTTTTTAACAGAAAAATGTTGGGGATTTCGCAAATGTGTCTTTGAAATGAAGCGAAAAGGAATTCAGTCAGAGTTGGCAGAGGAAGCGTTGACAGCATGTAGAATTGACCCATTAGAACAGATTGCAAAATGGATAGAACAAAAATATATTCGATATTTGGGAGATTTTAAGGGAAATCAAAAGGTAATTCAGGCGCTCATTAGACAGGGGTTTGAATATGATAATATTAAAACTGTGGTCAATGAATATTTGACAGCGGAAGCGATAGAAGATTTTTAAAAGAAAGGTTTGTGGTAGTTATGGCGATAAGAGTGGGAATGGTATCTTTGGGGTGTCCTAAAAATCAGGTAGATGCAGAAATTATGTTAAAGACAATTGAAAAAGAAGGATATCAATTGGTAGGGGATACCGGAAATTGTGATGTAGTAGTTGTTAATACCTGTGGATTTATTCAGTCTGCCAAAGAGGAGGCGATTGAAAATATCATTGAGTTTATCAATTTAAAGAATGAGGGAAGAATCAAATCCATTGTTGTAACAGGATGTTTGGCAGAGCGCTACCGTTCCGAAATCTTAAAGGAAATGCCAGAAATAGATGCGGTTGTGGGAATTGGATCCAATCAGAGTATTTGTGATGTGATTGCCTCTACCCTGATGGGAAAACAGGTGGAGCGATATGGGGCAAAAGAGGATTTAAATATTTGTGGCGAGCGTGTTTTGACAACATTGCCTTATTACGCTTATTTAAAGATTGCAGAGGGTTGCGACAATTGTTGTAGTTATTGTGCCATTCCTCAAATTCGCGGGCGTTTTCGCAGCCGTCCAATGGAGGAGATTATAGAAGAAGCAAAATGGTTGGCTACGCAAGGGGTAAAGGAATTGATTTTAGTAGCACAAGATACCACCCGATATGGACAGGACTTATATGGTTCCTATTCCTTGGCAAAACTACTAAAGGAACTCTGTAAGATAGAAGATTTGATTTGGATTAGAACACTATATTGTTATCCAGATAAAATTACAGATGAATTGTTGGAAGTGATCCAATCAGAAGAAAAGCTGGTAAAATATATTGATATGCCACTACAGCACTGCAATGATACGGTTTTAAAAGCGATGAATCGCCCAATGGGAAAACAAGAGACTGTGAAATTGATTGATCATATTAGAAAGAAAGTTCCAGGGATTACCCTAAGAACCACATTAATTGCCGGATTCCCCGGAGAGACAGAGGAACAATTTGCAGAATTGATGGACTTTGTAAAAGAAGTTCGCTTTGATCGTTTGGGCTGCTTTGCATATTCTGAGGAAGAGGGAACACGTGCCGCACAGATGACCCCACAGGTTCCAGAAGAAATTAGAGAACGCCGTGCCGAAATGATTATGGAAGAACAGACCACCATTATGATGCAGCAAAATGAACAGCAGATAGGAAAGAAAATTCAAGTCATATTGGAAGGCGTGGATAAGTTAGCAGAATGTTATTTTGGCAGAAGTGCAGCAGATGCTCCAGAGATTGATGGAAAGATTTTCTTTACTTCTGAACAAAAACAACATGTTATGGGCGATTTTGTAACAGTCATAATCAATGATGTTTGTGATTATGATTTAGTAGGAGAAGAACTATTATGATTGGGGGAAAATTATGAATTTACCGAATAAATTAACGATTTTAAGGATTGTTCTAGTTCCGTTTTTTGTATTGTTTCTCTTAGTGGATAGCATTCCCATGAATTATTTATGGGCATTGCTGATATTTGCCATTGCTTCAATTACCGATTGTTTGGATGGCTATATTGCCCGCAAATACCATCTGATTACCAATTTTGGAAAATTTTTAGACCCACTGGCAGATAAAGTGTTGGTGCTGGCAGCGATGATTTCATTTATTGAATTGGGGCTTGCCAGTTCGGTGGTAGTTATCATTGTCATTGCCAGAGAATTTTTGGTAACTTCTCTGCGATTGGTGGCGGCAAGCGATGGTACAGTCATTGCAGCAAGCATTTATGGAAAGATAAAGACAATTTTACAGATGTTTTCGATTGTAGCCATTTTATTGCTGAAAACGATTTACCAGTTTGTACCAATTGCAGTTGACATTGCTTTTTTAAGTAATCTATTGATGTGGATTACGGCTGTGGTTACTGTGATATCTGGAGTGGATTATTTGTTAAAAAATAAAGCCTGTATCAACACAACAAAGTAAAGCTTGCTTTTTTATGATGATTATGATACAGTATTAGTAAATTCTAAAGAATATTTTTATCATAAACACAACTTTATACTCAGAACATAAAATGAATTATAAATGCGTTGAAAAGAAAGAGTAGCAAGGTAAAATGCCAACAGAGAATATGTCTAGTGTGCTGAGAGGACATAATGGAAAAGTTACTTTGTGAAGTGCGTCTTAGAGCAGATTACAGCAAAGGAAATGGATTGGTTTCTAATTATGGTAATTCGTTTTTTCCGCGTTAAGGAAACAAGAGTAAAAATAGAAGTGGGACCGCGGAAAAACCGCCTTCTAAAGGATTTGTTTCCTTTAGAAGGCGGTTTTATAAATTATGGAGAGGAGAGATTGTCTTGTTTAAAAATATTCGCGATGATTTGGATGCTTATAAAACAAGAGACCCAGCGGCTAGAAGTAAGTTGGAAATTTTTTTACTTTATTCTGGTTTTCACGCTGTTTTTTGGTATCGAATTGCACATTGGTTTTTAAAACACCGATGTCATTTTATTGCCAGATTGATTTCCCAGTTGACAAAGTTTTTTACTGGGATTGAGATACATCCAGGTGCAGAGATTGGAAGAGGTTTGGTGATTGACCATGGCACAGGGGTCGTCATTGGAGAAACCACTGTCATAGGTGATGACTGCACCATTTATCAGGGAGTGACCTTGGGTGGAACTGGAAAGGATTGTGGCAAGCGTCATCCAACATTGGGAGACCGTGTTATGATTGGAAGTGGTGCAAAGGTGTTGGGACCTTTTAAGGTAGGAGATGATAGCAAAGTGGCATCTAATGCAGTGTTGTTGTCAGAGTTGCCGCCAAACTCTACAGCGGTTGGCGTGCCTGCAAGAATTGTCAGACGCAATGGCAAAAAAGTTTGCAGCGACTTGGATCAGGTGCATATACCAGACCCTGTTGCACAAGAGCTTTGTAAAATGTCCATCTGTGTTAGAAAATTGGAGAAGCGCATTGCAACATTGGAAGCGGAAATTGATTGTCAAAAACAGAGTACATCATTAAATAAATAAGATTGAATTTGCATAGGATAGCAATAGAGAAGGAGCGTATGAAGATGAAAGTATATAATACATTAACAAGACAAAAAGAAGAATTGAAAACAATCACACCAGATGAAGTAAAAATATATGCTTGTGGTCCTACGGTGTATAATTTTATTCACATTGGAAATGCAAGACCCATTGTCGTATTCGATGTGTTGAGACGTTATTTGGAATATCGCGGTCAAAAGGTAACGTTTGTGCAAAATTTTACCGATGTAGATGATAAGATTATTCAGAAGGCAAATGAAGAACAAGTGTCTGCTAGCGATATCTCTGAACGCTATATTAAGGAGTATCAACAGGACGCACAGGGATTAAATGTTCGTCCTGCTACCATTCATCCAAAAGTAACAGAGAATATGAAAAGTATTATCAGCATTGTAAAAACATTGGTAGAAAAGGGTTTTGCCTATCAGGTCAATGGAGATGTTTATTTTAAAACCAAGCAGTTTAAAGATTATGGAAAATTATCACATATGCCATTGGAGGATTTGGAAGCAGGTGCACGGATTGCAACAGGAGATATTAAAGAAGATCCAATGGACTTTGCATTGTGGAAAGCTGCAAAACCAGGAGAGCCAAGTTGGGGCTCTCCTTGGGGCAAGGGAAGACCAGGTTGGCATATTGAGTGTTCTGCTATGTCACGCAGTATGCTAGGGGAAACCATTGATATTCACTGTGGGGGTCAAGATTTAATCTTTCCACATCATGAAAATGAGATTGCACAAAGTGAGGCAGCTTCTGGAGTAACATTTTCTAATTATTGGATGCACAATGGATATATTAAAGTAGATAATCATAAGATGTCTAAATCACTTAACAATTTCTTTACCGTGCGCGAAGTGGCACAGCAATTTGGATATGAACCAATTCGATTTATGATGTTGCAAGCACATTATCGCAGTCCAATTAATTATTCTTTAGAAGTGATTGAGCAATGCCAAGCAGCTTTGACACGTTTATATCATTGTAAAGAAACATTGCAAAGGGCAAAAGCAGTCGCCAAATCAGGAGAACTGACACAAGAACAAAAACAATCTTTAGAGGAATATCGTCAAAAGTTTATTCAGGCGATGGACGACGATCTCAATACCGCAGATGCCATTGCATATGTCTTTGAATTGGTACGAGAAATGAATACAGCAATTGCGTCAGAAGTGCCTGCAAGTTTGGAATATATTGTATTTGCTGAGAATTTATTTTTAGAACTCACTTCTGTATTGGGTCTACTCTATCAGGAAAAACAACAGGAAATTCCACAAGAAATTTTGGATTTGGTACAACAGCGCATTGACGCAAGAAAACAAAAGGATTTTGCAAAAGCAGATGCGATTCGCGATGAAATTTTAAAGTTGGGTTATGAAGTAAGAGAAACTCGACAGGGAACACAGGTGCAGAAGATTTGATCATTGGCTATCAGAAACAATTAAGATAAGAGTGAGGGCATGAAAATGTTTTCTAAAGTAATAACAGTTTGTCTAAATCCATCTTTGGATGTAACTGTGTGGATAAAGGAACTTGATTTTGAAGAACCTTGTACAGCACAGAGAGAGGAAATTTATCCAGGTGGAAAGGGAATCAATGTGGCACGTGTGTTGACAATGCTCAATGTACCAGTAAAAGCATATTGTTTGGCAGGTCAAGACAATCTAGAAATGTTAAAAACCTTGCTTGTACAAGAACAGGTAGCAGCAGAACTATTTCCAGTAAAATCAGCAATTCGAGAAAATATGACTTTGGTTTTAAAAGATGGGCGAGTACTAAAGATAAATCGTGCTGGTCCTACATTAAAACTGACAGATTTGGATCAGATATATCATTGTATCAAGCAATCTATAAATGATGATACCATTCTGGTATTTGCAGGAAGTTTACCACCGGGTATTGAAAAATCAGTTTATCGGGATTTTATTATGCAGTTTCGTCGACAGAATATTCGGGTTGTGATTGATACTGGAGTGTTTGAATGGGAAGATTATCAACAGATAAAACCATTTATGATAAAGCCCAATCGAGTGGAATTAGAAAAAATTTTTCATACTGTTATGCCTCAAAAGTCTGATTTGGAACAAGCAGCATTAAAGTTGGCAGAAGATATCCAACATGTTTTGGTGAGTTTGGGAAAAGATGGATTGCTTTATGCGGGAAATCAACAGATAAAGTATATTTCGGTTCCAGAAGTGGAAATGAAATCAACGGTTGGTGCAGGAGATACCACATTGGCAGGATTTTTGGCAAAATTGTTAGAAGCATACAGTTTAGAACAAGCACTTTGCTTTGCAGCAGCAGCAGGAACAGCAAGTGTTTGTTGTGATGGAACAGAAATTCCAAAATTATCCGATATTGATCAAATACAAAAGCAAGTGCAATGTATAACGATTTCGTAAATAAGGATGAAATAATAGTTGTTATGAACTATTAACAGTTTATTTATAAAATGTCAGCATTTTTGAGTTGTCCCCCTCTAAGAGATAAGTTATAATGAAAAATAATATTGATCTGTAATGTGCCTGCGGACACAGGAGAAAAGGAATATTTTTTGTTACTCGCAAATACGCCTGACTAACGTCAGCGGCTCGTAATAAAAAATAGAATTGATCTGCAATGTGCCTGAAGGCACAAAAATAAAAGGTATATTTTTTGTTATTTCGCAAATCGCCAACGAAGTTGGCTGCTTCATAATAAAAAAGTCCCAATTCGGCTTTGTATTCCTGATTGAAAGTGCCGTATAGTCATACAAATACAATATATAAATATCAAAAACTGTTAGAAAATATCCGATTTCTGCAGTCATTCTCTTTCTTTTTAGACTCACATACAAAGGGCAATATAAATTTATTTAATGCTTAGATGAAAAGAGGAGGCTATGGTAATGAGTATAGCTTTCTTGCAAATAATACCTAAATAATTTATAATTAACTCAAAGATAGAGGGCACATCAATATGCACGGAGGTTACAGCATGGATAAATTATTTGATTTGAATATTGAGCAGGTTCTTGAGCATTGGGAGCCAGAGCATGCAGCTAGAGAGATTATTGCAAACGCATTAGATGAGCAGTTCCTGACCAAGTCCAAAGAAATAGAAATATATAAACTGGGAACAAAGTGGCATATTAGAGATTTTGGTAGAGGTCTTCAATATTCACACTTTACTCAAAATGAGAATCAAGAAAAACTCGCATCTCCATTTTTAATTGGAAAATTTGGCGTAGGATTAAAAGACGCATTAGCTGTATTTCACCGGAAAGGTATTGGCGTGGAAATAAACTCTAAGTATGGACATATTTCTTTAACGATGGCTCAGAAATCCGGTTTTGATATTCAGACATTGCATGCTGTGTTTGATGATCCTATTGATAAAGCTTTTGTGGGTACAGAATTTATCATTGACGGAATTTCAGATACAGCCATTGAAAAAGCTAAAGCAATGTTCCTTTGTTTCAACGATAACCTCAAATTGTTGGAAAGAACAAAATATGGTGAAGTATACCAGTGTGCAAAAAAGCCTGCTATTATTTACATAAATGGTGTGCAAGTAGCAATAGAAGAAAACTTTTTATTCAGTTATAACATAACCAACATCAATGCACAAATTAAAAAAGCTCTTAATAGAGAACGATCAAACGTAGGTAGAACGGCTTATTCCGATACGCTTAAGAACATTTTAAGACAATGCAAATCCAATTCTGTTCTTATACCATTGGTTAATGACCTACAAAATATAATGAGTGGAACCAACAGCGATGAATCAAGTTGGGTAGATGTAGCTACTCATGCCGCAGAAACATTAAATAAGGACGGTAATGTGGTATTTATGACGCCCGCTCGAAGAACCACTATGAGCAATCAGCAAGTGGAAATATTAGAGCAAAGCGGAAAAACACTGGTATTAGTAACAGATAGTGTGTATGGCAAGATTAAAGACTCGGTTTCAACCTTTGATACAGTTTTTAAAGAATATGATGAATCATTCTCTTATAAATTTGTTTTGATAGAGAACCTGACGGCTACCGAGAAACAAACATTTGAGTTGTCCAAAGAAATCATAGCATTTCTAAAAAAGCATGGATTTAAATACAATATAGATATAAAGATTTCTGAGACCATCAGAGTAGGTTTAGATGGTATAGCTACACGCGGGGTATATGATTCATCAGAAAATGCAATCATTATTAGGCGTAATGTATTATCTAATCCAATTGATTTTTGTGGTGTATTGTTACATGAATTTGCACATTATCAGCATGGATATGAAGATAATACAAGAGATTTTGAAAATGACTTAACAAATATGTTGGGTCATACGTTTATGGGAAATATTAAATCTGAACCAAATGTTAAAACTGATAAACCTAAGTTGGGATTTAAGCTGTTTAGAAAATAATTGACGGTCAAAGCTACATTGAAAACCCCTCCATACTTGTTATTTAGCATAGTAGGGAGGGATAGTCTATCTTCATTGAACGCTTTTGTGTAGATAATCAAGATTACCAACAGGGAATTAAAGGAATATTTTTTGTTACTCGCAGATACGCCTGACTGTCATCAGCGGCTCGTAATAAAAAATAGTTTGTTTTTCATAACAATCACTTGGAGGGGTATCATGAATAAAATTTTAAATATTATGCTCTCGATGACAATTGGCATTGTTTGTCTGACAGGCTGTATGCCTGCTGGGACCCAACCCCCAGGAGAGGTAAATTTAGTACAGTTGCAGCCGCCAGAAGAAGGGCAAGAAATGGCAATTATGACTACAAATATGGGAGTGATTAAATTTGTTCTATATGAAGATTATGCTCCAAATACAGTAGCACATTTTAAAAAGTTGGTACAAGAAGGTTTTTATAATAACAATCCCATTTTTTCTGTTCAAAAAGAAGTCAGCTCTATGCTTGCAGGGGCTACTGACGATGTTGGCAATGAAGGTAAGGTAGTTACTGAAGATGGTGAGAAAATCAAACCGGAGACTTCTAAGGATGTCTGGCACTTTTCAGGGGCAGTTTCAGCAATTGGAGATGAAGAAGGTATCTTTGCCAAAACCATTATGTCAGATAGTCGTTTTTTTATTGTGGGAAATCGTGAAGCTGATACAGAGATTTTAGAACAATTGGAAGAAAATAATTATCCTGAAAAGGTTATCAGTGCTTATAAAGAACTTGGTGGTATGCCAGTTTATACTGGACGCTTTACTGTATTTGGACAGGTGGTAGAAGGGCTGGATATTGTGGATAATATTATCAATCAAGAGACTAAGAAAACAGATGAAGGACAAGATACTGGTATACCTGCAAAAGAATTGATCATTGAATCTATTGAGTTGTCTGCATATTCCTTTGATGATTCTACCGACGGTGCAGAGTAATGTTTGAAAAAGGTTGGTGCGATAATGAAACATTTAAAACATAAATTTACCATTGTACTTGCTGGTATCATGGTATTATTTTTTACGTCCTGTAATAAGATTTATAAAGAACCTGATGATACAGGAACGGTTTCTTTTGGGGAATTGGCTTCGCGGTCGGACACAGATGATTTGGATAATATCTTGACATCAGAGGGAGAAAAAACACCAGCGGATTTATTTTTAGAAGAGCATTTTCCAAGTAATGGAGCTATGCAGCTATTGAATTTTCGCGCACCTGTAGAGGGAGAAGAAATCGCAGTCATTAAAACCAGCATGGGAGATATTAAAGTAATGCTTTTTCCAGAAATAGCACCAAAAGCGGTGGAAAATTTTAAGGCGCTGATTCGAAACGGTTATTATAATACCACTGGAAGAGGACAAATGTTATTTCATCGGGTAAAAAAGGATTTTGTGATTCAAAGTGGTGATCCGACTGGGACTGGAGCAGGTGGACAAAGTTCTTTTGGCACACCGTTTGAAGATGAATTTTCAGAACAAGCGCTTCATTTTCGAGGCGCACTTTCTATGGCAAATTCAGGGGCGAATACCAATCAAAGTCAATTTTTTATTGTACAGGCATCGGCGTCTACCATTACACAGGAGTCTTGGGAGATTTTTCGATTACAAGAAACGGTTCAGAAAGCCTTTCCAGAAACGATTATGCAGAAATATCAAGAAGTAGGTGGAGCACCTTGGCTTGATTTTTCTCATACTGTATTTGGGCAGGTGATTGAAGGGTTGGATGTTGTAGATGCAATTGCAGCAGTACCAGTGAGTGATGATAAGTTTAATAAACCCCTAGAAGATGTCATAATTCAATCTATGTTTTTAGAGAGTTATTCTATTCCAGTACAAACAACAGAATAGTTTATCAGAAAGGATGGTAAGATGAAAAAAATAGGTGTATTATTTTTGGCAGTTTGTATGATGATGGTGTTTTTTGTTGGGTGCAGTGAAAAGCAACCGAAGTTGATTCAGTTTGAACAACCTACAGATTCTATGGTAAAGGCAACCATGACCATCAAGGATTATGGAGATATTGAGTTGGTTTTATATCCAGACCAAGCTCCAAAGACAGTAGAAAATTTTGTAGGACTTGCAGAAAAAGGCTATTATGATGGTGTGGTATTCCATCGCGTCATTGAAAACTTTATGATACAAGGTGGAGATCCCACAGCAACTGGAATGGGTGGTACTAGCTTGTGGAATAAACCATTTGAAGATGAATTTTCCAATGACTTATATTGTTTCCGCGGTGCTTTGTGTATGGCAAATTCAGGGGCAAATACAAATGGAAGCCAATTTTTTATTGTACAAGCAGATAAAGATGCAACCACTTCTACAGCAACAGAAGATGCGATACTTTATCATCAAACGCAGGGCAGAGGTGTGACAGAATATGCGGATAACGTTGTAGAAAAATATCAAGAAGTAGGTGGGACCCCTCATCTAGATGGGCTTCATACAGTATTTGGACAGGTGGTATCTGGTATGGATATTGTAGATGAAATTATTGCTACAGAAACTGATCAAAATGATAAACCATTGGAAAGTGTTGTCATTGAGCATATTAAAATTGAACAATAAGCGTGATAAAAAAACTGCAATCTCAAAGAATCTGGGATTGCAGTCTTTTTTTCTAAGATTTGTTGTATATGGATTAGAAAACCAAACATCATATTGACAATTTGCTGCTATAAACAGTTTTATGGTGAATGAACAACCGTAGTGGTTTATCTGTTTTTAAGGCGTTCTATGATCAAATGCGCACATTTATTGACATCTCCACAGCCAAGGGTGATGATAATATCGCCCTCTTGTGCAATAGAAGCAACATAGTCGGCAATTTCTGTAAATTCTGGATACCAGATACAATCAGGGATTTTTTTGGCTAAATCTTTGGTATAAATCTGGAGTGTATTTTTCTCACGAGAACCCATAATTTCTGATAAAACCACCATATCGGCAATTTGTAATACTTTTGCAAAATCATCTAACAATCGGGCAGTGCGGGAATAGGTAAAGGGTTGATGAATTGCGATAACACGTTGGTAATCCATAGATTTTGCGGCTTGTAATGTCACTTGAATTTCAGCGGGATGATGTGCATAATCATCTACTACAGTGATTCCATGATTGTGATAAAGCACTTCAAACCGACGACCAGCGCCTTTAAAATGAGCCATTCCAATTTGCAGTTGCTTGGTTGAAACGCCAGATTCTAATGCGGCGGCACAAGCGGCACAGGCATTTAAAATGTTGTGTTTGCCAGGTACATATAAATCAATTGTTGTTTGTTTTTCACTCCGCTTCATCAGGTCAAAAGTCATGTGAACACCCTGTTGTTGTGTGATATTTTCGGGATAATAGTCATTATGAGAATCAAATCCAAAGGTGACTTTTTTTTGATTTAACGTTTTTACTGCTTCACAAGAATTTTTATCATCTCCATGATAAATAATAGTTTTTGTGGCTTTTTGTGCAAATTTAGTAAAGGATGCAATTAAATTGTCCAGTGTGTGAAAGTATTCCATATGATCTTCATCAATATTTAAGATAACAGCAATATCAGGAGAAAGTTTTAAGAAGTGGTCTTCAAATTCACAGGATTCGCAGATCATATGCTCGCTTTTCCCAATGCGCCCAGAGCCATCAATGGCTTTTAATTTTCCACCCAATACAACGGTGGGGTCTGTATCTGCCTCTAACATAATTTGTGTAAGCATAGCAGAAGTCGTTGTTTTTCCATGAGTTCCGCTGATACAGATGGTATTTTGAAAATGAGTTGTTAAAATACCCAATAAATCACTGCGTTCTAAGACGGGAACACCACTTTGTTTTGCAGCGACAAGTTCTTCATTATCAGGCAAGATGGCAGCCGTATGTACAATGAGGTCTGCCCCTTTGATATTTTCCGCACGCTGTCCAATGGTGACAGGAATTCCCAAAGAGCGCACCTTTTCCACTGTGTCGGTGGGATTGTTGTCAGAACCACTGAGATAATAACCTTGGGCATGAAGAATTTGCGCCAAAGGATACATGCCAGAACCGCCAATACCAATGAAGTGAATGTGTTTTTTATCTTTTAAGATGCTGTCATTTAGATTCATATCGATTCCCCCATTTTTTAACTTGTTTATTTCTATTATATCCCAAATTCTATTATATTGCAAAATAGAATTGATTAGACACAATTGAAAAGAAATTCATAGTAAAATTATATACTTTTCGAGTATGTTTTAATCAGAAGAAAAATTACGAATTACCATTTAAAGTTTATATTATTGACCCTTTTTCCCGTTTTTTGAGCAAATATGAGCTTTTTTTCAAGTTTTTAGTCTTTTTGTTTGCATAAAATTTAAAAAATAGATATAATTCCTCTTTATAAATTTAATTTTTATAGTCTATGATTATGGTTAGAAATTCAAAAATGGAGGACAGACAAATGAATATTACAGACATTCGTATTCGCAAATTAATGAATGAAGGCAGACTGAGAGCCGTAATTTCTATTACAATTGATGATACTATTGCGATTCATGACATTAAAGTCATTGAAGGTCCAAATCGCCTGTTTGTGGCTATGCCTAGTCGTAGAGAAGAAAATGGCACATTTCGTGATGTAGTACATCCAATTTCTTCTGAAGCAAGAGATTATTTGGAATCTACTGTATTAGAGGCTTATCATAAAGAGGTAGAATTGCAAAAGGAATTATTGGCAAATGAGCCAGAAGAAACTTCTTTTGAAGAAGAAACTGTCTAGCGGTGTGAAAACTTTTAATGGAATCCAATTTGAAAGTTCAGATGCAAGTTGGGTTTGAAAAGCGATATTAGAAAAGAACGTCATTTTTCTAATCGTGGTCGACTTTATCGACAAATTAAGACCAATCAGTAATTTACTGATTGGTCTTTTTTCTTGCACAAAAATATCCTTTTTGGAATAAGATAGATTATTTCATAGATGTTTTTTTGATATGAAAATGATAAATGAATAGAATTGTGAAATAGATTGCGAGGGTTTTCTATGAAAGATAAAAAGGATAAGATTGTAATTGTTGGAGGAGATTTACGGCAGATTCATTTGGCAAATTTATATTCCAAAACAGCACAAGTGTGGGTATATGGGTTTGAAAAAAATTCGCAAGAATTTGAAAATACTGTACAACTGATATCTGGTATAGAAGAAAGAAAAACAGTTTTAAGCGATGCAGATTTTTTGATACTGCCTATGCCTGTTATGGAGAATGATACTTATATCAATGCGCCGTTTTCCGATCAAAAATTAGAAATTGATGTAATTTTAAAAGAAGTTGGTACAAATTGTATTGTCTATGCAGGAAAAATTACATCGGATTTACAAAAGCGATTAGAGTCATTTAAACTGCGTTTTTATGATTATTTAGAACGCGAAGAGCTGGCTATTTGGAATGCAGTTCCAACAGCAGAAGGAACATTGCAAATTGTATTGGAAGAATTGCCCGTTACCATTTATGGGCTTTCGGTACTTTTGGTAGGAAGTGGAAGAATTTCTAGAGTGTTATGGAAATACTTAAAAACATTGGGAGCAGATGTCAGTGTAAGTGCTCGAAAGCATAAAGATTTAAGTTGGATTCAACTTGATGGGTGCCATGCAATACATACAAAAGAATTAAAAACGCAGATTCACAATTATGATTTGATTATCAATACAGTACCTGCAAAGATATTGGATAAGACAATATTGGAGCAGGTAAAGCCAAATGCATTATTGATTGATTTAGCTTCTAAACCGGGAGGCGTTGACTTTGAGGTTGCAAAACAATTGGGGCTAAAGACGATTTGGGCATTATCTCTCCCGGGAAAAGTAGCGCCATTGAGTGCAGGAGAGATTATTTATAATACGATTTCCAATATGATAGAAGAATGGAGGGAGTAAGATGAATAAAATAAAGTTGGGATTTTGTTTAACGGGTTCGTTTTGCACATTTAAACCTGTGATTGAGCAAATGGAAGCATTGTCACAAAGCTATGATATTTTGCCAATTATGTCTTATCATGCGGCACAACTGGATACTAGATTTGGAAAAGCACAAGAGCATATTAGGCGCATTGAGGATATTTGTGGAAAAAGTGTCATTACAACCTTGCCAGAAGCAGAACCAATTGGACCAAAAGGATATACTGATATTATGTTGGTAGCTCCCTGTACAGGAAATACATTGGCAAAATTGGCAAATTCTATTATTGATACTCCAGCAGTTATGGCGGTAAAAAGTCATTTGAGAAATTTAAGACCAGTTGTGATTGCCGTATCTACCAATGATGGACTCAGTGGCAGCGGTAAAAATATCGGTTTGTTGCAAAATTTGAGAAACTATTATTTTGTGCCATATGGTCAGGATAACTATCAAGGTAAACCTTCTTCATTGGTTGCCGATTTTACAAAGATAGAGCAAACTTTGCAATTGGCATTAGAAGGGAAACAGATACAACCCATGTTATTACGATAAGCGAAAAAAGAGCAGCCTATGACTGCTCTTTTTTTATTTAGGATGATTTGGAATCGGTTTGAAATAATTCTTTTGCAGAAGCTGCAAGCCCTGCAAATCCTTGGATTTCGCTTGGAATGATCAGTTTGGTTGCCCTTCCGTCTGCTGCTTTTGCAAAGGCTTCTAAACTTTTGAGTGCCAATACCTTATCATTTGGATTTGCTGAATTAAGCATAATAATACTATCTGCAAGTGCCTTTTGTACCATTTCGATGGCTTGTGCCTCACCTTGTGCCTCTCGAATTTTTTGTTCTTTTACCGCTTCTGCATGAAGAATGGTTGCTTGTTTTTCTGCTTCTGCCTGTAAGATTTGGCTTTCTTTTTGCGCTTCGGCTTCTAAAATTTTAGATTGTTTTTTACCTTCTGCAACTAAGATAGAAGATTTCTTTTCTCCTTCTGCTCGCAGCATTGTTTCCCGTCGTTCGCGTTCAGCTTTCATTTGTTTTTCCATTGCATCTTGAATTTCAGCAGGAGGAATGATGTTTTTAAGCTCTACGCGATTGACTTTAATGCCCCAACGGTCAGTTGATTCGTCTAATATCGCAGTAATTTTATTGTTGATAAAGTCGCGAGAAGTAAGCGTATGGTCCAATTCTAAATCACCGATAATATTTCTAAGTGTTGTTGCAGTTAAGTTTTCGATTGCAGAGAGTGGATTTTCCACACCATATGTATAGAGTTTGGCATCAGTGACTTGATAAAATACAACGGTGTCAATCTGCATCGTAACATTGTCTTTTGTAATAACTGGTTGGGGTTTAAAATCCACAACAATTTCCTTTAAAGACACTTTTTTAGCGATTCTATCTAAGAATGGAATGAGAATGTGAACACCAGTTGTCCAGGTAGCGAAATAAGAGCCCAAGCGTTCTATGACATAAACTTGTGCTTGAGGAACGATTTTAATATGCGTGATGATAAAGATGAGGATGATTAACAATAAAGATAAAATAATGATGAACATAAAAGTTTGCCACTCAAAATATGGTTTTGTGTATTCTATCTTTTATGATTAGAATGATGATTTTATCCATGTCATTGATAAAAATACAATTGATTCCATGATAAGTTTTTGGGTGGACACTCCTTTCTTTTTTTATTTGCAGAATGAATACCTTTGTTTTTATGTTATTTTTTTAAGTTCTTTGACTTGATAAGTTGATAAACCTTTTTAGAGGTTATAGTTTGTAGTTTAGAAAGGGGAAGATTTTAATGGATGGGATATCCTGTTTTTTTAAGATATCAAACCTAATCGAAAAATTGCTTTAACAAAAATCTATACGAATGTTTATGATTTCCTCAAAAGATTGATTGCAAAACAAAATTAATAAGTTTGTTTTACAAAAGCGGTACATCCTTGAATTTTTGTGATCAACACTTTGCTGTTTTTGGCAATGATTGCAGTTTCATCTGTTTGTGTACGAGCATTCCAAGATAAACCGTTGTGCATAATTCTTCCTTGGTTGTGCAAATTATCGATTTCTTCAATTACAATTGCCTCTTGTCCTATGATACCATCTAGATTGGTAGGTTCTGGTTTTTTCTTAATAAATTTTTTTAGCAGTGGTCTTGTGACAATTAAAAATAATAAAGATACAAAAACAAATACTGCAAATTCTATCAAAAATGAGTCGACACACAGTGTAGTGATAAATGCCGCTAAACTACCCAATGCAAACCAGATAGAAACCAATTGAGCAGTGGCGGATTCAATGATAATTAATGCAAAAAATAAAATGCCCCAAATAATCATAGACATCATAACAAAAACTCCAATCAAAATAAATTAAAATTCATCTATTTTTTATGACTGATTTTTTATATTGTACCATTAATATTTGTTTTTTTCAAGTATTTTCGACATTGATAGAGGTATTTTGCAGTTGTTTATTCGTTGCGATAAACATGTTTTATGCACGGATTTTTGGAATCTGACATAAACTGAAATTACAAATGATTTAGGAAAAAATTGGAGGTAACTTCTGATGATAAATTGGATAAATCATCTCAATCCAGTGTTACAAGCGTTGCTTGCAACCACGTTTACATATGGGGTGACTGCTTTGGGGGCGGCATTGGTATTCTGTTTTAAACAGGTGAATCGAAAAATATTAGATAGTATGTTGGGTTTTGGTGCAGGGGTCATGATTGCAGCGTCGTTTTGGTCTTTATTGGCTCCTGCTATTACTTTATGCGAACAGAGGAGCAATCATGCGTGGTTGATTCCTGCAGTTGGATTTTTTGTCGGCGGAGTATTTATTATTTTGGGAGATAGATTGTTAAATCGATGTTCTTTTAAAGATATTGCAGGATTTGAGCACCATAATGCACAGAGTTTAAAGCGCAGTATTTTGTTGGTAATGGCCATTACATTACACAATATTCCAGAGGGTTTAGCGGTTGGTGTGGCATTTGGAGGAGCGGCAAAAGTATTGACAGGCTCTGAGTCAGTTGGGGCGATTTTATTGGCAATTGGAATTGGACTGCAAAATTTCCCAGAAGGTGCAACTGTTTCTTTGCCATTGCGACGAGAAGGTTATAGCAGGGGAAAGAGCTTTTTTTATGGACAGTTGTCTGGTATGGTGGAACCGATTGCAGGTGTGATTGGGGCGATTGCCGCTGTGACAATTGAAGGAATCTTACCATTTTTATTGGCTTTTTCAGCGGGTGCTATGATTGCTGTCTGTGCTTCTGAACTGATTCCAGAAGCCTCTAAAACAAATAAGAATTTGGCAACGCTTGGATTGACCTTTGGATTTATCACAATGATGGTTTTAGATGTTGCCTTATAATGAAGGTGATACTCCCATCCAACGCAGTCCCTTTGGATAGTGATTTTTTAGGGTTTGATTGGATACCTTTCCCCAGCCTAAGGAATAACCATCTACACAAACTAAATACCAACCCTTTTCGCCTGTTATTGACAAAGTGTTTCCAGACAAGTAGTCGATTGCTTGTTGTAGATTGAGATTACAGTGATGTATGACTTGCTCTGGCTTTAGAGAAAGCGCTAGTGCATGAGCGGGTTCAAAGCGGTTTTTTTTCAAGGTTCCCAAATGCCAGCCAGGGCGTATGGTATGAAATTGTTTGAATGATGGCATTTGTTCTGGAACCAAATACAATTGGTCCCCGAATAATTGAAAATTTCCTTGAGGGGATTCTAATAAGGTATCCTTTGCAAAGGTCAAAAAATCCTGTAATTCTTTGGGAGGTTTGGAAGAGGGTGAACGATTATCTTTAGATGGGAAGGTCATTCCATCTTTTTTTAAGACGGCGATATAATGTCCTTCCCCCTGGAGGTGGTGGGGAAATAGGCGAACCGTGTTTTTTAAATCTTCGGTACCATCTAAAATCCATTCCGGTTTGCCTGTATCAAATCCGGGAAAGAAATAGGGTTTTTCCAGATAAAATGCTTGGTGTGTTGTTAAAAATTGTTGAATGGTATGTTCATTTTCTTCTGGAGAGAAGGTGCAGGTAGAATATACAAGGCAGCCACCTGGACGAAGCATTTGAGCTGCATGATTTAAAATTTCTAATTGGCGTTGTGCGCATTGCAATACTCGTTGAGGGGTCCACTCTTGACGAGCTTGTTCATCTTTGCGAAACATTCCTTCGCCAGAACAAGGGGCATCTACTAAAATGCGGTCAAAGTATTGGGGGAATAATTCTGCTAAATGTGCAGGGGATTCATTGCTGACTACAGCATTTTGAATGCCCATGCGTTCGACATTTTGTGACAGAATTTTTGCTCGACCAGTGTGGATTTCATTGCTTAACAAAAAGCCTTGCTGATTTAATTTGGCAGCAATTTGGGTGCTCTTTCCACCAGGGGCGGCACACAAGTCCAAAATGTTTTCACCTGGTTGTGGATTGAGCAACTCTACAACAGCCATGGCACTTGGTTCTTGAATATAGTACAAGCCCGCTTCATGGTAGGGGTGTTTTCCAGGTCGCTGTTGTTTATTGTAATAAAATCCCTCTTTTGCCCATGGGATAGGTTGTAGCTCAAATGGTGAAAGTTGCTCAAAAGTATCCTTATCTATTTTAATTGGGTTGACCCGAAGACCATAAACGCGATCTTGTTGATAACTGTTTAAAAAATGGGGGTATTCTTCTTGTAATAAAGTTTGCATTTTATTTAAAAAATCAGTGGGTAAGTTCAAGTGATATCACCTCAAATATTGTTTCTTATCAAAGTATCGATATAATTGGGTTAAAAACCGTTTTTATTATATCCAATAAACGATTGAAAAGCAAATGATTTTATTGTTTATAATTTGATAAGAGACCCTATCGTAAAATTTGGATTTAAAAAAATTCTCAATCAAATTGCTTGGTGTAATTGATGCAAAAAACAGCAAAATAAGAGGTTGGTTGGTTGAAAAAAGGTGACAGAAATAGTATAATCATATCAGATATTCGCAAAAATAGTCGAATGCCTTTTGACAATGGTTATTTTTTCTAATTTTCATCACCTTTCAATATAGAAGTATCAGCTCTAAAAATTGATATTTTATTTATCTGATTGGAAACGGAATAGACGGTTTGAATATCCAATATGCAAAAGTATGCCCACTTGCGATAAAGAGTTATTACACAATGATAAAAGGATATGTGCATTTGATTTTTTTCACTCTCTAACCATCCGGGATAGAAATCAGAGGAGAACTTTTTTTATGAAAAAATTATTGAAATTCATCTTTCATCGAGTTGTTTTATTGGGACTCGTGATTGTCATTCAACTTGCGGCTTTGATGGTTGTCATCTTAAAGTTTCAAGAGTATTTTGTGTATTTTTATGTTTTTTGTTTTATCTTGAGCGTTGTAGTAGTACTGAATATTATCAATAGTAGAAGCAATCCAGCCTATAAAATCGCTTGGATTGTTCCAATTTTATTGGTTCCTATTTTTGGAGGGCTTTTTTATTTGTTATTTGGCTCCAACAAACTGAGCGAACACACCCAAAAAAAGATGGATCAAATCACCCAAAAGATTCAACAACAGTGGAATCAACACAATACTGTTTTAGAGGAACTTGCGCAAAAGGATATCAATGCAACCAATCAGTCCCGCTACATTCAAAATTATGCCTTTTATCCCCCTTATCGCAATGACTCTGCGACTTATTTTCCATTGGGTGAAATTAAATTTGAACATTTAAAAGAAGAATTAAAAAAAGCAGAACGCTTTATTTTTATGGAGTATTTTATATTAGAAGAGGGTATTATGTGGAATACCATTTTGGATATTCTCTGTCAAAAAGCGGCGGAGGGGGTAGATGTCCGCATTATTTATGATGACTTTGGATGTATTATGACCCTTCCTTATCAATATAATCGCAAATTGGAACAAATGGGAATTCAATGTGAGATATTTAATCCATTTATCCCAATTGCTTCTTCTAGGCTTAACAACCGCGATCATAGAAAGATTGTGGTAATTGATGGTCATACTGCCTTTACTGGTGGTATTAATCTGGCAGATGAGTATATCAATGCGTATCCAAAACACGGGCATTGGAAGGACACTGCGATTATGATAAAGGGAGAAGCGGTTTGCAGTTTTACTGTTATGTTTTTGTCCATGTGGGACTATCTTCGCAATATCGACGAAGATGTTGATAAATTTTATTCCAAAGATTTACCCTCTCAGTCAACGACATATGATGGTTATATTCAGCCCTTTACAGATAGCCCACTTGATCATGAGCCAGTAGGTGAAACAGTATATTTGAATTTGATCAACAAAGCAAAAAAATATATTTATATCAATACACCTTATTTGATCATTGACAATGAAATGGTAACCGCATTGTGTATTGCAGCAAAGGCGGGAATCGATGTTAGAATTGTAACACCTCATGTGGCAGATAAATGGTTTGTTCATGCAGTAACGCGCGCTTACTATGATAATTTGATTGAATGTGGCGTAAAAATTTATGAATACACACCTGGATTTATCCATGCAAAGACCTTTTTGGTAGATGATATTTATGGTGTGGTTGGAAGCATCAATTTAGACTATCGCAGCTTATATCTGCATTTTGAATGTGGTGTTTGGATGTATCAAACAAGCTGTTTACAAGATATGAAACACGACTATGAGAAAACATTGGAAGTATGTGAGCAAATTACGTTAGAAACATGTCGAAAAACACCTTTTTATCGCAGAATGATAGGCTCTATTTTAAGGGTTTTTGCACCGTTGATGTAATATGAAGTTGAAAAACTGATCGAAAGACAATCAGATAACAATATCAGAGCAGGAGGAAAATTTATGAAAAAAGGTGTTTTTGAAATCAAAGACCAGTTTTATCTAAATGGGGAACCATTTCAGATCATTTCAGGAAGCATTCATTATTTTCGGGTAGTACCTGAATATTGGAGGGACAGATTGGAAAAACTCAAAGCAATGGGCTGTAATACAGTAGAGACTTACGTTGCCTGGAATTTGCATGAAGCAAAGGAAGGGCAGTTTGACTTTTCTGGTAGGTTGGATTTAAAACACTTTTTACAACTTGCCCAGCAGTTGGGGTTATATGTCATTGTACGTCCATCTCCTTATATCTGTGCAGAATGGGAATGGGGTGGCTTACCTGCCTGGTTGATGGAAAAGGACGGGATACGCTTGCGCGTTTACAATCAGCCATATTTGGATGCCGTATCCGCTTATTATCGGACATTATTTGAGATTTTAACCCCATTACAGATCAATTATGGTGGACCAATTATTTTAATGCAGGTTGAAAATGAATATGGTTCTTATGGAAGCGATAAACAGTATCTAAATGATTTAAAAGCGATGATGAAGGAAAACGGTGTTGTTGTTCCATTGGTGACTTCCGATGGACCCTGGGGAGATTTGATGAAAAACGGCACCATAGATGATGTGTTTCCAACTGGAAATTTTGGTTCTAAAACAATCGAACAATTTGAAGTGTTAAAACACTATATCAAAGGCGGACCACTGATGTGTATGGAATTTTGGATTGGTTGGTTTGACCATTGGGGATGTGAAAAGCACAATACCACCCAAATAGAGAGCTGTGTGGCGGATTTTGAAGATATGTTGCGGTTGGGAAATGTGAATATCTATATGTTTCATGGGGGAACCAATTTTGGCTTTATGAATGGTGCCAACTATTATGATAAGTTGACTCCAGATGTCACCTCTTATGATTATGATGCACTGTTGACCGAGGACGGGCAAATGACACCCAAATATCGAGCTTTTCAGCAGGTTATCGCAAAATATCGAGAAATTCCAAAGGTGGACTTTACAACACAAATTCAGAGAAGAGCCTATGGAACGGTTGCGGTTAGGGACAAAGTGGGACTGTTTGAAGTGTTAGATGAGATTAGTCAGATGACAGAAAGTGCTTATCCGATGTCGATGGAGCGATTGGGACAGAACTATGGTTATATCCTTTATCGAACCCAAATTGGAAAAGGGCGTATGTTGGAGAGATTCAAATTGGTAAAGGCAAATGATCGTGCCATTGTCTATGCCAATCAAAACGCAGTTGCTACATTGATGGATAGAGAACTACTAGAGGAGATGAATTTGGATTTATCAGCACAAGCTGGTGAAATCACCATGGATATTCTGGTGGAAAATTTGGGTCGTGTCAATTATGGTCAACTGTTAGAGTACCAGCGCAAGGGCATTGACGGCGGTGTATTTTTCAATGGTCATTATCAAAATGGTTTTAAAATATATCCTCTTGCAATGGACAATTTGGACAAGTTGGATTTTTCAAAGGGATATCAACAGGGAAAACCCGCTTTTTATCGCTTTTTCTTGACAATTGATACACCTGCTGATACCTTTTTGGATATGACTGGTTGGGGAAAGGGAATCGTATTGATCAACGGATTTCATTTGGGTCGTTATTGGGAAAAGGGACCACAAAAGCGCTTGTATATTCCCGCTCCTTTATTAAAGTCAGGAGAAAATACCATTTTGGTCTTTGAAACAGAAGGAAAATCCGTGGATACCATTGCGTTAGAAGAAACACCCCATTTGGGATAAAACGGTTTTGAGGTACGAAGCCCTAAAAGCAGATTTTTCACAAATACAAACTTGATTTATGATTCATTTTCAACAAAATGTCAAAACTTGGACAAATATCGTAATTTCTAAATCTTTTTGCTTGACAAAGCCTAAAAAGCGTGATAGATTAATAAAGTCGGGGTTTTCATTGCCCTGTGCATATTATGTTAAAAATTGAAAAAACTAACGAGGAGGTGCGATATGCCTACATTTAACCAGCTAGTTCGCAAAGGAAGAGCTGTTTCTGAAAAGAAATCAACTGCTCCTGCATTGCAAAAAGGTTATAACTCTATGAAAAAGGTTCCAACTGATCAGTCAGCTCCACAAAAACGTGGTGTTTGTACAGCGGTTAGAACGATGACACCGAAAAAACCAAATTCTGCGCTTCGTAAAGTTGCCCGTGTTAAGTTAAGCAATGGTTATGAAGTAACCGCTTATATCCCAGGTGTGGGACATAACTTACAAGAGCACAGCGTTGTGCTGATTCGTGGTGGTCGTATTAAAGACTTGCCAGGTTGCCGTTATCACATTATTCGTGGTACATTGGATACACAAGGTGTAAATAAGAGAAACCAATCCCGTTCTAAATACGGTGCAAAACGTCCAAAAGCTGGTGCTGCTAAGTAGTCTTATCCCCTAACGTAGTTTGGCCTATCTGTAGAAGGCATTTAAAGATAGATTAAATGTTACCTGCTGATGGCAAACGGGAGTAAAGATTGCTTTCGAGTACCGATGAATTCATTATGTGAAGGAGGGAAGCGAAATGCCAAGAAGAGGTAAGATTGCAAAACGTGAAGTTTTAAGCGATCCGCTTTACAATTCCACCTTAGTTACTCGTCTGATTAACAGTGTGATGTTAGATGGTAAAAAAGGTGTTGCTCAAAAGATTGTTTATGGAGCATTTAATATTGTCGCTGAAAAGAGTGGAAAAGATCCTTTGGAGGCTTTTGATGAAGCAATGGAAAACATTATGCCATTGTTAGAGGTAAAAGCTCGCCGTGTAGGTGGTGCGACTTATCAGGTTCCAATGGAAGTGCGTGCAGAAAGAAAACAGACCTTAGGTTTGAGATGGTTGACTGCATATGCGCGCAATCGCGGTGAAAAAACAATGAAAGAACGTTTGGCAGGCGAGATTTTAGATGCAATGAACGGCACTGGAGGAGCTTGCAAAAAACGCGAAGATACTCATAAAATGGCTGAGGCTAACAAAGCATTTGCTCATTACAGATGGTAATTTGACCAAGAGTACAATCAATCGAAATATTTTTATAATTGCGGGGTTTAGCGATTTGCTATACCCTGCAAGATTACTATAAGGAGAGGTATTATGCCAAGAGATGTATCACTTGACCTAACTCGTAATATTGGTATAATGGCCCACATTGACGCAGGTAAAACCACTACAACAGAACGTATTCTGTTTTATACGGGTGTAAATCGTAAAATCGGTGAAACTCATGATGGTGCTGCTACAATGGACTGGATGGCACAAGAGCAAGAAAGAGGTATTACCATTACTTCTGCTGCTACAACTGCCCACTGGAATGGCCATAGAATTAATATTATTGACACTCCTGGACACGTGGATTTTACAGTTGAAGTACAGCGCTCTTTGAGAGTTTTAGATGGCTCTGTTACTGTTTTTTGTGCAAAAGGTGGCGTTGAGCCACAGTCTGAAACGGTTTGGCGTCAAGCAAATGACTACCGTGTTCCAAGAATGGCTTATGTCAACAAGATGGACATTATGGGTGCTGATTTTTACAATGTAGTATCTATGATGCATGACCGTTTAAAATGTAATGCTGTTCCAATTCAACTGCCAATTGGTGCTGAAGAAACATTCTGCGGTATCATTGACCTAGTAGAAATGAACGCAGTTATTTATAAAGATGATCTGGGTAAAGAGATGGAAGTCACACAAATCCCAGATGATATGAAAGAAAAAGCAGAAGAATACCGCACTGCTTTGTTAGAAGCTGTTGCAGAACAAGATGAAGAATTGATGATGAAATATCTGGAAGGCGAAGAAATTACCATACCAGAGATTAAAGCAGCAATTCGTAAAGGCACCATTGCCAATGAAATTGTTCCTGTTGTGTGTGGAACTTCTTATAAAAATAAAGGTGTTCAAAAGTTGTTGGACGCAGTTATCGATTATATGCCAGCTCCAACCGATGTTGACGATATCAAGGGTGTCAACCCAGAAACTGGAGCAGAGGAATCAAGACCATCTTCTGATACAGAACCAATGGCAGCTTTGGCATTTAAAATTGCAACAGACCCATTTGTTGGTAAACTTTGCTTTTTCCGTGTATATTCCGGTAACGTTGTTGCTGGTACTTCTGTATACAATGCCAACAAAGATAACAATGAAAGAATTGGACGTATCTTACAGATGCACGCAAATCACCGAAAAGACATTGATACTTGTTATGCAGGTGATATTGCAGCAGCAGTTGGTTTGAAAAATACCACAACTGGAGATACTTTGTGTGATCCAAAACATCCAATTATTTTAGAATCCATGGAATTCCCAGAACCAGTAATTTCTTTGGCAATCGAACCAAAGACCAAAGCTGGTCAAGAAAAAATGGGTATTGCTTTGGCAAAATTGGCAGAGGAAGATCCAACCTTTAAAACCTATACAAATGAAGAAACTGGACAAACCATTATTTCTGGTATGGGTGAGCTTCACTTGGATATCATTGTTGACCGTCTACTTCGTGAATTTAAAGTAGAGGCAAACGTTGGTGCTCCGCAGGTTGCTTATAAGGAAACAATGACGCAAGGCGCTGAAGTTGACCACAAATACGCTAGACAATCTGGTGGTAAAGGTCAATACGGTCATGTTAAACTTCGTGTGGAACCAAATGAATCTGGTGCTGGATATGAATTTAAAAATGCAATTGTGGGTGGTGCGATTCCAAAAGAATACATTCCTGCAGTTGATGCTGGTATTCAGGGTGCAATGCAAGCTGGTATTTTAGCAGGCTATCCAGTAGTTGATATCAAGGTAGAACTATATGATGGTTCTTTCCATGAAGTTGACTCTTCTGAAATGGCATTTAAAATTGCTGGTTCTCAGGCATTTAAAGAAGCAATGAGAAAGGGAAATCCTGTCATTTTAGAGCCAATTATGAAGGTAACCGTTATCGTTCCAGAAGAATATATGGGCGATGTTATCGGCGATATCAACTCTCGTCGTGGACAAATTCAGGGTATGGAAGCAAGAATTGGTGCACAACAAATCAATGCATTTGTTCCACTATCTGATATGTTTGGTTATTCCAATGATTTGCGTTCTAAGACACAAGGTCGTGGACAGTATACAATGGAACCAAGCCATTATATGCAGGTTCCAAAATCAATTTCTGAAAAAATTATGAGCTCTCGAAGCAAATAAGATGAATTTTACAAATATTTCTTAATTTGCTCTAAAAAAGACTTGTTTTTTTGGCAAAGAATTGGTATGATATAGATAAATGATTTTTTGATTTGTTCAGTCCACTCAATTGGGCTGGACAAAGCGAATCAACATAATTATTCAATAGAAAAAAATAAGGGAGGATATTTCAAATGGCAAAAGCTAAATTTGAAAGAAATAAGCCACATGTTAACATTGGTACAATCGGCCACGTTGACCATGGTAAAACTACTTTAACAGCTGCTATTACAAAAACTTTAGGTTTGCAAGGCATGGCTGAATACAAAGATTACGCAAATATTGACTCTGCTCCAGAAGAAAGAGAACGTGGTATTACAATTAATACTGCTCACGTTGAATATGAAACTGAAAATCGTCACTATGCTCACGTTGACTGCCCAGGTCATGCTGACTATGTTAAAAACATGATCACTGGTGCTGCTCAGATGGACGGTGCAATCTTGGTTGTATCTGCTGCTGATGGTCCTATGCCACAGACTCGTGAACATATCTTGTTGTCTCGTCAGGTAGGCGTTCCTTACATCGTTGTATTTATGAATAAAGCTGACCAAGTTGACGATGAAGAATTGTTAGAATTAGTAGAAATGGAAATTCGTGAATTATTAAATGAATACGAATTCCCAGGTGATGATACTCCTATCATTTCTGGTTCTGCTTTAAAAGCATTAGAAGCTCCAGATGATTTATCTGATGCAGCTTACAAACCAATCTTAGATTTGATGGCTGCTGTTGACGAATATATTCCAACTCCAGAAAGAAAAGCTGACTTACCTTTCTTAATGCCTGTAGAAGACGTATTCACCATTACTGGTCGTGGTACTGTTGCAACTGGTAGAGTTGAAAGAGGTCAATTAAAGACTAGTGACGAAGTTGAAATCTTAGGTTTAACTGAAGAAAGAGCAAAAACTGTTGTTACTGGTATTGAAATGTTCCGTAAAATTCTTGACTATGCTGAAGCAGGCGACAACATCGGTGCTTTGTTGCGTGGTGTTCAGAGAACTGACATCAAACGTGGTCAAGTATTGGCTAAACCAGGAACCATTCACCCACATACTAAATTTGAAGGTCAAATTTATGTATTGAAAAAAGATGAAGGTGGACGTCATACTCCTTTCTTTAATAACTATAGACCACAGTTCTTCTTCAGAACTACTGACGTTACTGGTGTAATTGAATTACCAGAAGGAACTGAAATGGCTATGCCTGGCGATAACGTAACAATCAAAGTTGAATTGATTACTCCTATCGCTATTGAAGAAGGTTTGCGTTTTGCGATTCGTGAAGGTGGACGTACAGTTGGTTCTGGCGTTGTATCTGCTATCCAAGCCTAATCTAACGAAAATAAATAAAAAAACTGTTGTAAAATTTACAACAGTTTTTTATTATATAAAGATTTATAATGCTATAGAGTGCCAACAAAGTTGACTGCTCTATGATAAAGAAGAAGGTATCATAATGTATTGCTTATCTGTTTATGAAATATTGAATAAATTGTATCATGATAATAAAAAGGGTTATTCTGAAAAGGAAATAAAACAAGCAGAAGAAAAAATGGGTATTCGCTTTCCCAAAAAATTGAGGGATTATTATTTAACATATGGAAAACTTAGTATCAATGAGTGTTTGCATGAATTGATGGAACCAAAAGATGTTTTTTGGGCGTTTCCAGAGGAAGAACCAGTGCAAGAATCACAGAAGTACTTGGCTTTTTGGGTAGAGAATCAGGGTGTATGGCATATGGGGATTCGTAAAGATGATCTGTTGTTGGATAGTCCTCCTGTTTTTATCAATACAGATGATGGGGGCTTTGAAGAGTGGGAGTTGATTGGTAAAGACTTTGATAATTTTTTATTGTTTATGATTTGGCATTTGATGGAATATGCATTTTGTTATCATGATATGGTATACCGTTGCAATATACAAAAATATGCTTCACTTAGTAAAGAGGAAGCAATGATAAAAATAGATGCAGATATTAGAAAGATGATTCAGGAAAATGGCTTAGATGTTCAAAAGCTGTTAAAACACCCTAAAAAAATCGTTGCCTGCTGGGATGAGAAGACAGATCAAATGTTTTTCTTTCAAAAATCAGAAGGTGTTTTTATAGATGCCTGTGCAACTTTATGTGATTTTTATCAAGAGGACAGGGAATTTGAATAAAAGTTCATAAAATTTAGTTATCCGATAAATAGTTGGTTGTTTTAACAGTAAATGTCAAAATCAGAAAAAAACATAAAAATTTTGGTAAAAAAATACTTTTCCATGATATTGAAATGAAGAAAAATAGTTTCTTAAAATTAATAAAGAAATACAGAATATTATGAATTCTAGCTATTTTTCTATGAAAATCTAAAATAAAACCCCGCGTTTTTTCGACATAAAATTTTGTGCAGTTTTTTGGAAAATCGTACTTATGTACAATTCTATCTCTGCTTTTAAATTAGATTTATTGCTAGATGAGTATTGACATCATTTTGCAAGTGGTTTTTTATGTTATAAATTATGGAATAGTTTTAAAAAATAAAGAGGCATTTTTATCTATATACGTATACTAATTTAGTGTTTTTTATAACAATCTCAATTTGTTCTACTTGACTTTTTTTGGAATTTATCATACAATGATTAGGCACAATATATAGTAATTAATATCGTTTAAAATACAACAAGATGTATAATTTAATAAAAACTGTATTTTTGTTAAGTTATCAAAGAAAAATTCTTAAAGCCGGCAAATAAGAAAAATTGTTGTTACATTCAATTAAGGAGAGTCAGAGGATGGTTCAAAAAATTTTAAAACGGGATGGCAGAAAAACTGATTTTAACCGGGAAAAGATAACCAATGCAATATATGGTGCTGCACAAGCGTTGGGTGGCACAGATTATTGTGAGTCCGTCCATGTGACTGATATGGTAATAGATTATATCAACAAGCATTTTGGTAAAGATGAAACACCAACAGTAGAACAAATTCAAGATATTGTCGAGAAAATGTTGATTGAAAATGGCAATGCTAGAACAGCAAAGGAATATATCCTATATCGCGCAGATAGAACTAGAGTGCGGGATATGAATACCCGTTTGATGAAGATATATGAAGAATTGACCTTTATGGATGCCAAAGACAGCGATATAAAAAGAGAAAATGCCAATATCAACGGTGATACTGCAATGGGAACCATGTTAAAATATGGTTCAGAAGGTGCAAAACAATTTTATGAGATGTTTGTGCTTGACCCTAAATTTTCAAAGGCACATTTAGAAGGAGATATTCACATTCATGATTTGGATTTTCTGACATTAACAACCACTTGCTGTCAAATTGATTTAGATAAATTATTGGAAAATGGGTTTTCTACTGGACATGGTTTTTTGCGTGAGCCCAATGATATTCAAACGTATTCAGCATTGGCATGTATTGTGATTCAATCCAATCAAAACGATCAGCATGGAGGGCAAAGTATCCCTAATTTTGAATATGCTATGGCAAAGGGTGTTGTGAAAACATATCGCCATAAATACCGCGATAATTTGATAAAAGCTTTGGATTTTTTAACAGATGTTTCTGATGTAAAACAAAAGGTAAATGACATGATGGAGGAGATTCAACAGGAATCTGGTTTATATCCGGTGTTGGCGGGAGATAATGGCTATCGTGAAAAAGAATTTGCGTTTTTGACAAAATGGATGGATGAGAAAACTGCCCACAAGATTCAAGAGATGAGTGAGAAATATGCGTTTGCAGAGACAGACCGTGCGACCTATCAAGCTATGGAAGCGCTGATACACAACTTAAATACCATGCATTCTCGTGCAGGGGCGCAAATACCATTTAGCTCTTTGAATTATGGATTGGATACTTCTCCAGAAGGAAGACTGGTAATAGAGAAAGTGCTGTTGGCAACCGAAGCAGGTTTGGGAAATGGAGAGACACCTATCTTTCCAATTCAAATTTTTAAACTAAAAGAGGGTATCAATTACAATCCAGAAGATCCCAATTATGACTTATTTAAGTTGTCTATGAGGGTATCAGCAAAACGTCTATTCCCAAATTATTCCTTTATTGATGCACCATTTAATCTACAATATTATCAACCAAATAAACCTGAAACAGAGATTGCTTATATGGGATGTCGTACCAGAGTGGCAGGCAATCACTTTGACCCAACAAAAGAGATTGTGACAGGGAGAGGAAATCTGAGTTATACTTCCATTAATCTTCCAAGATTGGCAATCAAGGCGCATGGAAGTTTAGAATTTTTCTTTGAACAGTTGGATGCAAGAATGGATTTGGTAATTGAACAGCTTTTAGAACGATTTAAAATTCAATCCAAAAAACGAGTGAAAAATTATCCATTTTTAATGGGTCAAGGTGTTTGGATTGATTCTGATCAATTGAGTATGGAAGATGAAGTTGGCGAAGTATTAAAACATGGAACATTGACCATTGGTTTTATTGGACTTGCAGAATGCTTAAAAGCCTTAATTGGTGTTCATCATGGAGAGAGTAAAGAAGCGCAAAATTTGGGTCTGGATATTATCGGTTTTATGAGAAAGAAGATGGACCAAACTTGCCAAAAAACCGGCTTGAATTTCTCACTGATTGCAACACCGGCAGAAGGTTTGTCCGGTCGCTTTGTCCGAATTGATAGGAAAAAGTTTGGAGTGATTGACGGCGTTACAGACCGTGAATACTATACCAATTCTTTTCATATACCAGTTTATTATTCCATTTCAGCATTTGAAAAGATTAAATTGGAAGCGCCATATCACAGTTTGACCAATGGAGGACATATCTCCTATGTGGAATTGGATGGAGATACCACCAATAATTTACAGGCATTTGAGTCCATTATACGCTGTATGAAGGAATCTGGCATTGGATATGGTTCCATCAATCACCCAGTAGACCGCGATCCAGTTTGTGGATATACAGGTATTATCAATGATGTTTGCCCTCGTTGTGGTAGACATGAAGGGGAATCTGTTCCTTTGGAAAAATTGCGGGAATTGCGCAAAAAATATCCTGGAATGCCTCATTTTTATGACCGAGATATTTAATCACCATGTAAGACATAAGTTTAAAAATCACATGGTTTCAATAGATAGAATAGAAAAGCAATGTGGTAGACTATGATATCTGATACAATCAAGTTAAGATGACTTATAAGGATAAGGACTACGCGATGACAGTTGGACAGCAATACCAATTTTCTTGTAAGGTCCATTGGCTTTTGGTAATGGATAACACATCCACTTTATCATAAAATAACTCTCTTTTCGGAATGGTGTACCTGTTTAAAATGAGATGATAAATATAGATTGCAAAGAGTATGGTCTTATTATAATATATCAATTGAAATTGACAGGAGGAATAAATTTATGGAGCGTTTTAAAAAAATATATAGCCAAGGAACAATTCATGTAGTAGAAATTTGGGTGGATACTGAAACAGGTATCAATTATGTGTTTCACAAGGATGGATATGCAGGAGGTTTTACACCATTGCTTGATAAAGATGGAAAGCCGGTAGTAACGCAGTAACTTCCATTTGATTCTATATTGTTTGAACTTTATACATCGGGAAAACTTTTCCGAAAAGAGAATAAAATAATTAAGGGAGATTTCAATCATGAACATGCAAGAATTAAAATGTACAAAAAATAGCGAACATATGGCAATGGTAGGAGAAGGCATTGGCTTTGAAAGAATTAGAAGAGTGACAGGATATTTGGTAGGTACTGTGGACAGTTTTAACAATGGAAAACGTGCAGAAGAAAAAGACCGCGTAAAGCATTCTGTTTGTGGTTGTAGCGAAATTATTTAGTATAGAGCTCAAAAACCCCAGAACATCTTAACCATGTTCGGGGTTTTTTAAGGGGGAAATCAGCTTGTCAACAACCGTTAGAATAGCGGGCATTGTCAGAGAATCAATTGTGGATGGTCCAGGGTTTCGATTTGTTGTATTTACACAAGGTTGTCCACATCATTGTGAAGGTTGCCACAATCCTGAAAGCCATGATCCTTTTGGAGGATATGATTGCGAGATTGATAAAATTGTATCAGAAGTTGAGAAAAATCCTTTGTTAAGTGGAGTTACCTTTAGTGGAGGAGAGCCGTTTTGTCAAGTAAAGCCATTGATAGAACTGGCAAAGAAAGTTATCCATTTGGGAAAGAATTTAATTATCTATACAGGTTATCAGATGGAAACGCTATTAAAAATGGGAGAGGATCAACCTGAAATTTTAGAATTGATTGGACTGGCAGATATGATTGTAGATGGTCCTTTTATATTGCAACAGCGAGACTTAAATTTATTGTTTAGAGGAAGCCTAAATCAAAGGGTAATTGATGCAAAACAAACTTTAAAACAGAAAAAAATTGTGGAGACAACATTTGCTCAATAAAAATGTGATTGCAAGTGATGTCCCAGTTATCGTAAAAACCTGTTGAGCACTTAAAAAAGCGTTCAACAGGTTTTGATTTGTCTATGATTGAGTGATTTCACTGTTTGTAGAGTCTTTTCGCGCTTTGCGGATAAAACAACCGTTTTCAAATGCTTGATGGGACTTTAATTTGAATTTCATATGAGGGTGACAGGTGTTTTCCAATGAGTTGTTATTTTCATCTAATATTGTGTCAATTGTCATAACGATGGGTTTTTGTTTTGGTGCCAGAATTTCCACTTCATCACCGACATAAAACTTGTTTTTTTGTGTACAATGCAGGTATCCATCAGAATAATCGTCTATCACTGCAACAACATCATATTCTCTTAAGTAACCGCCATTTTCATAATATTGATCTGGTGTTCCAAAATAAAAGCCAGTAGAATAACGTCGATGACTGACCTTATATACTTCATCGTGAATCCACTTTGAAAGTTGAAATTGTTTGGGATTTTGTAAATATTCATCGACAGCACACCGATAGGCATTGGTAACAACAGCGACATAATAGGAGGATTTTGCTCTTCCTTCAATTTTTAAGCTGGTGACTCCTGCGTCTACCAGTTGGTCAATATAATCAATCATACATAAGTCTTTTGCATTGAGAATATAAGAACCCTTTTCATCTTCAAAGATAGGATAATATTCACCTGGGCGTTTTTCTTCCATCAAATAATATCCCCATCGGCAAGGTTGCGCGCATTCACCGCGATTGGCATCTCGATTGACGATGTAATTGGAGAGCAAACAGCGCCCAGAAACAGACATACACATAGCACCGTGTACAAATACCTCAATTTCCATGTCTTGTGGTATTTTTGAGCGAATTTCTTTGATTTCTTCTAAGGAAAGTTCTCTTGCCAGTACCACGCGTCTTGCTCCCATTTCATAAAATGCGTTGGCAGTTTGATAATTGACAATTCCCGTTTGGGTGGAAATGTGAATTTCCATATTGGGGGCATACTTGCGAATCAAGGAAAATATGCCAATATCGTTGGCGATACAGGCATCTACTCCGATGCTATCTAGATACTGAATATATTCTGGAAAATGTTCGATTTCTTCATTTCTAGGTAAGGTGTTGCAGGTAATATAGAGTTTTACACCCTGAGCATGAGCATAGTCAACAGCTTGTTTTAATTGTTGTTCATCAAAATTACTGGGGGCGGCGCGCATACCAAATTCTTTTCCTGCAAGGTAGACAGCGTCAGCACCATATTGGATTGCGGTTAAAAAGCGTTCATAATCTCCAACAGGCGCCAAAACTTCTGGTTTTATCATAGATAAATTGTCCTTTCTAAGTGTGATTTGAAATTGTGAAAAAAACTCCGGCAAGTATTTGCCGGATATTTTTTTAAGATTCTGGTTGTGTTGTGTTATTTTCTGTCAATCCAGCAGTCAGTAGATTCTTTTGATGTTGTTCATAAGTTTTTGCATAATAAAAATCTAGTGTATCCAGATTGGTACAGAAAAAGTAATAATTGGTTTTAGATGGCCATAAAGCGGCTTGTATCGCTTCCAGTCCTGGGTTGTTAATTGCCCCAGGAGGCAGACCAGGTGTTAAATAGGTATTGTATGCTTCCACAGCTGTTTGAGAAACACCATGGGATTGTAAAAACTGATTGGCATATTTTGCAGTGGGGTCGGATTCCATTTTTGGATATTCTTCGGGATTGCGATAGCGATTCCAATAAACAGAAGAAACATTTTTCATTTCTTCTAAAATCGGGGCTTCCGCTTGAATAATTGCCGCTAAGTTTACAATAAAATCAACAGATACCTGTAAGTTTTGCGTTTGGATAATCATTTCGTCGCTGTATTTGGCTTTAAAGTTGTTTAAAAAAGTTTTAACCACTGTTTGCGGTTGTTCGTCTAAGAAAAATTCATAGGTGTCAGGAAATAGGAAACCTTCTAAACGATAGACTCTAGAAGAAGAAATCATATCAAGTGTTGGTAAGAAGTCATATTCTGGATAATCTTGATTGAGTGCATTTAAAAAATCTTCCTTATCACAGATGCCAGCATCTTGAAGTATCTGTGCATATTCATAGATATTTTGTCCTTCTTTAAAGGTCAATTTTGCTGTTTGTGGCTTTTGTAATTCTTGAATTAAGTCATCATATGCCATAGCAGGATGCAGTTGAAATTTCCCAAAGCTAAAAGAAACATTGGGAGAACGATATTTGATATAGAGCCGAAAGGCGTCTGGATATTCAATGATTCCTTCACTTTTTAAGAGGTTTGCAATATCGGTAATAGAGCTGCCTCGTTCAACAGAAATTTCTTTGATTTGTTCTGATTCGTTTAGTCCAAATACATCCCCAGAAACATTGATGATCAAGGTAGAGAGTGCGGCACAGGTTCCAAGTACAATGCCTGCAATGATAACGCGAATAATAATACCCAACGCGCGAAACTTTTTTTGGGGAGGAGGTTGTTGGTCATCGTCCTCTGCAATATTGGTATCTAAAACCATAGTTTGTTGCGTCATCAATTCTTGTTCAGATAACTGCTTTTGCTGTTGAGCGGCTTGAATCATTTGAGCTTCTACTTCTGGGGAGACATCTCCAAATTCTTCATATACTTGCTCATTGATTTTGAGTTCAAATTTTGGTTTTTCAGGTATATCAGGCTGTGGTAGTTGCTTGTCATCCATTGTATTTCCTCCGTTGGAATTTTTCAATGTGAACAGCTCCCATGTATCTTTTTGAGATGGAAATGTTTTGAATTTCCCAACTGTTCACAAAGAGAGGTTATCAAAGTCTAGATAGTATAGTCATAAATAGTTGAGCGATTTTTGTCATCTTATATTGATAAGAAATAGTGAAAAATTACAATCTAAGCAGGGGATTGTATTTTTTTAATATATTTTTCGGTAAATAAATAATTGACAGGGACATCATAACGACCGTGTGGCAATTTAGGAGCGACACAGTTGTTGTAGCAGATACCAATTTTTGTAAATGGATATTTTGATAAAAATCGGTCGTAGTATCCTTTTCCATAACCCAAGCGAAAACCGTGTGGATCAAATGAAAATCCAGGAACAATGCAGATAGAATTTTGATAATCTGATACTTTTTTACAGATACTAGGATTGGGCTCTAATAAAGAAAACTTTCCAATTTCCAAATCCTGCATAGAACAGATATAAAAAAATTGCATGATACCTTTGTCATTTAAACATTTCGGAACTGCGACTTGTTTTCCATGACGCAGTGCATAAACAATCAAACGATGTGTGTCAATTTCAATCTTTGTAGATACAAAGCAAAATATTGTTTGGGCTTGTTGGAAATAGCGAGAAGAGATAATTTGTTGAAATATCCGATCGTCTTTTTGGCGTTTTTCTTGGGGAGTCATACTGGTTCTCAATTGGCGATATTTGCTACGAAGTTGTTTTTTATAAAGACGGATATCTGTTATTCCCATAAAACTCCAGCTTTCAATAATTGGGCGCGCTGTTTGCCACACAGCGCTGAGATCAGTTCAAAAGCAAATTGATTTGCGACCCCTGCTCCGCGCGCAGTGATGATATGATCGTCCTGCACAACAGCTTGTTTGGTAGTTTGGGCGCCAAATAATTGTTCTTCAAAGCCAGTATAACAAGTAGCTTTTTTGCCTTGTAGTAAATTTTTGTGTCCTAAAATAGAAGGGGCTGCACAAATTGCGCCAATCCATAGATGTTTTTCATGACAGTAGTCGATGATTTTTTGCAATGCCTGACATGCTTCTAAATTTAGTGTACCCGGCATACCACCTGGCAATACAATCATTTGAATATCTTCTAATACAATATCTTTTATCAGTATATCCGCCATCACTGTAATCTGGTGAGAGCCTGTAACGGCGAGTTCGTTGCCGATTGCTACTGATTTGACCTGAATCTCTTCACAGCGGCGCATATAATCGAGTGGAGTCAGTGCTTCCACTTCTTCAAATCCATTTGCTAAAAATAGATATACCATTTTCATAATCCTTTCTTGATAATTTATTATAATATTTGTTGAATTTGTGTTAAAATATCACAGGTAATTTTTTCAATAGAATAAGGTTTTGTCCCATCACAACAGGAAATAACAGACCAATTTTGACGCTTTGCAGCATATTCCGCGGATTCCATACAGGCTTGTAGATAGGACATATTTTTTTCATGAATGTCTTTTTTGGATTCGTCTCCGTGATATCGTCCAGAGATAAGTTCATTTGCGACATGACGTGACATCTTTAAAAAAATGACTTTATCTGGTCGGGGTAGTTTTAGTTTGTCATATTCATAGTCTTCCAACCAATTTAAAAAGGAATCCCATTGGGATTTTGGAAGTTTTACCATTTGGTGAATGGCATTGGAACTGACATAACGCGTTGCAAGAAACAGCCCACCTTTTTGGTATTGTTCTTTCCAAAACTGCATATAACTTGCATATCGGTCAGCCGCATAGAAAGTAGATGCAGCATAGGCATTGACATCGTTGGGATTATCTGAAAACATCCCATCTAAATACATTTTAACCAATGTAGATGATGGTTGTGTATAATCCGGATAAGATAATAAAGAGATATTGGAATATTGCGATTTTAGCGCATGATAGACTCTTTGGGATTGTGTAGATTTTCCACTTCCGTCTAGACCATCAATTACGATTAATTTTCCTGAAATAGTATCAACTCCTAACTGTAAATAAATTGGCAAACGATACTTCTTTATTATAACATATTTTGACAATGAATCAAATCATTTTCTAGAAGAAATTAATGGAGTAAATCTAATTTTGAAAGAATACACAAAATATTTTAAAAATCCGATTGGAAAACACCATAGATTGAATTATATGGAAAAGATAAAGATATTCATTTCATTGGGAGATAAAAGAAAAGACTTTTTAGAAATTTAGGATTTTCAAGTAGACTTTTTCTGACAGGTATGATAAGATATTGAAGATTAACAAATATTCATTGGAAAATTTAAGCAATATATCTGGAAAAAAATGACTTTTCTGAAAAATTTACTCGCAAGTAGAAAAGTTTTTGCTATTTTGCTGGATATTGATAAGGATAGAAGCTACCATATAATAAAAATGGGGAGAGATTGTGCGGTGAATAAATATAAAAGCCTAGCATTGAATACACTGATATTTACAATAGGAACGTTTAGTTCTAAGATATTGGTTTTTATTTTGGTTCCAATTTATACAAATGCACTGAGTAAGTCAGAATTTAGTACTGGTGATTTGTTAATTCAGATAGCCAATTTATTAATTCCATTTGTAACACTGGGAATTACCAATTCGATTATTCGTTTTGGACTGGATAAAAATTACAATAATAAAGATGTTTTTTCTACAGGTATTTATGTGGTGTTAGTAGGTTCTTTTTTTATGGTAATAGCGACCCCGTTTTTATCGCTGAATAAGACAATTTCGCAATACGCATATTTACTTTGTATCTTTACATTGGTTTCGTCGTATAAGTTGTTGTGCAATCAATTTGTACGTGCGAAGGGGAATATTGCTTTATTTGCACTAGATGGTTTTTTAAGTACGCTGCTTACTTTGATTTTTACCATTTTATTTTTGATTGTCTTTGAATGGGGTGTTACAGGGTATTTGATGGCAACGATTTGTTCAGATATCATTACAGGATTATTTTTGTTTTTTGTAGATCATTTATATCGGTATGTGAAGTGGGAAAAGATTCGGCGTTCTACCGCAAAGGCAATGGTAAAATATGCAGTCCCTATGATACCCAATACAATTTCTTGGTGGATTATCAATGTGTCCGACCGCTATTTGGTAAATGAAATGTTGGGGGGAGATATCAATGGGCTTTATGCAATTGCTTATAAAGTGCCTTCGATGATTGTATTGATATCTGGTATTTTTATGGACGCTTGGCAGGTTTCCGCCTTTGACAATACTTCTCCCAGAGAACAAGAGCGTTTTTTTTCCATTATCTGCAATGCTTATCAAACATTGATTTTTTTAGCTTCCAGTGGCTTGATTATATTTTCCAAGATAATGACCATGATTTTAACTTCGAGGGCATTTTATGAATCTTGGAGATATATTCCATTGTTGATTATGTCTACGATATTTTCGTGTTTGGTGACTTTTTTGGGCAGCATTTATATGGTGGAGAAAAAGAGCAATATGATTTTGTTGACGACCATTATGGGAGCAGTGGTAAATGTTGTATTAAATTTGATATTAATTCCAATATTTGGAGCGAATGGAGCGGGATTTTCTACCTTTGTCAGTTATTTTATCATCTTTGTTTTTCGGGCAGTTCACACACAGCGTATGATTCGGATTCATTGGAATGTCCCTTTGCTTGTGGTCAATTTGGTGATTATTTCACTTCAGAGTTATGTGATGGTACAGGAAGTCTCTCATTGGATTATGATTGAAATTGTATTGTTGTTTGTCTTGGTGATAGTCAATATGAAGATGATTTTAATCAATGTCAACCGCATTTTGCGCGCGGTATTTCGCCGCAAAAAGAAGCGAGCAAGGTAGCATATAATAGACAAAATCAAATAAAATAAAAATAATATGATTTTGATTGTTGATTTCGCTGATTTATTTTAGAAAATAGATGGTAATTTTCAACTTTAAGATATTGCTTTCGATTGTAAAATCATGTAAAATAGAAATGTATTTTAGATGCAGGATGGTTTAGAATCGGATAGATTTCAAGGAGATTGTCATGAGAAATTCTATTTGTTGTAAAAGTGCATATTGGGTGTCTAGAAAAGAAGCTATTTTGATAAGCCTTTTTGTATCTGTTTGTGGGCGAGTTGCACACATTTGTATGTTATGTGATAAAGCTGTGGGGATTTTTCCGCAGCTTTCTTATTTTTGATATCAAAATTTTGATATAGATTTTTATAAATGAAAGGGAAACAGAGTTATGCTAAATGCAAAAAAAGTAGCAGTTATTATGGGAAGCGACAGCGATTTGCCTGTATTGAAAAACACGATTCAAACATTAAAAGATTTTGAGATTGAAGTTGAAACGCATATTATGTCTGCCCATAGAACTCCTGAGCAGGCTTGTCAGTTTGCTTCTCAGGCAAAACAAAATGGTTTTGGCGTTATCATTGCTGCTGCTGGAAAGGCAGCACATCTTGCTGGTGTACTTGCCGCACACACAACACTTCCTGTGATTGGTATTCCAATTAAGGCTTCTACATTGGATGGTTTAGACGCTTTGCTCTCTACCGTGCAGATGCCAAAGGGTATTCCAGTCGCCACTGTTGCAATTGATGGGGCAGATAATGCAGCGATTTTGGCAGTTCAGATGATGGCAATTTATCATGAGGAATTGACGCAAAAACTTGCCGATATGAAACAGAAAATGACCCAAGAGGTTATAGAAAAGGACAAAAAATTACAATCAGAATGTTAATTTGTAAGATTAGAAAATAAGATATCATTTTAGGAGGAGCAGATTATGCAGAAGGTAAATCAGTTATATGAAGGAAAAGCAAAAAAAGTTTGGACAACACAAGACCCAGAAGTATTGATTGTAGATTATAAGGATGATGCAACTGCTGGAAATGGTGCGAAAAAAGGAACCATACACGATAAGGGAATTATCAACAATCGTGTGACCAATCATCTGATGAAATTATTGGAACAAAATGGGGTTCCTACCCATTTTGTAGAGGAAATTTCTGATCGAGAAACCGTTGTTAAAAAAGTGACCATTGTTCCACTAGAAGTAATTGTGCGCAACATTGCAGCAGGTTCTTTGTCAAAGCGTTTGGGATTGGAAGAAGGCGTGCCAATGAAGAAAACGGTTTTGGAATATTGTTATAAAGATGATGCTTTGGGTGATCCAATGGTCAATGAATATCATATTATGGCAATGGAATGGTGCACCAAAGAGGAATTGGATACCATTGCAAATTATTCTTTAAAGGTCAATGAAGTGTTGTCTTCTTATTTAAAAGATTTAAATATTGAATTGATTGATTTTAAATTGGAATATGGAAGACTATCCGATGGCACCATTGTATTAGCAGATGAAATTTCTCCAGACACTTGTCGTTTTTGGGATAGTGTGACAAAAGAAAAATTAGATAAAGACCGTTTTCGCAGAGATATGGGCGGAGAAGAAGATGCTTATAAAGAAATTATGAAGCGTCTATTGGGTGAATAATCAGGTGAATATGGGCAGAAACTTCTGCCCATATCTAATTCAAAGTAGTTTTTGTATCAAAGAGTGTTGATAAAAGGAAGTGTTTTTTTGGGCGGTATTTTTGGTGTTATATCAAAACAGGATTGTATTACAGATTTATTTTTTGGAACAGACTTTCATTCTCATCTAGGAACGCGCAGAGGTGGTATGGCAGTATATTCTGAAAAGGGTTTTGAACGCGCGATTCACAACATTGAAAACTCTCCATTTCGTACCAAATTTGAAAGAGATATTCAGGAAATGAAGGGCAATATGGGAATTGGTTGTATTAGTGACAACGAGCCACAACCGTTGATTGTGCGTTCTCATCTGGGCAATTATGCGATTACGACGGTAGGACGCATCAACAATGAAACAGAGTTATTACAACAAGCTTTTGAGAATGGTTTTTCTCACTTTTTAGAAATGAGCGGCAATAAAATCAATGCAACAGAACTGATGGCTTCTTTGATCAATCAAAAGGAAACCTTAGTAGAGGGTATCAAGCATGCACAAAACTTGATTGATGGCTCTATGACCTTATTGATATTGACAAAAGATGGCATCTATGCAGCCCGTGATAAAGTGGGAAGAACCCCATTGATTATCGGTAAGAAAGAGGATAGCTATTGTGCTTCTTTTGAATCTTTTGCCTATTTGAATCTGGGCTATAAGCATGAACACGAACTTGGAGCAGGAGAAATTGACTTTATTACACCAGATGGCTATGAAATTGTTGCCGAGCCGCAGAAGAAGAAAAAGGTCTGTGCATTTTTATGGACCTATTACGGTTATCCAACTTCCTCTTATGAGGGTGTCGGTGTAGAGGAAATGCGCTATGAGTGTGGAAGAATCTTAGCAGAACATGACAATAATCAATATGATTTGGATTATGTGGCAGGAGTGCCAGATTCTGGTGTAGCACATGCAATCGGATATGCCAATTATTCGGATATTCCATTTGCAAGACCGTTTATTAAGTATACCCCCACTTGGTCAAGAAGTTTTATGCCAACCAATCAGTCCATGAGAAATTTAATTGCGCATATGAAGCTGATTCCAGTTGATTCTTTGATTCGGGATAAAAATTTATTATTTATTGACGATTCCATTGTACGGGGTACACAGATGCGTGAAACAGTTGAATTTTTATATCAAAGTGGAGCAAAGCAGGTGCATATTCGCTCTGCTTGTCCGCCGATTATGTATGGCTGTAAGTATCTCAATTTTTCACGTTCTACTTCTGAAATGGATTTGATCACGCGTCAGGTGATCGCTGAGATGGAGCAGGGAAAGACAATTTCTCAGGAATTGATTGCGGAATATGCGGATTGTCATACCGAAAAGCATAAGCAAATGATTGATAAAATTTGCGAACATCTGAATTTCACTTCCTTACAATATCAAACAGTGGAAGGCACATTACAATCAATTGGAATCGATCCGGAAAACATCTGCACTTATTGTTGGACGGGTAGAGAATAAGTTTAGATGGAATGATGACAAAAGATGACTAAAAAACATCTGTCAATCACAGTACGTTGACAAATGGATAATATATTCTGTGATAAGTCAGGAAAAGGAGAACTTTATGAAAAGTTTTAGTGAGAGTTATAAACAAGCTGGAGTTGATGTGACAGCGGGTTATCGCGCAGTAGAGCTGATGAAAAAACATGTTGCCAGAACAATGACATCTGGAGCAATTGGAGCAATTGGAGGATTTGGCGGATTGTTTGAATTGGATTTGACTGGGATTGAAAAGCCAGTTCTCTGTTCTGGAACAGATGGGGTTGGAACCAAGCTAAAAATTGCCTTTTTAATGGATAAGCATGATACAGTGGGAATTGATTGTGTGGCAATGTGTGTCAATGATATCATTTGTTGTGGCGCAAAACCATTGGTATTTTTGGATTATATTGCATGTGGCAAAAATGTACCAGAAAAAATTGCAGAGATTGTATCTGGTGTAGCAGAAGGTTGTGTACAGGCAGGTTGCGCACTGAGCGGTGGTGAAACTGCTGAAATGCCAGGATTTTATGATGTGGAAGAATACGACTTGGCAGGGTTTAGCGTTGGTGTAGTGGATAAAGAGAAGATTTTAAAACCAGATGCACAAAAGGCAGGAGATATGTTGATTGGTTTGGCTTCCAGCGGTGTGCATTCCAATGGCTTTAGCTTGGTTCGCAAGGTATTTGATGTGGAACATACAGATATCAAAACGCCTGTAGAAGCACTTGGCGGAGCGTCTTTGGGAGAGACATTGTTGACTCCAACAAAAATTTATGTAAAACCCATTTTGGCACTGTTGGAGCAGGTAACTGTAAAATCCATTGCACATATCACCGGCGGTGGTTTCTATGAGAATTTACCTCGTTCTTTCCCAGAACATTTGACTGCCAAAATAGACCGCAATGCAATCAAGGTATTGCCAATTTTTGATTATCTTGCAAAGGTTGGAAATATTCCAGAAAGAGATATGTTTAATACCTTTAATATGGGTGTGGGCATGACTGTCTGTGTGGACCCTGCTGATGTGGATAAAACATTAGAAATATTACAGGCAAATGGACAAGATGCCTATGTAATTGGACATCTGATTGAGGATAACCAAGGAGTTATCATTGAATAGGTTGGCAAAAAAAGGAGAGATGTCCCAATGAAGAAGATTGTCGTATTGGTTTCTGGTGGAGGGACCAACCTACAAGCATTAATTGATGCGCAAAAAAACGGACAAATTATCAATGGAAAGATTACTTGTGTGATCTCTTCTAAGCCAGATGTCTATGCGCTAACACGTGCGGAGCAAAATCAAATTCCAACACGCGTATTAAACCGCAAAGATTATCCAGATATTGCGTCTTATAGCAAAGCTATGTTGACTGCCTTACAACAGGAACAGGCTGATTTGGTGGTATATGCTGGATTTATGACCATCTTAGATGAAACGGTTTGTCACGCTTATCCCAATCAGATGATAAATGTACATCCGGCGTTGATTCCTTCCTTTTGTGGAAAGGGATTTTATGGACTGCATGTGCATGAAGCTGCTTTAAAAAAGGGTGTAAAATTGTCAGGGGCAACGGTACACTTTGTAACAGAAGTATGCGATGGAGGTCCTATCATTTTACAACAGGCGGTAGAGGTGCAAAATAAAGATACCCCAGAAATATTGCAAAAACGTATTATGGAACAGGCGGAATGGAAAATTCTCCCCAAAGCAGTTTCTTTATTTTGTCAGGACAAAATAAGAGTTGTTGACGGGCATGTGATTGTAGAAGAATAGACCAGTAGTAAGGAGCATGATGATGAAAAAAATTGATTTATATACAGAAGTAAATCACAATTCTTATCCAGGTAGGGGAATTGTGATCGGAAAACATGCCGATGCAAAACATGCAGTGATTGCCTATTTTATTATGGGCAGAAGTGAAAACAGCCGCAATCGCATTTTTGTATCAGAACAAGATCATTTAAAAACCCAAGCATTTGACCCTGCAAAATTGATAGACCCTTCTTTGATTATCTATTATCCAGTTCGTGTACTCAATGATATGACCATTGTGACAAATGGGGACCAAACAGATACCATCTATGACTTTTTAAAGGCTGGAAATTCCTTTGAAGCTGCACTGAGAACACGCACATTTGAACCTGATGCAGATAATTTTACGCCTCGTATTTCTGGTATTTTAGATCGAAAAACAGGAGATTATCGGTTATCTATTTTAAAAAGTGCCAATCATAACCCAAGTTCTGCACAGCGCTTTTTCTTTGAGTATACAGCACCTTTGGCAGGTGAAGGGCATTTTATCCATACCTATGAATGTGATGGCAATCCAATTCCATCCTTTAGTGGAGAGCCAAAATTGGTAGAAATTTCTGGTTCCATTGATGAGTTTACCGATCAATTATGGCAAAACTTAAATGCAGAAAATAAAGTGTCTTTGTTTACGCGCTTTATTGATCTCAAGACTGGTCATTTTGAAACTAGAATTGTCAATAAAAATCAATAAGATGAAAGAAGGAAATGATTGTGGCGAATGAACTTGCTTTAAAATATGGATGTAATCCAAACCAAAAACCTTCCCGTATTTTTATGAAGGATGGAAAAGAGCTCCCCATTAAGGTGTTGAATGGAAAACCAGGATATATCAATTTTTTAGACGCGTTTAATAGTTGGCAGTTGGTAAGAGAGTTAAAAGCAGCGACCAACCTTCCAGCAGCAGCTTCTTTTAAACATGTCAGTCCAGCGGGGGCAGCTGTAGCAGTGCCTATGAGTGAGACGCTTAAAAAAATTTACTTTGTAGATGATTTAGAACTTTCCCCATTGGCAACCGCTTATGCGCGTGCAAGGGGTGCGGACCGTATGTCCTCTTATGGGGATTTTATTGCATTGAGTGAAACTTGTGATAAAGAAACTGCAAAATTAATCTTTCGAGAAGTATCTGATGGAGTGATTGCCCCAGGATATACAGATGAGGCGTTGGAAATTTTAAAGGGAAAACGCAAAGGTTCTTATAATATCATTCAGATAGATGAGAGTTATATTCCCAATGAGATAGAGCATAAAGACTGTTATGGTATTACCTTTGAACAAGGTCGCAATGAATTAAAGATTGACAACGATATGTTAAACCATATTGTAACAGAAAATCAAACCCTAACAGATGAGGCAAAGCGTGATTTGGTGATTTCTCTGATTACCTTAAAATATACACAGTCCAATTCTGTCTGTTATGCAAAGGATGGACAAGCGATTGGCATTGGAGCAGGTCAGCAATCTAGAATTCACTGTACTCGTTTGGCGGGAAATAAAGCGGATATTTGGTGGCTGCGTCAGCATCCAAAAGTATTGAATTTGCCATTCAAAGACAATATTCGCCGTGCAGACCGCGATAATACCATTGATGTTTATATTTCTGATGATTATGAAGATGTTATTGGAGAGGAAAATTGGCAGTTTGCTTTTACCCAGCAACCAGAACCATTGACCCGTGAGGAGAAAAAGGAATGGTTGGCTCAACTATCTGGTGTAGCATTGGGCTCTGATGCGTTTTTCCCATTTGGTGACAACATTGAACGAGCACATCGCAGCGGTGTTGAATTTATTGCACAACCTGGTGGCTCTATTCGTGATGACCATGTAATTGAAACCTGTAATAAATATCATATTTCAATGGCATTTACTGGGATTCGTCTATTTCATCATTAATGAGGTGTTTTATGAAAGTTCTTGTAATTGGTGGCGGCGGTCGTGAACATGCTATCATTAAAAAATTAAAACAAAATAAACGCATTTCTAACATCTATGCAGCTCCCGGAAATGGTGGAATCTCAAAAGATGCAGAATGTGTCAATATCGGTGCTTGTGATATTGACAAGATGGTAAAGTTCTGTGTAGAACGACAAATTGATTTGGCGGTAGTTGCTCCAGATGACCCATTGGTATTGGGTATGGTAGATGCTTTAAATGAACAGGGAATCAAGACCTTTGGTCCCAATAAAGCAGCTGCTATTTTGGAAGGCAGTAAGGTCTTTTCTAAAGATTTGATGCAAAAATATCAGATTCCAACTGCAAAATATGCAGTGTTTTCTCATGCAGATGAAGCGATTTCTTATATTTTAGAGCAGAATACCTATCCAACTGTGATTAAGGCGGACGGCTTGGCATTGGGAAAAGGTGTTATCATTGCAGAAAATTACGACCAGGCATGTTATGCGGTCAATTCTATTATGAATGACAAGATGTTTGGAGAAAGTGGAAATCAAATTGTAGTAGAGGAATTTTTAACTGGTCCAGAAGTATCTGTTTTATCCTTTTGCGATGGGAAAACCATTGTACCCATGATTTCTTCTATGGACCACAAGCGCGCCTTGAACGGAGATAAAGGACTGAATACAGGTGGTATGGGAACCATTGCCCCCAATCCATATTATACAAAAGAGGTTGCAAAAGAATGTATGGAAACTATTTTTGTTCCCACAATGGAGGCAATGAATCAAGAGGGTAGAACATTTCAAGGTTGTATCTTTTTTGGTTTGATGATTACTCCAAATGGACCAAAAGTAATTGAGTACAACTGTCGTTTTGGAGATCCAGAAACACAGGTGGTATTACCTTTATTAAAGACAGATTTATTGGATATTTTTGAAGCGATCAATCAACAGCGTTTGGGAGAACTTTCCATTGAATTTGAAGAAAATCGTTTTGCTGCCTGTGTGATTGCAGCATCAAGCGGTTATCCACAATCCTATCCAAAGGGGATTGAAATTCATGGTTTGGATGAAGATGGTCAACTTGAACAGGCTGTGATTTACCATGCTGGAACTGCATTGGAAGATGGTGTATTTCAAACCAGCGGTGGTCGTGTGTTGGGTGTAACTCAGACAGGAGATACCTTACAACAAGCTTTGGAGAAAGCATATCATGCTATCAAGGAAATTCAATTTGATGGAATGCAATATCGCACTGATATTGGGAAACGCGCTTTAGAAAAATAGAATCTATAAATATGAGTTAATGAAATAGTTGCATATCATAAAAACTGGTTGTTGAGCAGGAATTTAAAAAGCAGTAAATCTTTTTTTGATTTACTGCTTTTTCATAATATATCATTGGGAAAAAATTAGAAGAAGTCTCCTATCCAATTTTTCTTGCGATAAAATACTTTAGAGAGATCAGAATGATTTTGTAACAACGTTACCCCCTTGAGATATTCGATTTCACAAAGGTCGTGGGTTCCCACAATCAGGGAAGAAAATGCTCCAATGCTCAAGCGAATATCAGCGGGTTTATCTTGGTGGCGTAAGACTGTCACAGCACTTCCATTTTCAAAACAGACTTCCCAAGTGCCGCAATTGTCTGGAATTTGTTGGTCTTGAATCTCAATAAAAGCTTTTCCAGAGCCCTGATATTTGGCAATTTTAAAAATTTCTTCCACATCAATTGCACGAAGCATCACAGGAGTAGAATGCTTTTCAGAAATACCATTTGGAAACAAATAACTGACATCAATTGATTCTGGTGTTTGAAAACGCAGTTTTTGATAGTAGTTATGGAAGTTTTGCAAAAATTGAAGCAATTGCAAGAAGCTTTCTTGGTCTGTAAAGCAAAATTCATATGGACGAAATGTCTGAGAACAAACCATAATGGCTTCATTTTGCTCAATTTCTTTGTGGAAAAAAACATATCCTTTTGGTGTTTTTTGATTATCATAGTATACATAACCGAAAATCTGTTGTTCAGGTGGGTTGAGATTGGTAAGGCGTTTCCAGTCAACTGTTCGGCGCTGGACTGCAAGGTTATACTGAGAAGCAAATTGTATGTAGATTTGTTCGATATCTTTCAATCTTGATTCTGTGTAAGAAAGGATGGTTCCCGTAACAGGGACTTTTGGAATGTCTTTTAACGGAGTTTCAAATGTAGTGATTTTTCCAAACAGTTCATATCCAAATTGACGATAATAATCAATATAAAATGGATAAAGTACAGAAAAGAGTTGTTTTTGGTCTTTCATATAGGGAAAGATTGTTTCAAAACATTTGCGAATCACACCTTGGCGACGATATTCTGGCAATGTACAAACTCCGCCAATTCCAGACATATTGACAACATGACCGTCAAAATATACAGGATAGGGAAAGGCACCAACACAACCAATAACTTTTTCATCTTCTAAGCAAACCCACTGTTCTTTCCAATATTGTTCAGAGGGTGAATTGGGACTGTTTTCCTTTTGTTGTATGGATTCTTCTACATCAAACGTGTGTGGATTAAAATTCCAATTAAAACTGATGGCACTTATGGTTAGTGCCTGTGTAAGTGTTGACTTGTCTATTTTTTGTACTACCATAATACTTCCTCCCTTGTTATAAAAATCAGATTGATATCAATTACTTGGAGGTAAACCACCAAGTTTTTTATCCGATATATCCATGATTGAATATTATTTTTGCGCTTTATTTTTGGAATCGTGTTTTTGAAATTTAACAATATTGGGCTCTGTAAAGCCCTCTGTGCTGTCACCAGATTTTAAAAATACCAATAATGTCTGAAAAATCAATTTCACATCTTGCCAAATACTATATTTTTCAATGTACATTAAATCCAAAACCAATTTGTCTTTGGGAGGAGTATTGTATTTTCCAACAATTTGTGCAAGTCCAGTCAATCCAGCTTTTACCCGCAATCGATAACGGAATTCTGGAAGTTCTTCTGTATATCGGTAGACGTTTTCAAGCATTTCTGGACGGGGACCAACAATGCTCATTTCTCCCTTTAGGATATTAAAAATTTGAGGAAGTTCATCGACGCGAAATCGCCTGAGTTGTGCACCAACTTTTGTAATGCGGTCATCATGTTCTGTAGCTGAAGATTGTGGAATGGATTCATCATGAACCTTCATCGTTCTAAATTTATAAACTTGAAAAACTTTACCGTCTTTGGTTGCCCTTTTTTGGGTGAAGATAACAGGTCCGTGATCTTCTAATTTGATGGCGATTGCACAACCGATCATCAGGGGAAATGTAATGATAAGTGCGACTAAGGATAAAACAATGTCCATTGTTCTCTTAATAAAGCGCTGTTCAAAGGAAAGTTCCTTGACCAAAGAACATATCATCGTTTTATCATCTAGTATCATATTTTTAGCATTGATGGCAACAACATCATTTAATTCGGGATTGTAGTAAATATTTTTTAGATTATCATAACAGAATTCAATCAAATGTGTTCTGTCGACAACTGGAATATCATATAAAAAAATAGTATCATTCTTTAAAATATAATCTAGTACTTCTTTGTCTTGATAATTGATGATGTCAACAATATGATATTGCCTGCGGTATTTTTGTATTTTGGGCAGAATGGTATCTAAACTAAACTGAGAAGAAGTGATGATACAACAATTTTCTGGAGGATTGAGTTTAAAATAAAGATAGTTTCCTCCATAAGTGAACAGGATAATCACAACAATCTGTAAAATAATGCATACAATCAACATCTGAGGATCAGCAAATTTAAAGGTTAATCCATTTTGTTGGTTGGTATTCATAATACTGAGTTGAAGATGTGTGACCAAATCTGTGATAACAGTGGCCAATACCATATTGTGCATAATGGGTTTGCTTTTTTGTTTTCCGATTGCATATCCTCCATAAACGGACATCAAGCTAATTTCTAATACAACGAATGTTACCATGGTGACACCTGCTGTTCTGGAAAGACTTAGAAGTTGCCAGTTTTCAATGGAGAATAACAAGAAAAATAATGCGAATAAACATAAAAACAACAGGGCTTTTAATAGAAAGACAAGCGTCTTTTCAAATTTTTTGATAGAGCTTTTCAAAACAAAACCTCCAGTTAAAGCAATATACAAAATAAAGTCATAAATCTATCAGGAAAAAACCGGACGACAAAAAGTTATTTTGTGCCTGTATTGACAAATATTCATCACAGCAATGTTGCCTTTTATAAACTGAACCATATTATAACATATCTGCAATCGGTCTTTCAAGGGTATGATTTGAAACTTTATAGGAATGAAATCGAGAATATTTGATAATAGAGAGATCAATGTTACTTTTTATGCTTATAGATATGTTTTCTATTTATGTGATTTTACTTAAAAATAGATGATGGAATTATTTGATTTTTGAAATTTACTATCTATTTTTTGATTGTTATGTTATAATAATTTTATCTATATTTTGGAAATACCAATGAAACATCTGAATGTACTGTTAAAATTGCAATTTGTGGGAGATCTTTCTGTTGAGATTGTATTTTGTCAATGGTATCGAAATAGATTCTATTGTGATAGAATGATAGAAACGATATGTTAGAGAGGAAGTGTTTTATGTCGTTGATAAAAGGGAAAAGATGGAATGTTCATATTGTAAATGATTATACAAAGGTATTTGTACTTTGTCTAATCATAGGGGCAGTCATATTTTTGCCTTTTTTGATTTTGGATAAGGGATATTTTTTATACTATGGTGATTTTAATGTACAGCAGATCCCATTTTATAAATTGGCAAATCAAGCGATAAAAGATGGAAATATTTTTTGGAATTGGAACACAGATTTAGGCGCTAACTTTATTGGCTCTTATTCATTTTATCTGTTGGGAAGTCCATTTTTTTGGTTGACGTTGTTATTTCCAACCGAGTTTGTTCCATTTTTGATGGCTCCCTTATTGATTTTAAAGACTGCTTGTGCAGGAGTAACTGGTTTTGCATTCATCAAACGATTTACTGCTACCAATCATTTTGCGATGTTGGGCGCCATGATGTATGCCTTTTGTGGATTTAATATTTACAATATCTTTTTTAACCATTTTCATGAAGCAGTTATCGTATTTCCACTGTTATTGGTGGCATTGGAAGAAAGTGTGGTCAACAACAGACGTGGGTGGTTTGCTCTAACTGTGTTTTTGGCAGCAACAGTGAATTATTTCTTTTTTGTTGGACAGGTTGTTTTTGTTATTATTTATTTTATACTGCGGTGTTTCTCAAAGGATTTTAAAATTACACCCATCAAATTTTTGATATTGGCTTTGGAGGCTGTTATTGGTTTATTGTTATCTTCCTGTTTATTATTGCCTTCCATTTTAGCGATTACGCAAAATAATCGCATCAGCAATTTTTATACTGGTATGGATATGTTGATGTATCGCAATGAACAAAGATATGGGCTCATTTTGCAGAGTTTATTCTTTCCGCCAGATATTCCAGCAAGACCCAATTTCTTTCCCGATTCCAATGCGAAATGGTCTTCTGTATCGGCGTACTTGCCATTGTTTGGTATGACTGGTGTCATTGTGTTTTTAAAGAGTAAAAAGGGGCATTGGTTAAAACGATTGTTGTTACTCAGTGGGCTAATGGCAATGGTTCCTATTTTAAACAGTGCTTTTTATGCATTTAATTCCAGTTATTATGCGCGTTGGTTTTATATGCCAACGTTGATGATGGCATTGGCAACCTGTTTGGTATTGGAAGATGAAGAAATCGATTTGTCTTTTGGAATAAAAGTCTCTGGGATTTGTATTGCTGCTTTTTCCTTAATTGGGATTCTTCCATCTAAGGTAAAGGAAAATGACAGCAGCGAAGAAGTACTTAAATGGTTTTCTATTCCTCCATATCCAGAGCGATTCTGGGGATATATTGTAATTGCAGTCATTTCATTGCTTTGTGTAACAGTTTTAAATTATTATCTGCGCAATTCCAAAGTATTTATGCGCAGAACAATGAGTATGTTGTGTCTGATGATTGTCATCTATTCGATTACCATAATTGGCAGTGGAAAAAGCAATTCAAGTAGTGATATTTATGAATTGATTGTAGATGAAGGGCTTCACAATACCTTGGATTTGGAACAAAATGAATTTTATCGTGTAGATGAAGATAAAGCACTAGACAATATGCCAATGTATTGGGGACTTCCAACCATTCAGTGTTTTCATTCGGTGGTGCCGCCTTCTATTATGGAATTCTATCAGAGTATTGGCGTAGAAAGAAATGTCGCCTCTCGTCCAGAAACCAGCGTTTATGCTTTGCGAGGATTGACTAGTGTAAAATATTTATTGTGTCGTACAAGTGAACAAGAGCAACCCTATTTGCCTGGGTTTGAGAGTATCGGTGTACAAAATAATTATCAAATATATGAAAATCAGTACTTTGTACCAATGGGTTTTACCTATGATTACGCTATCAGTGTAACAGAATATGAAACCTATGCAGAGAGCAACCGAGATAAATTGTTGATGAAAGCGATGTGTCTATCTGATGAAGATATAGAGCGCTTTTCTGATATTTTACCCACTCTTCCAGTACAAGAGCCCCTCTTATTCAATGAGCAGGAGTATTTTCAAAACTGTTTAGAACGAAATGCATCCAGTGGGTATGACTTTACTTATGACAGTCAAGGTTTTACTTCTAAGATTGAGTTGGAGCGGGAAAATTTAGTATTTTATTCTGTCCCATATGAAGAGGGTTGGAGTGCGAAAGTCAATGGAGAACCTGTGGAGATTATCCGCTCTAATGTCGGTTTTATGGCGGTACTTGCTCCAGCAGGGGACAATGAAATTGTATTTTATTATCAGACACCAGGGCTAAAGGCTGGAATTATAATAAGTCTTGTCGCTCTTTGTGGACTGCTTGTGTATCTGTGGATCATGGATAGATTGAGAAAGAAATATCCTGATAGTTATAAAGTGACATCTATCAGGACCAATCAGAGATTACCTTATCAGGGTTATATGAAAGTGCAGGACGCTTATCTTCAAAGTATTATGCAAAAATTAAATCAGAAAGATGAGAAGTAAATAAAAATCTTCTTTTTTGCAGTTGAATACCCATTTAAGATAAAACTATAAATATATAACTAAATTTAGTATAGTATAAAAATATCAAATAGGAGAAATGATAAATGGGATTATCAGAGATTTTAGGTATTGTAATTGTTGTTCTGCTTTTAGTGCTTATTATATTGCAGATTATAGGACGTAAAAAGTCTGATATTGGCGAAATAATATCCTTATTGAAACACACCTCTGAGGAACAACGTAATGGTGTGCAAAAACAGATTGCAAGTGATACAACAGAACAATTTAAGCGTTTTGGTGTTATCCAGAAGAGTATTCAGGATGCATTGTCAACAAACCGTGATGAGATCAACCGACAACTTGTTGAATTTCAACAACAGATAGAGACAAAATTGACAACTATTCAAAAAGTTGGTACTGAAAGTAATGAGCAGATTGGAAGAACAGTAACAAGTGCGTTACAAAAGAGTCGTGAAGAGCAGAACAATCAACTTCATACATTTGGTGAGCAGGTCGATGGTCGTCTTTCTTCGGTTCAACGTGCCAACACTGAGAATATTGAGAAGATTAATACTACTCTTGAAAATAAAATGAAAGAATTACAAGAAAGTAATGAAAAACGGCTTGTGCAAATGCAAGGCGTAGTAGATGAGAAATTGCAAAAAACGCTTGAAACGCGTCTTTCTCAGTCTTTTGAATTAGTCAGCAAACAACTTGAAAGCGTAGGTGAAGGATTGGGTGAGATGAAAGCTCTCGCTGCTGACGCAAAATCGTTGAAAAACGCCCTCACGAATGTAAAAGAGCGAGGTACATATGGCGAGGTTCGTCTTGAAAAGCTACTCGCTGATATTCTTGCGCCAAATCAATATGAAATGAATGTAGAAATTGCAAACGGTAAACGAGTAGAATTTGCTATAAAGCTGCCAGGTAATGGCGATGTACCACTATTTTTGCCCATTGATAGTAAGTTTCCGATTGAAGATTATAACAGATTATTGGATGCTGAGGACAAACAATCTATTGATGAGGCAAGGCGTTCGCTTATGGTCAAAATTCGTGCTTTTGCAAAAGAGATTTATGACAAATATATAGTTCCCCCTAAGACGACAGATTTTGCGTTGATGTTTTTGCCGACGGAAGGATTATATGCAGAAGTTGTTCAAAACGCAGCATTATTTGAAGAACTCCGTGATAAATATAAGATTACAATAGTTGGTGCGGCTACTCTTTCTGCTTTTCTTTCATCTCTGCAAATGGGTTTTAAGACACTTGCAATTGAGCAACGGTCACAAGAAGTATGGGATACTCTTCGTGCCGTGAAGTCAGAGTTTATTAAATTTGGGGATATGCTTGATAAAGCTCAAAAACAGCTTCAGACTGCTGATAAAACACTCGCCGAAATTGTTGGTAGACGTACGAGAGCAATTAATCGTACTTTGCGTAGTGTAGAAGAATTGACAGAAGAAAGAACCTCTTTGCTAATGAAATTGGAAGATGAAGTGGAAGAATAAATGTGAATCTTTGCTAAAATTTTTAAAATGAGCAATAGGCGCGTTTTTCTGAAAAGGAGGATAAAAATTTGCCTTATATGGTTACAACTAAGATTATAAAGTATTTTATTGATGTTAGTAAAATAATCTAAGCCCTTTTATAATTATGAAAACTGTCTATTTCCAATGGAGATAGGCAGTTTTTAATATGATATAGTGGGATAGTCTGCTTGATTTTAGACGGAAGTATCATCTGCTTTTTAGTCCATTGAGCAGCGATTTTGCGATTGAGCCGAAAATTTGATATTTTTTATTCTAATTCCCTGCTAAAAAATAATCAAAGGCAAATCCGAGAAGTTGTTGCTCCAAACGGTGTTTTTTAAGACCGTTTTGACGGCAAGAAATAGAGATGATACAGCAATGCCCGAATTTCTATTTCAATATCTTCCAGAAATCGTATATTATTCTGTTCAAGCATAACATGGTATAGAAATAAAGCATTTGCTATTTTACAATTTTTATCTTATCATGAAGATATAAGAAAGTGAGACTATACAAAAGACATCGGATAGGCAAAGTGTTTTTGGTTAGAATCCGCTTGACACTGGCTGTGATGAAAATACTAGTCAGCAGTATCTGTGTTTTATAAAAAGTAGAAGTATACTAAGTTAAAATATGTTCTTTCTGATTGGAGACAGAGACTTTTACATTTATTATCTCAGAGTGAAAAACATTGATTGTTTTGATTATCTTATCTATAAAATAAAAAAGCAAAGGAGTATCAAAAATGATTTATAAAGATTTTCAAGACCTACATCTTTCCGCATTGGGCATGGGTGCTATGAGACTGCCTGTGTTGGATGGCGACGACAGTAAGATTGATAGGGAAGCTGTTAGAACAATGGTGGACTATGCGATGGCACATGGGATTAATTACTATGATACTGCATGGGGTTATCATAATGGCAATTCAGAGCTTGTGATTGGAGAAGCACTAAAAAGATATGATCGTGAATGCTTTTATCTTGCTGACAAATTTCCTGGTTATGACCTTGCCAATATGCCAAAGGTACAGGAGATTTTTGAAAGACAATTACAAAAGTGTGGGGTAACCTATTTTGATTTCTATCTTTTCCACAATGTATGTGAGATGAATATTGGTGCTTATTTGGACGATGAGAAATATGGCATATTCTCTTATCTTTTGGAACAGAAAAGAAATGGTCGCATAAAACATCTTGGATTTTCTGTTCATGGCAGCTATGATGTGATGAAGCGTTTCTTAGAAGCCTATGGTAGCGCTATGGAATTTTGTCAGGTCCAGCTCAATTATGTTGATTGGACATTTCAAGATGCCAAAGCGAAGATAGAACTTTTGGACGAATATAAAATACCTGTCTGGGTTATGGAGCCATTGCGCGGCGGTAAATTGGCAAAGTTGCCAAAAGCAGCTACAGAAAAGCTAAAAGGGTTGCGTCCTGATGAAGATATCCCAGCATGGGCATTTCGCTTTTTACAGAGCATTCCCAGCGTTGGTGTGACACTTTCTGGAATGTCTAATTTTGACCAATTAAAGGAAAATATTGAAATCTTTGAAACTGACCGACCACTTTCTCAAAATGAGATGGAAACACTGCTTGTGATTGCAGAGGGCATGTTGGGCAACACACTTCCTTGTACGACCTGTCGTTATTGTATTAGTCATTGCCCTAAGGAGTTGGATATTCCCAGTCTATTGGCGCTTTATAATGAACATACTTTTACAAAGGGTGGATTTATTGCGCCAATGGCACTGATGGCATTGCCAGAAGAAAAACGCCCTGCTGCTTGTATTGGTTGCAGAAGTTGTGAGAAAGTTTGTCCTCAGCAAATCAAAATTTCTCAAGCAATGGCTTCTTTTGCAGCACAGGTGGGCTGATTTGGGAAAAAACACTGAAAGAGTGCTATTATAAAATGACAACATAAAAAATAAATAAAAAAGAGGGGATATCCCCTCTTTTTTATTTATAACAATAATATTAAAATCAATCGGAGTGACGTGACTTGAACACGCGACCCCTTGACCCCCAGTCAAGTACGCTACCAGCTGCGCTACACCCCGAACAATTTTATTTTACTATAAATTGGAATGTTCGTCAATAAAAATTTGAAAGAAATTTTTAAAAATAAAGTAATCTATCATTTTTACCAAAAGATACCTGTTTTTCACAGCGGTTTGTTCAGAAGATAACGAAAATAAACGGGTTTTATATTTTGTAAAAAAAATGATTGAAATTTAGATATATTTCATGTATAATACAATTGGTAAAATTTTTGAATATAGTGTCAATAGATTGTGTACAAGTCTTGTATTGCATCATAGATTGAATACTGTATTAATTTTAATAAAAAGGAGATAGGTAACATGGACATGAATGTGGGCGAAATGCTGTCGGTTGTAATTACTGGTGTCGTTGTCGTGTTTATCGCATTGATTATTTTGATTGTCATTGTACAGGTGATGGGAAAAATATTTCAATCAATCAATGATTCAAAAAAAAATACCCAAACCGAAAGTAAATCAGAAGTAAAGCCAGCTGCACCCCCTACGAAAACGCTTGCAAAAGCAAAGCCGGTTTCAGCACCTAAAACAGATGGTATTTCAGATGATGTCGTCGCAGCGATTACTGCGGCTATTTCTTGTGTAATATCTTCTCAAGGAGAAGCAAAGCCATTTGTTATCAAAAGTATTAAACGAGTTCGTGAATCTCGCAATGCTTGGAATATGGCTGGTATTTCCGAAAACACAAGACCATTTTAACCATAAAACAATTGTGTTTGTGGTTTATACTAGTATGTTAGAACATCTCTCATGTGCGTTAGAGGGTGTCTAAATCAATCGATAGGGCAGGTTCTGCCCGAATTTACGCCTGTGGAGACAGTAGATTTCGAGGTCGATGAAGCAGGAAATCTGTTGCTTTTTAGCAATGGGTAGTTCACTCAAGAGGAAAGGAATAGTTTTCTATGTTTGAAACGTTTGCCAAAGGCCTTAGCGATTTGTTTTTAAAATCTGGCTTTGTCGCGTTTTTCCAAGATGAAGGATGGAAAAATGTGATTATGATTGCAATTGCTTGTATTTTGATGTATCTGGCAATTGTAAAACAATATGAACCTTTATTGCTGTTGCCAATTGCATTTGGTATGTTATTGGTAAATATTCCACTGGGCGGTGTCATGGATTATCCTAAGATGGTATTGGAACCGCTTTCCGCAATGCCCCATGACGGAACGCATTTTCAGACGGTGGCATTAGCAGGAGCAGATGGTTCTGTATATGAATTCTTTATCAATACAAACTCTCAACAATATGCAAATGGCGGTTTGCTTTATTATTTGTATCAAGGCGTTAAACTTGGTATTTACCCACCATTGATTTTCTTAGGTATTGGTTGTATGACTGACTTTGGTCCATTGATTGCCAATCCAAAATCATTCTTGTTGGGCGCTGCTGCTCAGATTGGTATCTTCATTACCTTTGTTGGTGCAATTTTGTTGGGCTTTACCAGCAAAGAAGCAGCTTCTATCGGTATTATCGGCGGTGCAGATGGTCCTACTGCGATTTATACAACTGGTAAATTGGCGCCACATTTATTAGGTCCTATTGCTGTTGCAGCTTACTCTTATATGGCATTGGTTCCTGTTATTCAGCCTCCAATTATGAAATTATTGACAACCAAAAAAGAACGTGCTGTTGTGATGGAACAACTTCGTCCAGTTTCCAGAACAGAAAAAATTGTATTCCCAGTTATTGTAACTTTGGTCGTATGTCTGTTGGTTCCTTCTGCAACTCCTTTGGTTGGTATGTTGATGTTAGGAAATCTATTTAAAGAAAGCGGTGTTGTAGACAGATTGGTAAAGACAGCTCAAAACGAATTGATGAATATCATTACAATCTTTTTGGGCACAACCGTTGGTGCAACTGCATCTGCTGAAAGATTTTTAACAGCTCAAACCCTCGGTATTATCTTCTTAGGTCTAGCTGCATTCTGTGTTGGTACAGCGACTGGCGTATTATTTGGTAAGTTGATGTATGTTGTTACCAAGGGTAAAGTAAACCCATTGATCGGTTCCGCTGGTGTATCTGCTGTTCCTATGGCTGCTCGTGTATCTCAGAAGGTTGGTGCGAAAGAGAATCCAACAAACTTCTTATTGATGCATGCTATGGGTCCAAACGTTGCTGGTGTTATTGGTTCTGGTGTTGCTGCCGGCGTATTAATTAGTTTATTCCAATAGTGATAAATAAAAAACCTGCTATTTTAGCAGGTTTTTTGATTTTCTAAAAAGCAATTTACTTCTTTTAGTGAAGGAATTGAACAAGCGGCGCCAGAACGAGAGACTGCAATTGCGGCGGCAGCACTTGCCAAAATGAGCCCATCTTTCGGGGAAAGTCCTTTTTGGATCGAATAGATAAAATAGCCTGTAAAGGTGTCTCCAGCTGCGGTGGTATCCACCGTATTTGTGGAAAAAATGGGTTGTTTTATCTGTTGGCAGGAATCCTGATAAATTGCGCCAGATTCTCCTAGAGTGAGAATGATTTTTAATTGTGGGTATTGTTGTTGAAGTGTAGATAATATTTGAGCAGAGGAAGATTGTCCTGTAATTTGTTCGCCTTCAATTTCATTTAAGATGAGATAAGAGACTTTATTTAATGGATAGGTGGATAATTCTGGCGTATAGGGAGAAGGATTGAAGACAATGGTTAATTCTTTTTTGGATGCTTGTTTGATTAAATAATCAATACAAGAAATTTCATTTTGAATCAGGCAAATATCTCCTTTTTCAAAATGAGATAGCACAAAATCGATATGAGAATGATCTACTTTTGCATTTGCACCGGGATATAAAATGATACAATTTTCACCCTGAGGTGTTACCTGGATGATTGTATGACCGCTGAGTTCGGGGATTTCTTTTAAAAAAGTAATGTCTACATGATTTTGTTGTAAATATTCTCGTAGCAATGCGCCATCATAACCAGATATTCCAGCATGATAGACCAAAAGCCCTGTCTTTGCTAGGGCGATGGACTGGTTGAGTCCTTTTCCACCACAGTTTGTTTCCCGTTGGTGTGATAAAATGGTTTCTCCAGGTTGGACAAAATGGTTGAGATGATAGACATAATCTAAATTCACAGAACCAAAATTGAGCATTTTCATAGTATTTTCTCCTTTGTATAAGAGATGTGTTTAATGAGTTAATATGTAAATGGCTGCAAAATATTGCAATTTTGCAGCCATTTTTTTGATTGTGGATCTTTCAATGAAATGATTGACAGTGAAAAGAACTATGGTTTATGGAACCAATTCTAAATTGATTTTAGACTCTAAAAAGTTATGGCTTTCCATTTCGTTTTGTTGTTGAATTAAATCTTCTAAAGTATAACTATCAACAACTTCTTCAATTGCTTGCTTGAGTTTTCTCCACATAGAAATTGTATTACATTCTTTCATACGAGGGCATGGTGTTGCATCTTCTACTAAACAAGAAACTGGAGCAAGGCTACCTTCCATCAATCGTAAAATATCTCCAACAGTATATTCAATCGGTTTTTTTGCAAGTGAGTAGCCACCTTGTGCACCACGTATACTTTTGACATATCCAGCTTTGTTTAGTTGAATAACAATTTGCTCTAAGTATTTATCTGATATATTCTGACGGTTCGCAACTTCTTTTAATGGAATATAATTTCCATGGCAGTTCAATGCCAAATCAATCATTAAACGCAGTGCATAACGCCCTTTTGTAGATATTCTCATTTGCTTTATCCACCTTTGTTTGATACTATATTTATATAGTATCATAGAATAAATTTAAATTCAACTATAGATAAAAAAATTGATAAAATTTTACTTAATAAATACTTTGATCAGAAAAACACTCACAAAAAATATAAAAGATATTTAATAGAATTTTTGATTCCATGAGATAGAAAGTACTTGGTAATATGATTAGTATAATCTGTCTACTGCCAATTTTAATTGATGCATAGCTTGTTCTAGAATACTTCTAGGGCAAGCAATATTGACACGTTGAAAGCCTTTTGCATTTTCTCCAAACATAGTGCCATCGTTTAACCATAGACCTGCTTGATGAATGAAAAAATCTTCTAATTGTTCTGGTGCAATTGGCAATGCAGTACAATCCAGCCAAAGTAAATAGGTTCCCTGTGGTTGGATGAATTGAATTTGAGGAATTTGCTTTTTTAAAAAGTCCCTGACATAGCAAATATTCTCAGACAGATAAATAAGAAGTTGGTCCAACCATTCTGCACCATGTTCATAAGCAGCTTGACAAGCGGTTAAACCAAATAAATTTGGGTCACCAGTATGATTGGCGGAAAGAACAGTCAAAAATTTTTCACGTATTTTTGGATTGGGTATGAGAATATTGGAAATCTGTAGACCTGCTAAATTAAATGTTTTACTAGGAGCAGTACAGATAATACAATTTTGCTCAATGATGGGATTCAAAGAAGCTAGGATATGATGAGTACCTTTTTGATAGACAAAATCAGAATGTATTTCATCTGAAATGATCAAAACATGATATTTTTGACAGATTTCTATCATTTTTGTAAGTTCTTGCTTGGTCCAAACGCGTCCAATTGGATTATGTGGGCTGCATAAGATAAAGAGTTTTACTTGATGTTGCTTGATTTGCTGTTCAAAGTCATCAAAATCAATTTGATAGGTTCCATTTTGATAGATGAGCTGATTTGTAACAAGTATTCGGTGGTTTTCAGTGATAGAGGTATAAAAGGGGGGATAAACTGGAGTTTGTATCAGAACGCTTTCTCCCTTTTTGGTAAATGCACGAACGGCAGTTGCCAAAGCATGAACTACTCCAGGTGTATTGATAAGCCACTCCCTTTGAATATCCCATCCGAAGCGAGTATGATACCATTGAAAAACAGCTTTAAAATAAGTATCATCGATATGACTGTATCCAAAGATACCATGTTGACTTATTTTGATTAGCGCTTCACTAACCGCAGGAGGAGATTTAAAATCCATATCAGCAACCCAAAGAGGAATTATATTTTCGGGTTTTCCAGATGTTTTGATAGAATCATATTTGATACAATTGGTGTTTTTTCGATTGATTACTTCATCAAAATTGTATTTCATTGAAATTCATCCTTTCTGATTGTTATTTCTATCATATCAGACCTAAATGGAAAGTCAATGATATTTTATTTGTCTTAATTTTTTCTTGATTTTTTTCATAGAATGGCATATAATGAAATCAGTAAAGGAAGGTGATGACAATGGATTTAAGTTCAATTGCAGCAGCAAGCATGAATTATCATGCTGGAAGCTTAATGCAAGCAGTATCTATTTCTATGTTAAAAGAAGGTATGGAAGCACAAGAAGTTGCAGCGCAGCAAATGATCGATATGATTCAGCAGTCTGCGCCACCAGTTGAACCAGGTCGACTTTTAGATGTAAGAGTATAATCTGGTAAAATAATACTGATTGCATAAAAGACAAGACAGTAGTTTCATGAAATTATGGAACTACTGTCTTGTTTTTTGTCCATAAAATAGATATTTATGTAATAATATGATAAAATAAAAATAAATCATTTTCATGATATCTGCAACTATTAAAAAGAACGGAAGTGTTTTTATGAATCAAAAATTAATCATTAAAAAAGTAGTAGTGGGACAATCTTTATCGTCTTCAAAATTCCTATCCGGCTCAGCAGTGACAGCAATCCATTGTGCACCCCCAGAACCGAAAAAAAATCAATTAATTGCTTCGGATAGAGGAAAATGGAAATTAGACTCCAATAAAAAATGGAAGTTTCAATATATTGATAAAAGTTATCCCACCAGTCAATGGGAACAGATTGGTCCATTTTGGTTTTATTTTGATGAACAAGGCTATATGCTAACCGGTGATTTTTATGATGAAAAGGTTAGAAAATGGTATTACTTGACGCAGATTTCCAATGATAGATATCCAGAGGGTTCTAAGGTAATCAATGAGTGGGTGCATTCAAGAGATACAGGAAATTGGTACTACTATGATATAAATGGTATGTTGGCGGTTGAAACGATGATGATTGATGGTGTTCGTTATTTTTTTGATATATATGGAGTTTGTAAAAATCCCAATACACAGATGGGAAAAGATGATTGGATTATAAATCCCACTAGAGAAACCATCAAAGAATTTGATCATCAAACACTTTATTATATTGGAAGTTGTAAGGAGGAGTGGCAGGTTTATAACAGTGATACAGTGGCAATTATCACAAGGCATAGATATGAAACAGAATATGCAGATGCCTATATTTTTGATGAAAAAGAACGGATTTATTATTATCAGTATCATTGTGATAAAGCAGATCAACAACAAGATATTGGGCAAAGTGAGATTGTACAAGAATCCTATCGGTTTTTGGAGGGAAAGGTAAAAAATATATCTTCTTATTGGATGGTTCAGGCAGAAAGAGAAAATGATATCGATAAAAATTATAAAGTGATTCTAAAAAATAGCAACCGAGATGAGATTTGGATTTATTTATATACAAATGGAATGGTGAAGTCTTTATATTGTTTTTATAATGATGTTGGATTGCTCTCTCCAGAGCAGGAATTGTATTTTAAACAACAGTTGGAAGTGGCTTTGGAAAAATATAAACAGCAACAGAGCTTTACAAGTTATCAGGTTGTGGGATTGGCTTATGAAAGGATAAAAGAAGAGGTTTATGCCTGTTTTGAAGTGCTATTTGATAAAGAAGATAAGCGTCATTCAAAAATTTTTATGATAGGACCATTGTTGCAAAAGTAAAAAGTTGTGTTGATTGAGTTTTAATAATTTTTTTTAAAGATGAAAAAATAAAAACAATATATGACATTTTGGAAAAAATATAAAAAAATAATTGAATTAATTTGTTTTATTAGTTATAATAATGATATCATAAAATAAATAAAAAACATTTCTTTTATGATTCATTTTCGCTGATCAGTATATCAGCTATTTCATAGTATTCATAAGCAACCTGGAAGACTTTATTATGAAACAAAAAAAGAAATTCAAAACATTTATCAGTTGCGCATTGGTTTCAGCAATGCTATTATCTTCTTCTTCAAGTATGATGGCAGAACAAATTGAAGTGACAGAAACGCAAGAAATTTATAACCGATTATTTGAAGCGGGAAGCAGCGTCTTTGTATCAGAAGATGACCAGTCAGAGTATTGGCCTTCTATGGGAATCATGCCTCTGTTGAGCACCCCGACAGATGGTGCATGGAAAAAAGGAGCCAATGGAAAATGGTGGTTTGAGTATACAAATAAAAGTTATCCTGCCAATAAATGGGAAGTAATCGATGGATACTGGTATTACTTTGATGGACAAGGATATATGGTGACAGGTGATTTTTACTATCCCAAAGATGGCAAATGGTACTATTTGGCACCAGTGAAATCTACTTTATATCCTGAAGGTGCGATGGTAATGGACTATTGGCTAAAAACAACAGGAGAAAAATGGTATTACTATGGTACAGATGGCGCTTTGGTAACAGGAAATAAAACCATTGCAGGGGTTTCTTATATGTTTGATTCCCATGGTGTTTGTATTAATCCAAACCCTCCTAAAAGCGCTGCAAATACGGCTATGTATGTTTTAACTGCCAATGATCTTATTGATGGTTCTAGCAACAAAATTGCAATAGTGGAAACAATAAAGCATATGAGAGGAGGATTGGGAAAAACTACAACATTTTATGATGCACCATCATATTATCCCAATTATCCTAGAATGATTTACGAACAATTGCCATATAACGAATTGGTGGTACTTCATGGTCATGGATCTCCAGGACTTTTAGTTTGTTCTCAATATGGTACAAGTAGTGAAAAGTATTTATATGCCTCTAAAAATATTACTGATAATTATAATAAGAGTTTAGATGATTATTTGCCAGGACAACTTTCTAATGTGAAATTGGTATATATGCCAATTTGTAAAAGCGCAAGGGCAGATAGTACTGGGCATAGTTTGGCGAGTATGTTACAAAGTAGAGGATGTAAAACGGTAATAGGATTTAAGGATGATATCGCTAGAGGAGAATTTTATGGAGAAATGTTTTTTGGGTTTCTCAATGATGGTTATAGTGTTGAGGTTGCAAAAGAAGAAGCTAATAAACAATTTGACGACGAATATGCTATACAATTAGAAGGTAATATATTGATATTAGGAGATAAAAATCAAGTTTTAAAGAATAAATCTAAGATAAAGAAAGCTCCAGTTGGAGAACATTATATAGATGAACAGTGGAATAATATTCAATTTTGTTCAGATATTGAGTTAAACTATTTTGGCACAAAAAATATAGAAATGGATACTTATGATGGGGATACAATCATAAAAAAACTACACAGATATGAAGAAAAGGAAGGAGTTTTTTATACACTGGATAATCAATCTCGGTTTTATTCTATCATGAATTTTAATGAAAAAGATGCTACAGTTGATATTGGAGAAGAAGAGATTATAAAAAATATATATAGTTTTTTAGAAGGAAAGATAGAAAACTTAGAAGATTATAAAGTAGATAATATACAAAAAATAGAAGATTGTTATGAAATGCAATTAAAGAATAGTGTTGATGATATCATTGATTTGGAAGTAGAAAGTGATGGAAATATTCAGTCTATGCGCTGTAGATATAATGATGGTAAAGAACTGTCAGATGAAGAAAAACAATATTTTAATACAGAATTTAATGATTATATAAAAGAACACTTAAGAGAAAATGAAACCTATAAATATACTGTAAACTATGAAAAAATAGATGGACAAATATGTGCTTTTTATACTACGACTTTTGAAGATAATGATGGAATAACACATTCAGAAATTATTATCATCGCTTAAATATATAATAGCAAAGAAATTTTTGTAATTTTGTAAGCAGTCAGTAAAACTGGCTGCTTTATAATAAATAACGAAAGCTGGTGACACTGTTGCGAGAGTTTTTTACTAAAAGTCATATAAAGGTACTGTTAACCATATTAGGAATATTATTTATAATAATTGTTTTGTTATCTGTTTATTGTCTGTTAAAAAAATATTCTGATGAAAATAAGGTTTCTGATCCTTTATTAGAGGATAGAGTAACCACAGGAAATAAGTCTGAACCGAAGAAAGCTCCAGTTGGTGATCATTATATAGATGAGCGTTGGGCTAATTTCCAGTTTTGTCTAGATATTGGATTAAATTATTTTGGCACAAAAAATATAGAAATGGATACTTATGATGGGGATACAATCATAAAAAAACTACACAGATATGAAGAAAAGGAAGGAGTTTTTTATACACTGGATAATCAATCTCGGTTTTATTCTATCATGAATTTTAATGAAAAAGATGCTACAGTTGATATTGGAGAAGAAGAGATTATAAAAAATATATATAGTTTTTTAGAAGGAAAGATAGAAAACTTAGAAGATTATAAAGTAGATAATATACAAAAAATAGAAGATTGTTATGAAATGCAATTAAAGAATAGTGTTGATGATATCATTGATTTGGAAGTAGAAAGTGATGGAAATATTCAGTCTATGCGCTGTAGATATAATGATGGTAAAGAACTGTCAAATGAAGAAAAACAATATTTTGATACAAAATTTATTGATTTTTTAAAAGGATATTTAAAAGAAGATGAGACTTATAAATATACTGTAAGCTATGAAAAAATAGATGAACAAATATGTGCTTTTTATAGTGCGACATTTGAAGATAGCGATGGGATAACACATGTGGAAATAATTATCATCACTTAAAATAAATCTGTAAGTACAAGGGTAAAGAAATTTTTTGCAATCTTATAAACAGTGAAAGTTGGTGATAGCAATGCAAAAATTTTGGAAGGAAAATTATAAAAAGATATTTTTAATGATCTTAGGGGCAATCGTTATGGTATTTATTTTCCTATGTGTTTATCGTTTCCTAGGAAAATGTTCTAATATCAATCGGGTTTCCGCATTGTTCATATTAGAAGAACAAAATCAAGTTTTAGATGAGGAATCCCCGCCAAAGAGAATTCCAATTGGTGACTATTATATAGATGAACAGTGGTCTGATATTCAGATTTTTCCAGATGTCAAACTGAACTATTTTGGTACGCTTAATATGAAAATGGACACTTATGATGGGACTACAATCATTAGGAAATTGCATGATTATGAAGAAAAAGAAGGGATTTTTTATACATTTGATAATCAGTCCCGATTATATGCAATCAAGAGTTTGAATAAGATAGATGCTACAGTGGATATTGGAGAAGAGGAAATTGTAAAAAGTGTATATACTTTTTTAGAGGGAAAGATTGAAAATTTAAACTGTTATAAAGTAGATCATATACGAAAAACAGATAATTGTTATAAAATGCAATTAAGAAGTAAAAATGATGATATCATTGATTTAACTGTAGAAAGTGATGGAGATATTCAGCTTCTGGTCTGTAGATATCATAGCGTTGGAAAGGTATCAAAGAAAGAAAAACAATATTTTGATACAAAGCTTGATACATATTTGAAGGAACATTTAGAAGAATATGAGAGCTATGAATACACTGTAAACTATGAAGAGATAGATGAGAAGATATATGCTTTTTATGTGATTACTTTTCAGCGTGACGGTATCAATTTTCTAAAAAATGTGATATTCTCTGAAAGTTAGAGAGATTTTATAAGCAGCCAGTTTTGCTGGCTGCTTTGTTGTGAAAAGCTCTGAAAATGATAGGATATCTTTGGTAAAAATAAGGGTATTGACTGAAAATGAAGAAAACCATAGTTTGTAAAGAAAATTGCTTGACACCTTGTAAAGAATTGTGTATAATAGCTGCTGTAAAGAAAATAACTTTACAGTATTCCTGCTTTGGAGGTCTGTATTATGGATAAAAATCTAAAAGTATCTGTATTATTGGATTTTTATGGACAGCTATTGACCCAAAAACAGCGGGATTTAATTGATTTATATTATAATCAAGACCTTTCCTTGGGAGAGATTTCCCAACTAGAGCATATTACAAGACAGGGAGCTTATGACAGCATCAAACGAGGAGAACAATTTCTTTGTGAATTAGAAGAGAAATTGCAAATGTTAGCACAATATCAGAAAACGCAACAGGTTTTTGCGAAAATTGTTGTGCTGTCTGAAAAACTAATGAATCATCTTCAGATAGATGTAGCTAGGATGGAAATTGTAAAAGAGATTCGGCAACTTGCACAACAACAAATTGATGATGAAAATAATGAGAAACCGGAGGTTTGCGAATGGCTTTTGAAGGATTGAGCGAAAAATTATCCGCGGTATTTAAGAAGTTAAAATCAAAAGGGAAACTAAGCGAAGATGATATCAAAGTCGCAATGCGTGAAGTGCGTTTGGCATTATTAGAGGCAGATGTAAACTATAAGGTTGTTAAGGATTTTGTAAAAACAGTCAGTGAACGTTCTGTTGGGGTAGAAGTGTTAGAGAGCTTAACACCAGCACAGCAGGTTATTAAAATTGTAAATGATGAACTTTGTAACTTAATGGGAAAAGAAACTGCACGTTTGCAGTTCCCCTCTAAACCACCTTGTATTGTAATGATGTGTGGATTACAGGGAAGTGGTAAAACAACGCATTCTGCAAAGTTGGCAAAGTATTTTAAATCGCAAGGGCGCCGCCCTTTATTGGTTGCCTGTGACGTTTATCGTCCAGCGGCAATTGACCAATTAAAAGTGGTGGGAGAAAAAGCAGGTGTCCCAGTGTTTGAGATGGGGCAGATAAATCCAGTGGAAATTGCCAAAAAGGCAATTGCTCATGCAAAGGATTACGGAAACGATTTGGTTTTGTTGGATACTGCTGGTCGTTTGCATATTGACGAAACATTGATGGAAGAATTACAAAATATAAAATCTCAAGTGCAGCCCCATGAAATTCTGTTGGTGGTTGATTCTATGACTGGTCAAGATGCGGTAAATGTGGCACAAGCCTTTCATGAAGCATTGGATATTACCGGTGTTATTTTAACAAAATTAGATGGCGATACCAGGGGTGGTGCAGCATTGTCTGTATTGACTGTAACTGGAAAACCCATTAAATTTGCTGGTATTGGAGAAAAATTAGAAGATTTAGAACCGTTTCATCCAGAACGCATGGCTTCTAGAATCTTGGGTATGGGAGATGTGCTCACACTGATTGAAAAGGCACAGGTCAGTTTGGATGAAAAATCTGCTGGTCAATTGGTTGAGAAGTTAAAACAGAACAGTTTTGATATGAATGACCTATTAGAACAGATGCAACAGATTAAGAAAATGGGACCATTGAAACAGATTATGGGCATGATACCAGGTCTTGGCGATAAAATTAAAGATGAAGAAGTAGATGACAAACAACTGGTAAGGATAGAAGCATTGATTACTTCTATGACAAAACAGGAGCGAGAAAATCCAAAGATCATCAATCCAAGTCGCAAGCGCAGAATTGCTGCTGGTTCTGGCATGAAGGTAGAAGATGTCAATCGATTGCTCAAACAATTTGATACCATGCAGAAAATGATGAAACAGTTTGCACCAGGAAAAGGCGGTAAGAAAAAACGCCGCAGAGGATTTCCATTGATGCCCTCAAATGGTATGGGCGGCAAGATGCCATTTTAAAATGGGAAGTTTTCAATAACTGGTTGGCAGGCAATATATATTTGCTTTTACACCAATGGTTTTGTTACTGGTGGTTGTAAAATAGATTATTTTATGAAAATTTTCAGGAGGTGACAGTAAAAATGGCTGTTAAAATTAGATTACGTCGTATGGGAGCTAAGAAAGCACCTTTTTACCGTATTGTCGTTGCAGATTCTAGATATCCTAGAGATGGTAGATTTATCGAGGAAATCGGTTATTACGATCCTACCAAAGATCCTTCCGTTATTAAGGTCGATGCGGAAAAAGCAAAAAAATGGATAGCAAATGGTGCACAACCAACCGATACTGTAAAAAAATTATTAAAAATTAGTATTGCTGAGTAAGTGGTTAAGAGGTAACCTGTGATGAAGGAATTACTAGAGACAATTGCGAGAGGACTTGTAGAAGATAAACAAGCTGTTATGGTACAGGTGGATCAACCTGACCAAGAAGGCGTAATTGTATATCATTTACATGTTGCGCCAGAAGATATGGGACGTGTTATTGGAAAACAAGGGCGAATCGCAAAGGCTATCCGAGCAGTTATGCGTGCTGGAGCCAGTAGGGTTGACCAAAAAATTGCTGTCGAAATTGACTAAGTGATAATTTAGGGAAGTGTATCATTGCACTTCCTTATTATTTTATATAGGGTGGAATAACAATGTTAGAGAAACGATATCAGTTGTGTTGCAATTTTAAAAATGATGAAAAATTGCGTGCAAGTTTTCATCATTTGGTACGACAGACTTTTGGATTTGACTTTGAACAGTGGTATCAATATGGATATTGGGATGATTTTTATTGTCCTTATGCGATTTTGGATCTCAATACCAAGTAAATCGTTTCCAATGTGTCTGCCAGTATGATGAAATTTCATTGTAATGGAGAGGAAAAACGCTTTGTCCAATTTGGTACCGTCATGACACATCCACACTATCAAAGACAGGGATTGAGTCGATTTTTAATAGAGCAGGTATTAAGGGAATATCAAGATAACATAGATGGATTTTATCTATATGCAAATGAAGAAGTATTAAATTTTTATCCTAAGTTTGGATTTTTTAGAAAAACAGAATATTTTTATCAAAAACAGGTAACATTTGATACAACTAGAACAATCCAACCTTATTATATGGGAGAAGCAGAGAATCGGAAAAAATTTAAAATGGCAGTTGAAAATCGTGTTTATCAGGGAAGTTTTGAAATGGCTGGTCATGCAAACTTGATTATGTTTTACACAACAGGATTTTTAAAAGATTGCGTTTATTATTCATCCCATCAAGATATATTTGTGGTAGCTGAAATAAAAGAAAAAACTTTGATACTATATGGTCTATTTTCAGATAAAGTGATAGATTTGGAATGTGTGATTTCAGAGTTTGGCAGTGATATCCAAACAGTTGTATTGGGATTTACCCCATTTGATACAACAGGATTTACAATGTCAGAGGTATTACAAGAAGATAACTTATTTGTAAAAGGAGAAAAATTTAATTTTTTGGATTCTGAAAAGAAATGTTTTCCCATATTATCACATACTTAAAGATAAAAAAGAAAGGATTGTATTATGAAAAAACAATTTTTGGAGATTGGAAAAATTGTTTCAACACATGGAATTCGTGGAGAAGTTCGTGTACAACCATGGTGTGACAGCGGCGAATTTCTAACAGAATTTGACACGCTTTATTTTCATCAGGGAAAGGAACCAATCAAGATAGAAACAGCAAGAGTGCATAAAAATGTGGTTGTGATGAAGATAAAGGGTATTGAAGATATGAACGCTGCTCAAGCACAGCGAAATAAAATATTATATCTCAATCGCGATGATGTGGAATTGGAAGAAAACTGTTATTTTATACAGGATTTAATTGGTTTGACAGTCATTGATGCAAATCAAGGCGATATGGTATATGGAAAGATTGTAGATGTAACCCAGACAGGAGCAAATGATGTTTATCATATTGAAGACGAATTTGGAAAGGTAACCTTAATTCCGGCGATTCCTCAAGTGATTATACAGACAGATATTGAACAGGGGATTATGAAAATTACACCATTGGAGGGACTATTTGATTTGGCAGAAGAAATAAGGGATAAACCAGATGAGAATTGATATTTTGACATTGTTTCCAGAGATGTGTGAAGTGGTATTGAATGAAAGTATTGTTGGGCGCGCTAGAAAAAATCAATTGGTAGAGCTGTATTGTCATAATATTCGGGATTATGCTTTTAATAAACACCGTCGTGTGGACGATGCTCCATATGGCGGCGGAAAAGGAATGGTCATGCAGGCAGAGCCTATTTTTCAGTGTTATCAAGCGGTTTGCAATCAATCCAATCTTTCTCAAAAACCTTATGTGATTTATCTGTCACCACAGGGCAATGTTTTGACACAACAAAAGTCAATTGCATACAGTCAAATGGATCACATTATTTTATTATGTGGACATTATGAAGGTGTCGATGAGCGGGTGATAGAAGCGATTGTCGATGAAGAGGTATCCATTGGAGATTATGTGTTGACAGGTGGAGAATTACCTGCATTGGTTTTGACAGATAGTATCGTTCGTCTGTGTGATGGTGTATTGTCTGATGCTGAATGCTTTGAACAGGAAAGTCATTACCATGGTTTGTTAGAATATCCACAATATACCCGCCCAGAAGTTTGGCAAGAAAGGACTGTTCCAGAGATTTTATTGTCTGGTCATCATGCCAATATTGAGAAGTGGAAGCTACAACAATCTTTGGAGAGAACAAAACAGAAAAGAATAGATTTATTTGAAGAATATATTGCTAAAAACGGAGAAAAATAGAATAATGTTGAAAGATAATATGTAAATTATCTTAAAATTAAGAAAACTTTATGTTGTTTATGCACAAATGGATTTATTTTAAAATGTTTGAAATTATCAGATAATCTAAAAAGCAGAATAGATTATTGACGATATTTTCTTTTGTGTTATAATAAAAAATGTCAAGTAAAAAGGTAAAACAGTAGACCTAAAAAGAATTTATCACTATTTTTAGTTATACTTTTAAAAATTAAGGAGAGTATGGAATTATGTACGTTAAAGACGTTGAAGTCAAAAATCAGGTTGGTTTACATGCACGTCCTGCTACTTTTTTTATCCAAAAGGCAAATGAGTATAAATCTTCTGTTTGGGTAGAAAAAGAAGAACGCAGAGTAAATGCCAAAAGTTTATTAGGTGTATTGTCTTTGGGTATTGTGGGCGGAACGACAATTAAAATTATTGCGGATGGTTCAGATGAAAATGATGCAGTTGAGGGGCTTGTAAAATTAGTAGAATCTGGTTTTGCAGAATAATCTATACTTCGTTCATGCAAAAAATAATTGTAACATTGAAATAGTTCTATTGATTGAAGGTATGGTCAATCAATAGAACTATTTTTGTCGATATCCGTCGAACTTGCCTATAAAAATGGGAATTGTTCAGACAATTTTCATGTAATGAATGATGGCTTATGTTATAATAAAATAAATATTTTTTGGCGGTCAATTTTAAAAAAATAGGAAAGCAGGATTCAAATATGAAGCAAAAATCGGCTCTAAAATTAGCATTTAACTTATTTACAACCCATGTCATAGGGGTTATTTTATCTGTGATACTTTCATTTGGATTAATTGTTATTTTTGATAGTATTCTTTATAAATTTGCGATTGGGTGCTTTGTATTATTGATTTATGTTGTATTAATTAGTGGTCCTGCATGGCGGATTGGAAATGAAGATAAAAATAAAGTAAAATTTAATCGTCAACAAAAGGATATCTATAGAGGGTTTAAATTGGGTTTACTAGCCTCTGTTCCAATGTTTTTACTTGCGATTTTATTGTTATTGGCAAAAGCAGAGTTATTCCCTAATTTTTATGTCCTCTATAAAGTATTAAATGCCTATGCCTTTGCCTTTATTGGGATCATCGATCACACATTTGAAAATGTACAGACAGCCTATTTAACTGTAGTGAGTTGGGGACAAGTAATTGCAGCTTGTGCATTTACCATCATTCCAACAATTGTGTGGGGAGTAAATTACTTGTTGGGTTATCATGATATTATTGTAATGGATAAATTGATTTATAAAAAGAAAGATAACTCTAAAAACAGCTAACTGTTAAGACTGATAACAAATCATCGTTTACAATTGAGATGAATATAGATGAAAAAGATATCTGTGTGTACAACAATATATTATTTGTTATTTGGCAGATGACCGATAAAGTTCCCTGTTCTATTATAAAAAAATACTAAAGTAATCAGCACACCCATATAAATAATCGTAGATGGATATTTCAACGATTTGTTCATGAAAGGGTGTGCTTGTATGTATACAAAGAGAAAACAGCTTACAAAAGGAAAGATATTGGTATTTGCGATTGTTGGTGTTTTTGCTGTGATATATATGATATCGGTTGTTTATCAAAGTCATATGATAGAACAACCAGCAAATGCATCTGTAAAATCGGCACCGCGTCAAATTGTCATAGATGCTGGTCACGGCGGAGCCGATGGTGGAGCTGTGGGGGTAAATGGAGAAGTCGAAAAAGAAATTAATTTAAAGATTGCATTGACTTTGCGAGATATGCTTGAAAGTGTTGGATTTGAAACCGTAATGACCAGAGAGGAAGATATTTCGATTCACGATAAGAAATATGAAAAACTCAGCCAACAAAAAACTTCTGATATCAAAAACCGCTTAAAAATCATAGAAGAATATCCACAGGGAATCTGTGTTTCTATCCATCAAAATCATTTTAGTGAAGAAAAATATCATGGTGCACAGATGTTTTATGGGGTGAAAAACCCACAAAGCCCATTGATTGCACAATTTATCCAACAATCTTTTGTAAATCATTTACAACCAGATAATCAGCGTCAGATAAAAGAAGGAACCAATAGCATCTATTTGTTAAAAAATGCTACTGTTCCAATTGTATTGGTGGAATGTGGTTTTTTGTCCAATGAGGAGGAAGGGGCTATGTTGTCAAATGAAGAGTATCAACAAAAGACGGCATTCGCTGTTTTTTGTGGAATTATTGAATATTATAATGCTGATAACAGGGGAATGGCAAAGATGCCAGAGTATTCTCAAACACAATAGCAGAAATTTACAACATCGTTTCTGTCATAGATAATAGAGGGTAACTGATAAATTGGGAGACTTGATGACAGAATTTCTAACATTTTTTACAGGATGAAAAGAAGAAAATCATTTCAGATGATGGATATTTTGTTAGGTAATATCGGTTTTATCTATCATGATAATGTCGTAAGGTTATGCTCTTTATAACGGGAAGCAGTGATTTTCTTCTATGACAAACGAGGGGGATTCATAATGAAAAAGAAAGAACAAATAAAGTCGCAGTTGGAAGAACGCAATAAAAAGATCATAGATGCAGTGGTGGAAAAAATGCTTCGAGATTGCCCAGGAGCTGTTTCTATCATCGGTGTTGCGGGTTCCTTTTATACAGGAGATTTTTATGAAAAATCCGATTTGGATTTACTAATTATTTCAGATAGCCAAAAAGTAAAGCCACTTTTAAAATGTTTTATATTAGATGATGTGGGATTTGATATTTATTGTACCCCTTGGAGCCAGATAGAACGAATGACAGAGTATCTTGATCCATATGTGACAAAGTTATTGGATCTGGACATTGTATATGTGGATAATGATAGTTCGATTCAGAGATATATGAGTTTAAGATCAACATTAAAGGATAAACTACAAAAATTATATTCAGCAGAAGACTGCCAAAAAGCAGAGTATTGGTTTAACAAGGCCTGTGAATCCTATGCAGATGTGATGATTTACGATAACTATGCACAATGTAAATTCGCTTGTGCGAATTTTTTATACGCAATTGAATTTATGATTTATCTAATCAATAAATCATATATAAAGTTTGGAGTCAAGAGAATCCCAGAGGAACTTTCTAAAATGAAGTTGCTTCCAGAGCATTTTTTAAAGGACTATGCGGCAGTTGTTTCCGCTTGTAGTGTGGGAGAAATTAAATACACTACAACTGTAGTGTTAAAAAATGCAAAATTGTTTTTGCAAAAAATCAAAAGCAGCTTTTGTTTTAAGAAGGCAATCACTGCTGAAGATTTGACAGGAACCTATGAGGAGATCTATTCTAATTGGAGAAATAAGATGTATCATGCAGTAGAAATCAAAAATACTTATTTGTCCTTTATGACAATGGCATCTTGTCAGGCATTTTATCATGAGATGTATGAACAATTTGATATTCCTCCTTTTAAGTTGATGAAATATTTTGACCCCAATGATTTAAAAGCTTCTGCAAAAGCATTTGATAAAGTGATGGGAGACTATTTAAAACTCTATGATCGCTTTGAAAAACCGATTGTGCAATATCAAACAATAGAGGAATTTTTACAAGATTATCTATTAAAGAAGGAAGAATGAGTTTGAAAACAAAAGATGTTTATATTTGTCGGGAATGTGCTTATGAATCTCCCAAATGGTATGGAAGGTGTCCCGGCTGTGGACAATGGAATACATTTGAACAAAAGTTGACAACACCAGTGATGTCTTCTGCTGCTTCTACAAAAAAAGTGCTTGTAGATAAAACGGGAAAACAAGGACAGTTTTATCAGATCAATCAAGTGGATATTGATGATGAGATTCGCTTTAAAACAGGAGTGCATGAACTTGACCGCGTGTTGGGTGGGGGAATTGTAAAGGGCAGTTTGGTACTGTTGGGGGGCGACCCAGGTATTGGAAAATCGACTTTGTTGTTGCAAATTTGTCAATATCTTGGAAAGACGCTTGAAATTTTATATGTCTCTGGAGAGGAGTCTATTAGACAGATTAAATTAAGAGCAAATCGATTACAGGTAAACAGTGAAAATTTGTATTTGCTTGCGAATACAAATGTAGAAATTATTGCAAATACCATTGTAGCCAATCGTCCTGATATTGTTATGATAGATTCTATCCAGACAATGAGCATTGATAAAATTGCTTCTTCTCCAGGGAGTATTATTCAGGTTAGAGAGAGTACCAATGCCTTTTTGCGGATTGCGAAAAGCGAAGATATTCCCATTATCATTATAGGTCATGTCAATAAAGACGGTGCGATTGCAGGTCCTAAGGTATTGGAACATATTGTGGATGCGGTGCTGCATTTTGAGGGTGAAAGAAATCAGAGTTATCGAATTTTACGTGCTGTCAAAAATCGCTTTGGCTCTACCAATGAAATTGGTGTGTTTGAAATGATGGATAATGGATTAGAAGAGGTTGTAAACCCTTCTATGATGTTACTTGCTGGACGTCCAGAAAATGCTTGTGGAACCTGTGTGGCATGTATTATGGAGGGAACTCGCCCAATGCTTGCAGAGGTGCAGGCATTAGTCAGTAAGACTGCCTTTGGAATGCCTAGAAGGACGGTAACTGGATTTGATTATAATCGTATGGCATTGATTTTGGCAGTATTGGAAAAGCGCTGTGGTTACTTTTTTTCTTCATTGGATGCCTATGTCAATGTTGTGGGCGGGTTGCGTTTAGATGAACCAGCGGCGGACTTGTCGGTTGCACTTGCTTTGATTTCTAGTCTTAGAGATAAACCAATTGCAAAAGATGTGCTTGCCTTTGGGGAAATTGGTTTGACTGGTGAAGTGCGAAATGTTTCCAATATCGCTGCCAGAGTAAAGGAAGCGCAGCGTCTGGGATTTCGCAGGTGCATTGTTCCAAAACAGGCACTAAAGTCACTCAAAGATCTTGCACTTGACGATTTGGATATTGTAGGGGTATCCAGTATTAAGCAGGCTGTATTAGAAGCTATTTCAGTTTGATGATAGGTAAAAATAAATATCCGCTAGTATAACTAACGGATATTTTAATTTCGCTATCATGATTCTTGCTTTGTCTGACAAGTTTTAGGACAAGCTAATTTAATAAAGTTGCGCAATCCTTACTGAGTTTTTGAACAATTTCATTTGCCTGTTCCATTGTTGGAGCCTGTGCAGAGAAATACAATTTGATTTTTGGTTCGGTTCCACTTGGGCGGATAATCACTTTACAGTTGTCTTGCAAGTAAAATTCTAATATATTGGAAACTGGTAAATCTGTTGTTTTCTTTTCATCCAATAGCCAACCTTGGGAAGATAGGTAATCCATTACACCGACTACGTTTAAACCTCCAATGGAAGTTGGATGATTGGTTCTTAATCGAGTCATGATATCATTCATTTGCTTGGTGCCAGAAACACCTTCATAGGTAAGGGTATCCAGATGATTGACATAACAGCCATAGGTTTGATAGAGTTCATTTAATACTTGTACCAAATTGAGACCTTGTTGTTTATAATAAGAAGCCATTTCACAAATCAACATACTTGCATTGACAGCATCTTTGTCTCGAACATAGCCTCCAGAAAGATAACCATAACTTTCTTCAAATCCAAAGATATAGCGGTCAGCTTCTCCATCTTTTTCCAACAATCCGATTTGTTCTCCAATAAATTTAAAACCGGTGAGAACGTTGCGCAGTTGGATACCATAATGGTCAGCAACACGTTGTGCCATTTCGGTGGTGACAATTGTTTTCACAGCGACTGGATTTTGGGGCATCGTGTGTAGATTGGTTCTTAATTTGGCGATAAAGTCGAGCAACAAGACTCCTACTTCGTTACCAGATAATAGTTGATAATCTCCTTCATGGTGGACAGCGATACCAACACGGTCACAATCTGGGTCGGTTGCCAATAACAAATCTGGCTGTATTGTTTTACAGAGTTCTAAACCCTTTTGAAGCGCTTCTTTAATTTCTGGATTTGGATAAGGACAAGTTGGGAAATTGCCGTCTGGATGTTCTTGTTCGGGCACAACTGTAATATCTGTAACACCAATTCGGTCTAAAATGCGTTTGACACACATCAAACCAGAACCGTTTAATGGGGTATAAACCAATTTTAAATTGTCACAAGGAGTGTCAGTTAAGCGACAAGCTGCCACCGCGTCGATAAAGGAATCAATCACGCTTTCTGGTGTCCACTGAATGGTGTTTTGAGCCAGTCCATCTTCAAAGGAAATCATTTGAACATCATCAAATGGATCTACTTTTTGAATACAGGACAGAATTTTTTCAGCAGCTTCTAAGGTGATTTGACAGCCATCGCAACCATAGACTTTATAGCCGTTGTATTTTGCTGGGTTGTGGCTAGCAGTCACACAGATACCAGCGCAACAATTTTGTGCTCTAACGGCATAAGAAAGAGAAGGGGTTGGCATGAGTTGTTGGTAGATGTAAACTTTTATACCATTTGCTGCAAGTACCTTAGCAGCTTCTTTTGCAAATACATCTGATTTGATACGGCTATCATAGGCGATTGCCACAGATGGATTTTCAAATTTTTCAGCTAGTATGTAATTGGCAAGTCCTTGTGTAGCTTTGCGGATGGTATAGATATTCATGCGATTGGTTCCAGCGCCAATGACACCCCTGAGCCCTCCTGTACCAAATTCCAAGTTTTGGAAAAATCGGTCCTCAATTGCTTCTTGATCATCGGGATAGGATAAATTTTTTAGTTCTTGTTGGACATCTGGATCTTGATTGGCAAGTAGGCTCCAGCGTTCAAATTCTTGTTGAATATTCATGATTGATTCACTCCATTTTATTTATTTCTACTAACATAGATGTTAGTATGAGACGATTGATAGATTTTTTATGCGAATAGTGGATTTTTCACAAAATAGTAAGAAAAAGTGAGTGATAAAAATAAAATATGTCTGATTCATATTTTAACAAATTTTTGGTAAAAAATCTACACCGATATTTTAAAAACAGATTATTTTTTTTTCGTTTTTTCTAAAATTATAGGATAAAAATTTTAGGTTTATTCGCAAAATGTAAAAAAAAAAATCTATAACCTAACGTTTTTATACTATAAATTAATGTTTTTTATCTGGACGGTTTGGGTGTGTTCTAGATATAATTTAACTATCGTAATTTCACAAAACATTCATAATTTTTAAGAAAGGATTGATTGTATGACAGAAAAAAATAAGAATCGCAAGCCTCGTTGGTCTCGAGATGATACAGAATTAAGCATTCTGGCGACACCTACTGTAATATGGTATTTGCTATTTTGCTTTTTACCAATGTTCGGTATCATCATTGCTTTCAAAGAATTTAAAATTCACGGTGGATTTTTAGAAAGTTTATTTAAGAGTGACTGGATTGGATTTAGAAACTTTGAATTCCTGTTCAGTTCAAATGATGCTTTTATTATTGTACGCAATACGTTGTTGTATAATATTGTGTTTATTATTCTTGGCATTGTTCTTCCTGTTGCAACAGCTTTGATGGTTGGACAATTACATAGCAAAAAAATGGCTAAAGTGTATCAAACTGCAATGTTTATGCCATATTTCTTATCTTGGGTAGTTGTTGCTGCTCTTGTTTGGGCATTTTTATCTTATGATAAAGGATTTGTAAATGGCATCATTGAAAGCGTTGGAGGAACTCCTATCCAATGGTATATGGAGAAAAAATATTGGCCGGGGCTATTGATTTTTATGAATGTTTGGAAAGGTCTCGGTTATAGCATGGTTGTTTATTTGGCAACAATCACTGGTATTGACAGTACTTATTATGAAGCAGCTGTTATCGACGGTGCAACAAAATGGCAGCAAATGCGTCATATTACAATACCATTGATGAAAACAGTTATCATCATGATGTTTATCATGAGTGTTGGACGTATCTTCTATTCAGATTTCGGTTTGTTCTACCAAGTTCCTAGAGATTCCAACTCCTTGTATACTGTTACAAATACAATTGATGTATTCGTCTTTAAGCAATTGAAGACATCTACTCCGGGTATGGCGTCAGCAGCGGCATTCTTACAGTCTGTATTGGGTTGTATTACCATTTTGACTGCAAATGCAATTGTTAAGAAAATCGATCCGGAAAGTGCAATGATTTAGTTAGGAGGGATTTATTAAGATGGCTAAGGTAAAACAAGACATGACTGGTCTGGAAAAGTTCAATCGAATTAGTCCTGCTACCAATATCGTATTTCATGTTATCTTTATTTTATTTTCTCTTATGTGTGTAGTTCCAGTATTGTTTATATTGACAATTTCCGTATCTGATGAAAAAGCATTGCAAGAAACGGGTTATCGTTTAATTCCACAGGCGTTTTCTTTTGAAGGCTATGGTTATTTGGCAAAACAAAGTGGTCTAATTTTACGGGCGCTGGGAGTTTCTTTATTTGTTACCATAGTGGGAACAATTATCGGTGTTTTGCTAACTACACTAATGGGTTATGTAGCTTCTCGTCCAGGTTATCGTTTGAAAGGTTTACTGACTTGGATTATCTTTATTCCAATGGTATTCAATGGTGGTCTGGTATCTACTTACTTTATTACTTCTCAATTTTTAGGTTTATCCGATACTGTTTGGGCACTGATTTTCCCTCTGGCAGTTTCATCCTTTAATGTTATTATCTGTAAGACATTCTTTAGAATAACAATTCCAGATTCTCTGGTAGAATCTGCAAAGATGGACGGTGCAACACAGCTTACTATCTTCTTTAAGATTGTACTTCCAATTTCATTGCCAGTACTTGCAACAATTGGTTTGTTTTTGTGCTTTGCTTATTGGAATGACTGGTATCAGTCTATGCTTTATATTACCGACCAAACAATGTATTCTTTACAAGCATTTTTGAATAATTTGATGAAAAATATTGATGCTTTGGCACAAAATGCTTCTCAGATGGGCTTGAGCGCTGCTGAATTGATTGCATCTATGCCAAAAGAAGGTGCTCGTATGGCGGTTGCAATTATCATTGTATTGCCAATCGCATGTGCTTATCCATTCTTCCAACAATATTTCATCAGTGGTCTAACAATTGGAGCAGTAAAAGGATAGTTAATTGATGTAAACATATAGTTTGATAAAAGCTATTTGTTGATATTTACAGTTTACATGCAAAGGCTCTCCCTCTTTGGGGATGAGATAAAGGCATGAATAAAAGGTTTTGACATGAGCCTAATGCTGTCGTTGATGGATACAAATGTATCTTTGACGGTGAAAGTCTTAATGAAATAAATAAATCCTATATACTTTCTAGTATAGCCGGAAATTTATGTAATTAAGAACCCCATGTCTTTATATATGGGAGTGTCAGATAAGAAAACTATTTTGATATCTGGTTTTTTAAAACCAAGGAGGAAATGAATTATGAAAAACAAAAAACGTATTTTAGCAGCAATATGTGCGTCAGCAGTACTTTTAAGTGCATTTGCAGGCTGTTCTGATAAGCCAACAGACGATAATAAGGATAAAGACAATTCTTCTTCAGCACCTACTAGTACTCCTTCTAAAGACAATGCTGATGCCAATAAAGACAAAGATAAAGACAAAAATAATGGCGAAGGCGCAACTTTACTATGGTGGTCTATTGGTGAGCAACCAGACGATTTGGCTGATGGCTTAAAAGAAATCAATGCTTATACACAAGAAAAAATTGGTGTTGGAATTGATTTGAAACTTTCAGGCTGGGGCGACTGGGATACAAAAATGAACACCATTATAAATTCTGGTGAAGCATTTGATATGATGTTTACAAATAACTCAAAATATAATGCGCAAGTAAACTTAAATGCATTTGCTGATATTACTGATTTAGTACAATCAGAAACACCAGATCTATATTCCTTTATTCCTGAAACTGTATGGCAAGGTACTAAAATTCATAACAAGATTTATGCAGTACCTACTTATAAAGACTCTTCTATTACACAGTACTGGGTATTTGATGATTCTTATGTACAAAAATATAACATTGATGTAGCAAGCATTAAAACTTTAGAAGATTTGGATAAAGCAGCTCGCACCATTAAAGAAGGTGAAGGCAAAAATGTTTACCCAATTCCAATGACTCAAAGTGAAGGTTTGAATGGTTTCTTTAATAACTATGACGACTTAACCTTAGGTTTACCTCCAGTTGGTGTTAAAATGTCTGATGGCGAACGCAAAGTTGTTTCTGTATTAGAACAAGAAGATATTATGGCTGGACTAAAAATTATCAACGGTTGGTTTAAAGATGGTGTTGTAAATCCAGATGCTCCAACTGCTACAGAACCAACAAAAGGACGTATCATCTTCTCCGCACAAGCTTTCCCAGGTGCAGAAGTTACTTATCAGATCAACGAAGGTGTTGAAAAATATGTAATGACCCAAGTATATGGTCCAATGTATTCTACTGGTACTATCCAAGGTTCTTTGAACGCAATCTCTGCAAACTCTAAATATGTAAAAGAAGGCTTGAAATTCTTAGAATTAGTGAATACAGATTCTACACTTCGTAATATGATGGCATACGGTATTGAAGGTACACACTTCAAGAAAGTAGAAGGTAAAGAAAATGTAATTGAAAAACTTACCGATACTTGGACCTTACCAGCATATACACAAGGTACTTTCTTTAACATGGCAATCGTTGATGGTTCTCCAGAAGATCAATGGAAACAAGTACAGAAATTAAACGAATCTGCTGATTTCTCTAGCTGTTTGGGATTTGCACTTGATATTTCTAATTTGTCTACAGAAGTTGCAAACTGTAAGACTACTTGGGACAAATATCGTTATGAATTATTAACTGGTGCATCTAACCCAGAAGAAATGATTCCAAAAATTGTAGAAGAATTAAAAGCTTCTGGTATGGAAAAAATTATGGAAGAAGCACAAAAACAAATTGACGAATTCTTTGCACAATAATGAATAGATGACATGATGATATCATATAAGTGAATATGATGATCGAACAAAAGTAAAAGTAAAAGTTTTGTAAGATTGGAAAAACCTGAATGAAAATCATTTTTCTTTCGGGTTTTTTCTGATTTATGGATTGACAAAATAAAAATTTTGACTTATACTTGATTGCTGAAACATAATAACATGATTTTCTGAACGAAAAATTATACTTTTTCGTTCAGAAAACATCATGGTAATAAGCAACAAAAAACAGATTTGTTACCTTACAAATCTGTTAAAAAAATATTATTTTCTAGCTATATTTTCAAAGTTTATCATAAAAACAGAATGAATGAAAAACTATACCATATTATAGAAAGTAGCTAAAAAAATGTATAATTTTTTTAAAACGAAAATTTATCGAAATAAATTTATTTCTTATATTGCAATTCTGTTATTGATGGCTATCATTTTATGTGGTTTTACTTGTAGCTTTTTTATCAATAGTTGGATAAAAGATGCACAAGTACAAGTTTCTTCTTCGTTTGATACGGCAGAAAAAACCATGAAATCAGTAATAGATAAAGTGAACGCTTATACACAGCGCATTTATTCAAACTCAGAGCTATTAAATGATATTCTTTGTTTTTCTGGAAATAGTGTAGAAGAATATTTAACTAGAAGATTGGACTATAGTGAATACAATCGGCAATTGGTTTCTTTTCCTAGAGATTTATATCAGTTTTTAACCAATGATGGTCACCCTATCATACAAGTTGCCTTGCGTAATGGACAATATAATAATGTACTTAGTTTTCCAAAAAATGGGGCAATGGAAGTGGATTTTCATGTCCCAATATCAGATCAACGTTTTAGTAAGAATATTCAAAATGGCTTTATTTATCAACAAAGTTTATTCAATCCTTATCAAGTGTCTGAAATATTGGGAGAACTTTATTATTTGATAGACAGCAGTTATATTTTTGAAAATGATTTAGATTATATACCAGGAAATATTGTAGCAATTGATAGTAGAAAAAATATATTTCCACTAAAAAATTCAATAGATGAAGATTTACTACAGCAAATTTTACAACAAAATAAAGCAAATGGAACGGTCTCGTCAAATATAATTAACCGGGTTCATTACTTTGTTTTCACTTCTAATCAAACAGATTATCAGTTAATTTATTATTGTGACAATTTTGAAATGATAACAAGACATTTGGCAACAGTTTTATTTATCATTATGGTTTTTATTGTTATTATTATTGCAGCAGTATTGATTATGTCTTATAATCTTTGGTATGATTTTCGCTTTTTGACATATATTATTGAAATAATCAATCATGTAAAAGTGGGTGACTTTGCACATTTAAGTCATCCGAAATATCGAGATGATGAGTATGCAATGATAGCCAAAGAATTGGAAGATATGAGTTTGAAATTAGAACATTATATTCAAACAGAATATTCTTTAAAATTAAGACAAAGAGAAGCAGATATGAAAGCGTTGCAAAGTCAAATTAATCCGCATTTTTTATATAATGTTTTGGAGTCGATTCGTTCTTTTGCATTGGTAAATAATGATTATAAAACAGCAAATTCAATTTCCAACCTAGGTGGATTATATCGAGCTGTGGTAAAAACAAAAAATGTTTTGAAAATGGAGGAAGAATTAGAAATATTAAAGCGTTATTTGGGTTTGATGGAATTAAGATATCCTGATAATTTATTTTATCAGATTGATTTTGAACCTGAAATTTTAACATTAAATACCGTAAAATTCTGGATACAGCCATTGGCAGAAAATTTTTTTGTACATGGAATTGACCGAAATGCTGAATATAATTTGATTGTTGTTCGAGGTACAATTGGAGAGAATGGAGAATATGTCATTGAAGTGATAGACAATGGTTTTGGAGTAGATATGGAGACTTTACAGACACTCAATCAGATGTTCAATTCTTGTCCAAATATAGAATCGAATGAAAATGATGTATCTAACAGTATTGGTTTGAGAAATGTTTATACAAGATTACGCTTTTTTTATGGAGATTCTTTAAAAATGCAGATGAACAATAATTCAGAAGGTGGCGCAAAGATTTCAATAGTCATCTCAAAGGAGGCACAGGCGTATGTATCAAATGCTGATAGTTGATGATGAACCAAATATTTTAAAAGGAATGAGTCGCACATTAGATTGGAACAAATATGGAATAGGGCGTATTGAAACCGCCCAAAGCTATGAAGAAGCTGTTGTAAAAGCAATTGAAATGAAACCAGATATTGGAATTTTTGATGTGTGTATTGGAGAGACAAGAGGGTATGATTTAATCAACCGATTAAATGAAATGAATTTAAAAACGCAATATATTATGATGAGCGGTTATGAGGAGTTTCATTATGTACGAGAATCATTGCGTTGTGGGGCAAAGGACTATTTGTTAAAACCAGTGGATAATGAAAGACTTAGAAAAATTATTGAGAAGATCATCATAGAAGATTTACATGGAGAAATCCCAAATATCAAAGGGGACGAAAAGGATATTGATCCTGTATTGCAAGTGCGTTATGATACTTTCTCAAATCTAATTAATAAAATTTTATTGATTGTTCGTTCTGATTATGCTCAAAATTTGACTTTAAAATCAATTGCTGACAAGTTCAAGATGAATGGGACTTATTTAGGACAAATTTTTTTAAAGGGAACTCATCTGAAGTTTTCAGAATATTTGATGGTATATCGCTTGTTGATGGCAAGAGAAAAGATTCTCAAAACAGATGAGAAGATTTCTTATATCGCTTATTCGGTTGGCTATTCCAATCTCAATTACTTTTATTCGCATTTTCACGACTATTTTGATCTCTCACCTTTAGAGATGCGTGCTAAAAGTAGGGAGGAAATATGAATAGAAAAAGAGTCATGTCTATCATGTGTGGAGTATTGGTTGTGTTTTTTTCATCATGTACGACTACACAGGAAGAATCTAGCTCTTCACCAACATCTCAACCAACAAATTTAGTTTATTATACAATTGGAGAACCAGATCCTGGACTGAAAAAAGTAAATCAAGCAATTAATGAAGTACTAAAACAGAAGGTTAATTTGACTATTACCTATGAAAAAGTAGGTTGGCAGGATTATGAAAGACGTTTAAATGCGATGATATCTTCTGGTTTTCCGGTGGATATTTTGTTTGCTCAAAATTATGCTAGTTTTGCTTCCCGCAAAGCATGGCTTTGTTTGGATGATTATCTGCAAAACGAAGGTAAGCAGATGTATGAGACAATTAATCCGATTTTGTGGCAAGGCGTTCGCATGAGTGATGGAAGTATTTATGGGGTGCCAACCAATAAAGAATTGACTGTACAATTACAGTGGATGTATCCAAAAGAATTGGTTGAAAAATATCAGATTGATATTACGCAGTATCAGACAGTGCAGTCATTAGAGCCATTGTTACAGATGATTTCTCAAAATGAACCAGATTATCTTCCGATGGAATTGGATAAGGATTCTCATAACTTTTTTTCAATTGATGGTTATGAGTATTTGCTTGATAAAAAACTGCCATTGATGGCGAAGTCTTTGGAAAATCATCCTCAAATTGTAAATATATTTGAGACAAAAGAATGTCAAGATATTTTATATACTTTGCGTGAATATTATCAGAAAGGCTATATCAATGAAGATGCCGCTGTAAAGGAATCCGTCAATTTGACTTATGGAAAAAAAGTCTTTTGGAAAGCCTCTGAAGGAGGACCATTAACCGAAAGTTCATGGTCAAAAGACCGGGGTTATTCAGTAGTAACCCAAGCATTGTCAAAACCAGTAGTGACAACAGAATCTACACAGGGTGGAGTCATGGCAATTAGCGCCTATACACAATATCCGTCTGAATCAGTGATATTTTTAAACTTATTAAACACTGACCCAGAAGTCCGTAATCTTTTTAATTATGGAATAGAGGGCGTTCAATATACTTTGGACGAGAATGGACAGGTATTATTAAAAGATGCCCAAGAATTGGGAACAAACAGCTATGCAGGTGTGCCATATACACAGGGAAATTGGTTTATTTTAAAGACACTTGGCGGTAAATATACCGAACCTTTGGACAAATGGAAGCAATATCAAATTTATAATGAGAAAGCGATTTGTTCTTCATTGTTGGGTTTTATTCCAGATTTATCTGGTCTTTCTAGGCAAGTTGCCAATGTTGGACAGGTATGGGATAAATATTACTCTTGTCTAATGACAGGCAGTGTGGATGTGGATACCCAACTACCTAAATTTTTGAAAGAACTCCAGCTTTCTGGTATTGATGCAATTAAAGAGGAATTGCAGTCTCAACTAGATCGTTGGATTTTAGAAAAAAATCAATAGATGATAAAAAGAAAGGAAGTAGTTTTTATGAGTAAAATCATTGGAAATGCTTTACCAAATCTACCATGGCAAGAAAAACCAGTTGGGTGTCATGCTCCTGTATGGAGATATACCCAAAATCCAATTATTCAACGTGATGCAATTCCAAATTCAAATAGTGTATTTAATAGTGCAGTAGTACCATTTGAAGATGGATTTGCTGGCGTGTTCCGTTGTGATAGTCGTTCTGTTAGTATGGATATTTTTGCAGGTTTTAGCAAAGACGGAATCAATTGGGAAATCAATCATGAGCCAATCGTATTTGAAGGCGACAGCGAAGTAACAAAGCGTGAATATCGCTATGACCCTCGTGTTTGCTGGATTGAAGACCGTTATTATATCACTTGGTGTAATGGGTATCATGGTCCTACAATTGGTGTAGCATATACTTATGATTTTAAAACATTTCATCAGTTAGAAAACGCATTTTTGCCCTATAATCGAAATGGGGTATTATTCCCACGTAAAATTGATGGCATGTATGCAATGTTAAGTCGTCCAAGTGATACTGGTCATACACCATTTGGCGATATGTTCTGTAGCTTTAGTCCAGATTTGACATTCTGGGGAAAACATCGCTATATTATGGGCACAATTAATGAAGATCGCTCTGCATGGCAATCTAAAAAGATTGGTCCTGGTCCAATTCCAATTGAAACAGATGAAGGTTGGCTTTTGATTTATCACGGTGTTATCAATACTTGTAACGGATTTGTTTACCGAATTGGTTGTGCACTACTTGATTTGGAACAGCCTTGGAAAGTAAAAGCACGTTCTCGCAATTATATTCTTGGTCCACAGGAAATATATGAATGTGTGGGAGACGTTCCAAATGTAACATTCCCATGTGCAACTTTAACTGATGCAGAAACCGGTCGCATTGCAATTTATTATGGATGTGCGGATACTGTAACAGGTCTTGCATTTACAACCGTTGATGAATTGTTGAGCTATATGAAAGAGTATCCATTAGATTAATATTGTGTACATCCGAAAACAATATGACAGTGGCTGATTTTAATAAAATTGACTGTTGTAAATAAATGGAAAAACGAGGTAATTTTATGATTTTTGCTAAGGAAAGGTTAGAAGTAATTTGCGCGCAACTGAAAAAATTTGCAAAGGTTGAAAAGGTTGAGCTTTCTCAATGGAAAAGAAAACCAGGCAATTATTTTCATCCAGAAGATGTAGAAAACGCACAGGTGGATTGGGAAGATTTTGACAGTAAAACCATGCATTGGTATGGTCCAGACAAACATGACTGGTTCCGTACAGAGTTTACTGTACCAGAAAACTTTGATGGAAAAAGTTTGTGGATTGTTATCCACACCCAAATTGAAGAGTGGGATGATGCAAAAAACCCACAATTTTTATTGTTTGTAGATGGGCAAATTGTACAAGGTCTGGATATGAATCACCGCGAAGTGTTAATTACAGATTGTGCAAAAGCAGGACAAACCTATCGATTGGATTTGCAATCCTATACAGGTACACTGCACTCAGAATTTCGTCTAATTGGAGAAGCTGCTCAATTTAGCCCAGAAGTTATGCGTTTATACTATGATTTGCAGGTCCCTCTTTGGGCATTGGCTCGCATGAAGCCAGATGAGAAAACAGCGATTGACCTGCTAACCGTTATGAATGATACCATTAATTTATTGGATTTCCGTAAGGTTCATTCAGAAGATTTTTATGCGTCTGTCAATGCAGCTTTAACCTATGTTCACAAAGCACTTTATGAAGATATGGCAGGATATGATGACATTATTGCCACCTGTATCGGACACACCCATATTGATGTTGCTTGGTGGTGGACCGTAGAACAAACCCGTGAAAAGGTAGCGCGCAGTTTTGCAACAGTATTAAAATTGATGGAAGAATATCCAGACTATAAATTTATGTCCAGTCAGCCACAGCTTTACGCATTCTTAAAAGAACGTTATCCAGAATTATATGCGAAGGTAAAAGAACAGATCAAAGAAGGGCGTTGGGAACCAGAAGGTGGTATGTGGTTAGAAGCAGATTGTAACTTAACTTCTGGTGAATCTTTGGTACGTCAATTTATTCATGGAAAGCGCTTCTTTAAAGAAGAGTTTGGCGTTGATAATCGTATTCTTTGGCTTCCTGATGTATTTGGTTATTCTGGGGCACTGCCTCAGATTATGAAAAAATCTGGCATTGATTACTTTATGACTACAAAATTATCCTGGAATCAGTTTAATAAAGTACCAAATGATACCTTGCTTTGGGAAGGTATTGATGGAAGTAAAGTTTTAACACACTTTATTTCTACCTTGGGTGTTGGACAGAGTGTAGAACGCTTCTTTACAACCTATAATGGTATTCTGCATCCAGATGCAATTATGGGCGGCTGGGAACGCTACCAAAATAAAGAAATGAACAATGATATCTTGATTGCCTTTGGTTATGGTGATGGTGGAGGCGGTCCAACTCGTGAAATGTTGGAAACTGCTGACAGAATGAAAAAAGGCGTAAAAGGTATTCCAAAAGTACGTCAAGAATTCTCCAGAGAATATTTTGAAGAGTTAGAAGATCGTGTAAAAGACAGCCGTCGTCTGCATACTTGGACAGGTGAATTTTATTTTGAATATCATCGAGGCACCTATACTTCTATGGCTCGCAATAAGCGCTCTAATCGTAAGAGTGAATTGATGTTGATGGATTTGGAACTGTTATCTGTTTTGGCATTGGAAAAAGGTGTTGCTTATCCAACAGAAAAATTAGATGCACTTTGGAAAAAAGTAATGCTCAATCAGTTCCATGATATTCTTCCAGGTTCTTCTATCCGCGAAGTATATGAAGTAACCAAAGAAGAGTATGAATGGGTTAGAGAAGAATGCAAACAGTTGATTGCTGAAAGATTGGAAGCATTGACCAATCGTGATGATAAATTTGTAACCGTATTTAATACTTTGGGATTTGACCGCAATGATTTGATAGAACTTCCTGAAGGAGTTTGCGCAATCCAAGATGAAAATGGTGTAGCGCTTCCAGTACAAACTGTTGAAGATAAAACTTACACCTATGTAAAAGATATTCCTGCAAAAGGTTATAAGAGTTTTGCTTGCACCAGTGTACCTGCTGTAGAAAGCAACTTTACCACCACTTTGGATAAAGATGGCGCTTCTATCCAGACACCATTCTATGAAGTTTCAATTGATGCTAAGGGATGCTTTACTTCCCTGTTTGATAAAGAGGCAAATCGAGAAGTTGTACAGGCTTGTAAGGTTGCAAACCAGTTGCGTGTTTATGAAGACAAACCTATCTATTATGATAACTGGGATATTGATATTTATTATGATGAAAAATTCTGGAATGTAGATGATATCGTATCTATGGAATGGGTATCTGTTGGGGCATTAGAAGCAGTATTACAGACAGAATATCGTTTTTCTAATTCTATCATTCGTCAGAAGATTCATTTCTATGCTAATACTCGCCGTATTGATTTTGATACCTATGTAGATTGGCATGAAAATCAACATCTGTTAAAGGTAATGTTCCCAATGGATATTCATACAGATGAAGCAACCTTTGATATTCAGTTTGGTAATGTAACCCGTAAGACGCATACCAATACCAGTTGGGATCAAGCTAGATTTGAAAGTTGTGGTCATAAATGGGCTGATATTTCTGAAGCAAATTATGGTGTTAGCTTGTTAAATGACTGTAAATATGGTCATTCTGTACACGAAGGCGAAATGGCTTTGACCTTGATTAAATCTGGTATTGAGCCAAATCCAAAAACAGACCAAGAAGAACATTTCTTCACCTATGCACTATATCCACATCAGGGCGCTTGGAGACAGGCAGATACACAAGAAGAGGCAGCAAAACTCAATCAACCTGCTTATGTTGTAAAGGGTAGCGCTTCCAATAGTTCTTTTGTAACTTCTAATTATGGAAATGTAGTGGTAGAAACTGTTAAACAAGCAGAAAACGGAGATGGCATTGTATTGCGCGTATATGAAAGCCAGAACGCACGTACTCATGCTACCTTGACATTTGAAAAAGCTCCTGTTAGTGTAGCAGAATGTGATCTACTTGAGAATGTAACCCAAACTTTGTCAGCAAATGATAAACAAGTTTCCTTTACAATCCTTCCTTATGAAATTAAAACAATTTTAGTGAAGTTTTAATAGCATATAAAAAACTGTTTCGCAAATTGCGAAACAGTTTTTTTACCTAAAAATCATGATAATTCAATAGGCTATTGAACTCCCTTTTTAGATTGGTGTTGACCGCTTTGTCAAACCACTCGTCAAAATATCCAAAGCGGGCAGTCACCTGTTGATGGATGACTGTTCGCTAAACGGGAATTTATATGTTTATCATAATTCCAATCTCATATAAATAACTTCTTGAAATCCTGTTAATCGAGAATGAAAGCCTTTAGGATTTCTGCCATATTCAACAAACCCAGCTTTTTTGTATATGGATAATGCTTTTACATTGTCGGCAACTACATTCAGCTCAAGCTGGACATATCCCGCAGTCTTTGCACATTCAATACACGCTGTAGTTAATGCTTGTCCAATCCCCAGCCCCCAAAATTCTTTAGCGACACTGATACCAAGTTCGGCACGATGCCGTATCTTATATTTTTTCCCCACTGCTTCAATCCCAGCGGTTCCCACAACTACATTATCGACTACGGCAACTATTTCGATTTCATTTTTACTTTCAGATTTCTCTTTTAGGAATTGACTTTCCTGCATAACATCAAAGCAATTTTCGTCTGGATAGGTAAGTAAATAATCGGTTTCTCCATGTGTTAAATTAAAGTTGTCAAATACGGCTTGCCCATCACATTCCATTCCATTTCTCAAGCAGCACTCAATACCATTTTTTAACATTATCACTTTATTATATTTCATCGCTGATACCTCACAAATCTCGATTTGTTGGGTCGATTATAATACAGAACTCCTGCTATATCAATGTGCTTTTGTAAATACCGCTGAAGTTATATCCCAACAACACTTTTCTGAAAAGGGATCTATTGAATTTTTTCTTTTCCACCCATATACATTTGCAATGCTTTTGGAATATTGACGGTTCCATCTGCGTTGAGATTGTTTTCTAAAAAGGCAATCAGCATACGAGGAGGGGCAACAACTGTATTATTGAGGGTATGTGCAAAATAATTGCCACGCTCTTTGCTTTTGATACGGATTCCCAAACGACGGGCTTGAGCGTCTCCCAAATTAGAGCAACTTCCAACTTCGAAGTACTTTTGTTGACGAGGAGACCATGCCTCTACATCAATGCTTTTCACTTTTAGATCTGCCAAATCGCCAGAACAGCACTCTAATGTGCGTACAGGGATATCCAAAGAACGGAAGAAATCAACAGTATTGTTATATAATTTGGTGAACCATTCCATACTTTGTTCAGGTTGACAGACAACGACCATTTCTTGTTTTTCAAATTGATGAATGCGGTAAACACCACGTTCTTCAATCCCATGTGCCCCTACTTCTTTGCGGAAACAAGGGGAGTAACTGGTAAGTGCTTTTGGCAATTCATTTTCTGGGATAATGGTATCAATAAATTTGCCGATCATAGAGTGTTCGCTTGTACCAATTAAATAAAGGTCTTCACCTTCGATTTTATACATCATATTTTCCATTTCGTCAAAACTCATAACGCCAGTTACAACATTGCTGCGAATCATATATGGGGGAATATAATAGGTAAAGCCACGATCAATCATAAAATCGCGCGCATAAGAAAGAATTGCAGAATGTAAACGGGCAATATCACCACATAGATAATAAAAACCGTTTCCACTGGTTTTTCTAGCGCTGTCTAAATCGATACCATTGAATTTTTCCATAATATCCACATGATAAGGAACTTCAAAATCAGGTACAATGGGGTCGCCAAAGCGTTTGATTTCTACATTTTCACTATCGTCTTTTCCGATTGGGACAGAATCATCAATAATATTGGGGATTACCAACATTCTCTCTTTGATTTGTGCTTGCAATACTTCTTCTTGTTTTTCTAAATCTGCCAATTCTTGAGCCATTGCAGTAACCTGTGCTTTGGTTTGTTCAGCTTCTTCCTTTAATCCCTTACCCATCAGTGCACCAATCTGTTTGCTGATGGTATTGCGTTGATTGCGCAGTTCATCACATTTTGATTTTGCATCTCGGAACTGTTTATCAAGCTCTATCACTTCATCTACTAAAACGAGTTTTTGATCTTGAAATTTCTTTTTGATATTTTCTTTTACAATCTCTGGATTGGTTCTTAATAGTTTGATGTCCAGCATATTTTTTCTCCTTTTTTATGATAGTTTTACAATTAAATGTGCAAAAATAAAAACCTTTCTCCCAAACTATGGGACGAAAGGTTTTCGCGTTGCCACCCAAATTGCCAGATAATAATCTGACCACTTAAATTGTACGGTAAAGGGTACAAATCTTCGATTCATCATCGAAAGCTCCGAAAGTGGAACAATCTTTCGTTTTTGACCAGCTTGCACCAACCGCCGGCTCTCTAACAAAAATAAGAAAGATTGCTTTTTCATCATCGCTTATTGGTGTATGAAATTATCATTATTATAGCTTTTTTCTGATGTGTTTACAAGCGCAAATATAAAAATTGGCTGATTTTTGTATATTGCGATATTTTTAAAGAATAATAACCAATCAAAATTAGAGCTATTCACAATATAAGAGGGTAATTTGTTTGGATACATTGCATTTATCCTTGGCATAAATCGGAAATATTATTGACAAATAATATATAAAATGATATTATAATAATATCATTTTAATACATCATATGTTTGGTATTAGGAAAGGAAAACGTTATGGAAACAACAAAAACAAATATTCATTGTGAAGAAAAAATATTACAGCCCAAAAAAGGCATGCCCATTTTACTGTTGCTGCTTTTGTTGGTGTTGGTGTGTGTTGGCGGAATCATCTGGGGAATTGTACTGATGAGTGCCAATAAAATGGTATTGGGTGTTACTTTATTTGTAGTGGGTATTGTACTATTGTTAACAGATATTATCTTATTGTGCGGTTTAAAGATTATTAGACCAAAAGAAGCCATCGTTTTAACATTATTTGGAAAGTATTATGGAACCATCAAACACGATGGATTTTTCTGGGTAAATCCCTTTTGTGAACTTGTCAATCCCACAAGCAGCGCGGTTGTGCGATTTCAAGCAACAGGAGTAAACGGCAGCAATATCGTATTTGAAAATAGAAAGATATCTTTAAAAACAATGACCTTAGACAACCAAAAACAAACGGTGAATGACGAGTTGGGAAATCCAATCATTATTGGAACCATTGTGATTTGGAGAGTGGTGAATACTGCAAAAGCAGTATTTAATGTGGAAAATTATAAAACATTTTTATCCATTCAATGTGATTCTGCAACACGACACATTACCAGACTTTATCCTTATGATGTTTCTGATGGAAGTGATGAGAAAACATTGCGCGGAAGCAGTCAAGAAATTGCAGAGATGATGAGACAGGATTTACAATCTCGTGTGGAGATGGCAGGATTGGAAATTTTGGAAGTTCGCATTACACATCTGTCTTATGCACCAGAAATCGCAGCGGCAATGCTACAACGTCAACAAGCAGAGGCAGTGATTGCAGCTCGTCAAAAGATTGTAGAAGGTGCAGTTGGTATGGTAGAGATGGCATTGCAACATCTGAATGAAAAAGAAGTAGTGGAATTAGACGAAGAACGTAAAGCTGCAATGGTTAGCAATTTATTGGTGGTGTTGTGTGGAAACCGAGATACCCAACCAGTTGTCAACAGTGGCTCTATTTATTAAGGTTGAAATACCATGCCAGAGAAAAAGGAAAAAGCCAAAAAACAACTTTTACTTCGTTTATCCTCTGTACTTTGGGAGGATTTGGCACAATGGGCAGAAGATGACTTTCGTTCTATCAATGGACAAATTGAATACTTATTAACTGAGTGTGTGAAAAAAAGAAAAAAAAATCAAAGAAGCAGTGAAAAACAACAGGATAGTTCTGTTTCAGAAGATGCGTAAACAAATGGTAAAAGCTACTTTTCTTTTCAGATAAAAGATGATAAAATAATATCATCCAAAAAAGAGAAGAGGGATTTAAGATGAGTCAAAAAGTAGTATTGATTTTAGTAGATGGAATGCGTCCAGATGGAATAGAACAGTGCAAAAATCCTTATTTGGTGGATTTAAAAAACAATAGTACCTATTGTTTTCATGCAACAACAGTAATGCCTAGTGTAACGCTGCCATGTCATACTTCTTTGTTTACCAGTGTTGATCCAGAACGTCATGGTATTTTGACGAATAATTGGGTACCGATGGCACGCCCAATTGATAGCTTGGGAGATGTGGTGGCAAAAGCGGGCAAAAAAGCAGCAATGTTTTATAATTGGGAAGAATTGCGCGATTTAAATCGTCCTGGAAGTTTGCAGTATAGTCATTTTCAAACAGAATATATACCACATCAAGAAGCGATAAAAAGCGAAGTGGAAATGACACAAAAAACAATTACTTACATACAAAAAGAACAACCAGATTTTGTATTTTTGTATCTAGGGCACACGGATGAAGCAGGTCATACTTATGGTTGGATGAGAACAGAATACTTGGAGTCAATTTCCAATGCTTCTGATTGTATTCAAATGTTGATAGATGCTTTATCTGATGAATATTCTGTGATAATTACCGCGGACCATGGAGGACATGGAAGAAATCATGGAGAGGATTGCCCAGAAGATATGACCATTCCAATGATATTTCATGGTTTGCCATTTAAAGCTGGGAAAGAATTGCAGCAAGTGAATATCAAGGATATTGCTCCAACGATTACAAAGGTACTTAATATTGCACCAGCCCCCCAATGGGAGGGAGTTTCCATTTTAAATGATTGATATGTCTCAAATAAGAAAAGTGGATTGCTGTATTTTACAGCAATCCACTTTTTATCACAGGTCAAAACTGAATCTCAAATAATCTGGCACTGGCTATTTGAGGAAGTTTCACAGTTAATCGTTGATCTTTCAATTGATAGTTGCAATTTTCTGATTTGGGGTAGATAACTTTGATAGAAGATGGTATTTTTTCAAAAGAGAGTGGAATTTCTAGCTTGTCTGTTTGGACACCAAATACAGATAGATAAATTTTGTTTTGACAAGATAGCCCATAAGCAAGTGCAGAATCCTTTATATCGGCAAATCCAAGTGGGAAGAATGGAACACCTTGACGAATATCTTGGCGAATGGTTTTGTAAAGGGAGATTCCTTCTTTTAACAATTCCATACAAGCGTCGGAAAGTGACCAAATCAAGCCACTCATATAAGGACGAAGCAATAGACCATTGACCATGTTGTAAATGACGTGTTCTGGATTGTCTTGATAGGGATAAACCCACATTCCCGCTTGTTCTGGAGTAACAGCGCTGGCGACATTTGCCGCAATGTAGGAATTATATAAATAGTCTGTCTGGTCACTGGTGGATTGTAAGCTCTGTCGCTGTAACATGCCATAATCCATGCGTTGTCCGCCACTTCCACAGTTTTCAATGATTAAATTGGGATATTTGGCATAGAGATTGTCATACCATTGATGTAAGCAACGAACGTGTTCTAGTAAGCCATCTCCAAAACTGTCAGATTGATAATCTGTACCAATTCCAGTAGTGACATTGTAGTCAATCTTAAAAAATTCCAATCCATAGTCATGTATCAGGCGTTCAATTACATGAGCGGTGTAGGCTTGTACTTCTGGATTGCGAAAATCTAATAGATAGCGGTCCCGTTCTATATAGCGTTTTCCATGATGTTGAAAAAACCAATTATCAGGCAAGGTATCTGCAATAGGGCAGGCTGTGCCCATCACTTCGATTTCCACCCATACCCCTGGCTTTAACCCCTTAGAGCGTGCATAATCAAATACTTTTTTAAGACCATTGGGAAAACGTTCTGGGGATTCTTTCCATTCGCCAACGCGATTCCACCAAAATCCTTTGTCGTACCAACCGGCATCCATACAGTAATATTCACAACCCAATGCAGCAGCTCGATCAATGATTTCAAATTCTTTTTCTTCGGTAGGGTCTCCGTTTAAACAGTTCATATAGTCATTAAACACAATATGGAGTTTGAGATTGTCCTGGTTTAATCGGCGAATCAAACGGCGATATTGGGTCAATTCCGCTGTAGCTTTGTCAATACCACCTTCTACGACGCCAAATGCGGCGGTAACAGTGGTAAACTGTTGACCGGGAAGTAAATTTTTCCACCAGTGCCCTTCATTTTCGGTGGGACCACTGAGCGCTATATAAAGGTGATTTTGATTGGTGGTTCCATATTCAGCATGCCAACCGCAGCTGCTTTCAATCTGCCAAAAATACGTTTCATTGGTTTCTCGATCGGAAAGATAGCCCATTGGAAGGTATTCAGCGGATGACCAAGAACCAAAACTACCATAGGAATAACGTGTAAAACCATCTCCAGAACAGTGATAACCATGCATTAACATGCGGTTTAATCCCAAGTCTTCCAGGTCAAACTTTTTCCACTGTGCTTCTGTACACCAACTATTATAAGGAATATAAACATCTGATTTTTGCCAATAGGGTTGTGTACCATTTTTGCATAGTCCATGATAGAGAAAAGAGGAGATATATTCCAGTCCAATTGCTTCGGTTCCTTGGTTAATAACGGTGACCCAACTGCGAACAATGCTCAAATCAATATAAAATTGTAGATGATAGATGACTTCTAAACCATTTTCTGCACTTAGGTGAAATTCTACTTTTTTACCAAAATTGTTTTGATATTCTTCTCGTTCATCATAAGAGAGTTTTACGGTACCAGCATTGTGTTTGTATCCTCGGCGTTCTGGAGCGTTTTCTCCAGTACATTGAATATTGACCACATCAAATTTAGAACAGTCTTGCTCTGGAATATCCCCTTTGTGTCCCACAGGAGAAAAGTTTAGAAGTTCCAGCCCAAATTCGTGATTGACGCGAAAGTCAACATCAAATTTTTGATTTCCATAATGGATGTTTGTAATCATAAATCAGTATCCTTTCTAAATATATTATCTAGCCGTAGCGATATGACAATGTGTTTTGTTTGGGAACGATTTAGCTGTTTTTTAGATTGTATGTTTTATGCGATTGTATCACAAATACGCGATCGATGCAATGTTTGATTTGTAAATGATAACGGTTTTATAAGTGATAGACAGTTGTAATCTAAAGATATCAAGGAGATGTAAAAAATAGGATTTTTCTTCTAAAAGAAGGAAATTTTAAAATTTAAGTTTGATAATCTTGACAAAATTTTTAAAAAGGATTATCATAATGAAAGATATTGATAAATGTGATGATAGGAAGCAAGTTTGAATGTTTTTTTTAGAGAGTTGTCGTGTGCTGTAAGACAATAAAAATATCAAATATTGTATCGTCCTGGAGCAGATATGCCGAACCAAAATAATTTGCAGTAGGTGTATACGGATTTTCACCGTTATTAGAAAATACATTGTTAGATGTATCAAGTGGTTGCAACAAAATGTTGCATCAATAAGAGTGGTACCGCGGGGTAAAAATGCGCCTTCGTCTCTTTTTTAGGGACGAGGGTTTTTGTTTTTGCTTATGGGTTTAAGAAAGGAAGAGAAAAAATGTTGACATTAGATAAAGTCTATCATGCTTCTTATGTGTTGAAAAATGTAATCCGAGCAACGGATATGATACATGCTCCAAATATGAGTGTTGACGCTGAGATTTATCTGAAATGTGAAAATTTGCAGGTCACAGGTTCTTTTAAGGTAAGGGGAGCTTATTATAAAATTTCTCAATTGAATGAAGAGGAAAAAAAGCGAGGTGTCATTGCTTGTTCTGCGGGAAACCATGCACAAGGGGTGGCACTTGCAGCGACAAAGAATCACATCAAATCATTGATCTGTTTGCCAGACGGTGCGCCTATTTCTAAAGTAGAGGCAACCAAGCGATATGGTGCAGATGTCTGCTTGGTAAAGGGCGTTTATGACGATGCTTATCAAAGGGCATTGGAATTAAAGGAAGAAAAGGGTTATACCTTTATTCATCCGTTTAATGATGAGGATGTAATTGCTGGGCAAGGTACCATTGGGTTAGAAATTTTAGAACAGATTCCCGATGTGGATGCAGTGATTGTGCCAATTGGTGGTGGCGGGTTGATTTCAGGGCTTGCCTTTGCCATTAAATCATTAAATCCAAATATAAAGATATATGGCGTACAGGCAAGTGGTGCGCCTAGTATGTTAAGGTCAATAGAACATGACCAGATTCAGACATTAAAACATGTTTCTACAATTGCAGACGGAATTGCAGTAAAAGAGCCTGGTTGTAATACATTTGAAATCTGCAAAAAGTATGTAGATGAAATTGTTACCGTGACCGACGATGAAATTTCTACTGCGATTTTGACTTTGATTGAACAACAAAAGATGGTGGCAGAAGGAGCGGGCGCTGTATCCTTGGCTGCTGCATTGTTCCATAAAGTTCCGATTCAAGGGAAAAAGGTGGTCTGTGTACTTTCTGGAGGCAATATTGATGTGACGATTCTTTCTAGAGTGATTTCTAGAGGTTTGTTGAAAGCTGGGCGTTCTGCTGATTTGACCATTGAATTATTGGATAAACCGGGACAACTAGAGGGTGTATCTGGAATTATTGCAAGATTGGGCGGCAATGTGGTGGCAGTACATCATGACCGTGCCAGTGAAGGAAGCGATATCAATGCTTGTTGTTTACATATCGTTATGGAAACAAGAGACCATGAACATATTCAAGAGATTCGAACTGCGTTAATGGATGCAGGTTATCAATTGAAGATATAATATCGTTTTAAGATACCACAAAGAGAGCTATTGCAAACTGCAATAGCTCTCTTTGAAAAAATGTATCAAAGTATGTAGATAAAAACGGCTGAATCCCAAATAGGATTCCAAATAAAATTATTATATTTCCAGATAAATTTGTCAATTGTTGTAGCGCGAAATGTCAAAATCGTTCCTGAAATGATAGTAATTTTGTAGTAATTCAAAGAAAAGAGGATAAAAATATGAAACAGTCAATGGTGGAGCAATTATCAGCAAAGTTAAAAGAAAACATTGGTAAAATCATTAAGGGAAAAGATGATGTGATTGAAAAAATGATTCTTTCTCTATTTTGCTCAGGACATATTTTATTAGAAGATATTCCAGGTACTGGAAAAACGACATTGGCAAAGGCACTTTCTAAATCAATTGATTGTGAATTTAAGCGGGTACAGTTTACACCAGATTTGCTGCCTTCTGATTTAACAGGTATCAATTATTATGATCAAAAAGAAGGTGCTTTTCAATTTAGAAAGGGTTCTATTTTTACCAATATTCTGTTGGGTGATGAAATCAATCGTGCGACACCTCGAACACAATCCAGTTTATTGGAGTGTATGGAAGAACGGCAAGCATCTATAGACGGAATGACCTATTCGATGCCATCTCCGTTTTTGGTCATTGCAACACAAAACCCAATTGAAATTCAGGGGACTTTTCCATTACCAGAAGCACAGCTTGACCGTTTTTTTGTGAAATTGAGTATGGGTTATCCAGATAAAGAAAATGAATTGGATATGTTGTCTGGATTTCTGTTAAAAAATCCATTGGAAGAATTAAAACCAGTGGCGACAAGACAAGAAGTGTTAGAAGCGCAAAAACAAGTGAAAGAGGTGTTTGTAGAACAATCAATTAAGGAGTATTTGTTATCAATTGTACAAGCGACAAGAGAACATGAAAAAATTCGTTTGGGTGTTAGCCCACGTGGTTCCATTGCATTTCTTCGAGCTGCTCAGGCTGCTGCTGCCATACATGGTCGGGATTATGTGATACCAGATGATGTCAAACAGGTTGCGGAGGATGTTCTTTCCCATAGAATTATCTGTAAGGGTTTTCAAATGGTGCAGAGTGGAGAGATGGCAAGAGAATATATCAGACAAATTTTAACACAAGTTGCTGTAAAGTCATATGAGGGATAGCGATGGAATTTGTTGCTTTGCTGTTAGTGATTATCACAGTAATAAAATTACAACAGTATCTTTATCGAAAATATACTTATTCTCAATTTGAATATCGCTGTTTTTTGAATACCCCTGAGGTGGTAGAACAGGACGAAGTAGAATTGATAGAAGAAATCAGCAATCGAAAGTGGTTGCCCATTCCATGGTTAAAATCTGAAATTACCACTTCAAAGTGGTTGGATTTTGCAGGTGCGCAGTCGGTTGTAACAGATAAAACTAGATTTGTACCCAGTTTTTTTATGCTCAAAAGTTATCAGAAGATACAGCGAAGTTGGAAGGTTACCTGTTTAAAACGGGGAGAATTTCAGATACAGAAGGTTGTTTTGGTATCTACTGATTTGTTGGGTAGTTTAAATCTTTCTCAGCCAGTAGAAGTAAAATCAGAAATACTGGTATTGCCAAAGGCATTGGATCTGGAAAATGACTTTTTTTCTCCGAAGTATCTTTCAGGGGATGTTATTGTAAGACGCAGATTATTGCAAGATCCATTTTGGATTGCAGGCGTACAAGAGTATACGCAACGCGAACCAATGAACCGCATTCATTGGGCTGCTTCGGTCAAAGAGCAGCGTTTGATGGTATATGAAAATGAAAGCACTTCTCAACAAAGTTTGAGTGTAATTTTAAATATGCAGTCAAAAGAATTTGAAACGAATGAAGTAGGGCGGGTAGATGAAATTGAAACTGCAATACGCGTCTGTGCTGCCATTTTTGAAAATACATTACAACAACAAATTCCAGTGCGCTTATTTGTCAACGGGAAAACTGGACAGGGCAGTGATTCGGTTGTAAGTGGGGAATATTGGGGCGAACAACACATATTGGATTTAAAACGTATTTTAGCACGATTACAATTGGTAAGTACTTATGACTTTCCAACTTATCTCAATGAGTTGGACAATGTTTTAACTGCAAGTGATATTGTATTGGTGACCGCTTATCTCAATCAGGACATTTATCAGTTTGTACGCAATCAAAAGAGAAAGGGAACCTTTGTGAAAATTTTTGTGACAGGTTTGATAAATTCTGCGGACGTGGCAGAAGATTGTGAAATATTCTGCCTTCCAAATTATTTTGAAGATAATTCAAAAGAGGGGTGAGCAAATGAAATTCAATCGTTATCATTTATTAAAGGGCTTATCAATTACTGCCTTGTTTTTCTTTTTCTATCCCCTTTGTGCCTTGTTGTCTGTATTATTTTTTCGAGTACAGGGCATACAAAGCATTTGGCTTTGGTTATATGGTGTTTTAAATGGGCTATTTTCTTTATTGCTTTGTTGCTCCACCGATTATTTTTATCAAAAAGACAGATTGTCTTTGCCGATTGCGAAATTATTTAGAATGTTATTTTTATTGGTGCCTTTGGTATTTATTTACCGTTTCCAAAATGCACTTGAATGGAAGATGGCATTGGTATACTTTATATTATCTATCATTTATTATTTGGCAATCAATCGGGCTTATTTTAGAAGTTATGAAGATGTAATAGGGCGTGTGATGATTACCATATCGGTGGTTTCCGGTTTGGCGGTTGCAGCATCTTGTTGGATGTTATCATTGGATTATCAAGTGGAGTTGTTGGCATTGTATGTTGTCATTGCACTGTCCCTTTATGGAGTGATTCGCAATCAATATCAAATTGACTATATGATGGAGCGAAGACGGCACAGGTTAAAAGATTTACCACAAAAAATACGAAGTTATAATTTGAAATTACTCATTGTTATTTTGGCGGTTGTTTTGATTGGGTTTGGACTTCGCAGCTGGATTGTTATGGGAATCAATTGGGTATTGCTTTTCTTGAGAGACTGTTTATTGGCATTAATGCAATTGATTGGCTGGTTGTTTCGCTTTGGAGAAGAGGAAACAACGATAGAACCACCAGCAGATGATCAGGGAGTATTTTCTATGCCCGCGGCAGAGGAAGGAACTACATTTCCCTTTCAGATTATTTTTATCATTGTGATTGTGGCACTTTTGATTTATTATCGCAAATTTATCATTGATTGGGTTTCTGAACGTCTACAAAGATTAATCGAGGTGATTAGAGAACAGATTTATCGTGTACCTATTAATCGTAAGCGAGAGATTGAACAAAATGAGTATTATTCTGATAAGATAGAAACAATATCTAGTATTGTAGTGGAAAAGCGCCATTTGAGAAATAACCGCTATACATTGCGACATTGGAAAAGAGAATACAATTCCTATCAAAAAATGCCACAGGGAGCAGAACGCTTTGATTTTGGTTATGGTTTGATGATACGTTATTTTATTTTAAAAGATGTTTCTATCAAATCCTTTGAAACACCAATGGAAATTGTTTGCAAAGAGGCACTGCGCTCCTTTCCAGTCAACAAACATCAGCTGACAGAGTATTATTATTTACTGCATTATTCCAAGCAAAAAAAATTGGATAAGTTGTCTTTTGAACAGTTGGACCAAATGTTAACGCAGTTGTCGGAGTGGAATCAATCTCACAAATAATTGAAAAGTGTGTTGATAGATATTAAAAGAAAGAAATATTTTTGGTTGCTTGTCAGTTTGCCATCGACAGTTTATCATAAAAAATGATTGATATATTTATTTTACTCTCGTGGTTGTTAGAATGGAGTTTTATACATTTTAACTAAATTTCAGACGATATTTTTTCAAAGGAATTGTTGAGTCTATTGGTACTGCGATTTATGCTAAATTTTTGATTATATCATGGCGAAATAAGTTGTGTTGTAAAGCCATCCAGTTGCGTTAAATGGCTTTATTTTGGGAATTTGTCCTTTTGCGGGAGGTTGCTTATCCTCTATCTGATAAAGCGATTGGATAAAACATCAAAAGGAGAATAAAAAAATTTTTTGGGGAAAAAGGTAATTTTTATCTAATATATTATAGACTTTTTGGACATTATGGATTATAATGAAATAAATAGCACGGTTATAAGGCATTTAAAGCAACTTTGTATGATCACTTGCTTAGGACATTTTTCAAATTGGTTTTGAAATGAAAGAATGTTTTAACGTTCTAGCAAACTAGGGTTTGTTTCAAAAATAGAGGCAGTTAGACAAAATCAACAAAGTAGCAATAAAAGCAAGATAAACAAAAACCAGAAAAGAAGCAATCAGCTTGTCATATCTGGTGACAATTTTGTAAAACCATTTGCTTTTATGATAAAACATATAATCAAATGGATAACTGCTGGTCTATCAATCACAGATTGGAGATGTTGCTTTGAGGAGGAATCACATAGCTAATCCTCTGCTTTAAGATGTAAACACGAATTATTTTTGCTCCATAAGCCTAGTCTTTTAATATGGTTTGTGTTTTGAATCACTTGACAGTATCGCTAAAATCGTGGTGTCTTTCAGCTGATAGTAGAAACTTTACTAGATTTGTCCAATCCAATTGCCTTATCTGCTATTTTTCCCATTTGTTGGCGCTTTCATGAACTTTGATACAGGTACTCTATATCTGTATTTGAGAACAATCTACGAAATACAGTTTCTGGTCTTTGTCCGCCCCATCGTCAGAAATTTTTTACCCGTTCCCGTTGTTCTTTTGTTAATTCATAGCGTTTCATATCCCGATTTTCGCACTGATACTCATTTGGTGCAATATTTATTCTTTAAACAGGACCTAATTACTACGTATCAAAATTTCCTTTGCAGATATCCTGGTCTATTTTCCAGATAGCATTGATCAAAATATCCATCTTAGCCTATTGCCTCTCTGTTGTTTCGATCTGTACTCTCAAAAAGATATCCCAGAAAGTTTACATAAGAATTTTAAATACGAAGTATCAAAACAAGAGAGGAGTCTTTAAAATGAAACTGAAACTGCGCGGAAAATTAATCTTAAACATTGGTATTCTTACCTTTTTAGCCGTATTCTTGCTTTCTTTGCTGTCCAATATATCTCTGCTGATTGCCTATGACAAAGTGATTGCTGCCGAAAAAGCAGAGCTGGATCAGATTATTGAGAGTCAGGTAGAGTGTATTATTGGGGTACTACAGGCAGAGTACGACAAATATCAAAGTGGTCTGATCTCAGAGGACGAAGCGATGGAGAATGCCAAATATATCGTGCGCTCCACCAGATACAATAATGGGACAGGATATTTTTGGGCTGATCTGGCGGATGGAACCAATGCCGTACACATCGATTCAGATGTGGAAGGCACCAACCGTTATAATTCCACGGACGCGAAGGGGAATTATTTTGTGCAGGATACCATTGCTGCCGGTGATAAATCAGGGGGAGGATTTATCGATTTTTATTTCGCGAAACCAGGTGAATCAGAAGCTAAGGCAAAAAGGGGATTTGTCCGGAAGTTTGAACCTTATGGCTGGTATATTGGAACGGGAAACTATGAGGAGGATATGATGCCTATTATCCAAGATCAGCTAAACGCATGCAATAGATCTAGATGTTTATCTTTGCTGATCATCTGCTCTGCCGGTCTGGTTGTCTTTTTGATAAGCATTGGTGTGATTTCCCTAATTGCCAAACGTATGTCAAATCCTATTAAAGAGGTATCTGAACGTCTGAAGAAGCTGAGTCTGGGAAATCTAAAAGATGAAGTTCATATTTTTGAATCTGAGGATGAAATAGGAGATCTGACCAGAGCACTATCAAAAACTGTAAAGACTTGGCAGGATTATATAGCGAATATATCCACTTGTTTGGCTGAGCTTGAAAGAGGTAATCTCAACTTGGAAGTAGACATGGATTATGTGGGAGACTTTGCTCCAATCAAAACTTCTTTCCAACATACGATCTACACGTTAAATGATATATTGCGAAAATTAGATACCAGTGCTGTACAGGTATCCACCGGCTCAGATCAGATAGCTAGTGGCGCTCAATCCTTGGCGCAAGGAGCTACAGAACAGGCATCTTCTGTGGAGCAACTGGCAGCCACAATTAATGAAATACATGACCGTGTAGCAAATAATGCGGAGAACGCAAAAATGGCCAGCGAACAGACGATGACTACAGCAACCGAACTAGAAGAAGGCAAAAAGAAGATGGAACAGATGACGGTTGCAATGAATCAAATCAATAATTCTGCTTCTGAGATCAGCAAAATCATCAAGACGATAGAAGATATTGCTTTTCAGACAAATATTCTCGCCCTGAATGCAGCTGTTGAAGCAGCTAGAGCTGGTACAGCGGGCAAAGGCTTTGCTGTGGTGGCTGACGAAGTCCGCAATCTGGCAAGTAAATCAGCAGAAGCGTCCCAGAACACGACCTCTCTGATTGATGCTACTGTTCAAGCAGTGCGGGATGGAACAGGCATTGTAAATGATACCGCTATGTCTATTGGACGTATTGTCATTGCTTCTGAGGAAGCAGCAAAATTGGTACATGAAATTTCTAAAGCATCTCAGGAGCAGGCAGCAGCGATTGCTCAGGTGACTTTGGGAATCGACCAGATTTCAAGTGTTGTGCAGACCAACTCTGCTACTTCTGAGCAGAACGCAGCAGCGAGCGAAGAACTATCAAGCCAGGCGCAACTATTAAAGCAGTTAGTGGGTCGGTTTGAAATTGGAGAAGATCTGGCGTATGAGCTGTAAATCTGAAATATTGAATAGAATCAGCTTGCTTATAATAGATAATTAGTTTTATCTTGAAATATTTTATACAGATTGTAATATGATTTGAAAAATAAGCATTGAGCAATATCAAAAGACAAAAAGAAGAATTTGTTGAAGCAGTTGACAAATAGTAAGTGATTCAGTATAATAAATCTAAAACATCTGTAGATAACAATTGATAAAAGCTGTGATGGGGAAGAGTACATACAACACATTATCATTAGAGAGAGAACGGTTGGTGCAAGTTCTTGATAAAATTGTATGGAAGTAGCCTTGGAGCTTTGAATAGAACCGGATATCATACCGAAGTAGAGTTCAACGGAAGTTTCACCGTTATCAGAAACGCCATATCGGGTTGATTCCCTGTATGGATAAAAGTGCAGAGAATTTCTCTGAATTTAGGTGGTACCACGGACATGAGTTCGCCCTAAGCATAAGGCTTTGGGCGAATTTTTTTTATCTATTGTAAAAGAACTATCAGCAGATGATAAGATCATTTAGGAGGATATTACCAATGAAAAAAGAACTGCAAAAAGTATATGATCCAAAAGAGTTTGAAGATAAAATTTATCAATTTTGGATGGAAAATCAATATTTTAAAGCGGAAGTAGATTCTAAAAAGGAACCCTATACAATCGTAATCCCACCCCCCAATATCACGGGTAAACTGCATATGGGTCATGCTTTGGATGAAACACTACAGGATATTTTGATTCGCTATAAGAGAATGCAGGGATATTCTGCACTTTGGGTGCCAGGTACCGACCATGCTTCCATTGCAACAGAGGCAAAAATTGTAGAGGCAATGAAAAAAGAAGGATTGACCAAAGAAGATTTGGGACGTGATGACTTTTTAAAACGCGCTTGGGACTGGAAAAGAGAATATGGGGGAACAATTGTAGAACAGCTTAAAAAATTGGGCACATCTTGCGATTGGTCCCGAGAGCGCTTTACATTAGACGAAGGTTGTAACGAAGCAGTCAATGAAGTATTTGTAAAATTGTATGAAAAAGGTTTAATCTATCGCGGTGAGCGCATTATTAACTGGTGCCCACACTGTTTGACATCAATTTCTGATGCAGAAGTAGAATATGAGGAACAAGCAGGACATTTTTGGCATCTGCGTTATCCATTAGCGGATGGTTCTGGTTATTTGGAACTGGCAACGACCCGACCAGAAACCATGTTGGGCGATACTGCTGTTGCAGTTCATCCAGAGGACAAGCGCTATCAACATTTGATTGGTAAGATGTTAATTCTTCCACTGGTGAATAGAGAAATTCCCATTGTTGCAGATGAATATGTTGAAATGGAGTTTGGAACAGGTGTGGTAAAAATTACACCCGCCCATGACCCAAATGACTTTGAAGTTGGTTTGCGTCACAATCTTCCAGTGATCAATGTCATGACCGAGGATGCGCATATGACCAAAGAGTGTGGAAAATATGCTGGTATGGAACGCTATGAGGCAAGAAAAGCAATTGTTGAGGATTTGCAACAACAGGGATTTTTAGTAAAGGTGGAAGATCATAATCACAATGTAGGTATCTGTTACCGCTGTGATACAACTGTAGAACCCAGAGTGTCTAAGCAATGGTTTGTAAAGATGGAACCACTGGCGAAACCTGCAATCGAAGTAGTGCAGTCAAAGAAAATAAAATTTGTTCCAGAACGTATGAATAAAATTTATTACAATTGGATGGAGAATATCAAGGATTGGTGTATTTCTCGTCAACTTTGGTGGGGTCACAGAATTCCTGCTTATTATTGTGATGATTGCGAAGAATTGATTGTTGCAAAACAGGATCCAGAAGTTTGTCCAAAATGTGGGGGACATCATCTACACCAAGATGAAGATACACTTGATACTTGGTTTAGTTCTGCACTCTGGCCATTTTCCACTTTGGGTTGGCCAGATCAAACAGAGGATTTAAAGTATTTCTATCCCACTAGCACATTGGTAACAGGCTATGATATTATTTTCTTCTGGGTAGCAAGGATGATTTTCTCTGCTTTGGAACACACTGGTGAAGCACCATTTAATACTGTATTGTTCCATGGACTGGTTCGCGACGCAGAAGGTAGAAAGATGTCCAAATCATTGGGAAATGGAATTGACCCACTCGAAGTGATTGCAAATTATGGAGCGGATGCACTGCGCTTTACCTTAGTAAATGGAAATACACCGGGAAATGATATGCGTTATTCCGATGATAAAGTAAAGGCTTCTCGCAATTTTGCCAATAAGTTGTGGAACGCAACCCGATTTATTTTGATGAATCTGTCCGAAGAAGTGACCAAAATAGAACTTCCAGAGGAACTAACCATAGAAGATAAGTGGGTATTGAGTAAATACAATCAGTTGGTTCGAGAAGTAACCGAAAATTTGGATAAATTTGAACTAGGTGTTGCAGAGGCAAAATTATATGATTTTATTTGGGATATCCTTTGCGATTGGTATATTGAATTGACCAAAACCAGAATTGCCAATGGTGGGCAATCTGCTGTAAATGCGCAAAAAGTATTGGTTTATTTAATGGCAAATACTTTGAAGCTGTTGCATCCATTTATGCCATTTATCACAGAGGAAATTTGGCAGGCGATTCCAAATGATTGCGACTCCATTATGATTTCAAAATGGCCAGAATATTGTGATGGTCTATATTTTGAAAGAGAAGAAAAAGAATTTGAACAAATTATGGATGCCATTAAGGGCATTCGCAATGCGAGAGCAGAAAAAAATATTCCACCAAGTAAAAAAGCCGCAGTTTATATTGCTACCCAAGCAGAAGAAGTCTTTTCACAAGGAACTGCATTCTTTCAAAAGTTGGCTTCTGCTTCTGAAGTCTATATTGCACAACAACATCAGATAGAAAACGCTATGCAGATTGTAACAGATACTGCTAGAATTTTTATTCCAATGGGTGAATTGATTGACAAGGACAAAGAACTGGAACGCTTAAATAAAGAAAAGGCTTTCTGTGAGAAAGAAATCCAGATGTTTGAGGGCAAACTATCCAATGAAAAGTTTGTTTCAAAGGCTCCTGAAAAGGTAGTAGCGGCAGAACGAGAAAAATTACAAAAGGCACGGGAAAAATTAGAAAAAGTGTTGCAGAGTATTAAAGCACTTTCTTAGTTTGGAATGATAAAGATGACTTATCAACAAGCCTTGGAATATATTCACACGCTTCCTCGCTTAAAAAGACCACCGACCTTGACCAATATATATCAGTTGATGGAACGGTTGGGAAATCCACAAAATAGATTGCCATTTGTCCATATTACAGGGACAAATGGCAAGGGCTCCATTGCCAATATGTGTGCAAATGCACTTTCTTGTGCAGGTTATCGATGTGGATTATTTACCTCTCCATATGTCAATGACTTTCGAGAGCGCTTTCAAATAAATGGACAGATGATCACAAAAGAGGATTTAATTCTTTATACAGAGCAGGTAAAAACCCAAGTAGATGCACTGAATCAACAGGGAATTTTGCTAAAAGAATTTGAAGTTGTAACAGCAATTGCATGGTTGTATTTTGTAAGCCGCTGTGATATTGTCTGCTTGGAAGTGGGAATTGGTGGAGCGCATGATGTGACCAATATTATCAATACTTCATTGATTTCGGTAATTGGTTCTATTTCACTGGACCATATTTCAATATTGGGTGATACCATTGAAGAGATTGCCAAAGAAAAGTCTGGTATTATCAAACAAAATCAAATCTGTGTCTGTTATCCACAACAAGAATTGGATACAATCGCAGTTTGTTTGGAACAGTGTGCAAAGATGGGTGCAAGATTTGTACAGCCGAATTCAAATCAAATCCGTATTTTAAAGTTGGAATTGGATGGAAGTTTATTTGAGTTTGCTGGGCAACAATATCAGTTGTCAATGGCAGGAAACTATCAGGTGTATAATGCAGTAACTGCAATTACAGTGTTACAAGAATTGGCAAAATTGGGATTTCCAGTTTCTTTAAAAGATATCAAGCAGGGTCTTTATCAAACAAGATTACCAGCAAGATTTGAATGGATTTGCAAAAGCCCAAAGATTGTGGTAGATGGCAGTCATAATCTTGATGGTATGATAAAGCTAACACAACACCTTTCTAACATAGATGCAACCCACAAGATATTGATTTTAGCAATGATGCAGGACAAAATTGTACCAAAAGCACTGCATATGCTTTGTGAACAGTTTGATAGTATCATTTGTGTATCCTTATCTGATTTGCGTGCCTGCCCTGCTAAAGTATTGGCAGAACAGGTGGAATCTATCAATACAAATACAGTTTGTATAGAGGATTTACACACAGCGTTGCAAACCGCTGTAAAACAATTAAAATCATCGGATTTTCTTTTGATTGGCGGGTCGTTTTACCTTGCTGGAGAAGCAAGAATCATCTTATCCAATCTGGATAAAGAGTTTTTGATCTCTTAGTAAAGAGATTGATATGACAATAAGCTGGGTTGTTCCTGTTAAGGTCTTTGTAATAATGTTTGGTTGCAGGAATTTGTTACCAAAAGAAAAAGATAATCTGCGATTATGACAAAATTTTTAAATACAGTCCTTTATAATGATATTATTCATAATAAAGGGCTGTTTTTATATGCAGTTTTCATTTTGAATGAGAATAAATTGGTTGTCTAATCGTAAAAGAGTTGTAACGAAAAATATCATAGGAGGTAATCAGATAGATGGTACAATTGGAGCAAAAGGAAGAAAAATTACAAGTGCTTTTATCGGGGGATATTGACCACCATACTGCAAGAGAAATGCGAGAAGTAATTGATAAAAGAATTGAAGAAATTCATCCGAAACGTTTGATTTTGGATTTTAAAGGGGTTACTTTTATGGACAGCAGCGGGATTGGTTTGGTGATGGGAAGATATAAGCAAATGCAATATTACAACGGTGAAGTTCAGGTGGTGAATACCTCTTCCCATATAAAAAGAGTGATGATATTAGCAGGTTTGGATAAATTGGCAGTTTTTGAATAAATGATAAAATAGAGAAGGAAGGAAAAAAATATGGAAATCATCAATGAAGTCAATATCAGTTTTTTAAGCAAATCCTCTAATGAAAGTTATGCCAGAGTAGCAGTTGCCAGTTTTTTTACACAGTTAGACCCAACAGTTGATGAAATCACAGATATTAAAACAGCAGTTTCGGAAGCAGTGACCAACTGCATTGTACATGCCTATCGCAATACTGTTGGAAAAATTTATATTACCGCCCGCATTTTAGATGGACAATATGTATACATAAAAATTCGAGATAAGGGTTGTGGCATTTCAGACATAAAGCGCGCGATGGAACCGATGTATACAACCGCTCAAGAAGAAGAACGTGCAGGTTTGGGATTTGCTGTCATGCAGACTTTTATGGATAAGGTTCGTGTGACTTCTCAACCTTATAAGGGAACAACGGTTACCATGTTTAAAAAAATTCGTTCCCGTAATCAAAATGCTTAAAAGTAAACAAGAACGCGATACGTTCGCAGAGCAAAATTTGGGATTGGTTCATCTGTGTGCAAGGCGTTTTCAAGGGCGTGGGATAGAATATGATGATTTATACTCTGCTGGTTGTGTAGGGTTGATTAAGGCAATTGACGCATTTGATGAAAATAGGGGCGTACAGTTTTCAACTTATGCTGTACCTGTGATTTTGGGAGAGATGAAGAGGCTATTTCGAGATGGCGGAGCAATTAAGGTAAGCCGGGGTTTAAAAGAACTTTCCATGAAGGTGACTAGGGAACGGGAACATTTTTCAAAACACTATGGCAGAGAAGCAACCATTGCCGAACTTTCTTGCTTGTTGCAGGTTCGTGAAGAAGAAATTGTAGAGGCGATTAATGTAAGCGTTCCCCCTGTATCGTTGACCGAGCAGGATGATGAAGAGAACGGGAAAAAACAAATCGATATTCCTGTAGATAATGAAGAGGAATCCATTGCGGACAGGTTGTCACTAAAAGAGGTAATTGGAAGTTTGGAAACGAAGGATAGAAAACTGATAATCCTGCGATATTTTAGAGAGAAGACACAAACAGAAACAGCCAAAGAACTGTCGATGACACAAGTACAGGTCTCTAGAAGAGAGAAGAAAATATTGACAGAATTGAAAAAGAAGTTGTCAGAATAGAAAAAACACCTCCTAGAAATAATTTTCTTTGGAAGTGTTTTGATATTGACCATAAATATCACAAACATGGTGATTGTAAGTTGTTTTGTATGATTTCTTAGATTATAGATGAATCCATGTTTGCTGTTGTTGATGGCTTTTTAAACAGCATTCTATAAATTGGACACCTTTTCGACCATCACAGACAGTAGGGAAGTTTATTTGATAGTCTTTTTGAGTGAGCTTTGCTTCTAATGCAGTACAGTAATCCAAATAAATGTTTGCAAATGCTACATATAAACCTTCTGTATGACCAAAAGGAAGCCTTCCAAAAATGTCATAGTTTGGATAATGATGACCCTTTCGAATGAGCATGGGAGGCTGTCCGACCAATGTCAATTGAAATTCTTCTGGTTTTTCATTGCTCCATTCAATAGAACCTTTATCACCATAGATGCGAAGGAGCAGTGTGTTGTCGTTTCCCATTGCGACTTGTGATGACCAGAACATTCCAGTAGCGCCATTTTGAAATTTTAGCATGACACTGGCGTTGGTATCTAATGTTCCAACAGGACCAATACAATCTAATTTGGCACAGACCGAATCAATTTCCAGACCAGTGATATATTGTGTTGTAAATTGAATATGGCTGCCAATATCTCCCAAACAGTTGGTTTTACCAGATAATGTAGGATCTGCCCTCCAAGGTATTTTACCTAGACTGCTATCGTCAAAATCAGCCAACAAGTAGTCTTGTGGGTATTCTCCCATAACCATGGTAATATTGCCAATTTCACCGCGCTGCACCAATTCTCTGGCATAGCGTATCATGGGGTAGCCTGCAAAAGTGTAAGTAACTGCGAACAACAGATTTTTTGATGTTGCAAGTTGCTCTAATTCAAGTGCGTCTTGCAAGGTAGTTGCGAACGGTTTTTCACAGACCACATGAACCCCATGGTTTAAAAATGCGCGGCAAGCCTCCGCATGGCAGTAATTGGGTGTTACAATTACAACAAATTGAATGCCATCTTCTCGCTTTGATTCCTGTTGTGCCATTTGATAAAAGTTTTCATAAATACGATCTGAATCGATGAAAAGTTTTTTACCGCTTTCTAAATTGTTTTGTTGGTTTCTAGAAAAGCAGCCAGCAACCAATGTTGCCTTTTGATCTAATCCAATTGCCTTGCGGTGTACATCTCCGATAAAGGCGCCGTTTCCGCCTCCAACCATTCCATAACGAAGCATAAAAACATCCTTTCTATCCTTTTTATCATAAGTAATTGATAGTTTGATATTACAATATTTATCTAAATTTTTCAAGTTATTTTGACTAATTTTAGGGAATTAAGATAATTTTATTGGATGAATTTAAAAAGGATTGCAATTTTATCCTTTTGCTGATATAATAAAAATGCTATATTTGAAGGTGTAGCTCAGCTGGTTAGAGTACCTGCTTGACATGCAGGGGGTCGATGGTTCAAGTCCATTCATCTTCACCAAGTAAAAAACCCTTGGAAAGTCCGATATAACAGGCTTTTCAAGGGTTTTTGTTGTTTTGAAAAGCTGGGGAAATAGTGGAGAAATTGGATGGTTTTTTTAGAATGTGCAGGTCAAAAAAATAGCTATTTATATCTATGTTCTTTTTGTAAAATCTCTTTATTTGCTACTTCGAAGGCTTTTAGGGCTTTTCTGTGTAATTCCAAAACATATTGATAGGTAAAATTCATTTCATCCGCTATGGTTTGAAGGCTTTTCCACTCAATATATCGTTTGAAAAGCAGCTTGATATAACGCCAATTATCCAGTTTATGAATTTGGTTGATAATCTCATGTTGTTGATAGAGAAGATGAATGATGTCACTCTCAACCTCTTTTTCCAAATCAACAATTTTATCAACGGCTTCTCCGATCCTATCTGTACATTTGCCATCTTGTACCTTTTCTAAATCAAAATAAATTGTTTGAATGGTAGAAACACTTTCGCGAATTTCTTTGATTCGTTTTTGTTTTATTTCAATGATAGTTTGAAGTCTTTGAACTTCTGATAAACATTCTTTTGCGGTCATAGTTACACCTCTTATTCGTTCTAATTCGTTTTCTGAGATCCTTTGTGTTATAGTAAGGATAAGATTGGCTGCTATCTTTGTGTCAAGTTTGGTTTTGTCATGCAATTACCCACTTTCTAGAATAAAAGCTCCACTAACAAAAACAAATTTGAAAAATCTGCTGAATCGTTGTATTTTTTTGGAAAGATGTTTATCAATTATGCAGGTTACCTTTTTCTGTGTAGAAGTCTTTTTCTCTGTTTTTTGAGCGAGTGTTAAGTTTGTATTCTGGTTATTTACTGTTGTTTTATAAATCATTTTTATATTCCTCTTTTTTTATGCCTTGAATAGGTTTATTTTTGAAAAAAGAAAACGGCATGAGCCAGCTTATAAAAACTGTTCCCATGCCGTTATTGATCGACTAACACGCCCGAAAAGGGCAATGCGGTACTCATCCCATATTCAATTTGCGTAATTATACCACATAGGTGAGTATCTGTCAATAAAATTCCTTATTTTGTAGGTTTTTTAGCGTGTTTTTTGATTGAGTTTGGGAATTTTATAATTTCTAAAGAGGTATCTATATTTGAATGAAAACGATAAAAAGTTTTTTTGATACATTAAAATCGGCATTGTTTTCTATAGAAATATAAAATAATAAATAAATTTTCTTTAAAAACAAAAAAATATTTATTGAAAATGAAATGGTTTTATGGTATAATAATAAAAATTAGTATGTAAAATTTGGAATCGTAGAACTGCTTAAAAGAATGTCTGGTATATTTGTAACTGTTGAGGTAGCTATTTTGTAAAATGAGTAGTTCTTTCATTGGGAAAATAGAAAGATGGGAATATGTTAGAATACAAGAAAAATAAAGGTATTGATTGAAGTCTTTTCTATGTAGTTTCTGATAATATGGAGGGGTGATGGTTGATGGGATTGTTTCATAGTAAAGCGGGATCTTTACAAGAATCTTGGGAAAAGTTTTTAAGTGAAGAGGATATTGTAGCATTAGAACGTCAAGGTTGTGATATGTCTGAACAAAGAGCAATTTTATATGCACAGAGTTTGCCATCTAATCGATTGTTTCAGCGTAAGGGAAAAACAAAAGATGTTTCTTTTAGCCATATTAATTTAGAACGGTTAGATCCATATAAAAAAACTCCCCGCAGTATGGAGAGTAATTTTTTTCGGGATATTTCTGGAAATCCTCCAATATTTGGTAAAGAACGTTGGCTTAGGCAGTTGGCAGAAGCTCCTATTGTTTATGCCGCAGTAGTCCAGGCAGATAGTTCTTTTTGGGAACCTGGAAGCCGTCATTATTATCCCGCAGTATTTGTATTTGCAACAGATAAGCGTCACTGTTATGATTTGCATTGGCTAAGAGAGACAGTTGATAGAATTATTGAGATGAAAAATTTTGACAGAGTTCCAATAGATTGTCAAGAATTGATAGAGAATATCCGAGATGATATGAGTGAATTTTGTTTTCCATTGGGAAATAGTTTAAGTGATGGAGCAGATGCCTGGTGTGCAACTTATAAATTTGCAAAACAGAGTTTATTGCCAGGAAAATGTTTGCCCTCTAATGGTGTACTTCCATTTTTGTTAGAAAAGCCACCTAGATATAATCGTTTGGTGCAGTTTAAGATGATTCCTTCTATCTATTATATGGAATGATAGAGCAATTAAAATTGATAATTAAGGTATTGCTTTAACCATTGTTTTAGGGTGCAGACAACTTCTGTGGTACTTCTGGAATAAAATGATTGTATGGGGTGCTCCCAATCACTGTCTTGAATTACAACCAAGGCATAAGTTCCATTTGGATCACCTTCTGGATACCAACCCAAATCAATACCCAGTTTGTGCGTATTTTGCTCAACTTTTTTTCGTAATATACATAAAAAATATCTTGTACAAAATCAAAATACCAGACTTTGTCATCTGGATTGGGGTGATTTGTGGGTTCTTCCACAGAAATATGATTGATCACAGTATTCCAGCTTTCTGGAATTTCAATAGCATATAAAATAATGGTGCTCCACTCCTTTTTGGTAATTACTTTTTAATTGTGATAAAAGAGAGACAGTTTTGTAAAACTGTCTCTCTTTTAATATCGTGTTTTTCAATAATTGTTTGCTGTTTTAAAAGTGAAATGATAATTATTTTTGAGCGGATTTTTTGGCTTCTAAATCGGCAAGGGCATCTTTTCTGGATAAATTGATTCTTCCTTGTTCATCAATTTCGATGACCTTAACAATAATTTCATCTCCCTGAGAAACAACATCTTCTACTTTTTCAACGCGTTTATTTTCCAGTTTAGAGATATGCACAAGTCCTTCTTTTCCAGGTGCGATTTCCACAAATGCTCCAAAATTCATAAGACGGGTGACAACACCTTTATAGATTGCTCCTACTTCGGGGTCATTTGCGATGGTTTCTACCATATAGCGTGCACGTTTGGCGTTTTCTAGGATAACACCCATAATCACACATAAGCCATCATCATCAATATCAATTTTAACATCACATTCTGAACAGATTTTTTGAATGACACATCCGCCTTTTCCAATGACGTCTTTGATTTTATCGGGATGAATTTTGGTTTGCAATACTTTTGGCGCAAATTCGCCCACTTCACTGCGAGGTGCTGGAATTGCTTTTAGCATGATTTCGTCTAAAATATAAAATCTTGCTTTTCTTGTTTTTTCAAATGCTTCACGAATAATATCCATAGTAAGACCATCTACTTTGATATCAACCTGAATTGCTGTAATACCTTTATGAGTGCCTCCAACTTTAAAGTCCATATCTCCATAAAAGTCTTCTAATCCTTGGATATCAACCATAGTGGTAAAGCTGCCATCATCTTTTGTAATAAGACCACAGGAAATACCAGCAACAGGAGCCTTGATTGGAACACCTGCGTCCATAAGTGCTAAAGTAGAACCACAGATAGAACCTTGGGAAGTAGAACCGTTGGAAGAAAGTACTTCAGATACCACACGAATTGCATATGGGAATTCTTCCAATGTTGGTAGGACAGGAACGAGTGCTTTTTCTGCCAAGGCACCATGTCCGATTTCACGTCTGCCAGGTCCTCTACTTGGGCGGGTTTCTCCCACAGAGTAGGAAGGGAAGTTATAATGGTGCATATATCGTTTGGTTTGATTTTCATCAATACCATCTAAGTTTTGAACATCTCGGATTGGTCCCAAGGTTGCAATAGAAAGCACTTGGGTTTGCCCACGAGTGAATAAGCCAGAACCATGTACACGAGGCAACAAAGCGACTTCAGAAGCGAGTGGACGGATTTCATCCATACCACGACCATCAACGCGTTTGCCTTCTAATAGCCAATTGCGCACAATTTTTTTCTGTAGTTTATACATACATTCATCAAGCTTTACTTGACTGTCTGGATATTTTTCTTCTAGTTGTTCATAAACTTTATTGTAAATTGGAAGTAATTTTTCATCTCGTATGAGTTTGTTATCTGTATCTAGTGCTAATTTGGTTTCTTCCAATGCGATTGCACAGACATCATCAAACATATCAGCAGGGACTTCTTGAGATTCAAATGTGAATTTTTCTTTTCCAATTTCTGATTGAATTTGAGAGATGAAGTCTACCATCTTTTTGATTTCTTCATGTCCTGCTGCAATTGCATTTAACATGGTTTCGTCATCAACTTCATTTGCACCAGCTTCAATCATGACGATTTTTTCTTTTGTTCCAGCAACGGTTAAATTCAGATCGGATTTTTCACGTTGGGTTGTCATTGGATTGAGTACAATTTTACCATCCACCAAGCCGACACTAACGGTTGCAACGGGACCATTGAAGGGAACATCAGAGATACAAACTGCAATAGAAGCAGCGATAGAACCAGTAATTTCTGGGGAATTATCAATATCAGTTGCCAATACAGTCATGACAATAGAAACATCATTGCGCATGTCCTTTGGGAAAAGCGGACGCATTGGACGGTCAACCATACGAGATGTTAAGATGGCATTTTCGCTTGGACGTGATTCTCTTTTTAAGAAAGAACCTGGAATTTTACCGACAGCATATAATTTTTCTTCATAATCCACAGAGAGTGGGAAGAAATCTACTCCATCACGAGGTTTGGCAGATGCAGTGACATTTGCCATAACAACAGTATCACCATAACGAACCCAACAAGAGCCATTGGAAAGTTCACAAGTGCGACCAGTTTCAACAATTAAAGGTCTACCAGCAAAAGTAGTCCGAAAAGTTTTTGGATGATTTAACATGAAAAAGCCTCCTAAAATTTTAAAATTAACATATTATTTTATAAGGGGGCAGGTTTAGCAATAAATCCTATTATTTCGTTGATTGAAAATAATACGATTTAATGCTAATTTCCTACCAATTCCTATAAAATAAAAGATAGACGAAAAGGCAGATGAAATTTCATCTGCCTTTTGCAGTATAGAATTACTTACGCAAACCTAATTTAGCAATAATTGCACGATAGCGCTCGATATCTTTTTTCTTTAAATAGTTTAATAGATTACGGCGATGACCTACCATTTTCAATAATCCACGTCTAGAGTGGTGGTCTTTGTGATGAACTTTAAAGTGTTCTTGTAGATCATTGATTCTTTTGGTTAAAACAGCAATTTGTACTTCTGGAGAACCAGTGTCTGTTTCGTGTAAGCGATTGTCAGCAATCACAGCATTTTTTTCTTCTTTTCTTAACATAAATTTCACCTCATTATAATTATCATTTCAGTATGCACTGAAATAGAGCATTGTCGCAGAAAAGGGTCAGGCAAACTCCTGTAAAAAATAGGTAAATATCCACTCCCCGCGGCAAAACATATACATTATATCACAGTTTGATTTTGTTGTAAAGGAGTTTATAAATCTTTTGTATATGGTTTTGTATTTGGGATTCTTATCATAGGAATCGTATATCTCTTTATTATTTGTAATTAAAAATATTACCTGTTATCATAGAATAAGAAAATTCTGTTTTAAGAGGTGTCACTTTTTAGAGTGGCAGTTGCCTTTTAAAAATCAACTGAAAAAGAATGATTGATATCGATTGTAATTTATAAAAGAAGGTAATTGTATGAACAATGAAGAAAAGATAATGGTCCAAATTAAGATATTATGTTCTGTGGTGACAAAAAATAACTATCAAAGGGTGATACAACAAAGTTATGAGTTGGTAAGTAAATTATGTGATTTGGGTGTAGAAAAAGAAGTGGTATATCAATCGCTATTTCAGTATTATCAAAGTTTAGAAGATGATCTTGTTCAAGATTGTGTTGCGGATATTTTGGATTTTATAGTGGGCTGGTGTTCTCCACAAAAAAGGATTTGGAAATTTTAACAAAAAATATTAGAAATATTTATATATATGACTAATTAGAAAATGATCTGTTGGGAGAGCAAAAAACTTGGATATTGGTAAAATATATAGGATTTTACAGCGAATCACTAGGGGAAATGATTGAAAAATTTATGAAATTATGTGAAAATAATCCAAAATTCACAAAGATAATTTGGTAAAAAGATAAAACTTAAAATGAAAATGAAAAAAAATGGCGGGTTGATTTGTTTTATTAGTGAACAGTTCAAAAAGGGAAAATCCAATTAGAATAAAAGAATAAAATCAACTTATTTTTGGCCGGCATAGATTTTATTTTTTTACAACCGAATGAAATATAGGAACGAATGATTAGGAGAGAAAATTATGAATATGAAATTGAAAAAGGGAATGGTCAGTGTATTGACAGCAATGCTGTTGACTAGTAATATGGTTCCAGTGATGGTTTCAGCAGAGGGAGAAATAACAGTTCCAAATACAGAAAGCACACAAACTAATACAGCAATTATAAAACCAACAGGTGAATTTAAATTTAAATTGAACTTGACTGATGGCAGTAAAACAAAGGCAATTGATGTAGTGGTAAAAGGTGAAAGCTTTAATTGGAAAGATGGAGATGAAACAGCAGCAATTAATATTGCCAAATTGCCAGAGGTAAAAAAAGAACTTGCTGAATGGGGCTCAGAGATATCTTTAAAAAATGCAAAGCAAAAGTTAAATTTGAAATTCGATGCTGAAAAAAATGAATGGGTTGTTGCAAAGAAAATAATTGCAATCAATTTGATTACAAACAGTGTAGATGATACGGTGGAAACGAATCCAAGTCAGCCTCCAGAAGAGAATAAAGACGAAAACACGAGCGAAGGAAAAGACGAAGGCACTGATAACAAGGAGGAAAATTCTACCCCAGAAAAGGATGAATCTGTCGATACAGATAGCAAAGGAGAAAACTCTACGGACCAAAAAGATGACTCTACGGATACAAGCAATAAGGACGAAAGCTCTACTCCAGGAAAAGATGAATCTGTAAATACAAGTGATAAAGAGGAAAGCTCCAATACAACTTCTGATGGAACTAGCAGTGAAGTGAACAGTGAAACTTCCAGTGAAGGAAGTGAAGAAAATAGCAGTCAAACTTCTAGTGAAGAAGATAAAAAAGATGAAACAGAAAACAAAGACGATGAGCCGGTTGAGATTCCAGAAATTTCCGCTACGGATACTTTTAAATTCCAGATAAAAGTAAAGTGTGATTCTAAAGTTTCTTCACACAGTGAGAAAATTGTCACTTATACGATAAAGGGCAGTGATATTACACCAACTTATAATGAAGCAAAAGATGCTGCAACATTTGCAATTCCAACAAATTTAATCAATCAGGTAATTAAAAGAGCGGAAAATAATGGGTTTGGTTCAGGTCATGTCTTGGGTGCTACCAATTTAACAACACTTTCCGTAAAATATGTCAACGGAAAATGGCAGGCAGATAATAACAATGCAATTCAAGAAATACATGTGACTTGTGAACCAGCTATGAAAGACAGTTATACATTAAAAACAAAAGCAGTTTGTCTAGAGGATAATCATAAAGATAAAACTCCAGAGATTACACTGGACAAAAATTTATTTAAAGTACAAAATATAGATGGCGATTGGATTGCTTCTTATACAGTAACTCAAGGCAGTGAAATTGACAATCAGTTACAAGAAAAAGCTGCTTGGAAAGGCACCAAACCCCATACACTGTTAAAGCCAGTTAGCATTACAATGACTTATGATTCTAAAAAGGGAGAGTGGGCTTTTGATACAATAAATCCAACTTTTGAGTATGGTTGTATCAAAAAGATGGCAGATAATTATAAGGTGAACTTTGATTTGACTTGTAACAACAAAGAACATCAAAAAATTTCTATCACTGAAACATTATCAAGTGATGTCTTTCAAAAAGAGTATAAGGATGGAAAATGGATCGCTACTTATAGTATGACAGATATCCCTAGCACCATGTATACAAAGTTGCAAAAGCAGTGGGGTAAACTGGATCATCAACTGGAAAAACCAATGAATGTTGTTTTAAATTACAACGATGCTACTGGAAAATGGGAAGTGGCTGGAACGGTTTCAGGTCAATTTATCTGTGTGCCAAAATTGAATGAAAATACAAACTTTAAATTTTCTAATGTCAATTTGGCTTGTAACACAGATAAAAGTCATAAAGCGAAAGATTTAAAAGTAAATATGACAATCAAAGGCGATAAATTTACAAAGCAATATAAGAATAAAAAATGGACTGCTACTTATTTGATCAATACTGTAACAGATTTACCAGAAAACATTCAAGATAAAATTCCAACCGCATGGAAAGAGGCAAACCATCGTTTGGTTCCAACTGTATTGACTTTGAACTATGATGAAAAAACAAAGGAGTGGACTCCACAAGCAAAGACAAATTTAGAATTTACCTGTGCTCCTGAGATGGTAAATGCTCCACAAGATGGGTACTCTTTCCGTTTAACTTTAAAGTGTGAGCAAAAAGATAAAAAAGATACCCATAAAGAACACAAACAAGCCATTGTAGATGTATATGTTACACCTGAATTATTTGCATTTACAAAAGAGCAGGTAAAAAATCCAAAGACACGTCAAAAAGAAGAGAGATGGGTTGCTTCTTATCAAATTGATAATGATAGTCCAGCAGCATCTTACTTGTTGGGGCAGACCAATTGGGGAACAAATACGAAACATGGTCTGAGTGCGCCTATCGTTTTAAAAATGATATATGATGAAGCGAATCAAGCTTGGACAGCGGAAAAGGAAGCATTTACTGTGACATTACAGGAAACAAATAGTGGTTCTATTACGCCTACGCCTCCAACTGGCGGAGGATCATTGACACCTCCAGAACAAGGTGGAAACACACCAGGTGGAACAACACCAGGCGGAACAACACCAGGCGGAACATTACCAGGCGGAACAACACCAGGCGGAACGACACCAGGTGGAACGACACCAGGTGGAACGACACCAGGTGGAACGACACCAGGTGGAACATTACCAGGTGGAACAACACCAGGCGGAACAACACCAGGTGGAACAACACCAGGAGGAACAACACCAGGCGGAACAACACCAGGTGGAACATTACCAGGTGGAACAGCCAATGTAGTGATTCCAGGCAGTGGTGGAAGCATTAAACTAAACAATACTGCTGCAAATCGCGTTGGTTCTGTCAGTCCAAAAACAGGTGATAATGCGAATTTGGGATTGATGGCTTTATTGACTGCCATTTCTGGCGGTGGAGTTGCTGCATTTTTTGGATTGAAAAAATGGAACCGAAAAGGAAAAAAATTGTTTCGCAAATAAATTGATTTGATATTCTCTTATTTGATATATTTCCTCTAAAAAGAACCACAGAGTAAAACTGCTCTGTGGTTCTTGATATTTGTACAAATGTTTTTTATGCGGAAGTAGCCAACGAGTTGGTGGTTCGCGCAGTAATAAAAAATATACCTTACCTCTTGTGCCCGCAGGCATATTTTAAATCAGTACTATTTTTTACATCATTTATTCTCGGCTTTGAGATAGTTGATTGATTTGTTCTAGCTCTTGGGCTGAAAAATCTGTTTTCTGGACAATCTTTACATTTTCAATAATCTGTTCTGGTTTAGAAGCACCAATTAAAACACTGGTGATATCGTTGTCTTTTAAAATCCAAGAAAGTGCCATCTGTGCCAAAGTTTGCCCTCTATTGATGGCGAGTTCATTTAACTTGCGAATGGCATAAAGTGTATTTTCTGTCAAAGAATCTTCTCTTAAAAAGCGACCATCTTTGCGGATACGACTATCCTCAGGAATACCATGAAGATATTTGTCTGTCAACAGCCCTTGTGCCAGTGGACTAAAAGCGATAATACCACAGCCGTTTTCTCCTGCGAATTGTTTTAAACCATCTTTTTCAATGTGACGATCAAAGATGGAATAACAACTTTGATTGATGATAAATGGGCATTTTAACTCCTTTAATATGCTCATTGCTTGTTTTGTATGTTCCTTATCATAGTTGGAAATACCTGCATAAAGCGCCTTGCCACTTTTTACAGCGGTGTCTAATGCCATCATGCTTTCTTCCAATGGTGTTTCTGGATCCATTCTATGATGATAAAAAATATCTACATAGTCTAATTTTAAGCGTTTTAAGCTCTGATCCAAACTGGATAGCAAATATTTGCGGCTTCCACCATCTCCATAAGGACCGCTCCACATATCATAGCCAGCTTTTGTGCTGATTAACAGTTCATCTCGATAAGGTTTTAGGTGTTGAGAAAGGATATTTCCAAAGTTTTCTTCTGCACTTCCGGGAATTGGACCATAGTTGTTGGCTAAATCAAAATGTGTAATTCCTTGGTCAAATGCAGTAAAGCACAACATTTTCATATTGTCAAATGAATCTTTGCTTCCAAAGTTATGCCATAATCCCAATGACACGATAGGAAGTTTTAAGCCACTGTTGCCACATCGGCGGTATTTCATCGTATGATAACGGTTATTATCTGCTGAATAAATCATTTTGTGATCCTCCGAATTTTATAGTTTCTACTATTTTAACATAAGTTGTTTTTGGGACAAGTTATTTATAGAAATATAGGAGAAATTTTAAATAGGGTGCTGTCAATCGCCAAAAGTTTTCACCTATGATTTTTTATTATGAAGCCGCCAACTTGGTTGGCGGTTTGCGTAATCACAAAAAATATACCTTTTTTCTTGTGCTTTCAGGCACTTTCTTAATCAATACTATTTTTTATTACGAGCCGCTGACGATTGTCCAGCGATTCAGCGAGTAACAAAAAATATACCTTTTTTCTTGTGCTTTCAGGCACTTTCTTAATCAATACTATTTTTTATTACGAGCCGCTGACGATTGTCCAGCGATTCAGCGAGTAACAAAAAATATACCTTTTTTCTTGTGCTTTCAGGCACTTTCTTAATCA
>CAJTTB010000001.1:83553-204721 GCA_910579175.1 uncultured Oscillospiraceae bacterium | reverse complement strand
GAAAGTGCCTGCGGGCACAAGAAAAAAGGTATATTTTTTGTTACTCGCTAATACGCCTAACACTGGTCAGTGGCTCGTAATAAAAAATAGTATTGATTAAGAAAGTGCCTACGAGCACAAGAAAAGATGTATATTTTTTGTTATTCCGCAAATTGCCAACTAAGTTGTCTGTTTCATAATAAAAAATGACCTTGTATCATTTGATACAAGGTCATTTTTTTATAACTAGGACAACAACACCGTTATGCCTATTTTTTTATTTTTGTTTTAAAGCAGCTTGTGCAGCAGCCAAACGAGCGATTGGCACGCGGAATGGTGAACAGGAAACATAAGACAAACCTGCTTCATGGCAAAATTCTACAGAAGATGGGTCGCCACCATGTTCGCCACAAATACCCAATTTGATATCTGGACGGGTAGCTTTACCAAGTTCAGCTGCCATTTTCACTAATTTACCAACACCAGTCTGATCTAATTTTGCAAATGGATCATTTTCATAGATCTTCTTATCATAGTAAGCCCCTAAGAATTTACCAGCATCGTCACGGCTAAAACCAAAGGTCATCTGAGTTAGGTCATTTGTACCAAATGAGAAGAATTCTGCTTCTTTTGCGATTTCATCAGCGGTTAAAGCAGCACGAGGAATTTCAATCATGGTACCAACTTTATAAGTTAAATTAACGCCAGCAGCAGCAATGACTTCATCAGCGGTTTTTGTAACAATTGCTTTTACATAAGCCAATTCTTTTACTTCGCCAACCAATGGAATCATGATTTCAGGAACCATTTCCCAATCAGCATGTTTTGCTTTTACTGCCAAAGCAGCTTGGATAACAGCTTTTGTCTGCATAGCTGCAATTTCTGGATAGGTAACAGCCAAACGACATCCACGGTGACCCATCATTGGGTTAAATTCATGTAGACTAGCGATAACAGCTTTAATATCTTCTACTGTTTTGCCCATTTCGTCAGCCAATGCTTTGATATCTTCTTCAGCAGTTGGAACGAACTCATGTAGTGGAGGATCTAAGAAACGAATAGTAACAGGATTGCCTTCCATTGCTTCATATAGTTCTTCAAAGTCACCCTGTTGCATTGGCAACAATTTAGCCAAAGCAGCTTCTCTTTGTTCAACTGTATCAGAAACAATCATTTCTCTCATTGCTTTAATTCTGTCAGAATCAAAGAACATATGCTCAGTACGGCACAATCCAATACCTTCAGCGCCAAAGCTTCTAGCTTGTTTTGCATCTCTAGGAGTATCTGCATTGGTGCGTACTTTTAGGGTTCTAAATTCATCAGCCCAACCCATAATTCTGCCAAATTCGCCTGAGATAGACGCATCCACAGTTGGGATTGCTTCGCCATAGATATTACCAGTAGAACCATCTAAAGAAATATAATCGCCTTCATGGAACTCTTTGCCGCCTAAAGTAAATACTTTTGCCTCTTCGTCAATTTTGATTTCTCCACAACCAGATACACAGCAAGTACCCATACCACGTGCAACAACAGCAGCGTGAGAAGTCATACCACCGCGAACAGTCAAAATACCTTGTGCATAGTTCATACCTTCGATATCTTCTGGAGAAGTTTCTAAACGAACTAAGATAACTTTTTCACCTTTTTGAGCCCATTCAGTTGCATCATCAGCAGTAAATACAACGCGTCCGCAAGCAGCACCTGGAGAAGCTGGCAAAGCAGAACCGATTGGAGATGCAGCTTTTAATGCTTTGGTATCAAATGTTGGGTGAAGCAAAGCGTCTAAAGAACGTGGTTCGATCATAGCAACTGCTTCTTTTGGAGTTCTCATGCCTTCGTCTACCAAATCGCAAGCGATTTTTAGTGCAGCGGCAGGAGTACGTTTACCATTTCTGGTTTGCAGCATAAATAATTTACCTTCTTCGATGGTAAATTCCATATCCTGCATATCGCGATAATGTTTTTCTAGTGTATTTACAATATCAACAAATTGTTTGTATACTTCTGGATTTTGTTCTTCTAGGTGAGAGATTGGTTGAGGAGTACGAACACCAGCAACAACGTCTTCACCTTGTGCGTTCATTAAATATTCGCCGTATAGACCTTTTTCACCAGTAGAAGGGTTTCTGGAAAATGCAACGCCAGTACCGGAAGTTTCACCCATATTACCAAATACCATCATCTGAACGTTTACAGCAGTACCCCAAGAAGAAGGAATATCGTTCATTCTTCTGTAGTAAATTGCACGAGGGTTGTCCCAAGAACGGAATACCGCTTTGACAGCGCCCATCAATTGTTCTTTTGGATCAGATGGGAAATCTTGTCCGATTTTTGCTTTGTATTCAGCTTTGAACTGGTTAGCCAATTCTTTTAGGTCGTTGGCATCTAATTCAGTATCTAAAGTAACACCCTTTTTCTCTTTCATTTCGTCGATTAGTTCTTCAAAGTATTTTTTACCAACTTCCATTACAACGTCAGAATACATCTGAATGAAACGACGATAAGAGTCATAGGCAAAACGAGCGTTTCCGGTTTTAGCAGCAAAACTTTCTACAACTTCATCATTTAAACCTAAGTTTAAGATGGTATCCATCATACCAGGCATAGAAGCTCTTGCACCAGAACGAACAGATACTAGCAATGGGTTATCTAAATCACCAAATTTTTTACCAGCGATTTCTTCTAATTTTGCAATGTTTTGCATAATTTCAGCTTGAATTGCATCATTGATTTTTTCGCCGTCAGCATAATACTGTGTACAAGCTTCTGTAGTAACAGTGAATCCTTGAGGAACTGGCATACCAAGGCTAGTCATTTCAGCAAGGTTTGCACCTTTACCTCCAAGTAGTTCACGCATAGTTCCATTACCTTCTGAAAAAAGGTATACGAATTTTTCTCCCATTTGAATTACCTCCAAAATTTGATTGATTCATAAACAAAAATACTCGTTTTGAATTGACAGGTGATGTTTGCTTTACGCAATTTGACATAATGTACTCCCGTGGCTTAACAAATGGCAATTTCTCACCCAAGCATTCTTATGAGTACAACACTGGAGAGCACATGTTACTCGTCCAACGGTTTTACGAATGATATTTGATGGATACTTTGGTTATGTTCCAGATAGAAAAAACTGAATTTTTTAAATCATTTGGAATATCCAACCATCAATACTATTAGTATAGCGAATATCAATGAAAAAAGCAATAGATATTGCAATTTATCCCTTACTTTATAGAATAAACCGATTGTTGAACGAAAAAACCATTTATAATTAAAATCAAGCCAAAGAGATGATAATGATAGAGTTCCACATTATAGGAATATTATAACAAATCTCTTTTTATATTTCCATATATTTTTTAACAAAACTGGATTTTTTTTGAAAAATAAAAACTTTTCTAAACTTGTCTTTGGATACTTGAAAAAATTCTTTAAATTTGCAATAATAAAAGAGAAATCACAATAAAATAAAATGGAAACTGTAATTATGGAAAGGTGGAAATCATTTATGAAACAAACCTGCGCAATCATTTTGGCAGCTGGAAAAGGCACACGTATGAAATCAAATCAACCAAAGGTACTGGCACAAGTGTTGTTTAAACCCATGCTGGGTTATGTGATCGACAGTTGTAAACATTCCCAAATCACAGATATTTGTGTGGTAACTGGTCATCAATCTGAAATGGTAGAACAATATCTCGATGGGTTAGAGGGGAATTTTACCATTGTCAAACAAGAACAGCAAAAAGGCACTGGTCATGCTGTTATCTGTGCAAAAGAATTTATTGAAAGTCATCGGGGACAGGATGTTTTAGTGCTGTACGGAGATACCCCCTGTCTTGACAACCAAACTATTCTAGAAGCACATCAACTACATCAACAACAACAAAATGCCATCACCGTTGTCAGCGCAGTGATAGAAGACCCCACTGGATATGGCAGGGTAATACGCAATGGCGAGACGGTTGAAAAAATTGTAGAGCAAAAGGACGCTTCTTTACAACAACTTGAAATTCAGGAGATAAACGCAGGAGTTTACTGGTTTGCCGCTGATAAATTGTTATGTGCACTACAGGCGTTGACCTCAAATAATGCACAGGGAGAATATTATTTGCCAGATACCATTGCCATTACACAACAACAGGGCAATCGGGTTGGATGTTATCGCGCTTTGTGCAGTGATATTATCCGAGGGGCAAATTCCAGAAGAGAACTCTATCAGCTCAATGAATTTATGCGTCAAAAAGTCATTGACAAACATCTCGATCAAGGGGTGGAATTTGTTTCTACCGATGGCGTTTATATTGCTCCTGATGCGGTGATTGGCACTGACACCGTGATTCTCCCAGGAACCATTTTAAAAGAGCAGGTTGTAATTGGAGAACATTGCAGCATTGGTCCCAATACGCTGATACAGCGCTCTACAGTTGGAAATCGTGTCACACTCAACTGTGTACAGTGTTATCAGTCTAAAATCCATGATGATGTAGATATTGGTCCATTTGTCCATATTCGTCCTAATAGTGAGATTCACCATCATGTGCATATTGGCGATTTTGTAGAGGTAAAAAATTCTGTGATTGGAGCAGGTACTGGCATCTCTCATTTAACCTATGTGGGTGACAGCGATGTTGGAAAGAATGTGAATTTTGGTTGCGGTGTCGTAACAGTAAATTATGATGGTGTTCATAAGCACCGCTGTACCATCAAAGATGGTGCCTTTATCGGTTGTAATACCAACTTGGTGGCTCCTGTTACCATTGGGGAGAACGGATATACTGGAGCTGGTTCTACCATTACCGAAGATGTTCCAGCACAGGCATTGGGCATTGCACGCGCAAGACAACAAATAAAAGAGGAATTTTCCACAAAAAAACTTGCAGGACGCAAAAAAAAGGTGTAAAATAAGAATAAATAAGTTATCGTTTTACAGTTCATATGATGTTTGCACCTTGCTATTTTAAGGAGAATTGCTTTATGAATTTACATGGGAAGGACATTAAAATCTTTACAGCCAACTCCAACAAGCAGATTGCTACCGATATTGCAAAAAATTTAGGACTCACATTGGGTGATTCTGAAGTAGTAACATTTAGTGATGGAGAAATTTCTGTTTCGATTAAAGAATCTGTCCGAGGATCTGAAGTGTTTGTTGTACAATCCACTTCTCAGCCGGTCAATCATCATTTAATGGAATTGTTGATTATGATCGATGCATTTAAACGGGCTTCTGCAAGCCAAATTACTGCGGTTATCCCTTATTTTGGATATGCCAGACAAGACAGAAAAACCAAGGCACGTGACCCAATCTCTGCGAAATTGGTTGCGGATTTGATCACCGCTGCGGGTGCTGATCGTATATTGACTATGGACTTACATGCTCCTCAAATTCAAGGATTTTTTAATATTCCTTTAGATCACCTATTAGGAGTACCAATTTTAGTTGTTCATTTTATGGAACGCCTTGCAGAAAACAAAGAAGATGTGATTGTCGTTTCTCCTGATTTGGGTTCTGTTACTCGTGCGAGAAATTTTGCAAGTCGGTTGGATGTCCCCTTGGCGATTGTGGACAAACGCCGTCAACGGGCGAACGTATCTGAAGTGATGAACATCATCGGAGATGTCCGAGATAAAAGGGTAATATTGGTAGATGATATGATCGATACTGCTGGTACCCTTTGTAATGCTGCAAAAGCCATCATGGAAATTGGTGGAGCAAAAGAAGTGACTGCTTGCGCTACACATGGTGTATTGTCTGGTCCTGCTATCGAGCGGATTGAACAGAGTGTTATCAAAGAAGTAGTGCTGTTGGATACCATTGCGGTACCCAAGGAAAAACAAATTGATAAACTTACCATTTTACACGCAGGACCTGTCTTTGCAGAAGCCATTGCCAGAATCTATCAAGGTAGACCGGTTTCTCCATTGTTTTCTTAATTGTATAAAAACAGAGGATAGCGATGTTCACTATCCTCTATTTTTTCGATTGATTTTGTTACTACAATTGTCCTTGATGGAACTATTTATAGTTGTTTTTGAATCTGTTTACAAAAGTTTTTCGCAATTTTGGACTGATATTTATCTAGATATCTATCAGAGGCTTATCGGACTGTTATGATGCTTCGGATTGATCTTGTTGGGGTGGTATTTTTTGTGCTTTTACCTTAATAATACGGCGATCTTCTACCAGCATGACAGTAAAGCGAAACGGTGATATTTCAATGGTTGGATTTTCATTGTCATCGGGAATGCGTCCAAGCATTTCGGTGATCAATCCACCAATGGTATCAGTGTCACTGTCATCTCCCTTTAATTCAAGTTGCAACAAGCGGTTTAATTTCTCTAGGTTGATCGAGCCATCCAACAGATAAGTATTTTCATTTAGCTGAATCACTTCTTCTTGCTCGTCATCGTATTCATCTTGAATGTTGCCAACAATGGATTCTAACAAGTCCTCCATGGTAATGATGCCTGCGGTTCCTCCATAATCGTCCACAACAATTGCCATATGAATTTTTTTGGTTTTAAATATTTGGAATAGATCAATACATTTTTTTGCCTCTGGCACATAAATTGTCTTGCGAATAAAGTCATTGAGTGTAAAATCTTCGGAAGAATTACATCCCACCAAACAAAGCAAGTCTTTTACATAAATAATTCCCTTAATATTATCAATATCATTTTCATAAACTGGGATTCTGGAAAAGCCTTCATTGATTGCATAATATACCACATCGCTGATTTTAGAATGAAATTCTACTGCTATCACATCGGTGCGATGTGTCATCAAATCAGAAGCTGTGCGGTTGTCAAAATCAAAAATATTATTGATCATCTCTCGTTCTTCTTGTTCAATCACACCATGTTCTTGCCCTTCTTCTACCATAGAGCGAATTTCCTCTTCTGTGATATATTCCTCATGTAGTCGATTTTGAATACCAAATAACAGGCAAATTCCATTGGATAACTTTACAATTAAAAATACCAGAGGTCGAAATAATAAAGAGAGCACCCGAATGGGACGAAATAGACGCAATAAAAACATTTCATTGTGTTGAGAAAAGATTCTTCTGGGCAACATATTGGCAAACACTAAAGAAATCAAAATGGAAATTAAAAAACTGATGATTCCAAGCCCTATGGTATCAATCCAGAAAAACCATGTTTCTTGTTGGAATGCAGTTAAATATTTCTTTAGAAGACCAAATAGAGTAGCATAGCTTAACAGATACCCATGATAAATTGTAATGCAAATACAAATCAAATAAGTCAAGTTGCTCCAGATAATTTTTCGCTTCATCGGTTGATCCAATAGTATATCAGAAACCTTTTTGTATTGCTTATTCTTTTGTATCATTTCTTTGATTTTTGATTCATTGATTGAAACCAAAGCCGTTTCCATTGCACAAAATAAAAAACTAAACGTCAAAAATAATAAAAATAAAATCCATCGGCTGACATCGTCCATGTCGCTGCTCCTCTCAGAATTTGATTATTTAATATATATTAAAAAAACCAATTATTATTATGATAGCTATATTTATAGATCCTGTCAAGCTTCTGAATTGTATGTTCTTTTTTGATAACGAAGCTGATGATATATGAATGAGAAAAAAACAAGTAGTTGACTTTATAAAATGAACCATCTGTTTGAGATAGTTAGATATCATCATGTATTTGAAAGAGGCTTGTAGATGGAAGATAGTCATGATAGAATCAAAGTAGAGAATCGAGATTGAAGGGAGGTTTTCGTTTTGAGAAAAGTGAAAAAGGCTCTGGGAATCGTTGGCGTGGGAATTCTTACAATCGCCATCCTGTGGGGAATGGGAATTATCTCCAAAAGCATAGGAAAACATACTGCAACAGAATATGTTCAAGAGAATTATAAGGAAATGAATTTAAGATTTGAAGATATTGAGTTTTCGACGGCATATGGGGATTATATTGCGAGTTTTATTGGTGAAGATAACACAATCTATAATTTTAGACTTTTCTTGGGACAGTTGCCAATTTCAGTTGTATATGACAGCATAAAGCAAAGCCTTGTGTGAGGTACAAATTCCGGTTTGCTACATAGTTTCCCCTTTTATCAAAATGATAAAAGGGGAAATTTATCAGTATTTATCAATACCAAAGGCGAACAGAGCAATTGTATTGCAAATAAACATTATGATAATCAAATAAATCACAATATGATAGGAGGTATTTATGAAAAAATTAATTGTGATTCCAGATTCCTTTAAAGGCACTATCAGTTCTATTGATATCTGTCGTATTGTCAAGAAAAATGTCCATCATCATTTTCCAGAATGTGAAGTGATTGCCATCCCAATTGCCGATGGTGGTGAGGGAACTGTAGATTGTTTTTTGCAGACGGCTTGTGCACAAAAAGTAACGGTTCGCGTTTCCGATCCATATGGTGATCCGATTGCTGCCAACTATATTAAAATTGGCGACAATGCCATCGTTGAGATGGCACAATGTGCGGGGTTGCCGTTGGTAGAACAACGACTAAATCCCGCATGTACAACGACTTATGGTGTGGGAGAAATCATGTTACATGCCATACAGCATGGAGCGAAAAAAATTATGTTGGGTTTGGGAGGGAGTTGTACCAATGATGCGGGTGCTGGTATGGCAGCGGCATTGGGTGCGGTTTTTTATCAAGAGGGCAACACCACCTTGATTCCCACAGGTAACAATCTGTCCCAAGTATCTCGTATAGAGATTGACAAACTACAAAAACAATTACAGGGAATTGAGATCGTTGCGATGTGTGATATCAACAACCCCATGTACGGACCCAATGGTGCAGCATATATGTTTGCCCCCCAAAAGGGTGCGGATCAACAGATGGTGATTCATCTAGATAATCAACTAAGGGCATTTGCCCAAACGATTCAAACACAGCTTCACAAACGTGTTGACAACCTGCCTGGAGCAGGTGCAGCGGGTGCAATGGGCGCAGGTGTGGTGGCATTTTTAAATGGGACCTTACAGTCAGGAATTCAAACCATCTTAGACTTTGTGAATTTTGATACACTCATAGAAGATGCAGATATGATCTTAACTGGAGAGGGAAAATTAGACGCCCAAAGCCTACATGGCAAAGTTGTCATAGGGGTGGCACAACGGGCAAAATTAAAAAAAGTTCCAGTGGTTGCAATTGTAGGGGCAATAGATGATGATATTGATGAAATTTATCAACAGGGAATCAGTGCGGTATTTAGTATCAATCAAAAACCAATTCCGTTTTCTCGGGCACGACTATATACGCAGAATAATCTGTGTAAAACAGTGGATAACTTAATGCGTTTTGCAAAAAGCATGCTGATTCATTTATAATCTTTTGTAATATGATCCAAAAAACAAAATTGTTTTTCAAGGATTTGCATCTTGTTTTTTATACCAAAAAGGGATATAATTTATTTAGTAACTGTTGATTGTTGAAACATGATCGCAACAATCCCTTCTACATCATCTTTCTAAAATCTAAAAAAATCGCATTGCCACCGCCATAGCAGTCATAGACAAGCTATGCGGATATTTCCGATATTAGCGATACGTTCGGTAACATTGGAACACATACATAAAATCATTCTAATCATGAGGGGTTCACCCGTCTGAAAAGAGTATTTCAAATAGCGTATTTTTACACAGTGATTGGAATGCTTTTGGCAGTACAATCACTGTTTTTTGATAAGGCAGGTGTTTGTCATCGAAACAACCAAAATTGCACTGATTGGAATTATTGTAGAGCAACCAGAAAGTGTTTTAAAAACCAACGAGTTATTACATCAATACGCACCTTATATTGTAGGGCGTATGGGTATTCCCTATCGAAATAGAGGAATTAGCATCATTTCCATTACGTTGGACGCCCCTGAACATGTCATCAGTAGTTTAAGTGGCAAACTGGGACAGATTCCGGGAATACGTGTAAAATCCATGCTTGCAAAAACCAAATAAGGAGTTAGATAATCATGTTCAATTCAAAATCAAAACATGCAGAGGAATTTATTAGTGATGAAGAAATTCTTTCTTCTTTAGCATATGCCAAACAACAAAAGGACAATACCCAAGTTCTTGATGAAATTTTAAAACAGGCTGAAACGTTTCAGGGTCTGGATTATCGTCAAGTAGCAGTTTTATTAGAATGTGTCGATGCGCAAAATCGAACGGTATTGGATGAAATCCATCGTATTGCGATGAAGATCAAACAACACATCTATGGGAACCGCATTGTATTTTTTGCGCCGCTTTATCTGGCAAATCATTGTGTCAATTCCTGTCGATATTGCGGTTATCACCACTCTAACTGTCAAATGGTACGAAAGAAATTAACACAAGAAGAAATCGAGCGGGAGATCATTGCTTTGCAGGATATGGGACACAAACGTCTTGCCTTAGAAACCGGTGAAGATCCTATAAATATCCCAATTGATTATGTGCTGGAAAGCATTCAAACCATTTACAATGTAAAGCACAAAAATGGCGCGATTCGCCGTGTGAATGTCAACATTGCAGCCACCACCGTTGAAAATTATCGCAAACTCAAAGAGGCAGGGATTGGAACTTATATATTATTTCAAGAGACCTATCACAAACCAACTTATGAATATATGCATCCAGCAGGACCAAAACACAACTATTCTTATCACACCGAAGCGATGGATCGGGCGATGGAAGCGGGAATTGATGATGTGGGCATTGGTGTATTATATGGACTGTATGATTGGAAATACGACACTGTTGGTATGATGTTGCATGTCAAACATTTAGAAGATACCTTTGGGGTAGGACCTCATACAATCAGTCTACCTCGAATGCGCTTTGCCAGCGATGTTGATTTGGGTGATTACCAACGTGTACCAGATCAGGTATTTTATGATATTGTCGCTATTTTGCGCTGTGCAGTTCCCTATACAGGTATGATTATCTCTACAAGAGAATCCAAAGAAAACCGCAGAGAACTGTTGCGCTTGGGTATTTCTCAGCTGAGCGGTGGTTCTTGTACCGGTGTTGGGGGATATGCAGAAGAAGATAAGCAAGAGCAGGATACCTCTCAATTTAAAGTGGACGATGAGCGTTCTTTGGATGAAATCATGAACGAACTCTGTAAAACGGGATATATTCCAAGTTTTTGTACCGCTTGTTATCGAGAAGGACGCACGGGCGACCGCTTTATGCAGTTGGCAAAATCAGGTCAAATCTGTAATGTGTGTCAACCCAATGCTTTGATGACATTAAAGGAATATGCAATAGACTATGCCAGCGAAGAAACCCGCGAATTTGCCGAAAAATTGATTCAACAGGAAATTTCCAATATTCAAAATGAAGAAATCCGCGCAAAGACCATTGAAAACTTAAAACAGATTGAATCTGGTAATCGAGATTTTAGATTTTAATTGAGAATGGGAGGGAAATTCTTTATGCAGACACTCAATCAGACCCCCTCTGCTTCTAGATTGCACATCGGTATTTTTGGACGGCGCAATAGTGGAAAATCTTCCTTGATCAATGCACTGACCAACCAGCAGACTGCATTGGTAAGCGAGGTGGCTGGAACAACAACAGACCCTGTACAAAAGGCAATAGAACTTCACCCAATTGGTCCTTGTGTCTTGATTGACACCGCTGGATTTGATGATGAGGGCGAATTGGGTCAAATGAGGATACAGCGCACAGAACAAATGCTGTCAAAAACAGATTTGGCAATTCTTGTGATTACAACAGAGCAGACTGATTTTTCCATGGAACAAGACTGGCTTAACCAATTAAAAGAAAAACAAATTCCAGTATTGATTGCCATCAATAAAATAGATATCAAGCAATCCATACCAGATTGGGTATCCCGTTATCCACATTGTTTCGTTAGTGCACTGCAAAAACAGGGAATTGACACTTTAAAACAACAGATCATTCAATCTGCTCCAAAGAATTTTGAACTTGCAAGTATCACTGCTCATCTAGTTGGAGAAAATGATCTGGTATTATTGGTAATGCCTCAGGATATTCAAGCGCCAAAAGGGCGTTTGATTCTACCACAGGTACAGACAACCCGGGATTTATTGGACAATCGAGCCATTGTGGTATCTGTTACAACCGATAAACTGATATCCGCATTACAACTGTTAAAATGTCCTCCCAAACTGATTATCACCGATTCTCAAGTGTTTAACTATGTTTATAAGCACTGCCCCAAAGAGAGTATGCTAACCTCCTTTTCTGTCCTAATGGCACGCTATAAAGGGGATATTGATGCATTTTTAGAAGGTGCAAAAGCCATAGACAAGTTATCAGAACAGGATAAAGTATTAATTTTAGAAGCCTGTAGTCACAATCCACTGGATGGGGATATTGGTAGAATTAAAATTCCTGCTTTGCTGCGAAAGAAAGTGGGACAAAATCTTTCGATTGAGGTGCGCAGTGGTAATGATATTCCAGAGGACTTGACACCATACAGTTTGGTTGTTCACTGCGGGGGCTGTATGTTTAATCGCGCATATGTGCTGTCCCGTACGGCAATCTGTAAGCAACAACAAGTTCCCATTACCAATTATGGCATTTTAATTGCAAAACTTGGCGGAATTTTGGATAAGATCCAGGTCAAATAAATATCATCGGTAAGTCACAATAAAAATAGAGGGTAATCTTTTTAGATTACCCTCTATTTTACTATTTTTTTAATAATTTTGTATGTGAAACATCTGGTTTTGCGGGTTTTTCTATCTCAAACCAAAAAGTACTTCCCTTTCCCAATACGCTATCTACGCCAAATAAATATTTATGTGCACTCAATATTGCTTTGACAATGGATAACCCCAAACCGGTCCCCATGCCCTTGCGGTCTTTCTTTTTATAGGGCTTATAATATCTGTCCCAGATCAATGGCATATCTTCTTGTTTGATTCCCGCTCCTGTATCAGAGATTTTTACGGTTGCCCACTGTTCATTTTCCTCAAGTGCAATCATCACCTTTTTATCCTCTCCAGTGTGGTTGGTGGCATTGTTGATGATGTTATAGAGAACTTGCTCTATTTTTACTTCATCTGCATATACCATACAGTGTTCTGGTGCCTCCAGAGAAAACTGAAAATTCTCGTTTATTTCCAACAACCGATAACGCTTCATGACATCGCGCAACTTTACACCTAAATCAAATTCTGTTTTCTGAATGGTAATCTGTCCTGCTTGTAAACGGGATAAATCCAAAATATCATTGACTAAGACATTGAGTCGGTTGCTCTCTTCAATGATCACATCTAGCTGTTCTTCTCGCTTTTGTTTATTATCTCCGGTTAAGTCCTTGATAATCTCAGCATATCCCTTTATCATTGTCAGAGGTGTGCGAATATCATGGGAAACGTTGGCAACCAATTCCTTTTGAAGGGTACTGGACTTATTGATTTCTCTTACCATAAGATTAAAATCTTGTGATAGTTTTCCAATCTCGTCTTTTGATTTGATGTGTACGTGTACTTTCAAATCTCCTGCTGCAACCTGTTGGGCAGCTTGTGAAATTTTTAAAATGGGTTTTGTAAAGGTACGGGAAAGCATAAAAGCTGCAAACGTAGACAATACAATCAAGATAATTGACAGATAAATCAATTGTGTTTTGGTAGTATTTACTGCTTCATGGACTGGTGCCAATTCCGATTCAATGAGCAGCAGATAATTGCCCAATGTTTGCGACTTTTGGGACGTTGATCCCACATAAAAGCGATTTCCATAAACAGAGGAATACCCATCTTGTAAAATGTATTCTTGGCTGCTGTTTAGTATATTTTGCAGTACCTGTTGACGCAATTTAAAGTGATTGCGCAAAATACTATTTTCACTGGAGATACCAAAGACGCCCAAAGTCATACCACCTAAATTTGTCACTTCAATACAGTAATTATTTTGAAAGGCAAAAGAGTTTAGAGAGTACTCTAAAGACTGTAAGTCATTGCTGCTATTGATGGTTTCTGCAACAGACTTGGTATCACTTAAAATTTTATTTTGTTTTTTGATGAGATAAAGATCTTCTAAAAGAATCACTTGAAACAGCCAAAAGCATAAAATGACAACTGCGGTGATCCCCATAATGGAACACCAGAGCTTCAGTTTAATACTCTTCATATTTATATCCTACGCCCCAAATCGTCTTTATCAGTTCCCGATATCTTCCCAAATTGCTGCGCAACATTTTAATATGTGTATCCACTGTTCGGCTATCTCCATAGAAATCATATCCCCAAATTTTGTTTAAGATGGTATCCCTTGTAATGACTTTGCTTTTATTTTCAATGAAATAGGTAAGTAGTTCAAATTCTTTGGGGGTCATAGTAACCTTTTCTCCGTCAATCTTTACTTCATAGGAGCTGGGATTAACTTGTAATGTTTCAAAAGTATATATGATATCTTGAACAGGTTGCGGTTTTTCCACACGTTTTAATACTGCCTTGATTCGAGACATCAATTCCCTTGGGCTAAATGGTTTGACAACATAATCATCTGCACCCAAATCAAATCCAAATATTTTATCATATTCCTCTCCTTTGGCTGTTAGCAAAATGACTGGAATATCTGAAAATTCTCGTATTTTACGCAGTGCAGTAATGCCATCACAATTGGGCATCATAACGTCCATTAGTACCAAATCAATCGATTGATTTTTGACGGTGTTGACTGCCATGATTCCGTCGGTAGCTTCGCAAAAGGAAAATCCCTCAAATTCTAAATATTGCTTGATAATGTCTCTGATACGGTCTTCATCATCTACTACTAATATCTTCTGCATAATCGTATGCTGTTGTCAAAAACGGATAAAAATATCATGAAATTTTATTTGATATTTCTTTGTCCAATGGATGACAACATTCCTCCTTATTTTTTTATTTGTCTTAGCTTTATCTCAGTATATCAAGTAAGTGTGACAGTACTGTGATAATTTTTTAAGTATTTATATCTAATGTATTTTTGTTTTCCGCCAGATTGATATGACTGGATGCTGTCTTATAAAACCATTTCTTAAAATATTGAAAATAGGGAGTTGCCTTTCCAGGTAACTCCCCGAGAAATGTGAATTGATAATATTTTTTTGCTATGGTGAATGGTTTTTCAAGACAGCGATAAATTTTCTATTATCAAACAATGTGTTTATTTGGTTATGATAAAGCTCAGGTGTTTACATCAATTGCTTATAAATATCCGCTTTGCTAAAAGAAGTTTGCTTTGCCACCTTTTTGGCAGCATCGGTTGTTTTTTCTCCTTGTGCTATCAATTGTTTTGCCAAATTTACTGCATCTTCTAAGGTGAGTTTTGTCTCTTGTATTGGAGCTCCTTGCACAACCAAAACATATTCTCCTTTTGGCTTATGTGTTTGATAATAGATAATGGCTTCTTCAAAGGTTGTCCGAAGTACCTCTTCATAAATCTTAGTCAGCTCCCGGCAGATAGACAACCGACGTTCTAAACCGAATACCTTTGCCATATCCTCCAATGTATTGCACAATTTGTGTGGTGCCTCATAAAAAATCATTGTTCTATGTTCGTGACGCACCGTTTCTAGATGATCCGTTCGATTGCGTTTACTGGTGCTTAAAAATCCCTCAAAAGTAAATCTGGAAGTGGGAAGACCACTGATTGCCAACGCAGAAATTGCAGCACTTGGACCGGGAACCACTCGCACAGGTATGCCCGCTTGTGCACAAATATAAACCAAATCTTCTCCAGGATCCGAAATACAAGGCATACCGGCATCAGAAACAACAGCACAACTTTCCCCTGCTAAAATACGAGACACAATCATCTCCCCACGCTGACGTAGATTGTGTTCATAATAGCTTATCATTTGTTTTTTAATGCCAAAGTGATTCAATAATTTTAAAGTCACCCTAGTATCTTCTGCTGCAATAAAATCCACTTGATTTAAAATTTCTATTGCACGTGGACTAAAATCTTCTAAATTTCCAATGGGAGTGCCCACAACATATAATATTGACATATGATTTCCCCTTCATATCTTTTGGTTTCAAAAAACAATAAGTTGATGTCATCTTTGCAAGTATACCATTTGTGATATCCCAAAATCAAACGGCTTTGAGAAGTCTCAAAGCCGTTTCACATGACCTTGTATATTAGACTACCAAGTCTACAACAAATGCGGTATATTCTTGATCTAATTCATAACCCAACTTTTCTGCTGTTTTAAAAGAAATTAGATTTGCCGCATCCCAACTTGGATACATCCCACGTGATAATGCTTGTAAAATCAATTGTGCTGCACATATGGTGGCAAATCCGCGATGACGATAGTTTTCCTTTACTGCAATTTCAACTTCTAAAGTATCTTCTGTCGCAATATAGGAGGAGGCACCCCCAACTAGTTCCTTTCCGTAGGTTATCACAATTCCCAAACCATTTTTAGAGAAGTCCTCGAAATCACGGAAGTTTACACAAAAGTCACGACTCCAATCTTCCTGTAAAGCGCGATTATATAAATCAGAGTCGATTTTTGCTAGACGATATCCCTTTGGAAGTTGGTTGACAAACTTTCTCAATTGGTAATGGTCAAATTGCACGTTGTTTTTGGTGGAGTAACGACTGACTTTATGACAGTGAACACCATATTCTGCTTCAATTAAATGCTCCCACTTTTGATTTTCAGCAACCATAAAACAATTGTTTTTTGGATAATTTAACAAAATGTTTTTGATTAAATCGACTGCTTGTTCATTGTCTGAATCACCTGCCAAAAAACAGAAATCTCCAACAAAGACTTGAACGCAGTTTGGGTGAATATCGTCGTCAGCCCAAACTTTTCCAATATTTTTACGAATGCAGGTATCCACTAAAGTATTTTTTACAAATGTAAATAATGGCTGAATTGATTTCATTTGTTCCAAGTTTAATTGTTTCATTATATACACCTCTTTTACGTTGAACTGAAAGCATAAGCTAATTATCCCAATGATAGATAGAAGCCATTTCTTCTGAAAAATCCGTTCCATTATCTGCATAAACTGCCAGCGTTGGGAGCACTTTCAGAAATGGTTTGCCTCCTTTTCTGCCTTCTATTAAAAACAACCAAGGGCTTTGATGGGTATGCTTTGCTACAAACCGAAGACGTTTGGGCTCGATTCCCGCCTGTTTCATTGCACTGATGACATCAGCTAACCGTTCTGGTCGCTGACAAAGACAAAACCTCCCTCCAAAACGCAACAGTGCACTAGCCGTCTGACAAATGTCTTCCATGGTACAAAGCACTTCATGACGGGCAATCTGCTCAACACTGAGCTGGCTTAAAATACCTGTATGGTTTGCTTTATAGGGCGGATTGCAGGTAACGACATCAAAACTCGCCTTTGGCAGTTCTTTTAAATTTTTTAAGTCCTCACAAATAGGAATTATATTTTGGATTTGATTGTGTTTCAAGGTAATTTGAAGTTGTTCAATTGCCTGTTGTTGGATATCCACTGCATAAATCTTTTTGGGTTGTTGATTCTTTATCATCAACAATGGAATAATTCCACAACCAGTTCCCAAATCACAAACAGTATCCTTTTTCTTAACGGCTGCAAAATCTGCCAGCAAAAAAGCATCAGTTCCAAATTTATGGGATGAGGTCACACAGATTTCAAGCTGTGAACTTAATCTTTCAAATTGATAATCAAAATTCATATAAACCTCTAATTGTTTCTGTTCGTGATTTTGTTTTGATATGATTTATCATTTTATATGATAGAAGATACATTTTAATTGCAATTTATGTAAGAATTAACATATTATAACATTTTTATTTGAAAAAGTCAAAGTAAAAAAAGTAAATTATGGCAGATTCTTTCTCTTTTTGAATTTGAATCCAATCACCACAAAAAAAGCGATTTCAACGATAAAACCATTGATCAATATGAAACACAAATTCCGATAAGCCTGATAGGTTTGTATCAGACCAATACAACCCTTGGAAGCCTGTAGTCTATCTATATTAAAATTGCGCCATAAATCCACATAATATTGAATATGAAAGAGATTTTTGGGCGGCAAAAACTGTTCTGGCAGCATAATCTTCCCAAATAGTATGATAAATACCAAAAGACATATTAAAAGTAAGCCCCCTGTAATCCCCAACCTTAGAAACAATTGTCTTTGTGTTTGTTTTTGACACAACATACCAATTTGTTTTAACAATCTTATCAACAAAAATATCATCAAGAATAAAATTCCCAGTGCTGCCGCTAAAAGCAATAGTTGATTGAGTAACAACTTGGCATTGGATAAATGATATACACGACTATTGTCCAAGGGAGTTTGATAGATTTTTTGAGCGATATCCCTTGCTTGCTGTGGGAATAATAGAGAACCGTTCGATACCAACATTTGCATAACTTTGATATCACTATTGGGGGGGAGATTTAATATCAAATCGGCATCAATACAATCGTCTTCTATCACACCGACGATTTGATAGGTGGTTTGATCGATTAAAATGCTTGATTGCTGTTTGTCTATTCGCTGCATTGCTGATTGACAGATAATTGCTTGTGGAGTACTTTGTTCCGAAAACAAACCATCGCTTAATTTTGGCATATGCTTTAGATAGATGTTGTTATAAACAATGGCAGAAAAGTCTCCCAAATTCTGATGCGCTAACTGACAGTTTACAGTTATTTGTGTGCCAAGTCCTATCCGGTCGGAAGAAAGTGAATTTGCCTGTTTCCATGAAATATCAAACCCCTGCTTATTCTCTAATAATACAACATCTGGAATTTGCTGTATCTCTGTTTTTAACAGATAAATACCAACTGATAACAATACCAATACAATCAGAAATATAAAAGCGATTATACCTGTTACCCATTTTCTCCATTTCATGAAGTCAACTCCTTTACTCGCTGACCGTCTTCCAACGCTTTATTGGAATACCAAACCAACGAATCACTGCTGGTTCCATTAATAACAGCCATCTGATTTTCTTCTGATAAAATGCTAATCTGTTTTTGATAAACACGCAACTCTTGACCCCAAACGCCTTCTTCTTTTTTGACAACAAAGATATAAGATTGCTCAAATTCATCTTTGACAATACAGGCAGATGGAACGGATACATTTAATAATTCATCTGTATTTGGTTTGGTTAATTTTACTTGGGGGAGCATCCAAATCTCTATCCGAATCGAAACGATTGTACAGATAATCAGGGTAAACATCACGATAATCCCCACTTGTATCATTCGTATCTTTAAATTTGTCATATCATCACCTTATTTCATTCCAGAAATAGAAATCCCTTCTATCAATTCGTCACGGAAAAAGCCAAACAGTAACGTCACAGGAATCAGTCCCAATATTCCACAGACAAACTGTAAGGCTGCATTCTGTTCCAATACACTTGCTAAAAATACCGACAACGGATACTGATAAATTGCCTCTAAAAATACCATAGGCTGTTCTACCATATTCCAACTGTCAATAAAGGTTAAAATCGCTAAACTAATCATTCCTGTTTTGGCAGTAGGTACTAAAATGCCAAAGAGAATTTGTAAGGTAGAGGCGCCATCTAATTCAGCCGATTCGACAATTTCATTGGGAATTCCTTGAAAAATCAAGGTCATAAAAAAGGCTCCAAACGGTGAGAAAATACTGGGGATACACAGCGCCCACCAACTTCCCAATAAATGTAGCTTATCCAGTACAATATAATTGGGGAGCAATGTCACTTGAATTGGCATCAACATCAGGATAAGCAGTAGAAAAAAATAAACCCGTTTTCCGAAAAAGGTATATTTTGCGAAGGCAAATCCGCCCAAACAACTGATCAGCAACTGCCCGACAACAATCGCGCTACACAAACACAAACTGATCCAGAATTTAATTAGGTAATTGGGGGTTGCCAAAAACACTTCATAATAAGACTGCAATGAAAATTGCTTGGGAAATAGGGAAAAACTTCTTTGTACATAAGAGGATTTTAACAACAGATATTGATTTTTGACCTCCTCTGGCGAAGAAAATGAATATAAAATGGTATATAAAACGGGAAATAAAACAATAAGCGCCAACAAACTCAAACACAGGAATCGAATGACAACAATTGTCCGTTTTTTCTGTTTAAACATAAATATCATCTCGTTTTCTTTGTTGTAATATAAATAGCAGTAATACCGCAATCAAAATGGCGCTAAAGAAGATAACTGAAGCAACCGATAACCGGGGGTAATTTAAATTTTCAAAGTTGTTATTGATGAAATACTGTAGTAGGTAAATACTGTCATGTGGCGAATTTCCTGAAAGTAAAAATGCTTCTCGAAAGGATTTAAAGGAGTTTAATACAGAGATCACCAGTGCAAAAAATAAGTATGGGGTCAACATTGGCAGTGTAATATAATGTAGCTTTTGCCAGCGATTTGCCCCTTCTAAATCCGCGTGGTGGTAATAATCTTCGGGTATCATCTTTAATCCAGACAGCAGTAAAATAATGTTGTAACCGGCATTTTTCCAGATATAAAGCAGCAACAACAACATAAATGCCCAGGAAGAATTGAGCCAACGTTGGGTGGGTAAACCCATTGCTTGTAAAAGCTGGTTACAGATTCCAAAGTCTTGAAAAAGAAACTGTACTGTCATAACGATTGAGGAAATTGGCACCATCATGGGAAATAAAAACGACAACTTAAAAAAGCTATTTCCCAGAAATGTTCGATTTAATACCAATGCCAACCCCAAGGATAATATTAGTATTGAGGGCACTCCAATGCCTAAAAATTTAATTGTATTGATTAGCGCAAGTTGAAAGCGCTGGTTTGCCCAAACGCGTTGATAATTTGCAAAACCTACGAAATTGGTTCCACCTGCACCAAAGGTAAAGGAATACCAAATGGTGATTAATAACGGAACCATATAAAATACTAAGGTCCCCAATAAAATGGGCAGTGCCAAAAAAAGTCCTATTTTTTGTTTTCTTTTTTCCATCTGTATCCCTAACCTTTACTCCATTGCTGCTTGTTCCAGCAAGCGCATCATCTTATCTACATCTTGTTGTATCTCTTCATCGCTTGGAAAATTCCTTAGCATTTGAAAGTATCTATTTTCTGCAATTTGATTAAGTGCGATATCTAAATTGCTAAAAAATGACACTTTACTTTCTTCTGATAACAATGACTGAACTTGGTTTACAACATCTGGTACACCTGTTCTATCATTGAATTGAGTACTTTTATATTGTTCGGAAATATCAGTCCTAACTGGATAATCTGAAAAAAAGATTGAAAAAGACTGAAAATTTTTTTCCTCGGTCAATTTTACAGAGTCATTTGCTTGAGCGATTTTACCAAAGAATATCTTTAACAGTTGATAGGCTTCCTGTTTATATTCACTTTGGGCAGAGATAGCGCCATAAATGGTAATATATGCAGAAGATGGACCATTCATGGTAGGAATGGAGCGCAATGCCATGTCTGAATTATTTTCCTCTGTTAAAAAATAAACAGTATTAGGAAAAGTATCAAAAGATTCTAGTGGCTTATTTTCGGTCTGTGTAGAAGTTAAACCTTCAAGTTGTATAAAATTCAACAACATTCGATAATGTTCTTCGAGTTCTTCTCTAGTAATCAATACCTTTTCTTGTTCATAGGAAATTAATTCCGGCAGCAGAGAAGTGAGATTAAAAGCAAAATAGTGATGAATATTTGAATAAGGCTTTTGTTGAAGTACTGTTAGCAATTGGGCGAGAGTTTCCATATTCCATGCCTCTGCTAAACTTGGATCTTTGACTACCAGTATATTCTGTGTGTATTGTAAAGGAAAAATCATCTGCTTACCATTTGCCTTGCCAGCATCTAAAATGGGCTGTAAAAAGTCTTGTTGTTGAAAATCCTTATCTTGTTCTAAAAATTCATTCAAATCGCAAAAAACTCCACTATACATCATTTTATTTGGATTAGGAAATAATTGTTCTGGTTTCTCTGCATTAAACGGCTTGCCAGTGGATAACAAATATAGATCTGCAAATGTTCCTGCCATAATTTGTGTCTGTATTTTTTTTAGTTCTGTTTCTCGTTGTTCTTTTTTAGCAGGTAACAAAATTGGTTGTACTACTACATCTGGATAGAGATCATGATAATAGTTAAATACTGGTTTTAACTCATCAAGTTGAGAACTTTCAATACAGACTTTCAATACTGTTTTTTCTGTTGGTTGTTTGGGTTGTTCTGAACAACTTGTTATAAAAATGCTAAAGATAGATAGTAGCAATATACAAGCGATTAACTTCTTTTTTTTCATGATACGTTCCTCCTTTATTAGAAAACGGTTTCACTGTCATAATAGATATTGCTAAAAAAGTTCTATTTTTTTCATTTGTATCCTTGACCTTTACTCCATTGCTGCTTGTTCGAGTAAGCGCATCATCTTATCTACATCTTGCTGTATTTCTTCATCGCTTGGAAATGTTGTGAACAGCTGGTTATATCTATTTTCTATAATTTCATTAAATGCAGCATCTAGATTGCTAAAAAATGATACTTTGCTTTCTTCTGATAACACTGACTGGACTTTATTTAAAACATCTGGCATTCCTGTTCTATCATCATATTGAATACTTTTATATTGTTCGGAAATATCAGTTCTAACTGACCAATCTATAAAAAAAGTTGTAATTAAACGAAAATTTTTTACGGCGGATGTAGATTCACTTCCTTGAGCTTCTTCCCCAAAAAATATTCGTAGTAACTGATAGGCTTCCTGTTTATATTTACTCTGGGCAGAAATTGCACCATAAATAGTAATATATGCGGCAGACGGGCTATCAGCAGTAGGAAGGGGGCGCAATACAAAATCTGGATTATTTTCTGTTGTTAAATAATTAATTGTATTATGGCAATCGTTGAAAGATTTTAGCAACTTACTTTCAGTATGTATAGAAGGTAAGTTTTCAAGCTGTATAAAACTCAATAATGTTCGATATTGTTTTTCTAGTTCTTCTTTTGTAATCAATACCTTTTCTTGTTCATAGGAAATTAATTCTGGCAGTAAAGAAGCAAACTCATTAGAAAAATAAGATTGCATGATAAGTTGACTTCCTGAATAGGAATTTTGTTGAAATAATTCTAATAAATCAGAAAGATATACTGTATTCTGTATTTCTGTTAAATTTGAATGTTCAATTGCAAGTATATTTTGTCTATATTGTAAAGGAAAAATTACTTGTTTACCATTTGCCTTGCCAGCATTTAAAATGGGTTGTAAAAAATCTTGTCGGTTAAATTCTTTATCTTTTTTTAGAAACTCATTTAAGTCGCAAAAAATTCCACTATACATCATTTTATTTAGGTTGGGAAACAATGGTTCTAAATTTTCTTGATAAAATGGATTATTGGTAGATAATAGATATAAATCTGCGAATGTTCCCGCCATAATCTGTGTCTGTATTTTTTTGATTTCTGTTTCTCGTTGTTCTTTTCCAGCAGGCAACAAGATTGGTTGTACTATTACATCTTGGTAAAGTTGATGATAATAATTAAATATTGATTTTAAATCGTTAAGTTGAGAACTTTCAATACAAACTTTCAATACTGTTTTTTCTGTTGGTTGTTTGGGTTGTTCTGAACAACTTGTTATAAAAATGCTAAAGATAGATAGTAGCAATATACAAGCGATTAACTTCTTTTTTTTCATGATACGTTCCTCCTTTATTAGAAAACGGTTTCACTGTCATAATAGATATTGCTAAAAAAGTTCTATTTTTTTCATTTGTATCCTTGACCTTTACTCCATTGCTGCTTGTTCGAGTAAGCGCATCATCTTATCTACATCTTGCTGTATTTCTTCATCGCTTGGAAATGTTGTGAACAGCTGGTTATATCTATTTTCTATAATTTCATTAAATGCAGCATCTAGATTGCTAAAAAATGATACTTTGCTTTCTTCTGATAACACTGACTGGACTTTATTTAAAACATCTGGCATTCCTGTTCTATCATCATATTGAATACTTTTATATTGTTCGGAAATATCAGTTCTAACTGACCAATCTATAAAAAAAGTTGTAATTAAACGAAAATTTTTTACGGCGGATGTAGATTCACTTCCTTGAGCTTCTTCCCCAAAAAATATTCGTAGTAACTGATAGGCTTCCTGTTTATATTTACTCTGTGCGGAAATCGCGCCATAGGTAGTAATATATGCAGCAGATGGACTGTCAATAGTAGGAAGGGGGCGTAATACAAAAGCTGAATTATCTCCTGTTGTTAAATAATCAATTGCTGAATAGGAATCATCAAGAGATTTTAACAATTGACTTTCAAACTGTGCAGAAGGTAAATTTTCAATTTGTATAAAGTCCAATAACATTCGGTATTGTTCTTCAAGGTCTTCTTTGGTAATCAATACTTTTTCTTGTTCATAGGAAATTAATTCTGGCAGTAAAGAAGCAAAATCGTGAAAAAAATAAAAATAAATCAAAGATTGCTCTTTTAAATAGGGCTCTTGTTGAAATAGTTCTAATAATTGGGGAAGACGTGCTGTATCCCATATCTCCGCCAAATTTGAATCTTTGACTGCGAATATATTCTGTCTGTATTGTAGAGGAAAAATCATTTGTTTACCATTTGCTTTACCAGCATCTAAAATGGGTTGTAAAAAGTCTTGTCGGTTAAATTCTTTATCTTTTTTTAAAAACTCATTTAAGTCGCAAAAAATTCCACTATACATCATTTTATTGAGATTGGGAAACAATGGTTCTAAGTTTTCTTGATAAAATGGATTATTAGTAGATAATAGATATAAATCTGCGAATGTTCCCGCCATAATCTGTGTCTGTATTTTTTTTAATTCTGTTTCTCGTTGTTCTTTTCCAGCAGGCAACAAGATTGGTTGTACTACTACATCTTGATAGAGCTGATGATAATAACTAAATACTGGTTTTAAATCATCAAGTTGAGAGCTTTCAATACAGACTTTCAATATTGTTTTTTCTGTTGGTGGTTTGGGTTGTTCTGAACAACTTGTTATAAAAATGCTAAAGATAGATAATAGTAATATACAAGCAATTAACTTCTTTTTTTTCATGATATGTTCCTCCTTTATTAGAAAACGGTTTCACTGCTATCCAGTGAAACCGTTTTTATTTCATATAGCGGTTAATTTTTTTATATAGATGAATTTTTGATACCAATGTTTTTCAATCAATATGATAATTTATATTACTTAATCATAGAATAGACTTTCAGTTAATGTTATCCTAAACATTCAAGTTTTGTTTCGTTTTTTGTAAACTCATACTTATTAGAACAATAAGTGCAATATGTTCTATATGTTGCTGTTCTACCATATACAGCATCCATTCCTCCAGGGCAATGTGCACACATATGTCGTGATTGTTCACGCCAAGGAGTTGCTGATACTAGTACAGTATGTAAAATTCCTGTATTACAATAAGTACAGCGAGACGCTCTTGCCTCAGGCAATGCTAAGATGGAACTACTCATACATAAAGTTAAACCTATGGATGTTGCTATTACTGATAATTTTTTTAAAAAATTGTTTTTCATAATAATTCTCCTTTGATAATATTAACCACTATATTTATTATAAATTTGATATTAACAATATTATATATTTATTTTTTATTTTTGTCAACATTTTTATACAATTTTTTTATATCAATTAAATTTGATATAAGTTTTATTTTATATATTATTAGTATAATATGGAATGAATTTTACAAACTGTATAAATTAAGATTTTGTTTGAATGGTGATTATTTTTCATAATCTTTTGTTTATAGAAATCAAAATATTTGTGAAAACTTTATAAAACGGTTTCACTGTGATACAGTGAAACCGTTTTTATGAAATAAATATAGTAGCTATTATCATGGTTATAATATACTTTCAATATACTGCAAACTACCTATTGAAAAACATTGGGTGATTTACAGTTTGCTATTGATATGATCTGTTATATTTCTAATTTCGTGCTCTGATTCCAAATGAAATGGTTGTCGCCTTATGGTTTAACGATGGTGATGTCCACCCCATCCAGAATGATGTCCTCCATAGGAATGATGTCCAGAATTCTGTTCATAATTAGGGCATACAACTGTATTTTGTACAGGTGCAGTTTCTATGACATTGTTTTGAGCAACATTGCTTGGTGCAACATTATTTTCAACAACATTATTTTGAACATATCTATGGTGTCTTACAGTTCCGGAGATACAATACCCAACATTGGTTGAACATACGCTTCTATGACAAAAGGCACTCTTAGATAACTGTGTTGCAGGTGAAGCAAATATAAAACTGCTCATACTTAAGGTCAAAGCCCCAGACACAGCAATAATGGACAATTTTTTCAGAATGGTTTGTTTCATAAGATCCTTCCTTTTATTATGATTGGCTACTATATTTATTGTAAAACTTTTGATATGGTATTGGTTAAAAATCCCAGTCTTTTGAGATTGTTCTTTTAGATGATATTTTTTTAACAATACTACTTTTACTTCTGATACTTATCAATTATTATGGTATAATTTAATACTGCCATATACTTCAGACATTGTCAATTTATATTGAGATATCCAAAATATATTCTATAATTTATATGGTTTTTATTTTCTTTTTTATGATATTTTTTTATAAAAATAGAAAATAACAGAAAAAAAGAAAAATATATAAAAAAGCTGTAATCTAAAAAGATTACAGCTCTTTTGCTATTCAAATAATACTTGATCTTTTGCATAGGGATTCCAAACTTCTGGTTCTAGATAGGCGATTGGAATATAATCCCCCACCGCATGAGGAGCTTCTAACAGAATGGTCAAAAGCCCATCGGTATAAAGAGAATAATTGTTGCTTCCCTGATCTGTTGATAGCAGTCGAGTTTTCAGCCCCTGTATACCAATTTGTTCTTCTAAATATTGTACCAATTCTTTTCCCATTGTTTGTTTTGCATGGTCCATTAACATCTGTACAAACTCATCATTGATTTGAATCACATCTGCCAAAACTATTTTTTTACCAGTTCTAAGATCAATATTGGTGGTATAATTGACAGAGCTTGGATAAGCCGCACCCGCTGCCATAATATCCCCTTGATAAGAGATACTGAGTAAATTTTTGGTCTGTGTCGAGATGGTATAGTTGATTTTGCCACTTAAATTTCCATCTGTATTGGGATAAATTCGTCCCAATCCAGAAATTGCCTCTTGACGGATTAAGCGATTGATAGAGTTGTTTCCAGATAAGATCGGATAAAAAATAGAGATATCTGCATCGGTGTAAATGCCATCCGTTTCCGCTTGAGATTGCGAGGAAGCCTCTATTGATTTGCTTTCTGGTGAACTGGAACTTTCTTTATCACTTTCGCTGGAAGCAGCGCTCTTGGAAGAACTGTTATTTTGATTATTTTTAGAAGCACTATCTTCAGAAGTATTTGCCTTGCTGGACTCTGATTGACTGGAACTTTCTTTTTCAGAGGTATTTTGTTTGGAACTTTCTTCAGAAGAAGTCGTTTTTTCAGAAGTTGTATGACTGGAAATATGGTTTGCTGTATTTTTAGTGGGTTCTTGTGATGAAGTTTTTACAGACTGTTGTTGACTAGAAGTTTCCTCTTTGGAGAAATCCTCGTTTTTGGTAGAAGGCGATTTATTAGAAGCCATTTCCCTAGAGGTTACTTCCAACGTCATACCTTCTTGCCCAATGGTTTCACAGGATGATAATCCCAACAACAATAGTGCGGATAATAAAAAAGCTGTATAATGTTTCATCTGCTCATCCTTTCTGTGCCTTTTGTATAAGATGAAATATCTCGGGAAATTGTTTTTTCATGCTGATGGGTTTGAGTTCTAAATTCGTCCATGCATGCAAGGTAGATCCAACATGAATCACTTCCCCATTGACATTAAATATTTCATAAGTAAATTCAATTTTCACATGGGTCAACAGCGAAATATGCACCTTTATGGTCAATTCATCCTCATAATGAGCTGGTTTTTTATAGTTGCAGGATAATTCTATCAAAGGCAACATAATTCCCATTTGTTCCATTTGACTATAGCTGATTCCAAAAGCTTTTATAAAATCAGTCCTTGCCACTTCATACCAAACTGGATAAACCGCGTGATGAATAACACCCATTTGATCAGTCTCCGCATAACGGGCAGTAATTTTTGTTTCAAATAACATATAAACGCTCTCTTTCCACCCATCTGCTGAAATTAACAGCAGATGTTATTTTTAGGACTCTTTTTCCCGAAGTTCTACACGGCGAATCTTTCCGCTGATGGTCTTTGGAAGTTCTTCTAAAAACTCAATGACACGGGGATATTTATATGGAGCAGTGCGCTCTTTTACATAATTTTGTATTTCTTTTTTTAGTTTATCGCTGGGTTTTGTTTCCTTTGTCAATACAATAGATGCCTTCACTACCTGCCCCCGCACTTCATCTGGAACACCTGTGACACCACATTCCAAGATATAAGGCAACTCCATCAATACATTTTCAATTTCAAAAGGACCTATGCGATAACCAGAAGATTTGATGATATCATCTGTTCTTCCCACATACCAAAAGTAACCTTCCTCGTCCATCCAAGCAGTATCTCCTGTATGATATAAGTTGTCATGCAAAGCCTCTTTTGTCAATTCTTCGCTTTGATAATATCCATCAAACATACCACAAGGGTGTCCTTTGTCCGTTTTCAGTGTAATTTCCCCAACTTCACCGGGTTTGACTTCTTTGCCTTCTCGGTCAACCAACGCCACTTCATATTGTGGGCTTGCTTTTCCCATAGCACCTGGTTTTGGTTCTGTTCCAATTAAGTTTGCAAGTACCAATGTTGTTTCAGTTTGTCCAAACCCTTCCATAATCTTTAAACCGGTTGCTTTGAGCCATTGGTAGTAAACTTCTGCATTTAATGCTTCTCCAGCGGTACAACTGTGCTGTAAGGAACTCAAATCATAGTTATCTAAATTCTCTTTGATAAACATGCGATACATCGTAGGCGGTGCACAAAATGTAGTGATGTGGTGTTTGGCAAACATCTTTAAAATATCATCTGCATGAAATCTATCAAAATCGTAAGTGAAAATAGCAGATTCACACAGCCATTGACCGTAAATTTTTCCCCAAACAGCCTTTCCCCAACCGGTGTCAGAAATTGCAAAGTGAAGCCCATCAGGATCTACGTTGTGCCACCATCGGGCAGTTACAATATGACCAAGTGGATAGGTAAAGTCATGGACTGCAATTTTGGGATATCCTGTCGTACCAGAAGTAAAGTACATCAACATAGAATCACTGCTTTGATTTGCCTCTTCTCCCTGTGGTCTAGGAAAAATATCCGCCATCTGCATAATACCTTGGGTAAAGCTGTTCCAGCCTTTACGGGTTCCACGCGCAATTACCTGAATGGTAACAGTTGGGGATTGCTTGAGTGCTTCTTCTACAAAATCTGCCACCTCTCCATCATTTGTACAGACAATCGCCTTAACTTCTGCTGCATTAAACCGATAGATAAGGTCTTTGGTTGTAAGTTGATTGGTTGCTGGAATGGCAACCGCTCCAATTTTATGAAGCGCAATTAAGGCAAACCAAAATTCATAATTGCGCTTTAGTATCAACATGACTTTATCGCCCTTTTTGATGCCCAAAGATTTAAAATAATTGGCAGTTTGGGAAGACCGTTTAGAGATATCTTGAAAGGTAAAGCGATGAATATGATGGTCATTTGCCTCCCATACCATTGCAATTTTATAGGGATTTTTTGCCGCCAATACATCTACTACATCATAGGCAAAGTTAAAGTGTTTTGGGATTTCAAAGGAGATATTTTTTAAATGCCCATGTTCATCTAATTCCTCTTTGACATATTGTTTATAAATCAGATTCTCTCTGCGATCTGCTCTGGGTGAAACAGGCATTGTCTGAATGGTCAAATCATCTTCGATTTCTGGTTCTACATCCACATCTCCTTTGATGCCAATTGCCAGAAAACGGCAGTTGGTTCCTCCCGCAGCAACCATGCCATGTGGATGATTAGAGCCGTAATAAATACTATCTCCTGCATATAAAATTTCTTCATGTCCATTGATAGAAATTTTTAAACTGCCCTCTAATACATAATCAAATTCTTGTCCAGAATGGGTTGTAAGCACAATTGGCTCTTGTTCTGCTTGTTCGGAATAGGCAACCTCTACAATACAGGGTTCTGCCAATCGATTTTTTAACATAGATGCCAAATGGTGATATTCAAAGCCCTCTCGCTTTTTGATTGATAGACCATTGCCATTGCGACAAACAGTATAAGTTTCCAATCTAGGTGCCTTGCCTGTGATGATTTCACTGACATCCACCTTTAAAAAATTGGCACAGGTTACCAAAAATGCAACCGTCAAATTTTCTTCTCCCTGTTCACAAATGCGATATTCTTCTAAACTCAAACCGGTTGCTTGTGCCATCTGTGCCTCGGTAATATGAGACATCTCTCGCAAGCCTTTTAATCTGCCGGCAACAGATTTTAATGAACGTAACATAACTTAACCTCTAACTTTGAATTTGATTTTGAATAGATCCAGTTAAAAATCCCTCTAAATTTTGATAGACAATATCCAATAAACGCTGTCTGGTTTCTTTTGGTGCCCAGGCTGTATGTGGGGTAATCAAAATATTTTTAGCAGATAGCAGTGGATTTTCACCTTTGATTGGTTCTTCTGATACCACGTCAACACAGGCATAGGAAATGATGTTTTGATTCAATGCCTGTGCCAAATCTTCTTCACAAACAATGGGACCTCTTGCTGTATTGATTAATACCGCAGTCCGTTTCATTTGAGAAAATACCTTTTGAGAAAATAAATGCTTTGTCTGAGGTGTCAACGGACAGTGAATGGATATAAAATCACTCTTTGCCAACACTTCTTCAAACGGTAAGAATGATACATAGGGAAAGGTATTTTCCCACTCTTGATGTAGGGTACGAGTATAGCAAATCACCTTCATATCAAATGTATTTGCAATTTTAGCCACCTGCTGAGCGATATTGCCAAATCCAATTAAACCGATGGTCTTTTGGGATAATTCGGTCAAACCGGGTTCATAAAAACAAAAATATGCACAATTTTGCCAATCTCCTCGCTTGACTCTGCGATCGTGCTTTTCCACCTGATTACACAGATATAACAAGTATGCAAATACCTGTTGTGCCACTGCCTTTGTGGAATATGCTGGAACATTTGTCACTACAATTCCGCGTTGGTTTGTCTGTTGTATATCAATGATATTATATCCTGTTGCAGTGATTCCAATATATTTTAAATTGGGGCACTGTTTTATGATTTCTTTATCAATGACACATTTATTGGTGATGACAAGTTGTGCGTCCTTGATTCTTTCTACAATTTTAGTCTTGGGCGTACTGGGATAGACAGTACATTCTGCCAATTGTTGAAATTTTTCAAAACTCAGATCATCTGAAGTGCAGGCATAAGCATCCAATACAACTAATTTCATATCATTCTTCCTTTAATCGTAATATATCTCAAAAAAATAAAAAGTCTTGCCATAACAAGACTTTACAAAATTATGTTATCCATTTCTATTTGCGGCTGGCATTGTTATTCCTCTTGTTTATGTAATTGTTTTCTCAGCTGTTCACAAAAATCTTCATGGCGCTTTCTTTGGGGTCCTGATTTGATAAATAAGACAATATATGAAATAAAAAACAAAATCTCAATTACAAATAAAATCGTAGAATATAAAAGTGATTGATTGATATAAATTAAGAATGTTGACATAATCCAAACACTCAATAACAAGTGATAAGAATATCTTGTCTGAAAATATCGCCAGATAAAAAATATCGTTGCAATGATTCCAAAAAAACAATGAAAAATGATATTCATAAATATTAATAGACATCTAATCTTATCACTGAAAGCCAGTGATAAATATGTCGTATACCCCTTTCTAAACATCTTTGATAATATGAAATTACTTTACTTATCTCTATGGAAATTGTGTGATTTAATACTCTTACAGATGTCGATTTTAATCGTTTTATCCGATATCTTTCGGAAGTCTCAAACCATCATATTAAATTGGTAAAGTTATCGTTATCTTATTTCAATATAACACATGATAGATGAAAAGAAATTACTATTTTATGAATTTTTGTATCATGTCATTGTGGAATTGACATTTCATAAAATGAGGGGATAAAAATGCCTGTCGGTAAGGTGAAAATCAATCAAAATTGCATTGTGTAGAAATATATGATGTTTCGATAAATTTATGGTAATTGCTTAGATTGCATAGTTTATACAATGTGCTATAATGATAGAAGAGTCTATGCTTTCTATTTTATAAAGGGGATAAGAAGTATGTTCTTTTGCCAATAACAAGATAAATAGGCTGTATTTGCAGATACATTTTATATTGATACTCCTTTTCTTGCTCGTGGTTTTACCGAAATACAATCAGCGACCCATAACTAAACATCATATTATTTTATCTGAAAGGACGATGAGCGAAGTTGAAATTTTTACACTCGTTTTTATCTTGTAAAAACATGATAAAACAAGAGCAAATCATTGGGGATATTCCGCCGTCAAAAGAGGTTTATCGAAAAACATTTGATGTCGCATGGCCCTCTGCGGTAGAAAGCGTATTGGTCAATCTTATCAATTCTATCGACACCATTATGGTGGGAAGTATAGGAGCTTCTGCAATTGCTGCGGTTGGTATTACCAACCAGCCTAAATTTATTCTATTGGCACTTATTTTTTCACTCAATATTGGGGTGACAACCGTTATCGCTAGGCGGCGCGGAGAACAAAACCAACAGGGTGCAAACCGATGTTTGCGTCAGGCTATTATGGTTTGTATGAGTCTTTCCTTGCTGTTATCTTGTATTGGTTTTTTTGGGGCGCGACCCATTTTGTCATTTGCAGGAGCTGGACAGGACATTTTAGATGAGGCAGTTGCCTATTTTAGAATTAATATGTTGGGATTTGTCTTTATGAGTGTGGGACTGACCATCAATGCGGCTCAACGGGGTGCAGGAAATACCAAAATATCAATGCGGACAAATTTAGTGGCCAACAGCATCAATTTGATTTTAAATTATCTGCTTATCGGCGGAAATTTGGGATTTCCTAAAATGGGAGTACAAGGTGCTGCCCTTGCAACCATTATTGGTCAATTGATTGCTTTTATCATGTCTGTATTATCCATTGTAAAAAGAAATTCTTTTTTGGTAATCAATCGAGAAGATAAATGGAATTTTGATCAAGAAACCATGTCTAGTGTGCTAAAAATTGCAAGTAGTGCGGTGGTAGAGCAGGTATTTATGCGGGCGGGATTTTTTATCTATGCGAAAATTGTTGCCGGTTTGGGAACAGCTGCATTTGCTACCCATCAAATTTGTATGAATATCATTGGTTTATCCTTTGCCTTTGGAGATGGATTCAGCACCGCGGTGACTTCTTTGGTTGGTCAATCATTGGGGGCGAATCGTTCAGATATGGCTCAAATCTATGTCAAAGCCACCAAAAAAATCATGTATGCCATTTCCTCTTTGTTGTTCTGCATCTTTATTTTTGGAAGAGCATGGTTAGTTGGATTATTTACAGATGATATGCAAATTATTCAACAGGGTTCTCAAATTATGTATGTCATTGCAATTACAACGGTTGCACAAACCTCGGCATTGGTTTACTCTGGCTGTTTGCGTGGTGCAGGAGATGCCAAGTTTAACGCTTTTGTGGCATTTATCAGCATTGCAATCCTTAGACCATTCAACGCATGGCTGTTTTGTTATCCAGTTGGTTTGGGGTTATTTGGCGCATGGATATCTTTATTAATTGATCAATGTATCCGTTGGATTTGCAACTATCTGCGCTTTCGCGGAGGATATTGGAAACAGATAAAAGTGTAAAAACAATATTTTGTTTATTATGTTATAAAATAAGCTATGTTTTTTGTTGGCTAATTTTCAATAAAATAATTGTGTTTTATTTATCAACATGATAAAATTTTTTTGGATTTATCTATGTCCCAAGTATAATAAATCACATCACAAAAAAGGACTGAAAATAATATGAAATTCAGCGAGTATAATATCAAACGATTGGGAATGATGTTAGTAGGTGTCTTGATTATGGGGTTTGCAGTTACCATCTATAATAAGACATTGTTTGGAACCGATCCATATACCTGTATGGTGCTTGGTATGACAAAATTATTTGGATTTTCATTTGGGGTTACCCAACTGATACTGAATTGTCTCATCATTCTGTTGGGTGTGTTTTTTGCAAAACACTTTATTGGAATTGGAACACTTTTTAATATGGTCTGTATTGGATTTATTGCGGATTTTTGTACCTTTATTTATGACAAGTTTTTTCCTGATCCAGAGACACTCACAGTCAAGATCATCATGTTTGTTCTAATTGTCATTTTGCATTCCTTTGCTGGCTCTATCTTTTTTACAGCGGCATTGGGTGTTGGCGCTTACGATATTTTAGGATTTTTATTGCATGAAAAGTTAAAGATCAATTATCGTTGGTGTCGTATGACAACCGATGTTATCTGTGTTATCATTGGTTTTTCTCTAGGTGCTGTGGTGGGAATTGGCACCTTGGTAACTGCCTTTTTTATGGGTCCTATCATTCAGTTTTTTACCGATCATTTTTCCATTCCGTTTTTAGAAAAGTCATCACCCTCAAAATCATGATTGGATTACAAGTGACCAAACAGTTTTCATAAAAGCTAGTTTATATAACAGTATAATAATTTGGATTCATTTTATAGAAAATATGATGCAAGTTTGTAAGATGTTTTTTTCTCTGTTTGACTCACCTCATTTTTTTATAAACAATCAAAGCAGATAAACCATCAATCTTTGGTTGGATATTCAGAAAAATTTATACATATTGCTAGAATATATTTATGTTTTATTGACATCTCAAACAAAAATAAGTATAATGGGATTGAAAACAAAGGCGTTTGTCAATGAAGTATGATAACACAAGTTTCGTACTGAATTGATAAGCGCTTTTTCTTTTTAAAAAATAACGGGGAGAGATAAATATATGTTGACAGCAATTACAGGAATTAACTGGGGAGACGAAGGCAAAGGGCGCATGGTTGATTTGCTTTCTGAAAATTATGATATTGTTGTTCGGTATCAAGGAGGAAATAATGCAGGTCATACTGTGATGAATCATCTGGGTAAATTTATCCTAAATTTATTGCCATCTGGCATTTTACGCCCAGAAGTGATCAATGTGATGGGAAATGGAATGGTAATCGACTTGGCGCATCTTTGGGGTGAAATTTCAAAACTGCGAGAAGCAGGTGTCAATATCACACCAGATAACCTGAAAATCAGTGATAGGGCTGTTATCTGTCTGCCATATCATGTGTCACAGGACTGCTTAGAAGAAGAACGCTTAAAAGATGCCAAATATGGCTCTACCAGAAGGGGAATTGCACCAGTATATGGGGATAAGTATATGAAAAAGGCAATTCGTATGGGAGAACTATTGGATTTTCTTGCTTTAAAAGAGCGATTAAAGGGAATTATAGACTGGAAAAATCTGACCATTCAACAGGTTTATCAGGCGCCTCCAATTGATTATTCTGAAATGGTCGCATGGTTGGAAAAATATACAGTTCATTTAAAAGATTTTATCTGTGATACTGGTCTATTTTTAAATCAAGCTGCAACAGAACAAAAACACATTATGTTTGAAGCACAATTGGGTGCATTGCGCGATATTGATTTTGGTATCTATCCTTATACCTCATCTTCCTCCACCATTGCCGCATATGCTCCTGTTGGCGCTGGTATCCCCAATCACAAGTTGACTGGTACCATTGGAATTATGAAGGCATATTCTACCTGTGTGGGTGAAGGTCCCTTTGTTGCAGAACTCTTTGGAGAAGAAGCAGAAACATTGCGACAGGCAGGCAAAGAATACGGTGCGGCAACTGGTCGACCAAGACGTGTAGGAGGGTTTGATATCCCTGCTTCCCGTTATGGTGTACGAGTGCAGGGGGCAGATATGCTGGCAGTTACCAAATTAGATGTATTGTCTTATTTAGAAAAAATTCCAGTTTGTGTTGCTTATTCTGTGCAGGGTAAGCGCGTTACAGAATTCCCAATTGGAGAAGCACTCAATCAGGCAGAGCCAATTTATGAATATGTTGATGGTTGGAAATGTGATATCTCTCATTGTCGTGAGTTAGAGCAACTTCCGCAACAGGCAAGGGATTATGTCAAATATCTACAACAAGCAGTGGATTGTCCAATTGCGTATATCTCTGTTGGTGCTGACCGAGATGAATACATCAAAGTGAAATAAAAAAACAGATTGATTAGAAACGGAGTAATAACGAATTTTATGAAACATGAATATATCCTAGTAGTGGATTTTGGAGGACAATATACACAGTTGATTGCGCGCTGTGTACGTGAAGCTGGCGTGTATGCGCAGATTATTCCTTGTGATATGGCATTTGATTGTATTGATACAGAAAACTTAAAGGGATTTATTTTAAGTGGAGGTCCAGATAGTGTCTATGATGACACTTCCATGCAGATAACAAAAGACATTTTAACATTACAAGTTCCCATCTTAGGCATCTGTTATGGAATGCAGCTTTTGGCACAATTGTCTGGTGGAGAGGTGACAAAAGCCCAAGTGCCAGAATTTGGTCTAACCGATATCTTCTTTGAGCAACATCCCTTATTTGAAAATATGCCGCAAATGAAGGTTTGGATGAATCACAACGATCGCGTTTGTACACTCCCCGCAACTGCAAAAATCATTGCACGCACGGAGGACTGCGAGATTGCTGGTTTTGCAGATGAAACTCACAAACAATATGGTGTGCAATTTCACCCAGAGGTTATGCACAATGTAAAAGAGATGAAAATTTTTGAAAATTTCTGTCGCAATCTCTGTGGCTGTACACAATTTTGGGATGTAGAACACTTATCAGGACAACTAATTGAGGAAATTCGCCAAAAAGCTGCTGGGAAAAAGGTACTGTGTGCTCTTTCTGGCGGAGTAGACTCCTCTGTAGCAGCGGTATTGGTGCACAAAGCGATTGGAAATGATCTGCATTGTGTTTTTGTCGACCATGGTTTACTCCGTGAAAATGAAGCCCAAGAAGTTATGGATTTTTATCAACAGACTGTTGGCATGAATATCACCAAAATAAATGCAAAACAGCGTTTCTTATCCAAATTAATGGGTGTGACAGAACCAGAACAAAAGAGAAAGATCATTGGAGAAGAGTTTATTCGTGTATTTGAAGAAGAAGCTCAAAAACTCAAAGATATTGATTACCTGGTTCAAGGAACCATCTATCCAGACGTTGTAGAAAGTGGACAGGGAAAAAGTGCTGTGATTAAAAGCCATCACAATGTGGGTGGTCTTCCTTCCAATATCTCATTTAAAGGATTGATTGAGCCACTTCGTTTATTATTTAAAGATGAAGTGCGCAAGTTGGGCAGCAGCATTGGCATTCCTGATAAACTGGTTTGGCGTCAGCCATTTCCTGGTCCTGGATTGGCTATCCGCATTATGGGTGAAATTACAGAGGAACGTTTGGAGCTTGTTCGCAGAACAGATGCAATTCTTCGCGAAGAAATTGCAAAAGCGGGATTGCAACGCGCTATTTGGCAGTATTTTACGGTTATGACCGGTGTCCAAACAGTGGGTGTGATGGGAGATGGCAGAACTTATGAATATGTTATTGCAATTCGTGCCGTTACAAGCGATGATGCTATGACAGTTGAATTTGCGGAAATTCCATTTCCCATACTGCGTAAAATCTCTTCTAGAATGGTAAATGAAGTAAATGGATGTAGTCGTGTTGTTTATGACATTACTTCAAAACCACCGGCAACCATAGAGTGGGAGTAAGAAAATTTTCTACCATATTTGACAGCAGATTGATAGTACTTACTAAACTCGCTTTGTGATTTTATCAGTCAGTAGTGGTTGGTTTGTAGGTGCAACAAATAACTTATTTATAACAAAAGGTCTTACCGATTTTTGTAAGTTGGTAAGACTTTTTGTTGTTTTTTTGAATTCCTGGCTTGGCATATCGCTTAATCCTTGTGTAATACCTTTCGCCTAGATACTGGTAGTGTCGTACTCTGGATAACAATAGTGCTAACGGTTGTTACCTTTTCTAGTGCTCTCTCCTATTTCAAGTTCTCTCTAAACAATTAGAGAACGATTTAGCATATTGTGAGATAATCTTGAAATATAATGTGTCATATGCTACAATAATTTTGAAATATTAAAATTAATGTCAAATGGAGAATGATTATGTCAGTTAGTTATGATAAGATTTGAAAGTTACTTATAGATAAAAAATGAAGTGTTCTGAACTGAAGGACATAACTAGGATCAGCTTCAATGTTCTGGCGAAGATAGGTAGAAATGAATTTGTATTAATAGATAGATTAGTAAAAATGTCTGAAGCTCTTAATTACAATATTATTGATATGATAACAAAGAAGGATTAACAAAATCAAGAAAGAGGAGAAGTAAATGGATTTTAAACAGTATAAACGAAAGAATATTCTTGCATGGCTTACTTATAATGAGAATTATGAAGAGTTCCGTGGCGGCATTAATAGAGTTTGTTATGTTTATCCTCGCGTTTTGATAAAGGGTGATAATTACGACCTTGTTGACTCAACCGATTTTCCTAAACTTGGTAGTATTGCGGTTCGTGTTTCTGGCGATGACAGTGCTGAAGATGTGTATTCAAGCTTTGGTCCTTTAGTAAACATTAAGATTAATGGAGATCCATATATCAATTGTGATGGCTCTAATAAATATAACCTCAAGTATAATCCACGATATGGAAAGGCTAGTTCTGAAATTTGGATTGAATCTTTTTCTGGCAAAGGATTTTATCAAATCATTGATATTAATAGCAGCATTGAGGTAGTTGAAAATGGACGCTCAATACCTGAACCTAACTGCACAATTCGCACAACACTTATCTTATTGAGATGCGAAAATAAATTATATGGTCCTTTTGAATACGACACAAAAGAAGGAACCACAACACTCCATGGAGTGAAGGATTACCAATATAGTGTTGGTGAATATAATGCAATGGATTACAATGATAATTTTCTGGTAATTAGGGATAAAGATGGTGCAGAGGCTCTTATACTTATTCCAAAGTCTGTAATTCCTTCCCCTCAAGGGTGTGAAATCTATCACGATTGGATAAGTGAAGAAGTCCTTATTGATAGTTTCATTGATTCTCTGCGTGTAGAAAATTGCTACACTCGTGAACAAGTGCGCCAGCTTAAGGAAATGGTACATCAACTTGTTGAAAGTGGTTCTGGTGTACAGTTTACAAATAACCGCATATCGAAGATACAAGCTTTATTGCAAAGTATTAGTCAAAAAGAAGATTATATAAGAAGTATAATACAGTATGTGTTGGAGGATGAAAATGCAAAGAAAGCTTTGACTGAAGAGGTTGTGAGTAAATATTTTGACCAAATTCAAAGTAGAATACTTGAGTTTTCTTCAGTGCAAGAACGCATAAACGGGTTAAAAGCACAAGAAACAGCTTTAAGACAGAGTGTTGAGACACTCCAAGAAAGTGTTGAGCCTGCAAAAGTAGAAAGTTCTGAAGAGGACAAGATCAAAATTGTCGAATTAACTGAAGAGCTTCAAAAAGTGCGCAAAGAAAAGGAGGCTTTAAGTGAAGAAATTGGTCTTCATAAAGAAATAGAAGAACTCACAGCAGAACGAGATCGACTGAAAGGTGAGCGAGATAAGGCAAAAGACAGTTACGACCAACAATTGATTGATAATAATGAACTTCAAAAGCAAGTTGATTCCACACTGAAATCATTTAATGATAAAGCGACACAAACGGCTCGAATTCTTGACAGTAAGTTACTTGATAAGATTTTGCGTGGTATAGGTGAGGAACCTACCATAGAGGATAATATCCCATTTGATACTTTCTTACTCCATACTAAGCCAATGGATTGTGCTGACATTATCAATCGTGTAACTACTTTTATCGGTGATAAAGCACATAGAGATGTGACCTCTAACGATGTTGCGAATTACCTTATCTGCATTACTCAGGGTTTTATCACCACATTTGCTGGTGAACCAGGTACAGGGAAAACCTCTCTTTGTAACATTCTTGCAAAAGCATTGGGATTAGTAGCTGATGCTTCCCAAAAGCGCTTTGTTGATATTTCTGTTGAACGTGGATGGTCTTCTCACAAAGATTTCATTGGATATTATAATCCCTTATCAAAAAAGATGGAGCGCAGTAACAGAGAAGTCTTTGAGGCGTTTGAACGAATGGATACTGAATATGATTGTGACCAATCAAGAATAGCTCCCTTTATTATCCTTCTGGATGAAGCAAATATCAGCCCTATAGAGCATTATTGGGCAGTATTCCTTAGAAATTGTGATTTTGCATCTGTTTCTAATCGTTCCATTCCACTTGGTGGAACCAAAAGCTTTAAACTTCCTGACCATCTTCGCTTCCTTGCAACTGTCAATTTTGATCATACAACAGAAGAACTCTCCCCAAGATTTTTGGACAGAAGCTGGATTATTATGCTAGAGCCAACTAGAATTGATGATGAAATGGATGAGGATATCGAAAATGTTGAAGATATGGTATCCTTTGGGGATATGAAAGCAGCATTTTGTGTTAGAGAAGATGATGAAATAGATGAGGCAATTCAGAACAAATGGAATGCTATCCAGAAAATTTTTAGAGATAAATCGCTCCAGATTATGCCTCGAAATCTGAAGATGGTAAAGAATTACTGCGCAGTTGGTTGTAGATGTATGGAGCATGACACTCCGGCAACGAAATTCGCACCATTGGATTATGCGTTATCTCAAAAAATTCTTCCTACTATCAACGGAAGTGGTGAAAATTACCGTATGTTGATTGAAGATCTGTTGAAAGAATGTACCACACAAAATATGCCCATAAGCGCCAAACATCTTGAGAGAATGAAGCGTGTTGCTGAAAATAATATGGGATTCTTCCAGTTCTTTTCTCATTAACCAACTAATATAAAAAGGAGGATATATCCATGATATCAAAGTGCATTCTATCATGTCAGAACATGAATCAGAAGACAGAGTTCAATCTGTCGGACTGTCTTATGGATATGTCCTCTATTGATTTGTCTAAGTGTGCTGTGGTTTTTGAAGATGGTAGTTATGAGATTTATTTTGCATGTGATCAGTATAATAAGATTGATATTGAATCGGTTACAGTATGTGTTAATGGAGAACAAGTAGGCAGTATAATTTTGGATGCTGATACAGCTATTATTGAGGGATTTATAAAATACAGGGATGATATCTTTGCTAAGCAGCCCTTTTTACTCCATTATGATCTTGTTGCTGTTTCTTTTATATTGTTATTTGTTGATGGTTCTTCAAAGGAATACTTTACAGACTTTTTGCTCTGTGTGAGCAAGAGCCAAGAGGATGTCACCAACATACAAAGTATGATCCAAGAGTTGATTGCGTTTGACGATTCTCAAATTGGTGAATGGATATTCTCCAATACAGAACAAAATGTAAGTAATAGCCTCTATCAAGGAAAGTGGAATAAGCACGCATATAAGTCTTTGAATTCATATATTCAATTATTAGAACAAGTAATTGTGTGTTATAAAAATAATTACGCATACTTCAAGATACAAGGTAAACATACAATAAAACAGTCAAGTGTACTCGTTCCCTATGAAAAAGTGAAAAAGGTTTCTCGCGACAGCTTTAATTGGATTGTGCAAAATACAGATCAATTAGCCAGTATTTCGTATACAAGTGGTATCCAGTATCAGGGAAAGAGTTATTTACCATATCATATAAAAACAGACATGAGTAAAAAAAGCTGGAATGTGTATGAGAATAGGGTAGTTATGGGTTTTTTGCACGCTGTTTTGTTAAATGCAAAACAGATTTTTGCAGAGTTTGACGGAGACATTTTGAATGAAGAGCGTATTATTTCAAGAATTCATGGAAGCTTTCCCAAAGAATACTGTGCACCAATCATTACAATTAAATCCTTACAGGTTTCTTTTTGCAGGATTCTATTAGGAAAACTTAATCATTCCATTGGTACACTGCAGAGCCTCTATAAGCAATATGAGACGCTTTTTGATGTTCCAATTTTAGTACTGACTGTGTTGCCAAGAAAAACAAGTACATTTTGTGAAATCAAACCATACACTCAAGTTTTTGAGATTATTGTGCATTGGTTTCAGTATGGTGAGTATAGTTTAGAAAAAGAACGGTTGATTTTGCAGGTGAAAACTTTGGATAAATTGTTTGAATACTATTGCTTACTACGACTTTTGAAACTGTTAGCTGATAATGGATATCAAAAAGCCAATGTTAAAGAGCCTATATTTAAGTACAACTATACCTCGGCAAACAAATATTATCAAAATGAAAAAGATGTGGCAAATACATATCTGCTGAGCAATAATGGTGTAGTAGTTACATTGTACTACCAACCAGTAATCAGTGCGGTTCAGTTTGAAAATGATCTCACACTTTATAGAACGACAAAGCCGTCTTCTGGTAAGCCTAACTATTATAAGCCTGATTTCGTGTTAAAGTTTTCTTCCGATGAGCATAATGAGGAATATGTAATTTTTGATGCAAAATTTTCTTCCAGAATGAACATTAAAAATTATAGCTTGCCAGAAGTTATTCGCAAGTATTCATGTGAACTGTGTGCAGCTGCTGACAGTTATGCTCCTAAAATGGTTTGGATTTTGCAGGGTAGAGTGAATAGTAGTGAAAATTTGATTTGGCGATATCATAATTCTCCGTTAGTTTCTACATGTCGACCTATTACATCGTTCGGAATTGTCTCAGTCAATACAGTTGTTGAGATTAGGCAACAACTATGGGATGAGATAAGAAACAATATTTCTCTCTTACAATGAATCTGGGTCTATTATATTCATTGGATAGAGAAATTATAGTATTTTGAATGTCGGTTACCGTCTAGAAAGTCCTGTAAAGATATGCTATAATATGTCTAAGCGACCCAAATAGCCCTATCAAGAATAATCGTTGCAATATAGTGCTAATAGATTTTTGATAGCAGAGTTTTGAATAGACTATAGGATACAGGAAATATAGAGTATAGCAATTGCTGTGCTCTGATTTTTATTGTTGGAGGATTAATATGAAAAAAATAATAGCGGGAATCGGATTTGAAATCACAGGAGTATTGATGTGGTTATTTTCATCTTTGATAGCGAGTATGAGTTTAGAAAATACAACCGAGTGGAGTACCCAATTGGGAAGGTATTGGCAAACAGTATTCGATTTAGGCTTGTTCCCTACACTTGTGATAGGTGTTATTTTGTTGATAACAGGCATTGCCTTCTCTTTATGGGGAACTTTCTCAAAATCGGATAAGTAAGATTGTAAAGATAATTTTCTACTTTCAAATGGAATGGTGGTTATTGGCAAAGTAATATCAAGCAGAGGTAAACTTGGTATAGGTTTACCGCTGTTTTTTTATTGTCTGATTATTTTCGGTAGTGTGTAATGAAAAAGATTGCTTTTCCTTCTTATTTAGCGTATAACGGTATTTATAAAATAAAGGAGAATGTATATTATATTGAAGCTTATAAAAGAAACAAACAATTTAAAAAATCAAGTATCAAATGCCGAATTATGTGATGTGAAACCATTTTTAAAATGGGCAGGGGGAAAAGGTCAGCTTTTAAAAGAAATAAGAAAATAGTATCCGTTTGTCAATCAAAATATAACAAGATATGCAGAACCTTTTGTGGGCGGCGGAGCAGTGCTATTTGATATTCTTTCAAACTATGATTTGGAAGAAGTTTATATCAGTGATATCAATGCGGAATTGATAAATGTTTATCAAACGATTCGCGACAATCCAGATAAGCTGATAGAAATTCTTTGTAATATGCAAGATGAATTTATTTCTCTTGATCTAGATGATAGAAAAAAATATTATTTACAAAAAAGAGAACGGTTTCATTTTTTAAAAATAGATGATGGGGCAGTCGAAAAAGCAGCATTGATGATTTTTTTAAATAAAACTTGTTTTAATGGTTTATTTAGAGTGAATCAGAAAGGATTATTTAATGTTCCAATGGGAGCCTATCAAAATCCGTTGATATGTGATAGAGAGAATATTTGTGCGGTCTTAGAAAGACTACAGAAAGTGACAATTGTTTGTCAAGATTATAAGAAGGCAATTGATTTTATTGATAACTCCACCTTTGTTTATATAGATCCTCCTTATAGACCTCTTACCAATACGGCAAATTTTACAGCTTATACAGTAGGTTTATTTTGTGATGATAAACAAAAAGAACTTGCCAATTTTGTTTATGATATTCATCAAAAGGGAGCAAAGGTGCTGGTCAGCAATTCAGATCCTAAAAATATTGATAGGGAAGATGATTTTTTTGATACTTTGTATCAGGACTATCAGATTCAAAGAGTGAATGCGACTCGTATAATTAATTGCAATCGTGTAGGTAGAGGTAAAATAAAAGAAATTTTAATATCAAATATTCAAGAAGAATAAAAGTGGAAATTTAAAAATTTGGATATTAGAATTTTATGATAGTATTGAGAGTTATAAGTATGATATTTTGTATAAAAAATAGTATTGATTGAAAAAGTGCCTGAAGGCACAAGAAAAAAGGTACATTTTTTGTTATTACGCTGATCGCCAACAAAGTTGGCGGCTTCATAACAAAAAATATGTTGCAATGTTGACCATATTAAGATAGAATCTATTGTGTGTTTGAATAGACCCAAAAAATATGTAAAAGGAGAATTGTTATGAAAAAGCCTTATACAATTGGCATTTCTGGAGCCAGTGGAAGTGGCAAATCAACTTTTTCAGATAATTTAAAGAGGCAACTTTCTGATTATCAAGTAAAGGTGATACATATGGATGAATATTATAAAGAGGAAGTCCAAAGACCTAGGATAAAAGGTATTTCTGATGAAAAAGAATATATAGACGATAATCATCCAATGGCTTTGGAATTAGATAAATGTAATATGGATATACAAACAGCAATGAATGAGCATTGTGATATTCTGATCATAGAGGGTATTTTTGCCCTTTGGGATAGCAGAATACTGGAGAGGTTAAATTTAAAGATTTTTGTAGATTGTGATGCAGATGAAAGATTGGTAAGACGTATATCAAGAAATTTATCATTTGGACAGGATTTCAAAGAAATAACAAGTAGATATGTGCAAGCGGTGCAACCTAGACAGAGGGAATATGTAGAACCCACAAAGTGGAAAGCAGATGTTATCATAAATGGTTTTTCACAATCTTCAGTAGGTATGGAGATGATAATGAGTTGGATAAAACAAAATATTGTATAAATTCAGTTATATTGTCATTGGAAGTGTTGTGAATAAAAGTGAGAATGGTTGTTTATTCATGATGGAGTAGTTTACAACTAATTTTATAAAAAAGGAATTATATAAATGAGAGCGTTTTTAAAAATGAAGGTTAGTTTATTGCTGACAATTGTATTCGTTTTGGTATCAATCGGAGGAACTTGGGGAGTTACTTATGCACTAACCCATTCAGAGACGCAGCAGATATCCAGAGAAGATAACAAACAGAAAACAACAGATGAGTTATATCTTGCTGCGGTGGCAGATGCAATGATCATAGACCAAGATGAAATTTTACCGGTTGTAAGTTTAGAACAAGGTGCGCCTTATGCGCTTTACGATGAGCAAAGTCGGGTATTGCTACTTACTTTTCACAAATATCCAGACAGTTATCCAAATGGTGCAGAAGTTACCATAGAATGGGGAGAAGTTTGGACCTTTACCGGTGGTGAATTGGCAGATTGGTATCAAAAAAATCAAAAAGGTGTAACGGATTGGGGTATGCGCTTGCGCCAATTGATTGGTCTTTCACTAGATAATCAATCCACCCACTTTACTGCTATGTGGGTGGATCCAAAAAATGTGATACGCCCTGCGAATATACAGGATATTGGAGAAATCAGTATGACAGAAAGTCTTGATGAAAATACAGAAGAATCCTTTAAAGAATGGTTTGACAGCAATATTGTTTGGAGCTACTTTGAGAGTGCTTATCCTTGGACAAGACTTGGTTATACCTATGATTGGGCAGATAATCAAGAAGAGTATGGCTTATCTGAGTTTTTAATCCAGAATAACAGCAGTGTACAGGTAGCCTATACAGTTACCATGGAGGAAATGATTGAGATGTTAAAAGATGGTTCTTGGAAGCCCAACGCTTCAGATGATCTGCAAAGTGCTGCATAAAATGATAAGAGGAGATTGTTTTGACCCTTTTAAAGGAATAGCAATCAAAAAGTCCCTGCCAATCTTGGCAGGGACTTTTTGATTAGGAGGAATCTAATTTATTCGGCAAATTCTAGCATTCTTTTGCGATAGTGCATATAGTTTTCAAAGCTGACTTCTTCTGGAACACCATGGTCACAGGTTGGAATATATCCACCACGACGTTTCATTTCTGGCATAATTCTGGCGATTTCTCGGTCGATGGCTTCTTTGCTCTGTGCCAAAATGCGTTTGTCAAAGCCACCTGAAATCAGTAAGTTTGGACGTTCTTTTCCAGTTCTGACCACATCGCATCCAGATGCAACTTCAAATGGGCTCAGATAATCCATGCCAATTTCTTGATAGAGGTCGATCACATCGTCAGAAAATCCGTCTGTATCCAATTGAAAGAATATTTTTCTGTTTTTATCAATTTGACGTCTTTTGGCATTGGTTAAGAGTTGTTGATAATAAGGAAACAGCATTTCTCGAATCATATCTTTAGAAATCAGTGAACCATGGTTATAACAGATGTCCTCACCAAAGAAAATTTCATCTAAAGTGATATATTCTTGATGTTTTGCAATGACTGCGTCAGCAAGTTCAAACCATGTTTTCATACAATCATGGATCAAGTCGGGATCATCATATAACAAATACATCAATTCCAATGGACCCATTAAACTTCTTAGATACATATATCCACCAACAACCTGTTGACAGATAATTTGCCCTTCACCTGCTGCCTTTTTTGCTTGATTCATTCTTTCTTCTAAATTGGTATATCGTTCTGGTGTTTTGGGATCTAGTCTCCATTTGCATTTTTCTTCCCAAGTCTTGCTATCCTTGACTGGGTGGTCTATGTATTCAGGCATAAATCCCTGACGGCGGTTTTTAAAACAGAGAACAGAACGACCAGCAAAGTCCTGTACAACTTCATATTCGTCATCTCGTTCTTCGAGTACTTTTTCTTCAAACAGGGGACAAAAACCCCCTTCACACCAACCCAATCCACCAATAAAGTGTTTTCCGGGAGGGTCGAATCCAAAAAGTTGTGCCAATTCGGACTGTGTAATATTTTGTTTTATGTGCCCTTCTGATTTCCAGCGTTCTAAAGAATAGTAGCCAAATTCCTGTTGATAAATGCCAGAGTCTGGTTTAATAGCGTAGAAATTCCGCATTTTTCTTGCACCAGTTGTCATGTCCTGTAGTGCTACCATAGAGTGAATTCCATCTGATTTCATAGAATGTTTTCCTTTCGTTGCGTAGTTTTATCCTTTGATTGAACCTATCATAATTCCGGAAGTGAAATGCTTTTGTACAAATGGATAGATACAGATAATCGGAATAATTGCAACCATCATAGTAGCAAGCTGTAATGAAGTAGAACTGACCTGAGAAAGTCGTCCTAATTCTGCAATGCCAGTAGAAGCTGCTGCATTTTCCAAATATTCTTGTGCTTTTATCATCTTAACAAATAGAAAAGATAGTGTATTGAGGTGGTCTTTTTTGACATAGAGCAGGTTGTCATTCCAGGCATTCCAGTGATTTACGGCGGTAAAGAGGGCAACCGCCGCTAATACTGGTTTGGATAGTGGAAGTATCATTTTAAAATAGATAGTCCATTCTGTTGCTCCATCCATTTTGGCAGATTCAATTAAACTGCCAGGAATACCTCGGAAGAATGAAATAAATATTTGTGCATAAAATGCGTTAAACATCCAAGGGATGACATAGACCCAAAAACTATTGAGAAGATTTAAGTCCTTTATTACTAAAAATGTGGGTATCATACCGCCGCTAAAGTACATGGATATCAACAGTAAGATCATATAAAATTTTCTAAATTTTAAATAGGGTTTACTGGCTGCATAGGCAAATAAAGAGGTTACAAATAAACTGGAAGTTGTTCCGATAATGGTGCGCATGGTGGAGATAAAAAAGACCATCCAGATTTCTGTATTTTCAAATACCTGTTCATAATTTGCCAAAGTAAATTTTCTGGGCCAAAAATAGATGCCACCTACTTGTGCATCCTTTCCATCATTAAAAGAAAGGATAATAGAATTCCAAAATGGAAAAAGGGTTACAAATGTGATAGTTGCCAATAATACATAGATAACAACATCAGTAAAACCAAATTTCTCCCACGGTTTGCGAATATGCTTTTCCTTCATTTTGGGGGCTCCTTTCTTGTTAGAAATAACTTTCGCCAGTGGTGATCTTGCTAATACCATTTGCTATAATTAATAAGATGGCAGAAACAACGGACTGTAAAAATCCAATTGCGGTGGCATAAGAAAATCGGGAAAGTGTAATACCTGTTTTTAGCACATAGGTATCTAGAATTTCAGAAGTGGGCTGGTTGAGTGGATTGCCCAAGTTATAACTGATATCAAAGTTAGAGCCACCTTTTAGCAGGTTTCCCACATTGATGATCAATAAAATCATAATGGTAGGTGTAATGGCAGGCATAGTGACATGTCACATTCTTTTGAATCTTCCCGCACCATCGATGACAGCAGCTTCTATGACTTCACTGTCTACACCGGACATGGCGGCAAGATAGATGATAGAAGAATATCCAAGGTTTTTCCAAATATCCAGTATGATGGAGATTCCCCAGAATGCCTCTGGTTTTCCCAGGAAAAAGTAGGGCTCATCGAATATGCCAACAGAAGTCAAAAATCCATTGATAAAACCGCTTTGCGGAGACAGCCAAGTAATTGCCATCAGTGAGATGATAGACCAGGATAGAAAATAGGGAAAATAACTAACTGTTTGCACAACCTTTTTAAATTTTTGATTGGTGACTTCATGTAGTAGTAGTGCAAAGATGATTGGCAGTGGAAAGATTACAAATGCTTTGATAAAGGAAAGACCGATGGTATTTAGCATCACAGAACTCATATTGGGGTCTTTGATAATGCTCTCAAAGTGCTTTAACCCAGCCCAAGGGCTTTGCCAAATTCCTAAATTTAGCTTAAAATCTTTAAATGCGATTTGCAGTCCGCCAAGTGGCAGAAAGCTAAATAAAATCAAACATATCAGCGCAGGAACAACCATAAGTTGCAGATCGATCTGCTTGAGAAAATCGCGCCATGCTCCTTTCTTTTTTGGGGTTGTTTGTTGTTTCATATGCAAACTGCCTCCTGTCAGATAAATTTTATTGGCTCAAAAAAGATGAATCGTTATTTTTATCAATTTTGTTGTTCAATACCGACTTCTCTCCAGTAGTCAGCATTTTTTTGGAAATAGCTTTCTAAAGTATCTACACCTGCTTGATTCATAGCAGAGATAAATTTTTCATAGGCTTGTTCAAATGCTTGGTCGTTATCTGTGACACAGATAGCGGCGACATGTTGTGTCCAAAGGTCAAAAATCTGTTCTTTTAATGCCAATTCTTCTGGGTCAGTGATGGAGTAAGTCAGATCAGAAAAGCGCTCATTTTGCTGATGAGGTGTCATAATTTCAAAGTCTGGTAACATACATGGATAGTTTTGATAGGTGTTGTGTGCGCCATATACCAAAATCCAGTTGGAAGTAAACCAAGAGAAATTGTAATTGTAAACACCGTAATCGCGTTGTAAAATATCAAATCCCTCTGATTCTGCTTTTCGCATGGTATCGTTGACCTTTGGTCTACCCTGTTCGTCTTCTTCCCAGGTAACGCCTTCTAAGCCATATCTTTGCATAAGCTGCCCTTCTTTTCCCAACATATAGGTAATATATTGGATACAACGATCGGGATATTTGGTATCAGAAGATACAAATACGCCAGTTGTTCCAACACCAAAGTAATCGTCATGGATTTTTAAATCTTCTGCGGTTTTTCCTGCGGGAAGTGGAAATTCAATGGATTCATAAACAACATCATCTAAAATGTCCATGCCCTCTATCAAGGACCAATAATATCCTACAAAACTGATTAAATCTTGTGATCGATAAGTACCCTTTATCTGGTCTTGTTTGTAAGCATATTGTTCTGGGTTGATTAAGCCTTTGCGATAAAGGTTATTGTATGCTTTGAGCGCTTCCTTATAGTAATCCTGCATAAATACCATTTTGACGGTATTGCCATCATAGTGGAAGAAGTTATTGGTAGCTCCATACATTCTGGCGAGTACATTTAATAGTCCGCTAGAACTCCAAGGGGTTGTTGGATTTTGGTCCCAAATGGGATGTTTGATTTCTGGATGTTTTTCTTTAATCTGTAAAATGGCATTGGCATAGTTGTCTAGTGTACTGATATCAGGTCTATTGATTTCGTCATAAAATTCTTTTTTGATGGAGAAGCTAATGGGACCACGAGTATTTAAAATTTGGTCATCGTATTTGTTTTCATCCCCATACCAGTCAACAACACAATAGAAGTTACCATCTTTTTCTTGATATACTTTATCCATATCTTTGGGCAGTACATCCCAAAAAGATTGGTCATACTTGTCAGCCAGTTCATTCAAAGGAGCCGCAAATCCTTGCTCCACCAATAGAGGACGTACTGGACCATGCGCATCGGTGATGATAAAGTCGGGTAAATCTTGCCCAGAAACAAGCATGGTATTGATTTCGGTATTGTCGCTGGTGGCAGCATAACTGACTTCTATGGTAACACCTGTATCTTCAGTGATTTTTTTAGAAACAGGGTCTTGACCCCATTCCCATTTATCAGGAGAAGCAGCTCCATTTTTAAATGCGGTCAATGTAACCGGTTTTGTGCTTTTTTCTCCATTGCTGTTTACATCAGAATCGCCATTTTTGTCCTTACTTTGACATCCAGATAAACATGCAGTTATCATAGCAGTTGCCAATAAAAATGTTATCACTTTTTTCATGATTTTCCTCCTTTATCATAACAGAGATTGTGGGCAAAAAACAAATAAATTAATTGATATTATACAATTATAGTCGAAATATTCTACTGAATATCTTGTTTTTGAAGTGAATTTATTTATTTTTTGTTTAATTTTTCTTATATTATATTGCGATTTCTTTGATTTTAATATATACTAATGTTAAAAAAATATATAAATTTGTGATATAACCTATGAGAAAGAGGTGTGTGAAAATGGATAAAAAAGATATAGTTACAGAATATATTTTTAGTAATATTAAAATTGGAGATACTGAAATTTTATTTTGTGGCAATCAACAGTGTTTGCCAAATCATTTTTATGGTCCCAATGTGCGCAGTCATTTTTTGATGATTTATGTTCATTCTGGAAAGGGTACCTTTAGAACGCAAAATGCGGTTTATCATTTGGAAAGGGGATCTACTTTTTTTATCTTTCCCGGAGAGATTACCTATTATCAAGCGGACACGCAATACCCTTGGGAATATTCTTGGATAGCGTTTAATGAGGGCGATCAGGATAAAAATGGAGGAAAGATAAAACAATCCTTACTTCGTGCATCTATTACGCAAAATCGTCCCATTCACATTACCAAACAGTATCATAAATTAGATGCACTCTATCATGAAATGTTTGCATTTTGTAAAGACAGAGAACATTTTATTGACATTAAGATTTCATCGTTATTTTTAGATATTATTTATCAATATATTGTTACCACAAATCAAGTGACCTATATTTCTCGAATTTATTCTCCGATTTCCAGTTATTTGGATTTGGCAATTGAATATATCAAATGTTATTATCACAATCATATTTCTGTTTCGGATGTTGCGGCTTATCTGGGAATTTCCAGAGAGTATCTGTGCAATCTATTTAAAAAACAATTTGGAATCTCTCCTGTGCGCTTTATCAGGGATTATCGCCTAAAAAGTGCGGCGGTTTTATTGACAACGACCAACTATTCCATTGCCAATATTGCAGAACAAATTGGATACAATGATTACAATTATTTTTCAAATCAGTTTACCAAACTGTATGGTATTAGCCCCAACCGATATCGAAAAAATGAACGTGAACACAAGATGATTCCAGATCCATATAAGGATTATATCACCCAAAAAATTGAATACTAAATCAAAAAGCTGTTATCCTTAGTAAAGTGATAACAGTTTTATTAAGGGGAAATAAAAAGAAGATAGCGTATGTAACATGAAAAAACGCTTATCCAATACAATCTTACAATTTTGTAAGGTTATCAATTTAAAATGTAAGGTAAAATTATGGTGGTATTGTCAAATTTCTCTTATAATAAAGATATCAATTTAAAACAAAAAATGATTTTATGGGGGAAAAGAGATGCCTTTATTAGAAGTTCACAATGTAAAAAAAATCTATACAACACGTTTTGGAGGAACCCAGGTGCTAGCGCTGACAAATGTCTCCTTTTCGGTAGAGAATGGAGAATATGTCGCCATTATGGGGGAATCCGGTTCTGGTAAAACAACCTTGTTGAATATTTTATCTTCATTGGATAAACCCACAAGTGGGAGTGTTTTACTAGAGGGTAAAAATATTACACAGATTAAGGATAGTCAAATTTCAGCATTTCGTCGTAACAATTTGGGCTTTGTATTTCAGGATTTTAATTTATTGGATACCTTTTCATTACAGGACAATATTTTTCTACCACTGGTGCTGGCGCATAAACCTTATGCAGAAATGGTAAAACGCCTTCGACCCATTGCAGAAAAACTGCAAATTACAGAAGTATTAAAAAAATTTCCCTATGAGGTGTCTGGAGGTCAAAAACAGCGTGTAGCGGTTGCCAGAGCATTGATTACCCATCCAAGACTCATTTTAGCAGATGAACCCACAGGTGCTTTGGACTCTCATGCAGCGTCTCATTTATTGCGCTTATTTTCCGAAATTAATCAGGCAGGTCAAACAATACTGATGGTAACACACAGCACGATGGCAGCAAGCCATGCAAGCCGCGTTTTATTTATTAAAGACGGAGAGGTATTTCATCAGATTTATCGAGGAGATATGACCAATGAGGAACTCTATCAAAAAATTTCGGATACCTTAACCCTTTTGACAACAGGAGGCGTAAGAAATGAATAAGTTGTTTTATCCGAAGTTGGCATTTTCCAACCTAAAGAGAAATGGCAGTACGTATTTTCCCTATCTGCTCACTTGTATCTGCACCATTTCTACTTTTTATACCTTGTTTTCCATTACGGTCAATTCTGGTATTCAACAGATAAAGGGCGGTGATACCGTTGCGATGATGTTGAATCTTGGAACGATTATCATTGGTATCTTTTCGGTGGTTTTGATTTTTTATACCAATGGATTTTTAATCAAGCGCCGGAAAAAGGAGTTGGGACTTTACAACATCTTAGGTATGGAAAAGCGACATATTGCAAAGGTTATGTTATTTGAAATGTTATTTACTGCATTGATTAGTTTGGTGATTGGATTGTTGTTTTCTTTATTAATTAACAAACTGCTATTTTTTGCATTGCTGCATATTTTGAAAGTTACAACGCCAATGCAGTTTGAAATTTCCGTAATGGGAATTTGGATCACCATTGGATTGTTTTTGACCATTTTTGGAGTAACGCTGTTATTTAATTTTGTTCAAATTCAATTGACCAATCCGATTAATCTGCTTAGAGGAGGACAACAGGGAGAAAAGGAACCAAAATCCTCTTGGTTATTGACATTGATTGGTGTGTTGTCACTGGCAGCAGGATATTATATCGCTTTGGTGACCGAGTCTCCCACAGAGGCATTGGTTTGGTTTTTCTTAGCAGTTCTTTTGGTGATTATTGGAACCTATTGTCTGTTTACTTCTGGAAGCATTGCACTGTTAAAGTTATTAAAGCGCAATCACCGTTTCTTTTATCATCCAAATCACTTTATTGCAGTATCTGGAATGATTTATCGTATGAAACAAAATGCAGTTGGTCTTGCAAACATCTGTATTTTAAGTACTATGGTGTTGGTCACAATATCTTCTACCGTTTGTCTATATCTAGGTCAAGAAGATATGTTCAAAATACAGTATCCCTCTGAGGTGCAAATTACAACGTCAAACAAACAAGAAGATATTTCTCTGATACAGGATGTAATTACACAACAATTAGAGACTTATCACTTACAGGATGTCAACCGCGATGAATATAGTTTTGTAAATACAGTTGCTGTTTTCAATAAAAATCAACTTGATTTTCGTCCAAAAGCAGTTGACACCGTTGCTACAGATTGCTTTATTTTATTCTATCCATTAGAGGATTTTAATCGATTACAGCAGACAGATTATCAGCTTGAGCAAAATCAAGCATTGATTTTTTCTTATCAAGACCCCTATGATTTTTCGGATATTGATATAGCAGGGAAAACCTATCAGATAAAAGAGCAGTTACAACAGCTAACAACAGAAAAAAAACAGAGAAATCTAATAAGAGACTTCTATATTTTGGTGTTAAAAGATATCAATGAACTGGAATATTTACAAGGTCTAATCAACTCTTTTAGAGGAACTATTGATACAGTGCAATATCAGATTCAATTTGATTTGCAAGGAGACGAAAGTCAGTTTGTTGATTTTACCCATTCACTATCAGAAAGTATTTTTATGCAAAACGATCATGTTAGTCATAGCATACGCAGCAGAAGTGAAAATAAGCAACAATGGATGACGCTTTATGGAGGATTTTTCTTCTTGGGATTATTTTTGGGCTTTTTATTTATGATGGCGACAGTGCTGATTATCTATTATAAACAAATTTCTGAAGGGTATGATGACCATGACCGGTTTGAAATTATGAAAAAGGTAGGTATGAGCAAGAAAGAGGTAAAAAAGACCATTCACAAACAGATTGTGATGATATTCTTTCTTCCATTATTGGTTGCCATCATTCACATTGTAGTTGCGTTTAAAGTTATTTGTAGATTGTTGTTGTTATTTGGTATGCTTCAGACAGAATTATTTTTGATTTGTACAATCATAACGGTGTTGGTTTTTGCGGTTATCTATGCAGTGGTATATTTGTTGACTGCAAAAACATATTATAAATTGGTTCGATAGAACAAAAAAAGGAATGAAAAAATGAAAAGAGTATTGTTTTTTATTTTGTGTATGACGGTGATTACCATTTTATTTGGCATTGCTTATTTTTTAAAGGGTATCAACTATTTATTTGGTAAGATAAGATAATTTATGATAGAAAAACCCCCCACTTAGTCTTTTTCGAAGTGGGGGGTTTTTTGTAATTTTTTCTGAAACTTTTCATAGAATTTGCATATACTGATAACAAATATTTTTCGCTATCTATTAGTGAATTTGCTGGTAAAGTGTTTGTTGAAAACAAGTCATATATATGATATACTTAAAAATTAAGTAGATATGGGAGCGAGGGGGTAAAATTATGGATTTTTTGGTAGATGAAACGATGCTTGAGGCAATGATTGAAGAAACGCAATTTTATAATCATGAAAAGTTGACACGTGATCTGATAAAAGAACTGCTTGGGGATATGTCTCAAACAGAGGAGCAACTAGAACAGTATCAGAATATGACATTGGGAGAATTGTTGCATATGGTGATGCAAAAGGAAGAAGAATCTCAATCATCACAAGATCAGCAAACTACAAAAAAAGAACAATTGGATCCAAAGAAATGTACAGTATTTGGAAAACAGCCAGATGCAACCATACAGGTGTATTATGAACCCGACAACATAGCTGCAAAAATTGTGATCACTTCTCCAAAAGCAGGAGGAAATAGCTTTTCACCGCAGATGCTTTACCAAACCATACAAAACTGCGGTATTTGTTATGGTGTAAAAAAATCTTATCTAAAAAGACTTGAAAAAACACCTATTTATGATACTGTATTTGTAATTGCACAAGGGCGTCTTCCCACTGTTGGAGAAAAGGGAAATGTATTTTATCACTTTGATATTCAGCCAAATCGAGCTCCTAAAGTCAACCCCGAAACTGGAATGGTGGATTATAGAGAATTGTCTTTTGTACAGGCGGTTCAGGAGGGTGATTTACTCTGTGAGATTAAAAAACCAACTGCGGGAGATGAGGGAGTAGACGTCTTTGGAAAACCAATCCCAGGAAAAAAGGAAATGAGCTTGGATATTTCAGCGGGGAAAAATACACAAGCGGTAGAAAATGAATCTGAAATAAAAATTTATGCAACTTGTTCTGGTGAGGTACATTTACAGAACAATGTAATTTCGGTTGAAAAGTTGCTGATGTTAGATAATATAGATATTTCAAAGGGAAATGTTGTGTTTGATGGAACGGTTCATATTAAACACAATGTTTACAGTGGCTTTTCTGTAAAGGCAACCGGAAATATTGTGATTGGAGGTGTGGTAGAAGATGCCAGTTTAAATGCTGGCGGAGATATTGTAATTTATGGCGGAATTAAGGGGAATTTAGAAACACAAATTGTTGCAAAGGGTTCTTTGAGTGCACTGTTTATTGAAAGTGCCACCGTACAGGTATATCAGAATATTTATGCAGATTATATTATGAGTTCCAATATAAGTTGTGATGAAAAAATTGTACTTTCTGGAAAACACGGTTCTTTGATTGGAGGAAAATGCCAGGCGGTGGAAATCAACTTGAGAGAAGTTGGAAATCACGCTTATACAGCAACAGAAGTCACCTTATGTTATCCTCCAAGACTGTTGGAAAAACAGGCGAAATTAAAGGAAGAACTACAAAGATCTCAAAAAGCCATTAAACAATTACAAAAGCAATTGAAAACAGAGAATTCTCAGCAGGTTAAGATGTTGTTATTTCAGACAAAGATGCAGTGTAAATCTTTACAAACAAAGCTGCAAGGTGTTGAAACCAAACTTGAGAAATTGGAAAAAAACAATTATATTGGGATTTATGTAGGGTCAAAGATGTATCCGAATGTATCTGTAAAAACAGATGATAGAACTTATCATAATCAAGAATTGAGATATAGTTGCTTTATTAAGAAACATCAGGGAAATTGGATGATGAACTTAACCTAATCATATTTTGGTGTATAAGGGGATAATCATGAAATTTATAAGCAAAAAAAACGGTATTCGCATTTTGATTGCATTGGCAGTATTTGGAGTAGTTTTGTTGGTCGCTCGTTTATATGCAGTCTCTGTTTCCAATATGTTGGAAAAAAACAACAAATCTTTGCTCAGTGAATTGTCAGATCAGTGCAATAATTTGATCTTAGAGAAGATAGATAATAATTTTACTTCCTTGGAAGTACTCGCCGACGCTATTGCAAATAGCGAGGATTTGTTTAGTGAACAAAATCAAAAGATGACGCAACAATATGCCAAGAAAAATCAAAGTGTTCGCATTTTAATCTCTGATATGGCGGGAAATTTAAAAGCAAGTGATGGAATTCGTACAAAAAATCACAAGGATATTGTAGATGAGGTAAAGAAAAACGGAGGAAGAACTGTCTCAGAGGTGACGGTTTCAGAGGTGGATGATGGACTTGAAATCATCGCAATTTCAGTACCGCTTTATCGCAATGATGTTATGGTGGGAACGGTAACTTGTGTCGATGATATGTCACAGTATTCTGATTTGATGTCCTTTCCATTGTTTGAAGGAAATGCTTACCACTATGTTTTGCACAGCACTGGAGAAGCGGTAACACTTCCAGAAGATGGGAGTTTGCCTTTTGATTTTGCAACTGATGTCAGTTTTGAACAGGGAGACTTTTTTAAAGATGTCAAAGCGTTGAAAAAATTGCCAGATGAAATGGCACAAGGCAACAGTGGAATGATAGATGTCAAGGGAAAGATAGCGGCATATATCAATTATCAGCCTTTGGGTATCAATGATTGGTATTTGCTTTCCGTAATTCCAGATCACTTATTTTCTCATCAGACACGGTCCATTACTGGAATGATGTTACTGGTGAATTTATTTGTTGGATTGTTGATCGTAGGTTTGGCTTCTTTTGCGGTTTTATCCTATCGCAGCAAAAATAAAATGATGCATTATTTTGCTTATGTAGACCGCTTGACACAACTTCCTAATTATCAGAGTGTAATGGATTTTTATGAAAAATTGCCTCAAGCGGGAAAAAGTTATTCTTATGTTTTATTTCACATTGATAATTTTCAAATGTTAAACCGCATACTTGGATATGTTTCAGGAAGTACACAATTAAAGAAAATTGCAACAGCATTACAGGAATTTGTCAAACCGGGAGAAATTGCAGGACGAATCAGAGAAGATAACTTTGTTTTATTGATAAAGGAAAGTAATCGTAGACAGTGTTCAGAAAGATTAAAGAACTTGTTTGATACACTGCAAAAAATTCAGGTGACAGATGGAGAGATAACTTATAATTATAACTGTATTTATTCCTGCATTGTTTATCCATTGGGTAGTGAAATTCATTTTGATAAACTCAGTGAACAGGCAGTATGGGCATTGAAAAAGCAAAAAAATGATAAACGTGTAAACATTCATTATTTTGATCAAAATCTGAAAAACAAATTGGAATTACAAAATGAGTTGGTTGCAGATGTTTGCCAAGCGATTCGCAATCATGAATTTGCATTGTATTTTCAACTGCAATATGATACCAGTACCAATGAGTTTGTTGGTGGAGAAATTTTTCCAAGGTGGAAACACCCACAAAAGGGTATTATTGTGCCAGAGGATTTTATTTCTGTATTGGAAACCGCGGGATTGGCTTTGGAGCTTGATATGATTATGCTAGAAGAAGCCTGTAAGAAACTGCGTTCTTGGATTGATCGTGGATTGATGCCAATTCCACTTTCTATCAATATCTCTAGGCTAAATATTCATAGAACAGATTTTGTACAGCGCATCAAGCAGATTGTACAACATTATAAAATTTCTCCAGCACTGTTGACTTTGGAATTGGCAGAAACTGCTATCTATGTTGATACAGAGCGTGTGATTGGAATGATTCACACATTAAAAGATTACGGATTTACTTTATCAATCGACAATTTTGATTTGGGATATTCCTCTTTGAATATGTTGCGCCAGGCTTCTGTTGATATGATTAAACTAAACCAAGCATTTTTCTCTAAAGGTGGTATGGATCAAAAAGATACCATTGTGCTTCAAAATATTATCAATACCATAAAATTATTGGATATCCAAATTGTTGCTGAAGGAATTCAAACACAACAACAGGCGGATTTTCTAAATAAGATTGGTTGTAATATCATACAGGGAACATTATATTCTAAACTCATGCCCGAAGAAGAATTTGAAAAGATGGTTTTTACAGAATAAAGAGACTGGATTTGAGGAAGTAGAATGGAAAGATTTGGATTTTGCCAAACGCCTGTAGGAACACTGAAAATTGTGCAACAAGGTGAGGCAATTGTACAGATATCGTTGTATACATCAACACTGTCAAATATTTATGGTGTTCAAACGACCCCATTGATACAACTGGCAATTGGACAGTTGGAGGAATACTTTACAACACCCCACACAACATTCCAATTGCCTTTGGCACCAGAAGGGACTGATTTTCAAAAAAAGGTCTGGCGTGCACTTTGTGAAATTCCCTATGGAGAAACACGCACTTATGGACAAATTGCCAAACAAATTGGACATCCAAAGGCATTTCGCGCAGTGGGGCTTGCCAACCACAATAATCCCATTCCGATTGTGATTCCCTGTCATCGTGTGATTGGTGCAAATAACATGTTGACAGGATATGCTTATGGGCTATCCATAAAGCAACAATTATTGGACTGGGAAATTAAGCATAAACCCATTGTTTCATCAGAAATAATCCTGTAAATAGAATGGGTTGGTGCAATAGATAAATGTAAATGGTATGGCGACCAACTGCACCAAGCACAGGACAATGACTTTGATAAATGATATTGGGGCATTGTCCTTGCAAGATCCATTTGCCTATAATGGTGCCCGCGAAAAATAGGAACATCCAAGGGAATAATGGAAAGTAATCAGAAGAAACAAAATTTTCATTGTAAAATCCCAAGGGAGAAAGCCAGTTGGTTTGATAAAGCCAAGATGGAAGCGTGAAATGGAATAAATAAGGTATACCAAATTTCTTTTGCGCCACTTGAAAAGTATATAGAAACAAAACAATGCACAAACAAAGGGCGAGCGATGGTTTGATTTGGTCAAGTAGCGGGTGGACCAGAGAGAATAAAATCATACAACTGCCCAACATATGCAAAATACCAAATATAATTTGCTGTTCGGGTATCACAATGATGGTTACAAAGGTCATAATCATCCCAAATAAAAGACAGAAAAGCCCTCTCTTGCAGTTGTTATGGGAAAAACGACAGGCACAACCGGAAATAAAAATAAAGATACCTGCAAATATATCACGGATACCATTCATCCAAGGACTATAGAAAAATGGAAAAGAAATGGGAAATAATAGCAATAAGTCAAAAGTGAAGTGATAAAAAACCATGCATAGGATAGAAAAACCCCGAACTTCATCTAAGAGGGCAATGCGTTGTTTGGTATAGGAGATTTGTTCCATAAGATAAAATCCTTTCTAAGCATAATTGATAAAGAATTTTTTTGGTGATTCATTTTCACTTGAACCAAAAAATAGTTCATAAATAAATCCCTTTCGTTTCTTGTAGGCAAAAACTCACTGCTCTTGAGCGGTGAGTCTTCTCAATTTGAAATGATTGACATTGATACTTTTCTAATAAACAGACAAAATAATCATTTTGTATTGACATCTGTTGTGACAGTGCTATCTATGATCTACAAGAACCTATTCCATGTATTGACTATCACTAATTATTATTATATAATGTCTTTAGTGAAATATAGATAAAAGGAGTACATCTATGGAACAGATGACCGTTACAGCAAAAATACAGATATCAGTTACATCAGAAGATAAAGCATTACTTGACAAAACCATGTCTGTATATAGTTCTGCCTGCAATTATGTTTCAGATTATGTATTTCGTACGCATGACTTAAAACAGTTTTCTCTTAATAAGGCTTTATATGGTATTCTTAGAAAAGAATTTGGTCTTAAATCACAGATGGCACAGTCCGTTTTTAAAACTGTTATTGCAAGATATCGAATCATTTTAGAGAATCAAACAGAGTGGATAAAACCAGTTTTTAAAAAGCCGCAGTATGATCTGGTATGGAATCGGGATTACTCTCTTACACAAAACTGTTTCTCTGTAAATACATTAAGTAGTCGTGCGAAACTGCCCTATTTCACAAAAGGTATGTCTAAGTATTTTGACCATGCAATCTATCAGTTTGGAACTGCAAAGCTCGTCAATAAACATGGCAAATATTTTTTGTACATACCTGTTACATATGATGTTGAGGAGAGTCATCTTTCTGATGTTTGTAATGTTGTAGGGGTTGACAGAGGTATTAATTTTCTTGTTGCCACCTATGATAGTAAACATAAATCAAATTTTGTCAGTGGCAAAGCCATCAAACAGAAACATGCTCATTATTTTAAACTCCGAAAAGAACTTCAGATGTGTCAGACCTCATCTGCAAGGCGAAGATTAAAAGCGATTGCTCAGCGAGAAAACCGTTGGATGCAGGATATCAATCATCAGGTATCAAAGGCACTCGTTGAGACCAACCCAAAGCATACTTTATTTGTCTTGGAAGATTTGTCTGGTGTGCGCAATGCGATAGAGCGAGTTAGAATAAAAAATCGCTATATATCTGTATCATGGTCGTTTTATGACCTTGAGCAAAAATTAATTTACAAGGCAAAACAAAATCAGTCTACTGTAATTAAGGTTGACCCTCGTTATACGAGTCAGTGTTGTCCTGTGTGTGGACACATCGAAAAGTCGAATCGCAAGAAAAAGATACATTTGTTTAGCTGCAAAAACTGTGGTTATCAATCAAATGATGACCGTATAGGAGCTATGAATCTGTACCGCATGGGAATCAACTATCTTTCTGATAGTCAAGTACCTGATACAGTTGTGGCAAAGTAAACTTTGTCATAAAGGGTGCTGTCAACCATCCTGTGATGTAACGCCATTTTAGGTAGTAATACCTATTGGGATGAAAGGTCAGAGGCATAAGCCGTTATTATGACTGGGCAGTTATAAACCGATTGCCGAAAGGCGATTGGTAGTTGACATGATAATAGAAATTGTGTTTCAATTATCACATTGACTTTGGTACGAGAAGCAATACATAATGATATCAAGTAAAATCAGTCAAACGAGGAGGAACTGTCGAATATGAGCAAAGTAAAGGTGATGATTGCAGGAAAAGATTATGTCTTTCAGTCCGATGAAGAACCAAAATACGTCACTGATCTCGCCAGACAGATTGACCGAGGTATCAAAGAAGTTATGCGTATGAATGATATGCTTTCACTACCAAGTGCTTGTGTGTTACTTTTGATGGATGTCTTAGATCAAAAAGTAAAACTCTCTGAAGACAAGGAGAATTTGCTTTTTCAAATCAAAGCATATATAGAAGAAAATTCAAAGTTAAATCATAAAGTCACAGAACTGTCAAAGCGAATTGAAGTATTGGAGGGCGAAAACAAGGAACTTTGGAATGAGGTTGAAATTTATTCTTTAAGAGAGAAAATTGATGATAAATAGTGTGGGGCGGCTGTACAAAAAGCCGCCTTTTTGCAATTATCTTTAATGGAGGGAAAGAGAGTTAAAAACATGGAAATTCTGTCACCAGCAGGAAGTTTTGAGTCTGTTCAAGCAGCGGTTTTGAATGGAGCAAATGCAGTTTATTTAGGACAACAGGCATTTAATGCTAGACAACATGCAGAAAATTTTGATTATGATATGTTGCAACAGGCAATTGCATTTTGTCATCTGCATCATGTGAAGGTGTATCAGACATTGAACACACTGGTATTTGATGAGGAGAGAGAAGCATTGCAGCGAGTTATGATAACTGCTTGCGAATTGGGCGTTGACGCATTGATTGTTCAGGATTTTGGAGTTGTAAAATTGGCAAGGACCATCTGTCCTAACATGCGCTTACATGCCTCTACACAGATGACAGTACATACGCTGCAAGGGGTAAAATTACTCGAACAATTGGGAATCAAGCGAGTGGTGCTCTCCCGCGAGTTGACCATTTCAGAGATTGAACAGATAGCAAAAAACACGCATATGGAATTGGAAGTATTTGCACATGGTGCATTGTGTATGAGCGTTTCGGGTCAATGCTATTTTAGTGCCATGATTGGAGGAAGAAGTGGCAATCAGGGCAATTGTGCAGGAACCTGCCGTTTGCCATTTGGAAAGGGAAAAGCCAACAGTTATGATTTGTCCTTAAAGGATTTATGCGCAGTCAACCAATATCATCGGTTGGAGCAAATTGGTGTTGCTTCTCTGAAGATTGAAGGTCGTATGAAAAGACCAGAATATGTTGCAGCAGCTACCAAAGTTTATGTGGATTTATCTAAGGGGATAATGCCAGATACTACCCTTTTGCAAGCGGTTTTTTCCAGAGATGGATTTACAGATGGATATTTGACTGGAAACATTGATGAAAATATGTTTGGCATTCGACAAAAGGAAAATGTACTTGCAGCAACAGACCAAGTATTTTCAAGATTAAGGGAAACCTATCATAAGGAAAAACCATTCTTTCCAGTAGATATCCATTTCACCTTGAAAGAAGGACAACCTGCCATGTTACAACTGACCGATGAACAGGACAATCGGGTAAAGGTAACAGGAGAAATACCAGAAATTGCAAAAACACGCCCCACTGATCTTCAGACTGCAAAAGAAGCACTTGAAAAATGGGGAGGAACTCCATTTTATTTACAGAAATTTGAAGCACAGATTCAAGAAGGGCTGATACTTCCAAAATCCAAATTAAACGAATTGAGAAGAAAAGCAGCAGAGGCATTAAAGCAGGTGCGTACGGCAGTGTATCCAGTTCCATATCAAGCGATACAATGGTCAACTTCTCAACCCAAAGTGGTATCAGATACCACCTATCGGGCGCGCTTTGGGTCGGTGGAACAGATACCGTTTCAAATGATGGATACTTGGGAGTTTATTTATCTTCCCATCAGGCAAGTGTTACAGGATACAGACCAATTATTGCCTTATTGTGAAAAAATTATACTAGAACTTGATCGTGTTATGTTTGGCACAGAATCATCTATGATATCTTTGTTAAAAACTTGTCAAAATCTTGGGTTTAGCAATTTGGCAGCAAGCAATCCAGCACATATTAAGATGGCTCAGATGCTTGGATTTACCTGCTTTGGAACACATTTTTTAAATATTACCAATTCCTGGAGCGCACAACAGTATCTTGATTTGGGTATTTCCGATATGGTATTATCCATCGAAGCGACGATGGGTCAACTCTGTCAGATTCATCCGCAAAAGACCAAAACGGGAGTAATCATTTATGGTTATCTACCTCTCATGGTAATGCGCAATTGTCCTGTAAAAAAATATGCCCGTTGTACCCAATGCCAAAACAAACAATCTCTGACCGATCGAAGGGGAAAAACATTTCAAATGATTTGCAACCAACAGCGTTATAGCGAATTGTTAAATTGTCATCCATTGCAACTTTCGGATAAGCAAGACCAAATAAAAGGATTTGATTTTGGCGTATTTTACTTTACCACAGAGACAAAGTCGGAATGTAAAAGGATGGTAAAAAGATATCAAGATCAAGAGAAACCACAAGGCGAGTTTACAAGAGGGTTATATTTTAGAGGACTGAATCAAACACAGAGAAAAGAGAAAAATAGATGAAACAACTGTATATAAAGCGATTACACCCCAATGCCATACTGCCTACCCGAGCCACGGAAGGAAGTGCAGGATTTGATTTATATGCTTATACAAAACAGGAAATTACCTTGATGCCAGGAGAGGTTGTGCAGGTCAATACAAAGATTGCCTTAGAGATAGATGATCCACATTATGCGGCGTTTATCTATGCCAGAAGTGGACTTGCGAGCAAATTTGGCATTATTCCTGCCAATTGTGTGGGCGTTATTGACAGCGACTATCGAGGAGAAATTTTAATTTGCTTAACCAATCTACAAACAAAACCCTTTCTGATTCGGCATGGTGACCGAATTGCACAGATGATCATTGCTCCAGTGGCATTGCCACAGTTATGTGAAGTCGAGCAACTAAATCCAACAGAGCGCGGAACAGGTGGATTCGGCTCTACAGGACTATCCAGTCAAGGGAAACAATAAATCAAAATAAATGGATATGAATTTGACAAGTTTAATCTGTTGATTGGGTAATATGATATTTTATAAAAAAATAGGGAAGAATATTTGAAGATATTCTTCTGGATAATGGAAAGGACAAACCATGTTAATATTAGCTTCAAAATCACCCAGAAGACAAGCACTTCTTAAATGGATTGCACCAGAATTCGAGGTGATCCCTTCTGGATTTGATGAGCATACAATACAAGAACTAATTCCAGAAAAATTAGTGCGCAAGTTGGCGCAAAAGAAGGCACAAGAAGTACAAAAGCGTTTTCCAAATGCAACTGTAATCGGATGTGATACAGTGGTGGTATCTCCCAAACATCAAATTTTTGGAATCCCAAAAGATGAAGCACAAGCGCATTGGATGCTCAAAGAGCTTTCTGGGAAAACACATAAAGTAATCACGGGGGGATGTGTTGTCAATGCAAAGAAATGCTCTATATTTCACAAGACAACAAAGGTTACTTTTATGCAGTTAAGCGAGACGGAAATCAATGATTATTTGGCGACCAAAGAACCCTTTGACAAGGCGGGAGCTTATGGGATTCAGGGCTATGCAGGGGCATTTGTGACAAAAATCAATGGTGATTATCATAATGTTGTTGGGTTGCCAATACAAACTTTGAGAAAAATATTACAAATTTATGAATATTGATTAAAATTCGACTTTTTCTATTGTTTATTACGACGAAATTCGTTATAATAAATAGCGTGTAAAATGATAGAATTATTTTCTAAAATTGAAATATGGCGATTTCGCTGAATTTGGACAGTGATTTACAATCACCAAGTAGACATAATATAAAAACTTGCCCAAAAGACGATTATTAAGATAATCGCTTATCCAATGATATAAATTGATTTTCTATCAGGGGTAGTTGACAATATGTTAGAAGTTAGATTATGAAAAAGGTTAGGATCATTTAGGGATTGATTTTGAAAGGGGTAAACAAAGCATGTTCTCAAGAGATATTGGTATTGATTTAGGTACTGCAAATACATTGGTTTATATGAAGGGAAAGGGAATCATCATTCGTGAGCCAAGCGTTGTCGCAGTGGACACTAGAAGTGATACTGTGAAAAGCGTTGGACAGGAAGCAAAAAATATGATAGGAAGAACACCAGGTTCAATTGTAGCAGTCAGACCGTTAAAAGACGGTGTCATTGCCGACTTTGATATTACCACCAGTATGCTTCAGGCGTTTATCAAACGCGCGTTGAATAAAGCTACATTTGCAAAACCGAGGGTTGTAATTTGTATTCCCTCTGGGGTTACTGCTGTAGAACGACGTGCAGTAAAAGAAGCCGCAGAGCGCGCAGGCGCAAAAAAAGTAAGTATTATTGAAGAGCCAATGGCGGCAGCAATCGGTGCAGGATTGGCGGTGGAAGAGCCAACTGGTAGCATGGTGGTGGATATCGGAGGAGGAACAACAGAAGTTGCTGTCATCTCCTTAGGCGGTATTGTAACGTCAAAATCAGTGCGTGTTGGTGGCGATGAATTTGATGTTTCTATTATTAACTATATCAAGAAAAAATATAATCTGTTGATTGGTGAACGCACTGCCGAAAATATTAAAATTCAAATTGGTTCTGCTTATCCACTTCAACAGGAGCTTCAAATGGATGTCAAGGGCAGAAATTTATTAAATGGACTTCCTGAAAATATTACCATTGTTTCCAATGAAATTCGTGAAGCATTGGAAGAACCCATTTCCCAAGTGTTGGAAGCAGTTCGCATTACCTTCGAGCGCACACCTCCAGAATTGGCAGCAGATGTAATCGATCAGGGGGTGACCTTAACTGGTGGTGGAGCACTGCTGGCAGGTTTGGATACTCTGATTAGCAAAGAGACTGGTATGCCAGTCAACATTGCAGCAGATCCACTGGATTGTGTTGCAAAAGGTACTGGTGCAGTGCTGGACAACTTCGGAAAATTGGGAGATGTTTTGGCAGAAGACAGTTCTAGATACTAATTACCAACTTTCAAACATTTTTGTCGATTTTTGAAATGAGACTATCACAATCCCACCAGATTAAAATGGTGGGTGAAGGTCGTTAAAAATATGACTGTGCAACAAAGAAGGGGCTGCATCGACTGCATCAGCTCCTTTCTTTTATATTTGATAATAGGAGTGGATGGGCAGTATATGGAAAAATTTTTTAAAAGTTTGCGGTTCAAAATATTGGTCACAATCATTGCAGTATTGTTTGGCTTTATGCTGTATACTGCTTCGACCGATGGAATTGCAAGTATTCCAGAAAATTTACTCAGTTATGTCACTGTACCAGCGCAGAAAGTAACTGCCTTTATTTCAAATAGTATTTCAAACTTTTTTGGAAAATATATCAATATAGACGAAACGCTAAAAGAGAATGAACAACTAAGACAAGAGCGGGATCAGTACCGGCAAAATTTAGTCGACTATGAGGATATTGTCAGAGAAAATGAAGAACTAAAAAAGTACTTAGAAATCAAAGAAAAGAATCCAGATTATCAGTTTGTAAGTGCAATGGTGATTTCTCGTGACCCTGATAATAAGTATGAAACCTTTAAAATTGATATGGGTTCTATGGATGGTATTAAAAAGTATGACCCAGTAATTACCACCGTAGAAAATAATGGGGAAACGTTGGGCAGCTTGGTTGGCATTGTGGAGTCTGTAGGTCCTAGAAGTGCTTCTGTGAGAACGATTTTGAGTCCTCAACTAGATGGAGTGGGCGCTTATGATGTGCAGATTCCAGAACAGTTGGGCTTGGTTGTAGGAGATATTGCATTGGCGGAAAGTGGCTTATGTCGTCTAGAATACTTAACGGAACCTGTTCGGATGGGTGATTTGATTGTGACTTCTGGTTCCAGTGGAATCTTCCCAAAGGGCATTGTCATTGGACATGTTCGGGCGGTGAAACTACAATCTTATGGACAGTCTTATTATGCAGAGATCACACCCGCAACCGATTTTCTCAAACTGCAAAATGTAATGGTAATCAAGGACTTTTATGGGAAGGGAATTGATCAGAGCGACGATGTGACTAAAACGGAAGAATAGAGGTGTATTGATTGAAGCTCAACCAAGCAAAGCTCCAAAAATTAAAATGGATCATCTATGCTGTGATATTATTGGTGCTTTATATTCTCCAAACAACACCATTGTTGTTTCAAATATTGGGAATTAAACCGGTTTTATTGGTTCCCTTTGCGGTGTGCTTATCCTTATTTGAAAGTGAAAAAGCTGCCGCTGCATATGCAATTGCCGCAGGGCTTTTATGGGATATTTCCTCTAATAAATTATTTGGATTTCGGGCAATTCTTTTGATGTGTTGTTGTATTTCTGTCACGCTTTTGGTAATGTATCTGATGAGAAATAAATTGATCAACGGGTTGTTTTTTGTGTTGTGTGTCATGCTCATAATCGAATTGTTGGATTATGTGTTCTTTTATGTCATTTGGGGTTATTCAAATCATCATTTGATTTTATTGAACTATTTGCTTCCCACTTTGATTTATACGGTTATCATTACCATTCCAATGTATTTTTTGGTCAGAAAGATTGCAGCAAAATTTAACGAAACGCTGAGAATGTAGGACAGAAGTTTTAGATTGTAAATTGTTTAAAATAGGAAGTATGAGATGAACAAATATTTAAAACCTTCTTCAAGAATTAGAATTATTACCCTAGCAATCTTGACTTTAGGTATTTTTTCAGCAGCGAGTGTACGCTTAATGCAGTTTCAGATTGTAGAGGGCAAACAGCATTATGAAGAGGCAGTTACAAAGACAACTAGCACCTATCAAGTGCAGGCGTCCCGCGGGGATATTGTAGACCGCTATGGGCGCATTTTGGCAACCAGCGAAGTGGCATTTAATGTCGTATTTGATTGGTCTTTTGTAAACCGAAAACAGTTAAATCAGACCATTCATCAATTGATTGGTCTGTTTAAACAATCAGGTGTGGCTTGGGTAAATGAATTGCCCATTGATTACAATGGGGGAAATTATCTATTTCAGTCTGGAAAAGAAAGTCAAATTGATAAAATGAAAAAAAAGATTGTCATTGGCTTATATGCGGATGAACAAAACTGTATAGACCGTATGATGGAACGCTATGAAATCAATGATTATCCTGTGATAGAAGAAAACGGGACCTATCAATTTGATGAATCAAAATCCAAGGAGATCAAAGAGTTTCAACAACAGTTACAGAGTACATTAAATCTTTCCAAAGAGCAGACCCAAACCGCGCAACAATGTATGGAAGCGGTGCTGGCAAATCCAAGTAAATTTCCATATTATACCCAGCAAGAGGCTTTTGAAATTGCAGTGGTGCGTTATACCATGGAAAATCGAGAATTTTCTGTCAATAACCGTTATACCTTTGCGGAGAACATCTCAGAGGATACCATTGTCAACATCAAGGAACATGGATATCTATTTCCCGGGGTAGATGTGGTACAAGAAACTTCAAGGGTATATAAAAATGAGGACGTTGCCAGTCATCTGTTGGGATTTGTAGGACCAATCTATGCAGAAGAATATGCAGAGTTGAAAAAAAGGGGATATCAATTAAATGATATCGTTGGAAAATCCGGTGTGGAATCCCTGATGGAAAATGAATTGCGCGGAGAAAATGGAGAGGTTAAAATCACACAGAATGCACAAGGGGATATTATCTCCACCCAAACAACTGTAGAGGCAATTGCGGGAAATACTGTGCGATTGACCATTGATTATGAATTTCAAAAGCGCATACAGCAGATTGTCACTGACTTTATGGTGAATGGAAATTACCAAAAGACAATGCACGATTCTCCAGGTGCCGCAGTGGTTGTATTGGATAATAAAAGTGGGGAAGTATTGGCATGTGTGAGTTATCCCAACTACAGTATGGAACAGTTTAAAAATGACTATGCTTCTTTGAGCGAAGACCCATTAAAGCCGATGTATAACCGCGCATTATATGGTCTGTATGCACCGGGTTCCTCCTTTAAACCCATTGTGGGAACCGCCGCAATTATGGAGGGATTAGAAAATAGAAACAGTACCATTTATTGCTCCAATCCTTATCGGGAATTTGGAGAGACTTACCAGCCCCGTTGTCTACAAGATCACCACAGTGGTTCCACCAATATACTAGAAGCGCTGCATTGGTCTTGCAACATCTATTTTTATGATACAGGCAGGCGGATGGGAATTGATAAAATCAATGAATATGCTACCCAAATGGGACTTGGGGTGGATACTGGAATTGAAATTGGTTCTGCAAAAGGACGTGTGGCAAGCCGAGAACTTTCAGAGCAATTGGATGGGGTTTGGAATCCGGGTTCTGTAGCACAGGCTTCCATTGGACAAAACTATACACAAATTACTCCAATTAGTATGGCGTGTGAAGCCATGACAATTGCCAATAAAGGGGTTCGCTATCAAACGCGTTTGATTGATGCAGTGTTGGATTATGAGGGGAATATTTTAACCGAAAAGGAATCATCAGTTGCAAATGAAGGATTTGTGATTTCTGATGAGGCTTATGAAGCTGTGAAAGATGGTATGATTTTGGCGGGTCAGAAGATTTCCGGAGCAAGTAGTTTAAGGAGTTTGCCTTATCAAGTAGCGGTCAAGACTGGTACACCTCAAACGGTAAGTGCTTCTCGAACAAATAATGACTTTGTTGCCTTTACCATCAATGGAGAAGACAGTATTTCTGTTTCCTGTATGATTGAGGGGGCAGGTAGCGGAGCAAGTGGTTTATTGCGTGCAATTTTAGACGCTTATGATGAGTGTAAGAATCTTGGAATTGTAGAAAGTAATCCGCAATATCCACAAGATTTTGATGAAATTCTTTCATAATACTACAATAAATAAATAATCTGCTAGAAATGTTTTGACAAATTCATGCTAAATTGATAAAATAAGAGAATAGGTTCAAAATGTTTTTAGCAGGTTTTATTCAGGCTTTTATCAATATGAAAAAGGACATGATTTTTATGGCGCATATCATTTCAATTACATCTGGAAAAGGTGGAGTGGGTAAATCATCCGTTGCAGTAGGTTTGGCGACTGCTTTTGCGGAACTGAACAAAAAGGTGCTGATTCTCGAGTTGGATATTGGACTGCGCTGTGTTGACTTGATGTTGGGTCTAGAAAATCGTGTTGTATTTGATTTAGGCGATATCGTTTCCGGAAATTGTACAGTAGAAGATGCAATTGTTTCTAGCGATCGCAGGGGTCAATTGGATTATATTGCTGCTCCTGTTCAAATATCAGCAGATTTTGATTTTGGCAAAGTAATTGACTGTATCCGAAGATTAAAACGACATTATGATTATATTTTAGTGGATACACCTGCGGGTTTGGGATTGAGTATTTTATCGGTCCAAAATTTGGCTGATTTTGCTATTTTGGTAGTGACACCAGACCCTATTTGTATTCGAGATGGGGAAAAGTTCGCTTCCTTGTTAGAAAAAGCTGGTTTTACCAATTATTGGTTAATAATTAATCGTGTAAGTAAACAAATAATGAAAAAATCTACAATTTCAGATTTGGATGAAGTAATCGACGGAGTAGGTGCACAGCTTTTGGGAGTAATTCCAGAAAGCAATGAATATCAGTGGGCACTTTCCAAAGGGACATGGGTGGATGACAAAAACCTGATAAAACGAGTTTTCTTTGCCATATCTAAGCGGATTGAGGGGGCTTATATTCCTCTCATCGTAGAAAATTTATAGGAGGTTTTTGAAATGAATATAGCACTGATTGCACATGATGCAAAGAAAGAGTTGATGGTACAATTTTGCATTGCATACTGTGGTATTTTAAGTAGACATACATTATGTGCCACTGGAACGACTGGGAAATTTGTTTCTGAAGCGACTGGTTTGGATATTCAGCGTTTTTTAAGTGGTGTTCAGGGAGGAGCACAGCAAGTGGCTTCTCGTGTTGCATGTAATGAAATTGACGTGGTATTGTTTTTTCGTGATCCTCTTGCAACAAAAGCAAATGAGGTAAATGAAAATAATTTGCTTCGTCTGTGTGACGTGCACAATATTCCAATCGCAACCAATATTGCGACCGCCGAAGTTTTAATTCATGGATTGGAACGCGGCGATTTAGATTGGAGAAATATTGTAAACCCTAAGTGATGGCACTCTCGGATGTATTTCGATGAGTGCGGTTAAAAAAATACATCAAACAGGCGATGAAAAAGAAAAAGTATCCTTGGCAATACGGTAAAGAGAGGGTTATATGGTGGAATTAACCTGCGCAAAACAAGGAGAAAGACAACTTTTGAGCTTGGCGTAAATTCTGCGTTAAAGAATACTCGAGATAGGCACAGATATGCTTAAATTAGGGTGGTACCGCGAAGCAGGAGCTTCGTCCCTTGTATGGACGAAGTTCCTGCTTGTTTTTGATAAAAGAGAAAGGATTGAAAAAATGGCAAATATGATTAAAGCTCCCAGAGGTACACAAGATGTTTTGGGAAATGAAAGTTATCAATGGCAATTTATAGAAAATATTGCTTTAGAAACGGCAAAACTATATGGCTTTGAAGAGATTCGTACCCCTACTTTTGAAGATATGGCGTTGTTTAAACGTTCTGTTGGAGATACTACCGATGTGGTACAAAAGGAAATGTATCAGGTTCAGGCAGAAAAGGGAAAAGAATTATATGGGCTGCGTCCAGAAGGTACAGCGGGAGCAGTGCGTGCCATCATTCAAAATGGTTTGCTCAATGAAACACTTCCTTTAAAAATATGTTATCTGATCTCTTGTTTTCGTCATGAGCGTCCGCAGGCAGGAAGATATCGGGAGTTTCATCAATTTGGAGTGGAGATGTTTGGAAGTGCTTCTCCAAGTGCAGATGTAGAAGTGATTTGTTTAGCGCATCATTTATTTGAGCGCATGGGATTAAAAGAGATTCAATTGTATATCAATTCCATTGGTTGTCCAACCTGTCGGGCGAAGTATCAAAAGGCATTAAAGGCTTATTTTGAAGGGTATCGCGAACGATTATGTGGTACTTGTCTGGAGCGCTTGGAGAGAAATCCCATGCGTATTTTAGACTGTAAAAGTCCTGAATGTGCTGAGATTGCAAAAGATGCCCCTTTGATGTTACATTATCTCTGTGAAGATTGTAAACAGCATTTTGAAGGTGTTCAAGAAAGACTCAAAGCAGTGGGAATTTCTTATCAGATCAATCCTAAAATTGTACGCGGTTTGGATTACTATACGAAAACGGTATTTGAATTTGTATCCAATGATTTGGGAGCACAATCCACTGTCTGTGGAGGCGGTCGCTATGATGGTTTGGTGGAACAGATGGGTGGTGCTTCAACACCTGGTTTGGGGTTTGGAATTGGCTTAGAACGATTGTTGTTGATTTTAAAAGCACAGGGAATTGAAATTCCAAAACCGGCACCATGTGATTTATATCTGGCTAGCATAGGGGAACAAGCACAGATAAAGGCTTGTTCTTTGGCGGAGCAATTGCGTCAAGAAGGTTTTCGTGTGGAATGTGATTTGATGAATCGCAGCATTAAAGCACAGATGAAGTATGCCAATAAAATTGGGGCAAACATGTCAATGGTACTTGGTGAATCTGAGTTGGAAACAGGAAAAGCCAATTTAAAATTGATGAAAACAGGTGAACAACATGAAATAGCATTTGAACAGGATTTATGTCGTACCATTTACGATTATAATCTCAATGAGGTTGCCAATGCCTTAGAACATCAATTTGGAGATGAACAATTGGCAAATTTATTTAGAAATGCAAAGAGAGAGGATTAAAAAGATGATGATTGAAAATATGAATGGATTAAAAAGAACACATTATTGCAATGACTTAGATGTATGTCATATTGGTCAACAGGTTGTCGTTTGTGGCTGGGCACAAAAACAGCGCGATAAAGGCACTTTGGTTTTTATTGATTTAAGAGATCGCAGTGGAATTGTACAACTCGCTTTTGATGAAACTACCGATTCGACGATATTGGAAAAGGCGAAGTTAGTAAAGAGTGAGTATGTGTTGGTAGCTAAGGGAATGGTCATTCAAAGGGAATCTATAAACCCTGATATCAAAACAGGAAAGATTGAAATACAGGTGACAGAGCTGCGCATTTTATCTGTTGCGCAAACACCACCATTTCCATTGACAGACAAGAGTAAAGTCAATGATGAGATCTCATTAAAATATCGCTATCTGGATTTGCGCCGCAAGGAATTGCAAAAAAATATGTATGTTCGTCATTTGGCAGCTAAGGTGACTAGAGACTATTTTTATGAAAATGGATTTTTAGAAATTGAAACTCCAACACTGATGAAATCTACTCCAGAAGGAGCTAGAGACTATCTAGTGCCCTCTAGAATACACAATGGCAAATTTTATGCGCTTCCACAATCTCCCCAAATTTATAAACAACTGTTGATGATTGCTGGGTATGATCGATATATCCAACTGGCTCGCTGTTTTCGAGATGAGGACTTGCGCGCAGACCGTCAGCCAGAATTTACGCAAGTCGACTTGGAGATGAGTTTTGTCAATCAAGAAGATATTTTAGAGATGGTAGAAGGCTATGTGAAGCGTTTGATGAAAGAGGTGCTAAATCAAGAAGTCACTTTGCCATTGCCTCGTTTAACCTATCAGGAAGCAATGAATCGATATGGCTCTGATAAGCCTGATACTCGCTTTGGAATGGAAATTATGGATATCTCTAATTTGGTTGAGAATTGCGGATTTGGCGTCTTTGAGGATGCAATCAAACAGGGCGGTAGTGTGCGTGCCATTGTGGCAAAAAATGGGGCTAAGACATTGACCCGTAAAGCGATTGACAAGCTGACAGAATATGTGCGTGGAATTGGCGCAAAAGGATTGGCATATGTTCGCTGGGCAGAAGAAAAACCAACCTGCTCTTTTAGCAAATTTATATCAGAGCAACACTTAAATGATATCGTAACTGCTTTGGGTTGTGAACAAGGGGATGTGGCTTTATTGGTTGCAGATAAAAATAAAGTGACGTTACCAGTGTTGGGCGCATTGCGTTTAAATGTAGCGAAACAATTGGATATGATTCCAGAAGGATATAATTTCCTGTGGATAACAGAGTTTCCATTCTTTGAATGGGATGAGGATAGCAGTACTTGGGTAGCGATGCACCACCCATTTACAATGCCATTAGAGGAATGTCTGGATAAGCTGGAAAGTGATCCGGGAGCAGTACGTGCACAAGCCTATGATTTGGTATTGAATGGAGTAGAACTTTGCAGTGGTTCTATACGTATTACAGATTCACAATTGCAACAAAAGATGTTTGAAATATTGGGACTTTCTAAAGAAGAAATTGAGGCGAAGTTTGGATTTTTGGTAGATGCTTATCAATACGGTGCTCCACCTCATGGAGGTGCAGGAATTGGCTTTGACCGTTTGGTAATGATGATTTGTCAAGCAGAAAGCTTACGCGATGTAGTTGCGTTTCCAAAGGTGCAAAATGCCAGTGAATTGATGAGTGAATGTCCAGCTGTAGTGGCGAAAGAACAACTGGAAGAACTGGGAATTGAATTGATTCCAGAGCAAGTACAATCTCCAGTAAATCAAATAGAGCACACCAAACCTGAACAAAAACAATTGGAAAGTAAAAAGGAACCTCAAAAGAAATTGCAGACAAAAAAGAGTGAGACGAAAAAAATCGCAAATCAGAAACCAGAGCAAAAAAAATTGGAGACAAAACAAAAGTCAGTAAAAAAATTGGTGGAGAACAATACAAAATCAAAGAAATGATATTTTGATTGTTGTAGACATCAATGGTTTTAAGGGGGGATTAGATGTTATTTCAGTTTCATATAACAACAGACTTGATTGAGCAAAAGCAGCCGTTTTTACAGTTATGTGCTGAAAAAAATGTAAAGCCTGTGTTGATTGAATTGGAAAAGGGAGATTATATCAAACAACCGATGTTTACACAGTTGGTGGAAACTGAAAACTTTTCTCAGGCATTAGGGCAAGTACAACACACCATAAAGGCATTTGAAAGAGCGGGTTTTGTAATTCGCAGGATAAAGGTAGAAATCAATCCAGATGAAAATCAAGACTATTTGGCAGAACAAAACTATTACGAATGGCATTGTAAGGTAAAACCAAACCAAATGTTACAGTTAAAGACACTTTGTGAACAACATCACGCACATTTGTCTTTGAATGCCTTGTATTCTGGAGAGCGGTTTATTACCATTCGCCATACACAAAAAACAACATTTTATCAGTGGGTACAACAGATGCAAACAGTATTAAAACAAATTGGTCAGCCAGTGATAAAGGAAAAATTTGAGTATTGCATCTATGATAATTTTATAGAATTGGATAAAGGATGGGTATCATAATGAGTAAAGATTCAAATCAAACCTACAATCTATTTCGTGTTTCATTTTTTGAAGAGATATTGCGAACCATTTCGAAGATGAAACTGCCTTTTATGCTAAAGGGCAGCTTGCTACATGCGAAATATTATCCTGATCCAATCAAGCGATTGGAACAAATGGATGATATTGATTTTGTATATCTAAAACCGATTGATCAGCCTAGAGGGGATGAATGCAATTTTAGAAAAGTGTTTACCCCTTATATGCAGATGATAATAGATGAGATGAAAAAGAAAGAATATCATTGTAATGGTTATTCTGTTGAATTTTGTTGTGATGAAGAGGGGAATTATGAGGCAGCAGATGGTTATTTGGTGGATTATAAAATGGAAGATGACTTTCTGACAGCGGGGCTGAGTTTTGCTTTTTTAGAAGGAGCAAGTGGCTGGAATGATTATGATATAGAAATCACAATGAATCTCCCACTTTATTATAAACCGGTTTCTGTCATGTATCAGCCTTTGACAGGAGAACCATTTGAAATTCCTTATGCTACGCTTCCGGAAGTACAGGTAGCTTGGAAGTTACACCAGTGCTTGGTAAGACCACGGGGAAAGGATATCGTAGACCTTATCTATATGTTACAGGGAATTGACTGGACACAGGAAGAGCACTTGACATGTATGTTAAAGACCTTGGTGGGAGAGTGTAGGTTAGCTGAAGAGGATCAAGAGAATTTGATGGACCAGTTAAAACAGCTTTTATCATCCAACTGTGCATACTTTTTGATTCACAAATTGAACAGGGATAGATTTTTAAAAGCAGATTTTCGCAGAACCGTACAGGATTATAAAGACTTAATTATACCATTTCCAAGAAGTTTAACGCTGGATGAAAGAAGTGAGCAATTGATTTCACATTTTAAAAAGGTACTTTTAGAGAATTTAGATGTGAAAAAGTGTTTGTCAATCATAGAAGAATTAGAACATTCTAAATTAGAAGCCATTCCCCTGAAAAAAATTTATCCGCTGTAAAAAAACTGCTGCAAATAAATTGCAGCAGTTTTTTATCTATTTTTGTGATTTTGGCAAATCATTGGTCTGACAATTTTGATATTCACATTGGGCTTGGTGTAGGCAATTTCTCTGTTTGGTACCATTTGAGTAGTGGTGAATTTGAACAGGTACATTTTGGTGGCGTTTTGTGCAAAAATGCTCTTCAATTGTGGTGTATAACTTCAATCGAAATCTCTCCTTCTAATTTCATTACAGATTTATTATCTGCAATCGTTTAGAAAAAACATAAGAGAAACCATGTTTTGTATAAAAATATTTTTTGGAAAGGCTTCTATTTTTTTCTTAGAATTCATAAAATGGATTATTGCCAGGATAAGCAATGATGAGAAAGGATGAAAAAAATGTCTTTGACTGTTTTGATGTATTTGATAGGAGCTTTTTTATTGATTTTAAATGTGATGTATTTAAAATCTTGTAAAAATCCAGTTTTAAAGGGAATTTATGGAGTATTGAGCGGCGTTGTGGCAGCGATTCCGACTGGTTTTGTGTTGTCGGCATTGGGGTATGCTTATACCATAAATTATTTGACACTTGCCATTGGGGCATTACTGGGCATTCCGGGAGTAATATTGAGTGCGGTTTATGTATTGTGTTTCTAATTTTTAACAAATTTGTAATTTTATGGTAATATTTTAAAATAAATTTGGTGCAAATCGGATTTTGTGGCATTTTGTTAAATTTATAACCTAATATTTTGGGTATATTATCCAAAAACAAAAATAAGTTGACAGGAATATCTTTAAAATTGTAGAATTTCTTAATGCGCAATTGTAAAAGACTTGAAAAATAAAAATATCAGGCTTATCATGATAGTGTCATAAAATGTTATGCCAATTTTATGGCAACCTATATGAAAGGATGTGATATTATGTCACAAGGAAAATTCAAATTGCTTGGATATCCATTGTCCCATTCCCTTTCTCCTTTTATTCATGAGAGGCTGTTTCAACTCTCAAAAAGAAATTCTATTTATGATTTATATTCCATCTCCCAACAGGATTTTGATGCGAATATAGATAGTTTGCTTCAAGAAGATGGATTCAATGTCACAATTCCTTATAAAATGAAGATTATGCAGTATTTAGATGAATTAGATGAAAGAGCGAGACTTTATAATGCAGTGAATACTGTGGACTGTAAAGGCAAAGTGGTTGGCTATAACACCGATTACTATGGCTTCTTACATGGATTGAATGATTTGGGTGTGCGTTTAAAAGATGGTCCTGTACTGTTATTGGGTGCCGGAGGTGCTGCCCATATGATTGCAGCAGAATGTATTTTGGCAGGCGCTTCTTTGACCATTGCAGTGCGAGAACAAAGTTTATTAAAAGGCGCACGTATGCGTGACTTTTTGATGAATATCAATGCTTCATCACACATCCAGGTAGTTGATATCCAAAAGATTACTGGTCATTTTCACCTGCTTGTCAATGCAACTCCAGTGGGATTATATCCACATATCAATGAATGTCCAGTATCAGAAGAAGTCGTTATGAATTGTGATTATGTATATGATTTGATTTATAATCCAGTTGAGACAAAGTTAATACAGATTGCGCGAGAACACCAAATACCAGCAAATAATGGCGTATCCATGTTGGTTTGGCAGGCAGTTTATGCACATAAAATCTGGTATCAAGCGGAATTCGATGAAGAGGATATACATATCTTAATCGAAGATACCCAAAAGGCCATTGAAACAGATTTTTCTGTACAGTTATCAACGCGTCAGACACAAATCTGATAAATAAAATAGTTTATTCATTTGACAGGATATATATGTACGATCAAGATAAACATGATTAGTGGATAATAAAGACATTGGAGCATTCTTCTATGAAAAATATTTATCTATGTGGATTTATGGGGTGTGGAAAGTCAACAGTCGCTGCCGTTTTGGCAAGAAAATTAGGGGTCAAACATTATGACATTGATCAATTGATTCAAGAGCACTGTCATATGACAATTTCACATCTATTTGAACAATATGGAGAGGATTACTTTCGCCAATTAGAAACACAGGTTTTAAAACAAACTGGAGAAATGAAAGGTGCCGTTTTCGCTACTGGTGGAGGTATTTTGACAAATCAGTCAAATGGGGAACTGATTCGTTCTATGGGAACTTTAGTCTATCTAAAAACACCATTTGAAAAATGCTATCAACGCATTCAAGGGGACAATTCTCGACCGCTGGCGGTTCGTAAAACAAAACAGGAATTACAACAATTATTTGATTTGCGCGATGTGGTATATCAGACGCAGAGTGACTATGTAATTTTCTGTAAAAATGGTGTATCTGCGGTTGCAGAGGATATTACTAAGCAATTAAATTTGAAAAAAAAATAAGAAAACCTATTCCAGTATGATGTGATATGGAATAGGTTTTTTGCATGATAAAGCAATCAAAATAGGATGAAATGAATCGGTGATATCTTGGTTTGTAGTAATATGTCATAGAATTGATACCATTTAGATCTTGACAAATATCATAAATTATGATACTTTTATGTTAAACTGTTGATGGGAAAACAAAGACAAAAGCGCACTTACAGAGAGTTGGGTATCGCTGGAAGCCCGATAGAGAGCGGTTTGTGAAATATGGGTCCTTGAGGGTATTGGTGAACAGAAAGATTTCTCATTAGCCAATAACGTATGTCTGCGTTATAAGACAGAAATGTGTTGGCATTTCAAAAAGTGGCTGTTGTTAAGATGGCAATCAAGGTGGCACCGCAGATTTTGATAGAGTAATCAACATCTGTCCTTGGATGAGGTATCTGAGGATAGATGTTTTTATATTTTATATCCCAATTCAACGTTCCCGGTTGAATGCAATGAATATTGATAGGTGTAGTAAATAAAATTGATACAGGGGTATGATGGATAGCGGTGACCAGAAGTACAACTGTCAAAACAATCAAAGCGAGGAAAACCAGATGACTACACATGGTAAAAACATAAATATGTTTTTAATGGACGGAACTGCTAACGGACGAATAAAATGTACATTGTCAAATTGGACTGGTATTGCATATCGCATTCCAAGGGTTGACTTAGATTTGTGCAAAGAACGAAATGATCTCAAGCAAAGTGGAATATATTTCTTATTTGGAGTATCAGATGAAACTTCTGAACAAGTGATTTATGTTGGTCAGGCTGGAGCTAGGAAGAATGGAGAAGGCATTCTTTATCGGTTGCAAGAACACAGGAAAAATCCAGATAAGGATTATTGGTCAGAAGCTGTAGTATTTACGACATCCAATAATTTTTTTGGACCAACTGAAATCAGTTATTTGGAAAATCGTTTTTGTGCTATGGCGAATGATGCACATAGATACATCGTAAAAAATGGCAATGAACCTACACAGGGAAATGTTACAGAGGAAAAAGAAAGTGAACTTGAGGAATTTATTGAATACGCAAAGATCATTATGGGGGTGCTTGGTCACAAGGTTTTTGAACCTCTTGTTATAACAGAATCAACACAAGGAAATACAACTGGCTCAATTGGAGATAAGCACACTACATTTTTTATCAAAAAGCGAGGAGCCAATGCACGCGCTGTACAGACAGCAGAGGGATTCATAGTTTTATCTGGAAGTGTTTTGAGTAAAGATGCGGTTCCTTCTTGCCCAGATAGTGCAATCAATGCAAGAGAGAAATATAAAAGTGTGATTGATGAGAATATGGTGCTGTTGAAGGACATACCCTTTAAAACCCCTTCTGGTGCGTCAAGCTTTGTTCTTTTGCGTTCATCAAATGGAAATGTAGACTGGATAACCGAACAAGGAATAACTTTTGGCAAATTTGAAAGTACAAAAGTATAAGTACAATTAATTTTGATATAGCGATTTATCATTCATCCTATATTGGATTGATATCCGTGATAAAGCTATTTTATACATCAGGAATGAAAAAGCAAACTGGGAATATTTTATTCCCAAATTGGTATCTCTTCCGAATGAGTAAGACAAAAGTAACCTATACTACAGATAGCAGCTCATAAAAAAAGTAAAGAAAGGAAATGATTTTATGAAAGTGATGAAAACATTTTTACGCACCTTGACAACTGGTGCATTGATGCTTAGTTTATTAGCAGGTTGTACCAATGGTCCAACAAAAGAAACCTCTACAAGTACCAATTCCTCTAAACCTACAAGCTCCAATAGTTCTGAAATAGCTGACAACACATCTAATGCAACATCCAATCAGGATACAGATGATATATTAGAAATCGGCGTGATTCAATATATCAAACATCCGTCTTTGGATACCATTTATGCTAGCTTTGAGGCACAATTGGAAGAATTGGGCTATCGAGATGGTGTAAACTGCGAAATTGATTTAAAGGATGCACAAGGAGATCAGTCCAATTGCAATTCTATTGTACAAGCCTTTAAAGCAGATAAAAAGGATGTCATTGTGGCAATCGCAACACCTGCTGCTCAGGCTGCTGCAACCGTAGCGAAGGACATTCCAATTATATTTTCCGCAGTAACCGACCCAGTAGAAGCTGGTTTGGTAACTTCAATCGAACAGACAGATAAGAATATCACTGGTACTTCTGACGCGGTACAGGTAGATGATATCTTGGATTTGGCACTTCAATTTTATCCAAAATTAAATCGTATAGGATTTTTGTATTCTACAGGTGAAGCAAATTCCGTCTCAAACCTGCAAAAAGCAAAAGAATTTTGTGAGGACCGTGGAATGCAGTTAATTGAATCTGGTGTTTCCAACAGTTCGGAAGTACAACAGGCTGCACAGGTGCTGTTTACAAAAGTAGATGCACTATTTATTCCAAATGACAATACCGTTGCTTCCGCTATGCCAATGATAGCACAAGAAGCGATTAAAGCACAGATTCCAGTATTTACCGGTGCAGATTCTATGGTGGGTGATGGCGGTTTGGCAACCAATGGTATTGAATATACCGCTTTGGGTGCAGAAACAGCAAACATGGTGGACAAGGTTGCAAAAGGTACCCCAATCAGTGAGATTCCGGTAAAAGTATTTGATGATAATTTGAGCATTTTTGTCAATGAAAATACTGCAAAAGCATTGGAAATTGAAATCCCACAAGAAATTTCTTCCAATGAGCATTATGTAGTGAAAAATACCAACGAGTAATAAAAGCAGAAAAAGGAGTTGACCATATGTTGGGTGTTATGACCCTGGCACTGGGCGCAGTTGAATTGGGGTTAATCTATGCGATTATGTCCATGGGTGTGTTTGTGTCCTTTCGCATTTTGGATATTCCCGATTTGACGATAGATGGAAGTTTTATCTTAGGCTGTGCCGTTTCAGCAATTTTGACCTATCATGGACATCCAATATTAGGTATCGTCCTTTCTATTTTAGCAGGTGCATTGGCGGGAATGGTAACTGGTTTTTTACAGACAAAACTCAAAGTTCAGGTGATTTTAGCGGGTATTTTGACAATGACTGCATTGTATTCTATTAACCTTCATGTCATGGGAAATAAACCCAATGTCACACTGTTAAATGTAGATACCATCTTTACCTTTTTAGAAGATAAATTGCCACAAAACAGTTACCGTCTGCCAGTGATTACAGTCATTTTATTGCTTGTTTGTAGTATTTTATTTTGGTTTTTAAAAACACAAATTGGAATGTCTTTGCGTGCCACAGGTGACAATGAGGATATGGTAAGGGCTTCTTCTATCAATTCAGAAGCGATGAAGATAATGGGTCTAGCAATTGCCAATGCGTTTGTTGCTTTATCTGGAGCGGTTTTAGCGCAGTATCAAAGCTTTTCCGATGCAAATGGTGGTACTGGTACAATGGTAATTGGTTTGGCTTCTGTAATTGTAGGAGAGGCAATCTTTGGCAGGCGTTCTATGCTGATGTGCTTTATCAGTGTGGTATTGGGTTCTGTACTTTATCGTGCGCTGTTGACCATTGCTTTACAGATAGGTTTGCCGTCTTCTGATTTAAAACTGTTGTCTGCCATTTTGGTTATCATTGCGATTTCCGTTCCGGTTGTAAAAAATGCACTGAGCCGTTTAGCGACCCGAAGATAGATGTCATTTAAAGGAGAAAATTTGTTATGTTGAAATTAGAGCATGTCAATATTACCTTTCACAGAAATACAGTCAATGAAAATCATGCGTTAAAAGACATCAATCTTCATTTAAAACCAGGTGATTTTGCAACAATTATTGGCTCCAATGGTGCGGGAAAATCCACCTTGTTAAATGCAATTTCAGGAACCTACCCGATTGATTCTGGAAATATTTTATTAAATGGTCAATACATCACCTATCAAAAGGAATATAAACGAGCAAAACATATTGGACATCTATTTCAAAATACATTAAAGGGAACTGCTCCCAATATGACAATTGAAGAAAATATGGGTTTGGCATACAGCAGAGGAAAACGCAGAGGTTTGTCCAGGGGTCTGAAAAAACAGGATACCGAATTATTTCGAGAGCATTTAAGACAACTCGATTTGGGATTAGAGGACCGACTAAAGACAAAAGTGGGGTTGTTGTCTGGAGGACAGCGTCAAGCGGTGACACTGCTTATGGCGACCATTGTAACACCATCTTTGTTGCTTTTGGACGAGCATACTGCGGCGTTAGATCCTAAAACGGCGGAGCAGGTTATGAAAATTACAGATCGGATTGTGCAGAAAAATCAAATTACAACCCTGATGATTACGCATAATATTCAAAATGCACTGGAATTTGGAAACAAAACCATTGTAATGAGTCAGGGAAGAATTGTGTTGGAGTTGGACAAAGAGCAGCGCAAGCAAATGACAGTGGAGAAGCTAATGGAGTTATATTCCACTGCTGCCCATGATCAATTCAGTGATAAAATGATACTGTAATAATAATACCATCATCATGAATAAAAGTAAAAAAACACTGTAGCAAATTTAATTTACTACAGTGTTTTTTGTGGTGAGTTATAAATCGTCTACATCTTGAACAGGCATTTCGCTTCCATCTTCTGGAACACCTGTATAACTGCCTTGTACATCGGAGGGAATTTCATGTTTAGGAGGGCGTTTCATCGCTAGTTCAGAATTGGAGTGAGGTGATTTTTGACGTTTTTTGGAATCTTTCATTTGATTTCTTCCTTTCCTTATTTTTCATCAGTATGGGCAGAATCAAAGGAAAATATACCAATATCAGGAGTAATTTGCAAACATGTAACAGATGGAAGTTGTTGCTGAATGAGTGGATAATTTAGGTTCACCCAGCTTTGGCAATGATCTAAAATAATGGCGTCACTGGTGATGACATTGGGAAGTGTTTCTAAAACCACATCTGCATTATCGGTCAAGTGCACTTGTGTGGTAAAGGGATAATGCTGTAGTATGGTTAAAATTTCCTGTTTTAAGCGTCCTGAATTGGAAACGGGCGAATCTAAATAGAATACAGCTTGAGAAATTTGGAGTTGTTGCAATTGTGCGCCAATCATCTTGATGGCTTGGGTGGTTTTATCTATGAGGCGATAGGTGCCGCGCAAACCTGCCAAATCTCGAATGGTACCATCCATACAGTGCAAAAGAGTACCATCTGATAGTGCTACTTCTAAGGTGATGATTTGGTTAAATCCATCGATAAAAACTGTTTTGCCAGATAATGTGCCCTGAATTTCTCGTTTTTTTCTTGATAAGAGTGCTGTTTGAGAGGATACACTGCGTGCCAATGCAAGTCTTTGTCGTTCAGATAACAAATAGTGATTTCCGATAAATGTAGAGAGACTTTTGATGGGATAACCGCGATTTAACATCCAATAAACTTCTTCTGCTGCCTTTTTTAAGGTGGGAATGGATTTGGCATGGAAGTCTTTGGCATCTGTAGAAACATAACCTCTTTTCACAATTTGGTGCTCCATAATCATTTCCTCTTCTGGTAAATTATATTAGAATCGTTTGACATTCTTTTATTTTTCGATATACTATAAGTATATCACATCTGTGATGAAATTGACAGGAGCTACAAGCAATATGAAAAAAAATGTAACATTTAGTGATATTGCAAAATATGCAAACGTTTCTAAAGCAACTGTTTCTAGATATTTCAACAATCCAGAATGTTTAACACAAACAACAAAACAGAAAATAGCTACTGTTCTTGAACAACTAAACTATCAAGAAAATAAAGTAGCGCGTATTTTGGCAAATGGAAAAACAGAGTTTATTGGTATTATCATGCCGAATTTATTTCATCAATACTATACACAGTTATTGAATCATATTTTAGAAACTTATTCAAAGTATGGGTATAAATTTATTGTATTTTCTGGCAAAGAGGATTTACAACAAGAACGACAGTATATCAGCGAGTTATTGGCCTATCAAATTGAAGGATTGATTGTATTAAGTCATACAATTCCATCTTATGAATTAAAGCAGCTCCCTATCCCTGTGGTTTCTATTGAGCGAGAAGATACTTATATTTCCAGTGTCAATACCAATAACTATCATGGGGGGGTGCAGGCCACAAAAAAATTGATTCAGAATCAATGTGATATACTGATTCATATCAACAATTCCATCGACAAAAAACGCCCTGCATATGGAAGAATTCAAGGTTTTATAGATATTTGTGAACAATATCATAAACCCTATCAGGTAATATTTGAGGAATTAGACAATTGTTATTTGGATTATCTGCATAAAATGGAACAGGTCTTAAAGATCTTACAAAAACAGTATCCCAAGCAAAAAAAAGGTGTTTTTTGCAGTAATGATACCATTGCAAATGCGCTTTTGAACGTATTGGTTCGACAGCAGATTCAGATACCCAATCAATATGAAGTGATTGGATTTGACAACTCTGTTTTATCCCAACAATCGATTATTCCAATGACAACTATTGCCCAAAATATTGAGCAAATTGCAGCTTATACTATGGAGATTTTAACCAAACAGATTGAACAAAAAAAGCATGCACTTCCACAACAGCCGATTCGGCAAATGGTGGTAGAACCAGAAATCATAGTGAGAGAAACTACTTTATAAAAGAAAAAGGAACAAAAGAAATGTACTTTCTTTGCTCCTTTTTATATGATATCTGGTGTAGAAAATCTAATAGTATTTGTGTTGATTCCAGAAGTCTAATACCATTTGATAGCGTTCAACGGGCATTCCTTTAAATGGGATGTTACTGGTACAGAAGATGTATCCACCATTTGGTTTTCCAGATTCCATGGCATAGCGACAACTCTCTAGCACTTGTTCATCTGTGCCAGTTTGTAGATGTGCACAATGGACATTTCCACAAAGTGCAACCTTATCGCCAACCATTTCTTTGACTTTGTGAATGTCAACTCCTGCCATAGGGTCAAGTGAATGCAGTGCATTTGGTTGGCAATCGACAAGCATTTGTAAAATAGGCATGATATTTCCATCGGTGTGTTTGATAGAGTAACCTCCTTCTTCTCGGATAGACTGGCAAAGTCTATATAAAGAAGGTTGAATAAATTCTTCAAACATAGCGGGAGAGATAAATGGTCCATCGTTAAAACAGTAATCAGAACATAAAATCAAACTTTGAATTCCCGCTTGAATATAGCGTTTATTGCGTTCAATTCCATAGTCCGCGCGTTTTTTTGCTTCTGCAAGTCCATCTTCTGGGTTGTCATATAGCCAGTATACAAATTTGACCAACCCATCACCGTCGGGAATTGCAAATGTTGCATCTCCATGAGCAGTCAATAAAAATTGCTCGTTGGTAATTTGATTGATGTGTTTTGCTGTTTTGATGGTGTTTTCTTCAGACAAGTACTGAATGGGAATAATGGAATAACCCAGTTCTGTATAGACTTTTACCATATATTCAGCATTTTCTAAAACGGTTTTTTCTTGTTCTGCGCTGCTCATATCTTTTAAATCGTCTTGGCGCAGAAAACTTTTGCCAAATACAAGATCTTCTAATTGGTATTCTAGTTCAAAAGTAGGAACATAATCAGGTTGTTGTCTGGTAAGTGCTAAAATGGCACGTTCTTTATGGGTCATAGTAAATTACCTTTCTATTTTTGATTAGATTTGTTTGATGACTTCAGGGTCGATTTCACAGCCCATGGATTTTGGACCCAACAGAGCAATCAATTGGCTGATTGCCTTTAGATGTTCGATTGGGGCTCCAAATGGAACAGCATCACCGGTGCTTAGGATAAAGCCGTGTTTATTTTTTACATTTTGAATGACATCAAGGACTGTTTGCAAAGTTTGCTCTTTTGTCATAGAAACCAGAGAAGGGGGGTCGATTCCACCGATAACAACTTTTTCTTTGCCCCATGCCTCACGCGCATTCCATGGATAGAGGTCACCTGTTTGTGGAGGACAAACTGAATCAATACCATCTTGACGACCTTTTGCGATTAAGTCAACAAATCCAGTCAATTTTCCACACATATGTGTGATAAATGTCTTATTGTGTTGATGTACCATATCAGAATAATCATTGATGGCGGGAAGAGAATAGTCTTGGAACATCGTGCGACTCATAACAGTGGTGGAGGTGTCTTCATAGTCAAAAATATAGTCACATGGATATTCTAACAGCAGATCATATTGTTTTTTGTTGCGCTGGTGCATGGTATCAAATAACGCTTCCATTTCGTCTGGATAATCCATCAGAAGATAAACGGTATTTTCAACACCAGAGATAAACTGTAACATTTCCTGAACAGGGCTCATGGGTCCGCTCAGACTTGCAATGCCTCGGTCGCCAATTTCTTTATCTCTTTGAATAAAGGCATCGATATTAGGTGTATAGATGGTATTTTCACAGATATAAGAGAAAATTTTCATATCTTCAACGGATTCCACCATATGTTTGGAAACATAACTGGTTTCGCCAGTTTTTGTATGTTCTACAAATACACTGCCAACAGGAGTATCAAAATATTCACGCATAATATTACCATTTTCTTCTCTGCGCTGGGTGACATTTTGATAAGTTGCAGTTGGACCACACACATGGCGTTCAATGATATCGTTTCCAATATAAGTACAAGCCTGAATAAAGTCATAATCAAGCCCTTGTTGTGGCAAAGAATTGATAAAATATGGGTCAATTAGAGGAGCCCAAGGAAGTCTGTCAACTTCTTTAGAGTGCAGAGCAGCAAGAATGCGTTCTCTACCTGACATTTGAGAAATACTCATAAATAGAAACCCCCAAATACAATTAAAAATTGTGATTCATGGTAAAAATAGACTAATGAAAAACTACATTGAAATAGATACAATACAATGTATATTTTTTTGTAGTTACATTCCATCCATACAGATGGATCTTTTATTGGTTTATAATAATATAAAATGATTGAAACAATATCAGTCAATTGATCAGTTTTCATATCACTTTGATTGTCTGATTTGGAGCAACCAATTGTCTTTTTATTCATTAGTAGGATTTTATAAAATATAGACGGTTGCTGTTTCGGTTTTTATTATAGTTTTCTAGATTAAAAAGTCAATCCCTTTTGCTGTAGTTAGTGAGATTTGGCAATTTTTAAAGGGTTTTTTTAATGAAAAATTTAGGTAAAAATATCATTGTAAATTTTGTTATATTCATAGTTAATTATATAATAGTAATTAAATTGCTTTAAAAAACTGACTTTTTATAGATATTGTTATAAGATATCAACAAAAGGTTTTGTCGAAGTTGTCGTAAGATAATGGACTGATTGGGTGAAATATTCGATAATTTTAAACTCTATCACAAAGCCTAAAGTGTTTTTTCTGATAACAGATAAATTATCTGTCAAAAGCAATCAAACAATCAAAGGAATATTAAAAGAAAATTAGTAAAGAACAAAGAAGGTAGCCTATGTACGAAAAAAACGGAAGATACGGATTAGTCAACTTAGTTATTAACAAAAGTGAGTTTACATTAAATAATACACTTTATCAATTTACCATGGCAGGTTGGCATAAGTGTAATGACCTTTATCATGTAATGAGATGTCGAGAAGATCATACACTAGAAGACAGTTATGTGCTTATCAGCACAGTTGCTGGAAAGGGGATTTTGAAAACTCCACAAGGTGAATTTTCATTGGTAAAAGATTCCATTGCCTTAATAGATTGTAGCCAATATGGAGAATACTACACGGCATTGGGACAAAATTGGGAATTTCATTTCATTCATTTTCGTCAACAGAATATGGCACAGATTTACGAATATCTAAAACAGAGAGGGAAGCTGGTGCAAAATTTTTCAAATGCTTCCAGAATTAACCATGGAATTGAAACCATTATTACCATTAAAAACAGTTATCAAGATGGAATTGAATTTAAAGTTTCTAGATTGTTGTCTGATATGATACATGAAATTTTAGATCAAAGTATGGATTCTTATCGACCAGATCCATTGATCAGTGATGTGATTCGTTATATGCGTGAGCATTTTGGAGAAAAGTTAGAACTTCAAACTCTTTCTGATCAGTTTTATGTTAGTAAAAATTATTTGTGTTGTTTGTTTAAGAAATATCTAAATCAATCTCCTTATGCGCACTTGACTAAAATTCGGATTGAAGAATCTAAAAAGTTGCTAGTTAGTACCAATTATTCCCTTAAACAAATTGCAACGATGTGTGGATTTTCTACACCAAATAATTTTATTACGACGTTTAAGAAATTTGAAAACATTACTCCAAATAAGTTTAGAAAACAAGCTGTGTTGTCTTATCAATCACTTTAAGGTTGATCGTTGGGATATGATAAAACCGATTTTTTTATAAAATGCAAAATACCATATACATAGAATAAATCTTTTTCCTATAAAATTAGAACAGATTCAGTCAAAAAAAGATTTTGGTGCACAATCAATGATTTTTAGTACTACTTAAGTTAGATCATAGTAGGTAAATTGGGGGTTGAGGCATGTTTATATCTATGTATATGGTAAATATGACTAAAGAAATAGGTGAATAAATTATTAATAACAAATGATTATATTATAAAATATTAATGAAAAAATATAGAATAAAAACTATATATCAAATTTCTCTTCCACTCGTTTTTTTTTTTTTGTATACTGTGCACATGGAATAAATACTTTGGTGCGAAATAAAAAACGAAAGAGGGAAAATACTATGAAAAAATCAACAAAAAGAATCTCAGCAATGATATTAGCTGCATTTATGCTATTGTCTGTTGCCGGCTGTACAAGTGGCGGCGATAACAAAGACAATTCTAGCCAAAGTGCCGGAAATGACAACAAGGGTGGAAGCAGTGGCAACGAATTGCGATTCACTTCTTGGGCAAACACTGGTGAAATTAAAGTTTTGTCCAGAGCAATTGATGCTTACAACGAAAAACAAAGTGATGTAAAAATTGTATTTGAATCTTCTGCTTCTGATACTTATGAACAGAAATTGATCACTGCTTTATCTGGAGGAACTGCTTGGGATGCTTTCTATGCAGGTGACGCAACAATTTCAAAACTAATTCAGAATGGTTCTATTGAAAAATTAAATGACTTTATGGCAACAGAAGATAGCTTCTGTAAGATTGAAGATTTTGCAGACGGTCTTTGGGGTGCTGCAAGAACAGACGATGGAAGCATTTACGGTTTACCAGTTGACTGTAACCCAACCTTATTATATTATCAACCAAAGATGATGGAAGAAATTGGAGCAAATAATCCACAAGATTTATGGGATGCTGACAACTGGAATTGGGATACTTTTGATGAAATTTTATCAAAAGGTTTAGCAGCTGACAAACAAGGTTTCTTATTTGGTGGAGATAATCTTTCTGTTTACCGTTTTGTATCTGGTGCAGGCGGAACAGTATGGCAAAAAGATGCAGAAGGAAATGATTTGTATCAATTTGACGAAAAAGCAAAAGAAGGATTACAATACTGTGCAGACAGATTGGCTGATGGAAGATTTACTTATTCTGGATTGTTGCCAGAAGGACAGGGAGAAGATGCTCAATTTATTTCTGGATTGTGCGTATTCTCACAAGCAGGAAGATGGAATACACCATCTTTTGTAGAAGCAGGAGTAGATCATGACTACATTCCATATCCATCTAAAGATGGTACAAAATTCCCACCATCTCAAATTGCAACTGCATATGCTGCTGTAAATAAAAATTCTAAACTAAAAGACGAAGCACTGAAATTTATTACTTACTATTGTAGTAAAGACGGTCAAACCGATCGTTTGAAAGATTCTGACGGCAAACCAGGTAATGCAGTACCTTCTATCAATGGTTTGGAGAACTTAGTAACCGAAGGTGGCATTCCAAAACATGCTAGTTATTTGCTTGAAGTTCGTGACAACGGTTGGGCTTTGGGTTCTGACTTTGCTAGAGATAGTATCTATCCTTCATTGGACACTGAAATAAAAGCTATTTTTGAAGAAATTTGGGTTAATGGAAAATCCGTTGATGAAATTTTACCTAAAGTAGAAGAAAAAGCAAATCAAATGATAAAAGAGTTTAATGCGCAATAATTATTTTATTTGATTTTAAGTCTGACAATTATGTATGAAAAGAAAAGGAGAAAACTTTGACGTTTTCTTCCTTTTCTCGAATACTCAAAAGATGAATTTAGGTAGGTGAAAATCAGTGAATAAAACACGTAAATATTGGGGATTTGCTTTTGTTGCTCCACAATTAATCGGTCTGATTTTGTTCTCATTGGTTCCACTTTTCCAGGCCTTTTATATCAGTTTTACAAAATGGGATGGTATGCAGCCTGTAAAAGAGTGGGTTGGTATTAACAATTATATTGAAGCCTTTGGCAATGCAGATTTTGTAAAGAGTTTAATAAACACATTAAAATACACTATTTATTTCGTACCATTAGATGTATTTTTAGCATTATTAATTGCGATGGCTTTAAAAAATGTAGCAGGTAGAACAATTTATCGTTTATTCTATTTTATGCCAGTTGTTTCAGGTTCTGTATCTGTTGGTGTTATCTGGACTTGGCTTTTAAATTCAAACACTGGTTTGATTAATATGTTATTGAAAATGATGGGATTGCCAATGGTTCCATGGTTAACCGATAGTAAATTGGTATTGATTTCTATCGCAGTGGTATCTATTTGGTGGAATGTTGGTTATAACATGGTCATTTTCTTAGCTGGTCTGCAAAATATTCCACAAACTTATTATGAAGCTGCAGCAATTGACGGTGCAACAAAATTAATGCAGTTCCGTCATATTACATTGCCAATGGTATCTTCTACCACATTTTTTACCTTAATTACAACAATTATTTCTTCTTTCCAGGTATTCGACCAGGCATTTATTATGACAAAAGGTGGACCTGCAAAAGCAAGTTATACATTTGTATATCATATTTATGAATCAGCATTCCAGAAATTCCAGATGGGTTATGCTTCTGCATCTGCTATGGTATTGTTTGTAATTATTTTAATTATTACCGCCTTCCAAATGTGGGCGTCTAAGAAGTGGGTGAATTATGATGTCTAGTGCTGTAATGACAAAAAAAAGAAAAAAAATTAGCCCAGGTACAATTGTATTACATATCATATTGATTCTTGGTTCTATAATCATGGTTTTCCCATTTTTGTGGACTGTATTGAGTTCCTTCAAAAATTTGGGTGAAATCTTTACCTTTCCGCCAACATTTTTCCCAAAAGAATGGGTATTTTCAAACTTCCCAAGGTCTTTCACAGCTATGCCATTTGATAGGGCGTATTTTAATAGTATTTATATTGCGGTAATAGTTACAGTACTACAGTTGATTACTGCATCTATGGCTGGTTATGCTTTTGGTAAGTTAAAATTCCCAGGTCATAATATTTTATTTCCAATTTTTCTTGCAACCATGATGATTCCAGCGCAGGTTGTTATGATTCCTATCTTTAACACCATGAAAGCACTTGGTTTATTAAACACACACTGGTCCATTATTCTTCCAGCTGCTTTGTTTAATGCATTTGGTGTATTTTTGCTCAGACAGTTTATCATGGGTCTGCCAGATGATTTGGAAGAAGCTGCTGTAGTAGATGGTGCTTCTACTCCTAGAATCTTCGTTCAGATTATCTTCCCATTGATTCGTTCTTCTTTGGCTGCATTTGGTATCTTTGTATTCTTAGGTCAGTGGAACAACTTCTTATATCCATTGATTTTCTTAAATGATCCAAAGACTTACACAGTACCTCTGTTGTTGGCTTACTTTAAAGGTCAATACGCAACAGAATATCCTTTGTTGATGGCTGGTACAGTAATTGCAGTTATTCCAGTATTGATTATATATTTGATTTTCCAAAAACAAATTATTGCAGGTATTGCCATTACTGGTATGAAGAGCTAATTTGAAAATGTATTGAAAAAATCCTGTTCATTTTGAACGGGATTTTTTGTTTCATAAGCATATCTTTAAAAAAATGAATAGAAAGGCGGAAATTGTATGTCAACACCACATATAGAAGCAAAAAAAGGAGACTTTGCCCCCGTTGTGATTATGCCAGGAGACCCCTTGCGTGCAAAGTGGATTGCCGAACATTTTTTAGAACAAGCAAAGCAGGTAACATCAGTGCGCAATATATATGGTTATACAGGAACTTATCAGAATAAGCCAGTTTCGGTTATGGCAAGTGGAATGGGAATGCCTTCAATGGGGATTTATTCTTATGAATTGTATCATTTTTATGATGTCAGTACGATTATTCGGGTGGGCTCTGCTGGTGCACTGTCTCCAAATTTAAAGTTACGAGATATTGTAATTGCACAATCTGTTTCAACGGATTCTAATTATATCAAACAATTTAATTTACCCGGAACATTTGCTCCAACGGGAACTTATCGTTTGATTGAAAGTGCGGTTGGGCAAGCGAAAAAAATTGGAGTGAATACAGTTGTGGGAAACATTCTGTGTTCAGATGTATTTTACAGTGAGCAAAAAGTATTAGAACAATGGCGCGATATGGGAGTTTTGGCAGTTGAAATGGAATCTGCTGCACTTTATTCCAATGCCTCAAAAGCACAGAAAGAAGCATTGTGTATTTGTACAATATCTGATTGTCCATTGACAAATCAATCCTGTTCTTCAGAGGAACGACAAACGAGTTTTAGTGATATGGTAAAAATTGCATTGAACATTGCAGTTGAATAGAATAGGTAAGGTTATATCATATGAGTATCAAACGAATTTTTTTAATTGTATTTGACAGTTTTGGCATAGGGGCGCTTCCAGATGCAAAAGATTATCAAGATAGTGGGACAAATACATTAAAATCAATCTTTTCATCAGAACAATTTTCGGCTCCAACGTTACAAAAATTAGGATTATTTGAGATTGATGGGGTAGAAGTCGGAGAAAAAATACATGCTCCAATTGGATGTTATGGGAGAATGGCAGAAGTTTCTGCTGGGAAAGATACTACAATTGGGCATTGGGAAATTGCAGGGATTTATTCGCCAAAGAAACTGCCAGTTTATCCAAATGGATTTCCCAAAGAAATCATAGAAGCATTTGAAAAACAGACCAATCGACATGTTATCTGTAACTTGCCATACTCTGGGACAAAGGTATTACAAGATTATGGGCAACAACATTTGGATACAGGGGATTTGATTGTATATACTTCTGCTGACAGTGTTTTTCAGATTGCAGCACATGAGAAGATTGTACCAGTAGAAGAACTATATCGATATTGTGAAATTGCTCGTCAGATATTACAGGGAGAACATGCAGTTGGAAGGGTGATAGCCCGTCCGTTTATTGGAGAAGTAGGAACATTTCAACGCACTGCAAATAGACATGATTTTTCTTTAAAACCTCCCAGCAAAACGATGTTGGATATTCTATCTGAACACGGTTTGGATACCATTGGTATTGGTAAGATTTTTGATATTTTTGCAGGTCAAGGAATTCAAAAAAACATAAGGACAAAAAATAATCAGGATGGCATGAATCAGACCATTGCATTATTGCAAAAGGATTTTCATGGGATTTGCTTTGTAAATTTAGTGGATTTTGATATGTTATATGGTCATCGAAATGATATTGATGGGTATGCTCATGCAATTGCGCAGGCAGATAAACAATTAAAGCAATTGATAGAACAGATGGAAAAAGATGATTTATTGATCATTACTGCCGATCATGGTTGCGATCCGGGTTATCTAAAAAGTACAGACCACTCTAGAGAGTACACACCCTTGTTGGTGTATGGAAAACAAATCAGACAAGGTGTAAATTTAGCTACCAGAAAAACATTTTCAGACATTGCAAAAAGTATTTTGGATATCTTTCAGATAAATGCTGATATTTGTGGAACGTCTTTTTGGAATCAAATAAAATAAAAAAGGGCTGTTACAGGAAAACCTGTAACAGCTCTTTTAAAAGGAGTATATGAAAAGGGAAAACTAACAATTCGTAATAGAATTCAAATTATTGAATCCATGCACCGTTTGCATCTACTTTAAATCCATCAGGAGTTGTTGTATTTGCCAACATTGCGCCACTTTCATCTAAATAGTACCATTTGCCATTGACTTCTACCCAACCAGTTTGCATTGCGCCACTTTCATTGGTGTAGTACCAAGTGCCATTGGACATTACCCAACCAGTAGCCATATCGCCATTTGCATTTAAGTAATACCAGATATTATTGACTTTTACCCAACCAGTTTGCATAGTACCTAGTTCATTCATATAGTACCATTTGTTATTTACTAGTTTCCAGCCAGTTACCATAGAACCATCTGGTTCGAGGTAATACCAACCAGAAGGAATGTTAATCCAACCAGTCTGCATATAACCGTTGTTGTCGAAGTGATACCATTTATCATTGATGAGTTGCCATTGATCAGTTGGATAGCTGCCATCACTGTTTTCATACCACCAACCGGTTGCATTTTGTTTCCAAGAACCAGTTTCAGTAGTTGTGTTATCAGTGTTTGAATCGCCACCATTGATTGGAGGATAGATTGGTGTATTATCATCACCACCGCCATTGTTGTCGCCTTTATCAGCTTCAATTACTGGAGGTTTTGGAGTTTCTGCTTTTCCATTACCAACTTTAACGGTCTTGGTAGCCAATACTTTTAATACACCGTCATTTGTTTGTAGGTATTCAACAGTATAAGTATTGTTGATGCCTAAATCAATGGTATCTGCAGTTGTATAGTTATTTGCGTCTGTAATTCTAACAGCAACATTGTTAAATGGATTTTGTTCAGATGGGCTGTAATCTTGAGCCAACCATGCAGAACCTTCTAATGCAAGGAAGTCGTTATCATGAACAGTTTTCACGGTTTGATCTGCGAAATCACGCATATTTAAGGTTTGACCTTTTGCCACTTCTTTTTCGATGGTTTCATCAGCAATGGTTCCAGCATATGCTTCTGGACGTTGGCTGTTGGAAATCATCGTGCCTGGACGATAAGAACTATTGTCAGCAGTTGGCATAGTGGTTTCTTGTGCAACGCCTTCGGTTTCTGCTTTAGCTTCAGGCTCAGTTTCAGGAGCAATCTGAATTGGTTTATCGCTGTTGTTCTTTACAAATTCGCTAACTGTTTTTACGAAGTCGCTTTCTGGAGTTCCTTCAGATAAATCTAATTTATTATTAGAAATATCAACATAAGCTAAGTTAGTGTATTGATTTAAATTAGAATAAGTGATTTTTTCTAGACCAACACCGTTTAAGTCTAATACTTGTAGTTGATTACAGTTTGTCAAATTCAGTTCTTTTACATTTGCACGAACGTCATCTTTGGTGATAGATTTCAAATTAGGACATTTAGATACATCTAATGTTTCAAGGCTATAGAATTTTTCTAGACCAGCTAAGCTAGTAAGAGTGTTACTTTCAAGTGTTAATTCAGTTACTGTTGCGGCATCTTGAGCAGTTTTGATATCTGCTGGAAGTGCATTTAATAATTCTTTATTGTTTGTAAGAACTTCTTGGATTGATTCTTCTGGATTTGTAAGAGTGATATCGCCAGCAGCTTTTACAATCACTGGTTCAGATTCATTACCAGAGTAGTCAGTCAAAGTAACTTTGACTTCAGAATTATAAGTGAAGCCAATATTTTCTGTTTTTGTATGAGTAAAAATTGGCCAATTTCCAGTTTTATAAGCATAAGTAACTTCACCGGTTTTAGGATTAAATGTCATTGGTTTCAATAATGTAGATCCAATTGTTTTACCACGTTGATGTGTAAGAATAGGTTCAGGACGATCATCTACATAAACATTTACGAAATACCAGTCAGAAGATTGTGGATTGACAAAAGTAAGTGTATTATTTTCGAATTTAAAGTCATCTGCACTTAAAGGTCTGGAATAAGCATCTTTTGTATGACCAGAATAACTGATAGGAGTAGCAGCTTTACCATTTTTTACAGTTGCAACAGAAAGGGTATATTGATAACCTTCTAAAGTAGGTACAGAAACTTCAGCGCTAGGAGTATATTTATCAACAGTTGTGGAGTATACTTGATTTTCTGCGGACTCATCTTTAATGTTGCGCAATTCTACAGTGACATAATAAGAGTCAAAGTCTTTATCTTCTGGAGCGGTCCAGGAAGCCTTTAACATACCTTCATAAGCGCTTTGTACTTGTAAGCCAGTAGAAGTTTTTGCTTCTTCTACTTTCAGATTAGAAACTTGTCTCTTGAAATCGTAATTGATGGTTGCAGGTTTACTTTCAGTACCGTCAATACCTACTGCACACAATTCAAAACGAATGTAGTCTTTTTCACCTAATAGAGATTTTACATAAATGTTGTCTCCATAGATACCATTTAAGTAAACGCGTTCGCCATTGGAAAGAACGCCATAAACGTTGTATTGTTTTACAGTATCATAACTGTCTAAAGTCCAGCTTAATTCTGTTTCACCATTGTCGTGAAGTGATTCAATCTTAAAGTCTTTTGGAGTTGTTGGAGCATGACTTTGACCATCGTTGATTGTAATTTGACCAACATTCATTTGATAATTGTCAGCTTGTCCATCAAAAATCAAAGTCATTGCAGCGATGGATTTGCCAGCATATTGCGCTAGACTTACTTTGGAAGTTGTCCAATCGCCTTGTTTATCGCTGTTTTCAATTGGAAGTTCTACAACGGTTTCTGGAGCATCTTTGAAGATTAAGCCCAATTTCATTTGAGCATCGTCATCAGAAGTTTTCTTAAAGGTAACAGAAGCGGAAGAACCAGCAGAAACCATTAAATCAGTTTTGTATAGATGTACGTTGTTTTTGCTGTCTAAGTTGCCGTACATAACCAAAGAACTACCGCCATTATAAGCGCCTACTTGAGTAAAGTCAGCAGCTCTATCTGTATGGTCAACATTCTTCATTTTGTGTTCGGAACCGTAATCAAAATCAACTTTTAATTTGCTGCCTTCGGTGTCAATCCACCATTGCCATGTTGGAAGAATATCTTGTACATTGATGTTAGACCATTCTTCGTCGTTGCTTACTTTGCCATCTACAAAGTATTGCATACCATGACCATTGTTGAAGTTTGTATAGAAGTTGCTGCCGTTGATAACAGAACGTTCGCTGATAAAGTCAGCTACACCGCCCCAACCGCCGACTTCTGCCAAACCAATTTCAGGACGAGCAAATCTATCTTCTTGAGCTAAGAAGCCAGTATTTTTTGGGTCGCTATTTGGACCGGAGAAATACATTCTTTCGCGTTCTGCAACCATCCATTGATATTCATTGGTCTGCATAGCAGGCATATAACCAACACTGCCAACAGCGTCATCTACACCACGTTGATAGAAATCACTTGGAGTAAATAAAGCAACACTAGCCAATGGATTGTTGTGTTCATCTTTATATAAGAAAGGTAGATCACGTTCAGACTCATGTTGACCATTTAATTTTCCCTGGTTGGATTCTACACCATAGAAAACTTGTTTATAAGGATCAATTTCTGGATGTGCTGCTAAATATTCTTTGTCAAGTTGTCTATTTTCTTCTTTTCTCCAGTCATAGTTGACAAAAATAGAATCTTGATAGGTCAATGCATCAGCTTTACTTTGGATGGTATCTCCAATATCGTAGTACTGTGTATATAAACCTGCATCAGTTAATTCTTTTAAGAATGCGGCTTTTTCATTTGGGTCAGCTGGATCTTCTTCACAGTTAAAGAAATAACCATCATAGCCGAAATATTCAGCCATTTCAATTAATTTCTTGGTATTTATAAAATTGCCATTTGCATCCTTTTTAAACAATTCATTGATAGATTGTTCTGGACGGAAAGCTTGGTCAAAATAAATACAAGCGATAGACATAACACCATTTTTATGAGCAGCATTGGTATAAGCTGGGTTTGGAATATTGACAATACCAAATTCCATTCCACGGTTTCTCCAGTCGCTGGTTACTGGGTCATATACACCCTGTGGTGTAGAAGAAGTTGCAGCACCATGCCAAGGAGAGAAATAATCAGCGTATTGCCAGAAATTCAATACATGTTCAGAGAATGTATTGTTATAAGTATAACTATCAAAGAAAGAGTTACCATAGTCACCCTGCATAAGCATAACTTCTGCTTTTGATTCCAGATAAGGATTTGCCTGAGTTGCAGCAAATGCTTCATTTCTCTTTTGCAGTGGAACGCTTGCGCGTAAGCTTTCTGCATATGGGTCAGTTTCAGGACTCCAATTTTCAATGTCTTGAGAGCGGTAACCGAAAAATCTTGGCTGTACAGAACCGATTGCCTGTTCTCCAATTGGAGGGAAAGAGTCTCCAGCCAATAATACAGATGCATTAGAAACTAACATAGTAGCTACTAAAGTGGCAGTTACTATGGTCTTTAATGAACGTCTTTTTTTCATTTTCATAAGTATATACCCCTTTGTTATATTATAAAAGTATGATTCTATTGATATCAATAGAATCATAATGAATTGATAGTAGTATTTCTTTTTGAGCACTACTTCTGTTACTTATTGTACAAGAAAACGGTTGGGTTGGATATATAAAAAACAATAGATTTAGGTATAAATTTGTTATGTTTATATGAATACATGTGAGATTTTTGAGAAAAAAATACAAATAAAATTTTAATAGTGATGTAAATATTGGTGAAAAATGGTATTAATTTTATGTTTGTAAATGAAAGGCTGTTACAGGGAAACCTGTAACAGCCTTTCGAAAAGGAGTATATGAAAAGGGAAAATTAACAATTTATAATAGAATTCAAATTATTGAATCCATGCGCCATTCGCATCTACTTCAAATCCATCAGGAGTTGTTGTGTTTGCCAACATTGCGCCTTTTTCATCTAAGTAATACCATTTATGATTGACTTCTACCCAGCCGGTTTGCATAGCGCCACTTTCATTGGTGTAGTACCAAGTGCCATTGGACATTACCCAACCGGTAGCCATATCGCCATTTGTATTTAAGTAATACCAGATATTGTTAACTTTTACCCAACCAGTTTGCATCGTGCCCAATTCATTCATATAGTACCATTTGTTATTCACTAGTTTCCAACCAGTTGCCATAGAACCATCTGGTTCCAGATAATACCAGCCAGATGGAATATGAATCCAACCAGTCTGCATATAACCGTTGTTGTCGAAGTGATACCATTTATCATTGATGAGTTGCCATTCATTTACTGGATAACTGCCATCACTGTTTTCGTACCACCAACCAGTTTCATTTTGTTTCCAAGAGCCAGTTTCAGTAGTTGTATTACCAGTATTTGAATCACCGCCATCGATTGGAGGAATGATTGGAGGGGTTGTGCCTCCGTTATTGTCATTGTCCCCTTTATCGATTTCTTCGACTGGTGGTGTTGGAGTTTCTGCTTTTCCATCACCAACTTTAACAGTCTTGGTAGCCAATAATTCTAAAGTATTATATTCTGGTTTTAGATACTGGATCGTGTAAGTATTGTTGATACTTAAATCAATGGTATTTGCAGTTGTATAGCGATTGGCATCTGTAATCTGAACAACAACATTGTTAAATGGATTTTCTTCAGATGGGCTGTAATCTTGAGCCAACCATGCAGAACCCTCTAATGCAAGGAAGTCATTATCACGAACCGTTTTCACAGTTTGATCTGCGAAATCACGCATATTTAAGGTTTGACCTTTTGCCACTTCCTTTTCGATGGTTTCATTGGCAATGGTTCCAGCATATGCCTCTGGACGTTGATTGTTGGAAATCATCGTGCCTGGACGGTAGGTTTTTCTCTCGGCAGTTGGCATGGTGGTTTCTTGTGCAATGCCCTGTGTTTCTTCTTCAGCTTCCACAGTTGTTTCTGCTACAAGAGAAATCTCAATTGTTTTGTCACTGTTGTTATTTACGAAATCACGAACTGTATTTACAAAAGTACTTTCTGGAGTTCCTTCAGATAAGTCTAATTTGTTGTTGGAGAGATCAACATAAGCTAAGTTAGAGTATTGATTTACATTGGAATAGGTGATCTTTTCTAAGCCAACACCATTGAGATCTAATACTTGTAATTGACTGCAATTTGTCAAATTCAGTTCTTTTATCTTTGCACTGATGTCGTCTGTGGTGATGGATTTTAAGTTAGGACATTTGGATACATCTAATGTTTCAAGACTATAGAAATGTTCTAATCCAGCTAGGCTGGTAAGGGATCTACTGTCAAGTGTTAATTCGGTTACTTCTGCGGCATCTTGAGCAGTTTTGATATTGGATGGAAGTGCACTTAACAGTGCTGAATTTTCTGCAAGAAGTTCTGACAATGGTTGATCTGGTTCTGAAAGAGTGATGTCATTGGATGCTTTGATAACAACTGGTTCAGATTCGTTGCCAGAATAGTCAGTTAAAGTCACACTGACTTCTGATTGTATAGAGTAGTTTTCAATGATAACAGCTTCTGTTTTGTGGAGCCAAGCTCGATAGTCTGCTTCAATTTCAATAATACCTTCGTCAGCCTTTAGGTGAATCAAATCCAATAACTTGGAATAAGCACCTCCACGTGTATAGTCATAAACTTTTTCGCCATCTAGATAGAGGTTGAGTTTATACCAGTCATAAGATTGTGGATTGACAAAAGAAATGGTATTGTTTTCAAATGTAAAGTCTTCTTTGCTAACTGGAATAGAATAAACGTCTTTTGTAGCACCAGAATAGCTCATGGCGTTAGAAGTTTTACCATTTTTCACAGTTGCAACAGAAAGGGCATACTGATAACCTTCTAAAGTAGGTACAGAAACTTCAGCACGAGGTGTATATTTATCCACAACTGTAGAATATACTTGATTTTCCGCAGCTTCCTCTTTGATATCGCGCAATTCTACAGTGACATAATAAGAGTCAAAATCCTTATCTTCTGGAGCGGTCCAAGAAGCCTTTAGAACACCTTCATGAGCACTTTGTGTCAATAGACCTGTAGAAGTTTTTGCTTCTTCCACTTTCAGATTGGAAACTTGTCTGCTAAAATCATAATTGATGACAGCAGGTTTGCTTTCAGTACCGTCGATACCAACTGCGCACAATTCAAAGCGGATGGTATCTTTCTCACCCAATAGAGACTTTACATAAACATTGTCATCATAGATACCATTTAAGAAAACACGTTCACCGTTGGAAAGAACTGCATAGATATTATATTGTCTCACTGTGCTATAGTCTTCCATAGTCCAACTGAGTTGTGTTTCACCATTGTCATGAAGAGCTTCAATTTTGAAGTCTTTTGGAGTTGCTGGAGCATGACTTTGACCGTCGTTGATTGTAATTTGACCAACATTCATCTGATAGTCGTTGGCTTTTCCATCAAAAATCAAGGTCATTGCAGCGATGGATTTGCCAGCATATTGTGCTAGATTTACTTTGGAGGTTGTCCAATCGCCTTGTTTATCGCTGTTTTCAATTGGAAGTTCTACAACGGTTTCTGGGGCATCTTTGAAGATTAAGCCCAATTTCATTTGAGCATCGTCATTAGAAGTTTTCTTAAAGGTGACAGAAGCAGAGGAACCAGCAGAAACCATTAAGTCCGTTTTATATAGATGTACATTGTTTTTGCTATCTAAGTTGCCATACATTACCAAAGAACTACCGCCATTATAAGCGCCCACTTGGGTATAGTCAGCAGCTCTGTCGGAACCGTCAACATTTTTCATTTTGTGTTGAGAACCGTAGTCAAAATCAACTGTCAGTTTACTGCCTTCGGTATCAATCCACCATTGCCAGGTTGGCAAAATATCTTGTATGTTGATATTAGACCATTCACTGCTGCTGCCAGCTTCACCATTGATAAAGTACTGCATACCATGACCATTATTGAAGTTGGTGTAGAAGTTGCCGCCATTGATAACAGAACGTTCGCTGATAAAGTCAGCTACACCGACCCAACTTCCGACGCCTTTTAGTCCGACATCTTCGCGTGGGAATTCTTCCACCATGCCTGTTCTGGTTGGGTCACTGTATGGTCCAGAGAAGTATAAGCGTTCGCGTTCTGCAATCATCTATTGATATTCGTTTTGTTGCATGGTTGGCATAGAACCTTCTGATTTGAATACAACACCATTTTTGCCTTCCATAGCGCCTGTACCTGGGATTCTTTCCCAATTTCCTTCTTCTCCCAATCCACGTTGATACCAGTCACTTGGGGTAAAGAGTGCAACACTGGCAATTGGATTTTTGGTGCCTTCTTTGTATAATTGTGGAATTTCTCTTTCGGATTCATGGTCGCCGTTGATTTGACCTTTGTTGGCTTCTGCACCATAGAACACTTTTGAATAAGGGTCAAAATCTGGATTTTCTGCAAAGTATTCTTTATCCAACTCCACTCTTCTACCAGGCCAATTGTAGTTTACAAAAACAGAGTCTTGACAGTCTAATTTAGACAATTTATTGGGATGAGATGCTTGACCGATGGTATCGTAGTACTGTGTCCAAATACCTTCGTCGTTGAGTGCTTTTAAGAAGGCTTCTTTGGTCGCATCGTCGGTATCTTCTTCCGCATTGAAGAAATATCCATCAAAACCAAAGTATTTTGCCATTTCAATTAATTTTTTGGCAATGATAAATTCACCGTTTTCATCTTGTTTGAAAATTTCATTGATGGTTTGTTCTGGACGGTTGATTTGGTCAAAGTAAATACAAGCGATGGACATTGCACCATTTTTATGTGCTGCATTGGTGTAGGCTGGATTTGGAATATTCATAATACCAAATTCAAATCCACGGTTTGTCCAGTCACTGGTTTCATAATCATATAAAGATTTTGGAGTAGAAGCAGAAGCAGCACCATGCCAAGGAGAAAAATAATCAGTATATTGCCAAAAGTTTAATACATGTTCAGAGAATGTATTGTTATAGGTGTAGTTATCAAAAAAAGCATTTCCATAGTCGCCTTGCATCAGCATAACTTGTGCTTTGGATTCCAATTCAGGATTTGCCTGAGTTGCAGCGAAAGCCTCATTTCTATTTTGTAGAGGAATACTTGCACGCAGACTTTTTGCATATGGATCGGTTTCGGGACTCCAGTTTTCAATATCTGCTACACGGTATCCAGAGAATCTTGGTTGGATAGAACCGATCTCTTGTGCTCCAATTGGAGGCTTGGAATCAGCAGCTAATAACGCTGGGGCATTAGATACCATCATAGCTGCGATTAAAGTGGAAGTAATAATGGTTTTTAATGAATTTTTGTTTTTCATTTTCATGAATAAATCTCCTTTTGTTAAGTTATGGTTTGATTGTGTGATATCTTTCTCCGTCTTATGACAGACGAGAAGAAATTTTCGCTCAATCATAGTAAAATGAGCGAATGCCGTGTATTTCACGGTTTATATAACGCAAGTTATGCAGAGATTCAGTGCATACTTTTGTTTTTCATATAAGTGACAAGGTGTAATTGGTTTCTCAATTTGAAAACGAAAAAGCGTTTGTTTTCACAGAATAAAATTACAGGTGCAACAATAAAGTATACTTTATACTCAATACAGGAGGTAAGAATATGAATCATATGACAATTGGAGAGGTTTCTTCTATATTTCAGGTTTCTACTAGAATGCTTCGTTATTATGAAAAGATGGGACTGATTGAAAGCACACGAAAGGAGGGTTATGCTTATCGTGTTTATGATGAAAATACAGTGAAGAGAATACAGCAAATTATCATATTGCGGAAGTTGCAAATTCCCTTGAAACAGATTCGATGTATTTTAAATGGAGACAGAGAAAAAACGATTCAGATATTGAAAACACAGATAAATGGCATGGACGAAAGCGTAAAATCGATTCAAACAATCAAAGAAGTATTAGAAAAATTATTGGAATTATTTTACAAAGATACTACAAATAAAAATTGTTTGGATGGTGTACAGGAAAATTCAGTTATGAAATTGCTAGAATTTCTGCCTCTGGAAAGATATTGTTTAAAGGAGAAACAAAAAATGAGTGTGAGAAAAGAAATGGTTGAAAAACAAAGCTGTGTTAGAATTGTGATGTTGCCACCTTGCACAGTAGCAGCCTATCAGTTTGTGGGAGATAATCCACCAGAGGAAACAGTGGGCGAAGTTATGAATACATTTGTTCGCTCCAGTAAATTATATGAAAAGAAGCCAGATGCCCGACTTTTTGGATTTAACAATCCCAATCCAGCGCCAGGAGATGATTATCATGGTTATGAAGATTGGGTGACAATTTCCGACGATATGGAAGTGCCAAAGCCTTTGGTAAAAAAACATTTTGAAGGAGGGATTTATGCGGCATATACGATAAATTTTCCAGATTTCTATGAATGGAATTTTCTGACAGAATGGGTTAAAAATAATGATACATGGCAAGCCAATTACCATAAGGAAAAAGCGAACAGTATGGATGGCTGTTTAGAGGAACATTTAAACTGGGTATATTCATCCCATATGGGATGGTCAGAGAATAGTGGTGTAGATGGAAAGTTAGATTTGTTATTGCCAATTAAGTTAAAATAATTTTGATTGTTTTTTGCAAGTTTGGAAAATAAAAACTGAAAAGCTTTCTTAAAAATACAAACGAAAACAAAAACCGCAGTATTTTATACTGCGGTTTTTGTTTATACTTTGGAATAAACTTTTAAAATTTCTGCAAAATAACAGCGATGATAATCTTTTTGTGGGTACCATTTTTCAATGGCAGGTGCATCTAGCATTTCTTCTGGTTTGATATCATAAGCATAAAGTTTTTTGCAAATCAATACAAGATTTGCTTCTTCAAAAGCAGTAGTACCATCTAAAAAAATTGGTGTTAAATGGCAAGCCTGTGCTTTATCAACGTCTCGACCAGAATGAGAACCACAAAATTGAAGTGTTTCCCGATAACTTTCTTGGAAAAAAGAGATGGTAAATAAATCGTTTTGTTCTATGAATTCAAATGTGTATCTTTGTGGTCGAATAAAGGAATTGACCACTGGTTTTCCCCAAAAAATACCCATGGTGCCCCAACTTGCTGTCATCATATTGTATTTTGCTTGATCGCCAGAAGTGATTAAATACCATTCCTTTCCGATTTTATCAAACGGGTTGAACGTAAGGTTACTGATTGGAATTTCTTTTAACATATCAATGGACTCCTTTTACTATGATAATGGTTATTTGCTAATATATGTAAATGAAAAATAAAAAATGATTAAGGCTTGATACACAATCGATGAATATTCTGTTCTCCTAAAATAGGGTTATAAATATCAATTAAATGTTGTTTTGCGGATAGATTTAACGTTTTGAAGGATGCTTGTATGGCAACTGCCATAATGCAGTAATCTACATTCCACAAACGATAACTTTCAATACTGTTGATAAGTTGAAAACCGCAACGCTGATAAAAGGAGATTCTTTTTTGACGAATCAAATAGTCTTTTTGATCGGCAGCAGCTTGAGGTAGTTCTACTTCTAGATAGATTGCTTGGTATTCACGATAGTGATAGATAAGTTCTGACAGTATTTTTGTGCCAAATCCCTGTCCTCGGTACTCTGAAAAAACGGCGAACAAACTACATAGTACCGTTTGATGTTGTTGCCCAAATTGACAGAATACATAAGCAATTGGTTGACTACCTTCAAAAAATAAGATACCTTCTATCAGTCCATCGCGTATATATTCATACATTTTAGAATATGGGGCATATTCGTTGATTGGAAAGTCTTGTTGAATTCTTTGATAGACTTTTTTTAATTGTTTACAAGAGATGGTTTCAAATCGCATAACAGTTACCTTTCTAAATTCCTGTTTGGTCAAAATCTGGAATAAAACTCTCTGTTGCTGTTTCTGATTCTTGAATAAATCCCTGATGGATTCCCAGACTGAGAGCATAACTGACAGCGTCATCATAATCCAATGGATCCAAACGCGTATTGAGCTGTGGAATATGTTTGACCGATTGCAATGGTGTATATTGATTCATTAAGCTCAGATAAACATGATCTTGAAATTGCTGGCGAATGAGTTTGATGATTTGTTTGCTGTCCTCTAATAAACCTGGGAGCATTAAATGACGGACGATGACACCTTTTTTCATCATTCCATCCAAAAAGATTGGGTCTTTCACCTGCTTTATCATCTCGTGAATGGCTTTGAGTGTGTGATTTCGATAATCTGCTGCATGGGAAAAACGCATGGCATAGGTATTGTCATAATACTTAAAGTCTGGCAGATAAATGTCAATGAGTCCATCCAATAAATTTAATGCTTCTATCTGTTCATATCCGCTGGAGTTGTAAACAATGGGAATGGATAATCCCTGTTGTTTTGCCAACTGCAATGCCAAGCAGATTTGAGGAATATAGTGTGTGGGTGTTACCAGATTGATATTGGCGGCTTTTTGCTGTTGTAATTGTAAAAAAATTTCGCAAAGACGTTCTATGCTGATCTCTTTTCCGATTTGTTGGGTGCTAATCTGATAGTTTTGACAATAGATACAACGCAGTGTACAGTGGGAAAAAAACACCGTTCCAGAACCGACATCGCCAGAAATACAGGGTTCTTCCCAAAAGTGTAAAGCCGCTCTTGCCACCTTGATGGAAAGACCTGCACCACAAAAACCCCGTTCGCCTGCAAATCGATTGACACCACAGTTTTTGGGACAGAGTTTACAACATGACAGATAACGTTTTAAAAATGTGTTCCATTTCATAACACAACTTATTTTCGGAATCCCTTAAACTCTTGTTCGCAATAAATACAGCGATAGAGATGTTTTTCCTGACTGGATAACCGAAAGATATGATCCACCTCTTCGACAGAGGTAATACAGCGCGGATTTTTGCATTTGATCACGTTTTTTACTTCCTTTGGCAAGGTAAGATTTTTCTTTTCGGTGATACAGCCATTTTTAATGATATTAATGGTGATGTTATGGTCGATAAATCCCAATACATCTAAATCAAGATCGATATCTCCATCGATTTTGATGATATCCTTTTTTCCAAATTTTCCACTTTTTGCATTTTTGATGATGGCTACACTGCAATTTAATTGGTCTAGGTGTAGATACTTATAAATATCCATACTACTTCCGGCTTGAATATGGTCAATTACAACGCCTTCATTTAAACTATCAATATTTAACATATGCCAATTTCCTTTCTTTGTTCATCTGGTGCCAATCCCAGTAGTAGTAATATCAGTGCCATACGCACATATACACCGTTTTGTGCCTGTTCAAAGTAGGCGGCACGCGGGTCGTTGTCCACCTCGGTGGCGATTTCGTTCACCCTTGGCAGAGGGTGAAGCACATACATATCATCTCTTGCCAGTTTCATTTTTTCTGCGTCTAGGATATAGCTGTCTTTTAAACGAATATAGTCTTCCTCATTAAAGAAACGTTCTTTTTGTACACGTGTCATATAGAGAATGTCCAGTTGATCAATCACTTCTTCTAAGCGTTCTGCTTGGGTATAGGGAATATTTTGTTGTTGCAATACCTCTTCAATGATATAATTTGGGACACGCAATTCATAAGGAGAGATAAGCACAAAGCGAATGCCCTCATAACGGGCAAGCGATTTGATTAAGCTGTGAACGGTTCTACCAAATTTTAAATCCCCACATAGACCGATGGTCAGATTATGAATGCGCTGTTTTTTTGCTCGAATGGTCATCATGTCGGTAAAGGTTTGGGTTGGGTGTTGATGACCTCCATCTCCCGCATTGATGATTGGTATGGAAGCATGACATGAAGCGACATAAGGAGCACCTTCTTTGGGATGGCGCATGGCACAGATATCAGCATAACAGGAAATCATACGAATGGTATCTGCCACACTTTCTCCCTTGGCGGTAGAACTGCTTTCGGCAGAAGAAAAACCGAGGATACTGCCGCCCATATTAAGCATAGCAGCTTCAAAACTCAAACGGGTGCGCGTACTCGGTTCATAAAATAGAGTTGCTAATTTTTTTCCATCGCAGATTTTAGTATATTTTTGACGGTTTGCCGCAATGTCATCTGCCAAATCTAATAGACGCTGCGTTTCTTCTAAAGAAAAATCCAATGGTTCAATGATATGTTTCATAAAATGAATCCTTTCTATCTTCCTAAATAAAATAGACAATGTTGTTTTCTGTTATATTTATTATAAACAGATAACCTCAAAAAGTCTAGAGTGCTAAAACAGATTGGCTGATGATTTTCAGAGTAATCGTACAAAAAGCGCAACAAAACTTTGATAAATGCGACAAAAGGAAATACAAATACTTGTTGTTTGTGGATTTTTGTTATAAGATAGGGTACAGATAATTTTGGATAGGAGTGGATTTTGATGATTACCAGTAAACCATTTGGTTCAGTGAATGGACAACCAGTTACATTATATACCCTTTCTAATGGGACAACTCAAGTGGATATTATGTCTTATGGGGCAACCATTGTATCAATTCGCACACCAAATGCAAAAGGTGAGATTTTAGATGTACTTTGTGGTTGGGATACCGTTGAAGAATATCAGCAACATGGCGGATATTTAGGTGCTGTGATTGGAAGAAATTCTAATCGCATTGCCAATGCCTCCTTTTTACTGAATCAGAGACAATATCAAATTGGTGCAAATGAAAAAAACAACAATTTACATGGTGGTCCAGAGGGATTTGATACAAAGATTTGGACTGTTTTGCCAGAAGGGGAAAAACTAATTTGTAACTATATCAGTCCAGATATGGAAGCGGGTTTTCCGGGAACCGTTGAAGTGACTGTGACTTATTCGCTGTCATCTAACAATGAATTGGAGTTGGATTATCATGCAACGACTGACAAGGATACCATTGTAAATTTGACCAATCATGCTTATTTTAACCTTGGAGGACATCATAGTGGCAGTATTGTAAATCATAAAATGAAACTTTATGCTGATTTTTATACCCCTGTGGATGAAAACTGTTGCCCAACAGGAGAGGTCCTTTCTGTAAGGGGAACTGTTTTTGATTTTACAGAGTTTCGCACCATTGCAGATGGAATTGACCATGTGCCAGATTTTGCAATTACAGGAGGATATGACCACAACTTTATACTCCGCACCAGAGAACATCAACTGTCTTTGGCAGCAGAAGTATTTTGTGAACAGAGTGGTATCAAGATGGACGTTTATACCAATAAACCTGCAATACAGTTTTATGCTGGAAATATGATGGATGAAGGTATGGCAAAAGCAGGTGCACAATATCATAAAAGAGATGGTTTTTGTTTGGAAACACAAATGGTTCCCAACTGTTTGGCTTATCCTCATCTGGGCTCACCAATTTTGCGCAAGGGTGAAATTTATCATGATAAGACAATCTATCAGTTTAGTACATTGGAATCACATGGATAAAAGGCGATTGGGTGTTGTAAGTTACAACACCTTTTCTTATGGTAAAAAATTGAAATATTTGAAATAAATGTGTTGAAAATATAGATATTTTATAAATGAAAGCGTTGCGCGCAGAATAATTACACAGATATTTCACATCATTTTACAATTTCATGTGGCAAATATTTCGAAAGTGTGTTAATATATTAATTGTATTTTTTAAAAAGCATATGAAATAATGGAGGGCTATCGAATGATTGAAATAAAAAACCTCACAAAGCGGTATGGGAACAAACTTGCTGTAGATAATGTTTCCTTTACTGTAAACAAAGGTGAAATTTTAGGTTTTTTAGGTCCAAATGGTGCAGGTAAATCCACGACAATGAATATACTTACAGGATATTTGTCTGCAACAGAGGGACAAGCAATAATTGACGGTTATGATATTTTGGAAAATCCAACCGAGGCAAAGAAAAAAATTGGTTATCTTCCAGAACAACCGCCACTGTATATTGATATGACAGTGGATGAATATTTGGATTTTATGTATGATTTAAAAAAAGTCAAAGTAGGAGCTAGTAAAAAAGATCATATTACTTCTATTTGTAATCTGGTAAAGATTGCAGATGTCAGAAAACGTATGATACGCAATCTGTCAAAAGGTTATAGACAACGTGTTGGAATTGCACAAGCGCTTTTGGGAAATCCAGAAGTCTTGATTTTGGATGAACCAACTGTTGGTTTGGACCCAAAACAGATTATTGAAATTCGCAGCTTGATTAAAAATTTAAGTCAAAGTCATACCGTCATTCTTTCTTCTCATATATTGCCAGAAATTCAGGCTGTGTGTGACAGAGTGATTGTGATAAGCAAGGGCAAATTGGTCGCAGATGATACAGAAACAAATTTGTCCAATAAACTTTCAGAGGATATTCGCTATACATTGCGTGTAGATGGTCCTGAGCAGGAAGTGGAAAAGGTGTTAAAAGCAATCCCTGAAATGAAGTCAGTGCAGGCTTTGGGCGAAAAAGAAGCAGGTGTATTTGAATATCTGGTGGAAGCGAATGAAGGATTTGATATTCGCAGAGAGTTATTTAAACGAATGAGCTCTAGAAACTGGCCAATTATGGGATTGAGAAGCAGCGAATTGACATTGGAAGATATCTTCTTGCGCTTGACAAATGATAACACATATCAGGAAAATGGAGGTGAAGAATAATGCAAGCAATATTTCGCAGAGAATTAAATGCCTATTTTAAATCGCCTTTGGGATATATTTTCTTGGCAATATTCTTTTATTTTAGCGGACAATTTTTTACTTCTGTAGTGGGGAGCCAAGTCAATCAAATCAACTATGTATTTTCTTCTCTGTTTAGTATTTTGATGTTTGCGATTCCCATCTTGACAATGAGATTGATGAGTGAAGATAAGCGTTTAAAGACCGACCAAGCATTGTTGACTGCTCCTGTTTCACTCAGTGGAATTGTTTGGGGTAAATTTCTGGCAGCATTGGCTTTATTTGGTGTAGCAATTACCATTACGGTTATTTATTTTGTGATTTTATCCGCAATGTCTGAACCAATTTGGAACATCTTTTTTGGCAATTTGATTGGTATTATCTTATTGGGATCTGCTTTGATTTCCATTGGGTTATTTGTTTCTTCCACAACAGAAAGTCAGATGGTGGCGGCAATCGGCGGATTGGGCGCGATGTTTTTTATCTTTATGTTGGATGGAATTGCAACCCTATTACCAGAAGCACTTTCTTGGTTAAGAACTGTTTTTGAAAAGATTTCATTTACAACACGCTATAATGATTTTACATCAGGTATTTTGGATTTTACCAATATCTTGTTCTTTGTGAGTGTGATTGTAATATTTAACTTTTTATCTGTCCGTATTTTAGAAAAGAAACGTTGGAGTTAAGGAGTACCGTTAAATGAAGAAATTTTGGAATAACCGTCGTTTTAAATACGGTTCTATGGCAACGCTTGTGACAGTTTTGTTTGTTGTGGGTGTTGTGGTTGTAAATATCATTGCAACCTTGTTGTTAAATCGTTTTCCAGTCAAGGTGGACTTGACCGACAATAAAATATATCAATTGACCGAAGAATCCATTGACTTTGCAAAAAAATTGGATACCTCTGTAGAAATTATTGTATGTAAGAGCAGAACAGATTTAGAGGATTCTGTATCAAGCGGGCAACCGTTTGGCAAACAGGCAATTGAAATTATCGAGGGCTATACAAAACAAAATTCTAATATTCAGGTAGAATATGTGGATTTGGTCAAACAACCATCTGTTGCACAAGAATATGCAAGTTATGGTGTAACAGATTACAGTGTCATTGTAAAGACGGACAAACGTACCAAAGTGGTATCCGTCAACGACTTTATTGATGTGCAGACAAATTCTCAAACCAATCAACAATCCATTCGCTCTCAAGCAGAACAGGTGATGACAAGTGCATTGATGTATGTAACCAATGACAAGGTGTCTAAAGTTTCTATTCTGACTGGATTTAGTGAAGTGGCTTCTTCTGGTTTTAATTCTCTGCTCAAAGATAATAACTTTGAAATCATACAACAAAATTTATCAACCGAAGAAATCGATCCAGAAGCAGATGTTGCAGTGATTTACTGTCCAACCATTGACTATACAGATGATGAGTTGCAAAAATTGGATACATTTTTAGACAATAATAGTACTTTTGGAAAGACACTTGTTTATTTGGCAGCTCCACAACAGCCAGAACTTCCCAAATTGGAGTCCTTTTTGGCAGAATGGGGAATTTCAATACAAAACAGCCGTCTGGTAGAATCTAGTGCACAAAATTCTTATGACCGTACTGGAGCTGTGTTTGGAGCAACTTATGTCAATCAAGATTATGTGAGCGATTTGCGTGATAGTTCTCTGCCGTTTATTGCATATGATAGCCGTCCAGTTTCTCTGTTGTTTACAGAGGAAGGAAACCGCAGTGCAGAACTTTTATTGCGGAGCTCTAATACAACAGTTGCAGTTCCATTGACCGAAGAGGCTCTGGCGGACTTTGATTTTGACAAGGCAGAGCAACAATCATATGGAGTGGCTGCACTGGGTCAAAGAATCAAATATGATGGTGCCACCCCATTGATTTCCAATGTATTGGTATTTGGAAGTATACAGTCCTTTAGCGAATACATCTTGTCCGATGCAAGATATAATAATAATGAGTATACAGTTAATTTGGTAAATCAGTTGGCAGGAAAGGAAAATGATATCAATATTTCTTCTGTTAGCTTTGATGCGACCGCTTTAACTGTGACACAACAACAATATCAGATGATTTTTGTTCTCTTTATCATTGTAGTTCCAATTATTTTGGTGGTTGTTGGCGTATTTGTTTGGATTCGCAGGAGGAATAAATAACGATGAGCAAACAAAAAAGAACAATTCTATTGGGTCTTGTAGCAGTGGTTATACTGGTTGGGTTGATGTTGGTGCTGCTCTTTACCCAGAAAAAAGATGATACAGACCCTTCTTCTATGAGTTCTACCTCAGTGGCAGAGACTTATCCTTTGATAGAAGATAATGTGGATAACTTTACTTCTTTACAGGTGACCAATGAGCAGGGAACTTATACCATTACACCTTCTGGAGAAAATGAGTATACCGATACAGAACTTGCACAATTTAAACAAAATAGTGCTGCTTATGCTTCTGCGGTGAGCTCTTTGAGCAACTTATCTGCCACGAAAAAAGTATTGGATACAGTAGAAAATAAAGCAGAGTATGGTTTGGAAACACCAGTGGCAAATGCAGTGATAACATTTGGAGATAAAAGTTATCAATTATATTTGGGAAATGAAGTGGCAGCAAGCAATTATGATGGTTATTATGTGATGTTAGAAGGCGATGAGGCATTATATACCATCAGTTCTAACAATGGTAAAATTTTAACCAGAAATAATTTATACTATCTGGACAAACAGTTATTACCAGATTATGATAGACAAGATACAGAGGCAATACCAAAGGTGACCTATCTGAAATTTGAGCGCCCTGAAATGGATACCATTGAATTAAAGGAATTTTCTGGCTCTACTGAACACAGATTGTATTCTTCTAGCTTTGAAATGGTATCACCAGTTTCTTCAGAAATAGATATCAAAGTAGATGAAGAGCTTGTTATGATTATGTTTGGTATGAATGCCAGTCAGGTAGTCGATGTTTACGATGAGACAAAGGCTTCTCAATATGGTTTTGATAATCCCAATTTGAAGATTGAAATGACCTATGACAATCAGTCATTCCAATTGACAGTCGGAAAACCTGCACAGGAAATAGATGATGAGGGAAATGTAACAGAAAGTCTGACTTCTCATTATGTACTTTGCAATGATAATGGATTGGTATATCAAGTAGACAAAGCGTTCTTTCCAACACTGGATAAAACCGCAGATGACTTTATTAGTAAAAATGCAATTTTGCCTTATATCGCAGATTTGGATAAAATTGTATTGACCTTAAATGGAACGGTTTATCAATTTGATTTGTTTAGTGAATTGGGTGAAGTGGACGAAGATAGTTCACAAGAGCCAAAGATGGAAATAAAATCTGTGACCTATAACGGACAGGAGCTCACTTTGGCATCTTTCCAAAAATATTATCAGCTGATGTTTTATCCTCAGATTGAAAAAATCAATACAGAGCCTGTATCTGGTGATCCAACCGCTAAGATTGAGGTATATTATTCAAACGGTGATCAAGAGACAATGGAGTTTTATGAGATAGATTCTCGAAGAATGAGAGTCAGTGTTAATGGTCAGGCGAATTTTGAAGCAAGATCTGGTTATATCAGTAAGATGATAACCGAAATGGAACATCTATTAAATGGTGAAACAGTAGATACCGATTGGTAATAATAGAAAACAGGGGCTATAAAAGCCCCTGTTTTTACGCAAAAGAACAAAGGAGTTAGACAATGGATATTTTAAAATTATTAGAAGCGGAATTTCAGGTACAACCGACACAATTAAAAAATACCATTCAGTTATTGGAAGAGGGAAATACCATTCCATTTATCGCTCGTTATCGAAAAGAAGTGACTGGTTCAATGGATGACCAGGTATTGAGAACCCTCTATGAGCGTTTGAATTATTTAAAGGGATTGGAAAAGAGAAAAGAAGAGGTTAGCAATAGTATTATTTCCCAGGAAAAGATGACACAAGAACTACAACAGGCAATTGAAGAGGCAAAAACATTGACCGAAGTAGAGGATTTATATCGTCCTTATAAGCAAAAGAGAAAGACTAGAGCATCTGTGGCAAAAGAACATGGTTTAGAACCATTGGCGGAGTGGCTTTTACAACTAAAACATGTGAATTCTCCAGAACAAGAAGCGGAAAATTACTTAAATGAGCAGGTTCCAACAGCACAAGATGCCATAGGAGAAGCGATGGATATCATTGCGGAAAAGATGTCAGATCACCCAGAGTTAAGAAAAAAATTGCGCGCTTATTTGATACGCACTGGTCTTGTAAAGACAAAGGCAACCAATGAGGAAACAGAAAGTGTCTATCAGATGTATTATGGTTATCAAGAACCTGTTCATAAAATAGCAGAACATCGTATTTTGGCAATCGATCGAGGAGAACGCGAGGGATATTTAAAAGTTTCCATTGAGGTAGATATCAATTACTGCATTGCTCAGATTGCAAGTTGTTTGGTTTCGGTAAAACATGATCTGTTTGAAATGATACAAGAGATTGCAAAGGACGCTTATCAGCGTTTGATTTTTCCTTCTTTGGAAAGAGAAGTGCGTAATTTGTTGACTGAGCGCGCAAGCAAACAGGCAATTGGGGTATTTTCAGCAAATCTCCAAAAACTGCTGATGCAACCTCCGGTCAAAAATGCGGTTACAATGGGATTTGACCCAGGATATCGCCATGGCTGTAAAATTGCAGTGGTGGACGGTATTGGGAAAGTATTGGATACCGCCATTATTTATCCACGTTTTGACCAAAAGGACGAAAAGGCAAAACAACAGTTAAAAACACTGATAGAACGAAATCATGTCAACGTCATTGCCATTGGAAATGGAACCGCTTCCCGTGAAAGTGAAATATTGATAGCAGAATTGTTAAAGCAACTTCAGAGCCCTGTTTCCTATATGGTTATTTCAGAAGCGGGTGCTTCTGTTTACTCCGCTTCTAAATTGGCAGCAGAGGAATTCCCCGATTATGATGTATCTTTAAGGAGTGCGGTCTCAATAGCGAGAAGATTGCAAGATCCATTGGCAGAATTGGTGAAAATTGATCCAAAAGCCATTGGCGTAGGTCAATATCAACATGATATGCCAAAAAATCAGTTAGATGAAGCATTGGGTGGCGTGGTGGAAGATTGCGTTAATCGTGTGGGGGTGGATTTGAATACCGCCTCTCAATCACTATTGTCCTATATTGCGGGAATCAATACAGCCGTTGCCAAAAATATTGTATGTTACCGGGAGGAAAATGGAGCTTTTCAAAATCGCAAGGAATTATTGCAAGTCAATAAATTGGGTAAAAAGGCATTTACTCAGTGCGCAGGATTTTTAAGAGTGTCCGATTCAGATAATATTCTGGATAACACTGGGGTGCATCCAGAATCTTATTTAGCTACAAAATTGCTGCTGAAAGAATGTGGCTATTCTTTAGAAGATGTAAAAACAGGACAGATTGGAAAACTCGAGCAGAAGATTGACGAGTTGGGTATGACATCATTGGCGGAAAAGTTAAATATTGGCGTTCCCACCTTACAGGATATTGTAAAGGAGTTATTAAAACCTGGGAGAGACCCTAGAGATGAGCTGCCTAAACCCTTGTTGAGAACTGATGTTTTACAGTTAGAGGATTTAAAACCGGGAATGCAACTACAAGGGACAATTCGCAATGTAATTGATTTTGGTGCATTTGTGGACATTGGTGTACATGAAGATGGATTGGTACATATTTCACAGATTTGTAAACAGTTTATTCGACATCCTTTAGAAGTGGTCAATGTGGGTGACATTGTAACCGTATGGGTGTTGGATGTGGATTTATCGAGAAAAAGAATTGCTTTGACAATGAAAGCACCTGAAAAATAGTGATAAAACGTTGGGAATGCCTTTCCCAACGTTTTATTTTTTACATCAATTGGTTTATTATAAATAGATGAGATGTTGTGATGATTGATATCACCAGATAAAAACAATCCAAGACCTAAAAATCTGCAAAAGAATAAAAACATCGAATGATGATTTCTTTAATATGACTAAATGTTGTTTTTATTTGGGATATATTTGTATACATTGTTACAAATCTTTTAAGCGACTTGTTAAAAAAGTAGAAAAACAAAAAAATGTGGGATATAATAACATTTGTAAAAATAGGTTATTAGGATATTAAAGAGAGGTAAAACGATTGATTAGAGAAGATTTAAGAAATATTGCAATTGTTGCCCATGTTGACCATGGAAAAACAACATTGGTAGATGAGATGTTAAAACAAGGCGGTGCATTTCGTGATAATCAAATCATACAAGACCGTGTGATGGATAACAATGATTTGGAACGTGAAAGAGGTATTACGATTTTGGCAAAAAATACTTCTGCCCACTATAATGGGGTAAAAATCAATATTATTGATACTCCTGGTCACGCCGATTTTGCAGGTGAGGTAGAACGTGTATTAAAAATGGTAGACGGTGTTTTGTTGTTGGTTGACAGCTTTGAGGGTACAATGCCACAGACCCGTTTTGTTTTGCAAAAAGCCTTGGAATTGGGACATAAAATCATTGTAGTAGTAAATAAAATGGATCGTCCTGACGCGCGTTTGTCCGAAATTGAAGATGAAGTATTGGAGCTATTGATGGATCTGGATGCAACGGATGAACAATTAGATAGTCCAGTGATTTATTGTTCTGGTCGTGAGGGAACAGCAACTCTAAATTATATGGAACCAGGAACAGATTTGGTGCCATTGTTTGATACGATTTTGCAACATATCCCAGCTCCAAAGGGTGAACAAGAAGAGCCCTTTCAAATGCTGGTGTCTTCCATTGACTACAACGATTATGTGGGTCGAATTGCAATTGGAAGAATTGATCGCGGTGTGCTAAAACAAAATCAAGAAGTAATGGTATGTGACTATCACAATCCCAAAAGAAGATATAAAGGCAAAGTGGTAAATTTATATCAGATTGAAAACTTAAAGCGTATTCCCTGCGATAGTGCAACGGTGGGGGATATTGTCTGTATTTCTGGAATCGCGGATTTGACTATTGGCGACACCTTATGTGATGTTACAACAGTAGAACCATTAGAGTTTACTGCCATCAGCCAGCCTACAATTGAAATGACTTTTTCTGTAAATGATTCTCCTTTTGCAGGACGTGAGGGAAAATTTGTGACCTCCAGACAGATTAGAGAGCGTTTACAACGTGAATTATTAAAGGATGTTTCTTTACGTGTAACCGAAGCGGAAAATACAGATAGCTTTTTGGTAGCAGGTCGTGGAGAAATGCATCTTTCTATCTTAATTGAAACAATGCGCAGAGAAGGATATGAATTACAAGTAAGTACACCACGTGTTTTATATCGGGAAATCAAAGGGAAAAAATGTGAACCAATTGAACGTTTGGTGGTGGATGTGCCAGAAGAATATATGGGTTCTGTGATGGAGAAGATGGGAAATCGAAAAGGGGAACTCCAACATATGCAGCCACAGGGCAATCGCATGAGAATTGAATTTTTAGTGCCATCTAGAGGATTATTTGGTTATAAAAATGAGTTTTTAACCGATACCAAAGGGGAAGGAATTATGAGTTCTGTGTTTGAATGTTATCAGCCCTATAAAGGTGAAATTGCTAAACGCAATACAGGTTCTTTGATTTCTTTTGAAACAGGGGAATCCGTGACCTATGGTCTATATAATGCCCAAGAGAGGGGAACCCTATTTATTGGCGCGGGCATTCCTGTCTATGAAGGCATGGTGATTGGACAATCTCCAAAAGCGGAGGACTTGGTGGTAAATGTTTGCAAAAAGAAGCAATTGACCAATACGCGTGCTTCTGGTTCTGATGATGCTTTAAGACTGGTTCCTCCAAAAGTGATGAGCTTAGAACAGGCGTTAGAGTTTATTAATGATGATGAATTAGTAGAAATAACACCACAAACAATTAGAATACGAAAAGCAATTTTAGATAATAATTTAAGGGCAAAACAACGTAAAAAATAATCAATGATGGATAAAATTCTTATCATAATAGCATTTGATAAGTGATACAAAATGTAGTTCATTTAAAAAATAAAGCCGATACTGTTTTAAAACGGTATCGGCTTTATTACTGTAATTTATCATAAATAAAAAATAGTATTAATTTAGAAGGTGCCTGCGGGCACGAGAAGTAAGGTATATTTTTTGTTACTCGCTGATACGCCTAACTGACGTCAGCGGCTCGTAATAAAAAATAGTACTGATTTGAAAGGTGCCTGCGGGCACGAGAAGTAAGGTATATTTTTTGTTACTCGCTGATACGCCTAACTGACGTCAGCGGCTCGTA
>CAJTTB010000001.1:24787-83453 GCA_910579175.1 uncultured Oscillospiraceae bacterium | reverse complement strand
GGTGCCTGCGGGCACGAGAAGTAAGGTATATTTTTTGTTACTCGCTGATACGCCTGACTAACGTCAGCGGTTCGCAATAAAAAATAGTACTAATTTAAAAAGTGCCTGTGGGCACAAGAAGTAAGGTATATTTTTTGTTATTACGCGAATCGCCAACGAAGTTAGCTGCTTCATAATATAAATTTGCTTATAAAAGCAATAAAAATCTCCCACAGAAAGCGAGAGATTTTTGATTGATCGATAAATTCACTTTTTAATATGTTTAAAAATTATTTTGCTTTTTTAGCTTTAACAGCTACAACAGTAGTACCTAAAGCGATTAAAGCCATTACGCTGAACAGAACAATAGTAGTTGTGCTGTTGTCGCCAGTGCTTGGAGTTGTAACATTTGCGTTATTGTTGTTACCACCAGGAGTAGTAGGAGCTGTAGTACTAGCAGTTTTAGCTAACATATAGTAAGAGAAATGGTTTGTTTCGAAAGTGATAAAACCGTTTTTAACAGTTCCACCTAAGTTTTCAACAGAATTAGTTGCATCATTGTAGTAAAGAACGGTGTTTACATCGCCTTCAACTTTTAAAGTAACAGCAACTTTACCATTTAATTGAGTGATAGCAGTAGAATTTTGATCTAATAATTTTAAGTCAAAAACAGTTACGTTAGAAAAACCTTTTGCAGCAGCGGCAGAAGAAGCAGCTTGATGCACTGTAGAATTCTTGGAAATTGGTTTAGAAGCGAAAGTAACTTCTGTTACACCAGCAGGTAATGCAGATTTTGGAATATCTACAGAAGTACCAGAAGTAGTGTCTGTTAAAGCAACAGAATTACCAGCTACTTCAGCAACTGTTTTTGTATCACTTACTCCGTAGTCAGAATAACCTGCTGGAGCAGCAATAACAGATACAGCCAACATGCTAACACATGCGGATACTGCAACGATTGCGGATAAAATACGTTTTTTAATGTTCATTTGAGTACATCCCTTTTCTTAAAAATTTATTGAAGTGAATATCAACAATGACAGTATAGCATAACACAATCAAGAAGTCAATTATGAAATCATAGATTGTTTTGAGTTTTTATGCAAAAATTTAATATTATATGACGGTTTCAATCAGCCAGGTACTATATGGAAATGCACCATGAACATTTTCAAACATACCATATAAATGTACACCGTATGTGATGATAAAAATAGATAAAATCGCTAAAAGCTTATAGCGATTGTTAATTTCACTCAAAATTGGTATATTGTGATTGGTAATTTGTTCAAGAGAAATTTTTCGGTTGGTACAGGCAATCGCATAGATAATCTCTGGAATTAATAAAATAATAAAAATATAACTGTAATAAGAAAAGCGTTCTAGAATAGCATGTTTTGACATGATAGTCATCAAAAAAGCAGTTAAAAAGGTAAGACTGATAAGGTAGTGATTTGATTGACTCAGTGCAGTCAACTGCTTTTTGTAAATCATTGCAACAAGTGCAATGACGATTGGGAAGATTGCATAGGTAAAGGATAAGCCTTGTAAAAAAATAGAGTTTCGATATTCTTGATGAAAAACAGAAGTGATTAAATCTAAAAAACCATCTGAAGAAATATAGAAAAATACCAGTGCATAACAATATAATAAAAGTAATTTTAGAGATGGTTGAATTTTTAAAATCACATAAACCGCTATCATAATTAAGGCGGTAGTGTGGAACGTTGCAGCAAGTGCAATTATCATGAGGAATGGAAGTAATTTTTGGTTTTTTAAAAATCCCCAAGCAAATAAAATAATTGCAATTGCAATGGATTGACGTAAAAAATTCATGGATAAATAGAAAAAGTAGAGGTTTACAAATAATATAGTGGAAAGCCAAGGCATACGAGAGTATTTATAAATAAAACGCGCACTGGAGCCAAGACAAAATAGAGAGATAATACCCAAATAAATAATGTGGTTTTTTGTAAAGAACGCTACTACCTTTGTAAATAATACAAAACCGATTTCCCAGTCGAGATAACTTAAATTGCTAAAGCCATCCATACCCATTCTATAAAAGCCTTCTACATACATCTGATAGTCAAATCCAATATTAACTCTAAAAATGGACAATAAAAACATCTGTCCAAAGCTAAGTATTAAAAAGACAATGTTTTTTATTTTACTAGGCTTGTGAAAACAAAAGAGAAATGCCCATAAAACAATGAAAATAAAATTTATTTGATAGATGAACAACGTAATTTCCTCCTAAAATTGATATGATACTCAATAAGCATTTTTGTTGATAATCCCTTTGAAAATGGTTAAAAATAAAATCTTAATATCAAAAAATAAGGACCAGTGTTCAATATAATACATATCATATTGAATACGGTCAGGAATAGAGGTATTTCCTCGCAGTCCATTGACCTGCGCCCAGCCAGTAATTCCAGGTTTGACATAGTGTTTGAGCATATATGATGGAATGTACTCTTTGAATTTTTCTACAAAATGAGGAATTTCTGGACGAGGTCCAACAAGACTCATATCTCCTTTTAATACATTCCAAAGTTGTGGCAATTCATCAATACTGCATTTTCGCATAAAATTTCCCACAGGCGTGCAGCGGGCGTCATTTTTGACCGCCATTTTGATGATAGATCCCGATTCCACTGTCATAGAGCGAAATTTATATATCTGAAAGGGTTTTCGATTCAGTCCAACACGAATCTGTTTATAAAGGACGGGACCTGGAGAAGTGACTTTTACCGCAATGGCAGCAGCTAGCATAATGGGACTAAATAGGATAAGACAGATGATGGATAACACAATATCAAATATACGTTTGATAAATAGTGCAGGTAGACTGTCTAAGGGTATCTTTCTTAGATTTAATACTGGCATACCATCAAAGCTGCTGACAAAGATTCTACTTTTAAAGATGGAAAAAACATTTGGAATGATGGAAAATTTGATACCCCATTTTTCACAAATTTCAATCATTTGAGTGGTCTTTTGCTCTTGTCCATCTTTTAACATAATAATTGCCTCATCTACAATGGTTTTGGAGAGATATGTGTTTAACTTTGTTGCTTTTCCCAGATAAGGAATGGAAACAGAACTGACAGCTTTGTCGTTAAAATACCCCAATAACTCATAGCCGAGATCGGGGGTTAGTTTGATTTTATGAATAAAATCATTGGTACAATTGTTGACTCCAAGCAATAGTAGATACTTTTTATTATATCCTTTGCTGCGAAAATAACGAAGAATTTTTCGCAATAGATATCGGTAGCATATCAAGAAAAAAGTGTTGATAAAAAATGATAGGAAAAAAAACAACTGAAATGTAAGTAGATGAGACCATAAGTATGCTATCATAATTAAGATTGCATAGCTTGTTAAATTTGCTTTTATAATGTTTAAAACAATCATTAAAAAGCGGGTTGCACGGTAAGAGTGATAAATCTGAAATAATCTGTAAAATACAATATGAAATAAACTAATGCCCACTGCAATACCAAATAATTCTAAGTAACTCAAGTTTAAAGTTTCTAGAAAGGAGTATTTTCGAAGAAGCAGTAAGGAAATAGCCATACTGAATATAGTACAGAAACAATCTGCAATGATTTGGATTCGATTGAATATATTTTGTTTTTCACGAATCATTGTGGTGTTTCCTTTCAAGTATTGAATACTTTTGTTTGGGTAAAATACGATAATATGTAATATTGTATTATATTCTGAAAATGAAGTCAACCAAAATATACATTGGTGCGATTTTACATAGACAAAAATATAAGATGATGTTATAATATATAATACTTTGACTTGTGACAAAGTCAAGCAATTCCAACGCAAAAATGCTTATTTTTGGGATTTTTAATGGATTTTATCAAAACAAAATAAATCAAGATTTGACTTTTTATAAAAGGTGGAATAAAATAAGAAAAAAATTTTGTCCTCTGCAATCGATTTGATATTCTATTGCACTGTGATAAACGAGCAAACACACAGTTCCTTTATATAATGATGAAGGAGGTGACATAAGTGTATTTCAAAAAATTTCTTGCAATGTATCAAAATACTACACTGGAAAAGACAGTTGAGGAAGTTATAAAGGAGTATTTGCAACAACAAAAGCAGTCTCCATTTTTACAAATCACTGCGGCGGTATCTGCACCAGTGTTGTTTTCTTTTGTTTGGTGGATTTTAAAAACCGCACAGCAAAAACAGTTAAAGCGCATTTATTTTTTGGCTAGAGATGGCTATTTGTTACATCAATATGCACTTCGTATCTGTGAGGCTTATCAGATACCGATTGAATGTCGTTATCTTTATTCTTCCCGTATTTCATGGAGAATACCCTCGTTTCATTTGATTGGAGAAGAAGCCTTTCAAATGATATTCACAGGTGGTTATTATATCACACCTGAGGTTATTTTAAAAAGAATTTGTCTTTCTAAAAAAGAACGTGAATGGATCTATGGATTGATTGGACTTGCTCCAGAAAGATGGAATCAACGTTTGTCAAAAAAGGAATACTTGGAATTTGCTAGAATGATTTGGGAGAATTTTGATTTTCGCACCTTGTTAGAGCAAAAATCAAAAAACGCCTATCAGAATACCATTGGTTATTTGGAACAGGAAGGTTTACTGGATGGCGATCCAGTGGTGATTGCAGATACTGGCTGGACAGGCTCCATGCAGAGAACACTGCGTCAATTGCTGGAAAGTGCCAATGTGACTTCTCCCATTGTTGGGTTTTATTTTGGCATGTTTGAATCCCCCAAAGACCCAAGAGATGGGACATATTTTACTTGGTATTTTTCCAAACAGTCCTCGATTTCAGATCGCATCAAGTTTAATAACAACCTTTTAGAATGTATTTGTATTGCTCCGCACCCGATGACAATTGCATATCAAAGACAACATGACCATTATCTGCCTGTTTGGAAAGAGGATAATGCAACCAATTTAACACAGTCAGATTTTACATTGCAATATCAAATACATATAAGTTTTTTAAAAAAATTGCTCCAAGAATCTTCATTGCAAGATTTTCAACAACAACCATTACATGATATGAGCAAAAGATTGTTACAAAAAATGATGTATCATCCCTCTCAAGAAGAGGCACTCGCTTATGAATCCTGTTACTTTTGTGACGATGTTGCAGAAAGTTATCGAAATCCCGTGGTGCAGAGGGTGACACAACAACAAATCAAACAATACCAATTCTTTCGAAGGTTATTGCAAAAATTTATTTTAAAAACAAGTGAGGACACCCCAGATTTATTTTGGTCTTATGGTACCATTGCACTATCGGATATCCGTTGGAAAAGTTGGTACCGTTTTCAACTATACTTGTGGGATTGGGTCAGAATGTTAAAGATGAAGTGATGGGAGTTTGCAAATGGAAGTTTCTGTGATTATGGGTGTTTATAATGCAAATTATCAGATGTTGGAACAGGCAATCAATTCCATTTTGGCACAGACCTATCCGTATTTTGAACTGATTATTTGTGATGATGGTTCTACCAACGAAACATATCAATGGCTGTTGGAGTTTAGAAAATTAGATGGTCGGATCATTGTGGTACAAAATCAGCAAAATGAAGGTTTGGCATCGGCTTTGAATCACTGTATTGAGGTAGCACAGGGGGAATTGTTGGTGCGTCAAGATGCAGATGACTTTTCTGCAGAGAATCGCATTGAGAAGTTGATACAATTTGCATCTACCCATCCAGAGTATGGATTGATTTCCAGCAATATTGGATTATTTGATACAGATGGTGTTTGGGGTAGAATGAATTACCCAGAACAGCCACAAAAGGATGATTTTTTATTTTGCGTTCCCTTTATGCATGGCGCAGTTGCGATGAGAAAGTCTCAAGTACTACAGGCAGGTGGCTATCGTGTTGCAAAGGAAACCCGCAGGACAGAGGACATTGATTTATTTATGCGAATGTATGCCAATGGGTGTAAGGGTTATACGCTAGAAGAATTATTATATTATTTTCGAGAGGACAAACAAGCACAACAAAGACGAAGATACCGCTATCGGATAGAGGAAGCGAAGGTGAAGTGGAAGGGGTATCAAATGTTAGGATTGATGCCAAAGGGGGTTATTTTTGCACTCAAACCACTGATTGTGGGATTGATACCGCAAAAGTTGCTCAATTGGTTAAAGGATCAATATTATCAGAGAAAAATAGATTAGGAGGTAGCATTTTGACCAGAGCATTTCAGGACTTTATGAAATATTTCAATTTCTTAATGGAATTGGTCAAGCGAGATTTTAAAAGAAAATATTATAAATCGGTATTGGGAATTCTTTGGACCATTCTCAACCCGCTGATGATGATGGTTGTAATTACCATTGTATTTTCTACATTGTTTAAGCGCAATATCCCAAATTTTCCGGTGTATTATCTGACTGGTTATGTCATTCATAACTTTATTGTCACTACCACAAGATTATCCATTGGCAGTGTGTTGGGAAATGGAGGGTTGATTCGCAAAATTTATATTCCCAAATACATGTTTTGCCTGTCTAATGTATTGGTGCAGTTTATCACCTTGCTATTTTCATTAATACCATTGTTTTTGGTGATGATTGTCACAAAGGCTCCCTTTACAAAATATGCACTGTTGTTTCCAATTCCATTGCTATATGCATTGGTGTTTACCCTTGGACTTTCTTTGATACTGTCCACTTATGGTGTTTATTTTCGAGATTTGAATCACTTATATGGAATTATTACCATGATGTGGATGTATGCAACCCCATTATTTTATCCGATTAGTATCATTCCAGAGCGATTTCGCTTTTTATGGGATTTAAATCCCAATTATATCTTTATTACCATTGCACGCAACTTGATGGTTGATGGTATTATGCCTTCTCAAAAGATGTTAATTGTGGCAACCTGTTACAGTGTGATTACTTTGATTATGGGAATTGTGGTCTTTCAGGAAAAAGAGAATAAGTTTTTTCTGCATATCTAATATTGGGAATTGGAGTAGATTATGGCACAAAAAAGTGTAAAAGTAGAGAATGTTTCTATGATGTTCAATCTGAGTAAAAACAAAGAAGAACGTTTAAAGGAATATGTTATTAATTTGATTAAGGGAAAGTTGTTTTTTGATGAGTTTTGGGCGCTTAAAAATATTTCTTTTGAGGTAGAAAAAGGCGGTTCTCTGGGATTAATTGGAGTGAATGGATCTGGAAAATCAACATTGCTCAAATTGATCTCTGGGATTATGCGCCCCACCAGGGGTAGCATAAAAACGGTTGGCACCATAGCGCCACTGATTGAATTGGGTGGTGGCTTTGATGCAAGTTTGTCTGCAAAGGAAAATATTTTTTTGACTGGCGCTATGCATGGGCATACCAGAAAATTTATTCAAAAGCAATTTGAAAGTATTATTGAGTTTTCAGAACTGCATGAGTTTGTAGATGTTCCCCTGCGCAATTATTCTTCTGGTATGCGCTCTAGATTGGGGTTTGCAATTGCCACTTTGGTACAGGCTGATATTTTGATTGCTGATGAGGTGTTGTCTGTTGGTGATATCAAATTTCGTGAGAAGTGCGAAAAGCGCCTTAACGAGATGATGACAGAAGGAACGACAGTATTATTTGTGTCCCATTCTATGGGGCAGGTACAAAAAATTTGTAAAAATGCGCTGTGGTTGGACAAGGGTGAAATGAAGATGTTTGGTCCTTCTAAAGAAGTCTGTAAAGCGTATGAAAAATCTTTGAATTTGGGAAATCAATCATGAAGAAAGTTCTTTTTTGTGCCTCGAGAGCCTCTCATATTGTTTATTTTCACCGTTCTTATCTGGAGTATTATAAACAGATGGGTTGGGAAATACATATTGTAACAGAAGGAATCGTTGATTTGCCAGAAGTAGATCGCAGCATTGATCTTTCTTTTAGCAAGCGCCATTTCTCAGGTTCCAATTTAAAAACAATTTTAAAACTTGCTGCACTGATTCGGAAGGAAAAATATCAATTGATTAGTTCTCATGCAACACTGGCAGGTCTAATTTGCCGGGGTGCGATAATGCTTTCTGGATATCGGAAGGCGACCGTTGTACATACTTCTCACGGCTATCTATTTGAAGACAATCAAAGTTTAAAATCAAAACTTTATTTGGCTTGTGAAAAGTTGACTTCTGGCAGGGTGGATGAATTGATGGTGATGAACCAAGAGGACTACAAAATTGCCAATCGGTATCATTTGGGCAGACAGATTCACTTTATCGATGGCATGGGAATTGAACAAACTCATTTTCCGACCTATTCAGAAGAAGAAAAAAGCAAGGTGCGTGACTCTTTGAAAATTGCCAAAGAAGATTTTGTCTTTCTCTGTGTAGGAGAGTTTTCAAAAAGAAAAAATCAAACCATTATTTTAGATGCCTTGGCTCAAATTGACCCAGCACAAAGACCAGTGAAATTGCTATTTGCAGGAGATGGAAACCAATTGGAAGCCTGTAAACAGCAGGCAAAAAAATTGGGAATTGAAAAAAATGTATTGTTTTTGGGAAGAATCGATCAGATTAATTCCCTTTATCAGATAGCAGATGCGGCAATTTCAGCGAGTTTTTCCGAGGGATTGCCTTTTAATATTATGGAAGCGCTGTTGTGTCATCTGCCAATCATTGCATCTGAAGTAAAAGGGCATGTCGATTTATTGGAAAATGGAGTGAATGGCTTATTATTTTCAGTACAACAGCCACGACAACTGGTCAGTGCAATGAATTTATTGTTGAATGACAGTCATCTTTATAACCAGATAAAGCAACATGCTTATCTGCCAGAAAGATATTTGATTGACCAAGTGAAACCGGTTGTATTGAATTATTATCAACAGTTGATTACTTAATGAATAAAAGGAGCTTTTGAGTGCGTAAATTATTAAAAAAGTGCAAAGACGCATTTTATCATCTATGTGTAAGACGGGTTCCTCAAATTAGAACAGTATATGAGGGTTATGTGGATACCCATAAGCAGGAACATCGTAGATCTCGTTTAAAATCATGGATGTTGCTATTGCGTTTGAACCTAAATTATTATTTGTTTCGAAAAGTGCCGGAATTTGTACAGACCAATGAAGAGCGTGGAGAAATAAAGGTCAATATCAGTGAATCATATCTATCTAAGCGAAAAACGCCAGAACAATTGTGTCAAACGTTGTCACAATATGATGTGATTTCTTTTGATATATTTGATACCTTGATTTTTCGTCCATTTGCATTGCCAGAGGATTTGTTTTATATATTGGAAGAAAAACAAAACTATCTTGATTTTAAGCGTTTACGTATGTATGCCGAATGGAAGGCAAGGGAACGAAAGAAAAAAAACTTTGGAACCTATGAAGTGACACTTTATGATATCTATGATTATTTAGAGGAATATATTGGTATCGAGGCAAAATCTGGGGCGGAGTTGGAATTTGAAACAGAATTAGAACTCTGTTATGCGAATCCCTATATGAAACAAGTGGTCACACAATTGATACAACAGGGGAAAACGGTAATTGTAATGTCTGATATGTATCTGACAAAAGATTTGATAGAGAAATTGCTTCATCACTGTGGTTACAGTGGTTTTGCAGAACTGTTTGTGTCCTGTGACCAAGGATTATCAAAATATGAAGGGACTCTTTATTCATTGGTCAAAAAGAAGTTTGGTAAGCAAAAGACATATATCCATGTTGGAGACAATCCAAACTCGGATCAAAGGCGCGCGAAAGAAAATGACTTTGACGTTTATTTTTATCAAAATGTCACCGAAGCAGGTATTCCGCAGCGTTCTAGTTGTATGTCCTATTTGGTCGGCTCTGCCTATAAGGGAATTGTCAATTCACATTTTCACAATGGAATCAGACAATATTCTATGGCTTATGAATATGGGTTTGCCTGTGGTGGTTTGTTTGTGTTGGGTTATTGTATGTTTGTTCATCGCTATGCACAGACCAATGGAATCGATAAGGTGTTGTTTTTAGCAAGAGATGGAGAGATATTAAAAAAAGTTTATGACCAATTGTTTCCTGGGAACAATAGCGAATATGTCTATTGGTCTCGAATGGCGGCTGTAAAGTTGACAGCTTATCGATTTCGGTATGACTTTTTTAGACGATTTATTTATCATAGAATCAATACCGATATTACACTCAAACAAGCTGTACAAGCAATGGAGCTGGAATCGGTATTTTCGGTGCAGTTTACAAAACGCCCTGAATTTTGGAAGAGAAAATTGGATGATAAAGGGGCAAAATTATTAGAAACATTGTTGTTGGAAAAATGGGAACAAATTTTAGAAGTTTATGAAGAACAGTCCAAGGCGGCAAAACAGTATTTTCAACAAATACTAAAAGGTTGTCAAAAGGTATGTGCAGTAGATGTTGGCTGGGCAGGAAGTGGCGCCATTTCATTGAGTACTTTGGTAGAACAAAAATGGCAGATACCCTGTCGCGTTTATGGAATGATAGCAGGTACCAATACCCCACATAATGCAGAACCAGATGCAAGTGAGGCTCTGTTACAATCCGGGCGCCTAGTTTCTTATTTATTTTCTCATTCGTTTAACCGGGATGCACTTTATCACCACAATCCAAAGCTAGATCACAATGTTTATTTTGAATTTTTATTGAGCTCTTGTGAAGGTTCTTTGAAGGGATTTTGTTTTGATGAATCTGGCAAACCAACCTTTCGTTTTGGCAAACCAGAAACGGCAAATCACAAGGTGGTTTTGGATATTCAACAGGGAATTTTGGATTTTATACAGCGATATCAAGGTCATTTTAAAAAATATCCTTATCTTTTTGATATTTCGGGCAGTGATGCTTATATGCCATTCCAGTTGGCTGCCAGTTATCCACAGTATTTTAATCAAATTTTTGATCAATGTACGTTTCAATTAAATTTGGGAGACGACAATCGCCCACTGAAAAGACAATGAAAAGGAGTGATAAATAGGTGATAAAAGCAAAACATTGGGCGGCTATTTGGAGTGCAGTGTGCATGATTTGTATGATGACATTTTGTGTAACAGCCGTGCCAGAAACGGCGCCTTCTTTTCATCGGGAAAGCGTCAAATTGTATTTAGAACAGGAGTATCAACTAGAGATACAAAATGGGGGTACCGATGATTATACATTGACTTCTTCTAATACTTCAGTTGTAAAGGTAACATCTGGAGGAAAGATAACAGCAGTTGGCGCTGGTACTGCAAATATCAATCTGAGAAAAAATAACACCAATGTTGCAAAATGTCAAGTAAAGGTATATAGTGGAAAATCTCCACAGAATGTTGTATTGGAAACGCAAAATATGGAGTTGAAAGTTGGAGAACAACGGACACTTTATACGCAAATTACACCAGATAGTGCCAGCAGTAAAGAAGTGACCTATACCAGTTCAGATGAAACAGTCGCAACGGTAAATCGGTATGGCGTGATTCATGCAGAAAAAGAGGGGATTGCAACCATTACTGCGGAGTCTAACAGTTCAGCAGTTTATAAAACCTGTGTGGTAAAGGTGGTAAAACAGGTAACTGCTTCTGCCAATCAGGTGTTGAGCGGTACATTGACACAGGGAGAAGCCGTCTTAAAAAATCGCCATATACAACTTCAAAATGATGATGGTGTATTTGAAACCAAAACGGACGAAAATGGTAACTTTACATTCAAGAATTTGGTGGCAGGACAACAGATATTATGTGTCTTACAAAATGCAGATGATTCTAAGATTGTCGCTTCTGGAGTTGTGTTTCTTCAAAATCCTGAAACAACAATCAGTGCCCAGATAGATGGTATGAATATCACTGTGAACTATCAACAACAAGAAGAGATAGTAGAAGAAGAAAAACCAGAAAAAATTATCTTGTCAAAAGATAGTATTACGCTGGATGCAAAAGAAACCTATCAAATGATATTTGATACAGAACCTGCAGGTTTGGAAGTTCCTAGATTGAATGCAGTGACTTCCAATGAATTGATTGCTACAGTGGACAACAAGGGACTGATTACAGCAATTGGCGAAGGGACTGCAACGATTACATTTCAATCAGAAGAAAATGATTATCAGGCGGTCTGTGAAGTAATTGTACAACATTCGGAAAAGACAACTTATAGTTTGTGGATTATCTTGCTTGAAGTTTTGTTGGTCATAGCAGTGATTGTCATTTTTATCATACAATATCGTGCATATGTGAAAAAGAAGACAGAAGAAGAGATGATATCATAAAAAAAGAACACCATATCCTGAGGATATGGTATTCTTTTTTATCATAAGTTACGTTATTTTTCTAGACGGTTTGTAAAACACGGAAAAACATATTGTTTTTTGAGAATATTACTGATACAATGTGGTTTAATAACTATAGTTTGTTTTACGGGAAGTGTATTGTTTATTTGATAGGGTATAGCAATAGATATTGAGAATTTTAATTGATATAATGACTATAATAACAAACTATAGTTTTATAATTGATAAAATATATGATATATTTTACATTTATGTTTTAAAACAGATGTTTTTTAAACTTCTATTTTGGCTTTGTATATTGAATAAATCTTTTGCTCTTTGGTCAATGATATGATTAAACTGAATCAAAGGAGTGATAGATTGTGATTACAGAAGATCGAAGAAAAGTGGTTTTAATTGGAACAGGTATGGTCGGAATGAGCTATGCTTATGCACTATTAAATCAGAGTGTATGCGATGAATTGGTGTTGATTGACATCGATGAAGAACGAGCCAAAGGGGAGGTGATGGACTTAAATCATGGATTGGCGTTTTCTGCGGCAAATATGAAGATTTATGCGGGAACCTATCAGGACTGTAACAATGCTGATATTGTGGTGATTTGTGCAGGAGTAGCGCAAAAGCCTGGAGAATCTCGTTTGGATTTATTACAGAGAAATACAAAGGTGTTTCGTTCTATTATCAGTCCAGTGACAGAATCTGGATTCAATGGGATTTTTCTAGTGGCAACCAATCCAGTGGATATTATGACAAGAATTACTTGTGTATTATCTGGTTTTAATCCTAGAAGGGTATTGGGTAGTGGCACTGCTTTGGATACTGCAAGACTGCGATATCTACTTGGAGAATATTTTTCTGTTGATCCACGCAATGTACATGCTTATGTCATTGGAGAGCATGGGGATAGTGAGTTTGTTCCTTGGTCACAGGCAATGTTCGCGACAAAGCCCATTTTAGATATTTGTGCGCAGTCAAAAAACAGGTGCAGTTATCAGGATATGGAAAATATTAGCAACCAGGTAAGAGGCGCTGCACAGCAGATTATCAAAGCCAAACAGGCGACTTATTATGGAATAGGAATGGCATTGGTGCGGATTACAAAAGCCATTTTTGGCGATGAAAATAGTGTACTGACGGTATCGGCGATGTTAAGAGGGGAGTATGATGAACATGGTGTTTATGTGGGTGTTCCCTGTATTGTAAACCGAAACGGTGTGCGTAAGGTGCTTTCTTTACCACTGAATGAAAAGGAATTAAAACAATTTAAACAGTCTTGTAAAACATTGCAAGATTGTTATCGTGATTTGAATCTACAATCATAAAAACTGCTATAGGATATCCTATAGCAGTTTTTATGATTGTGTATTTTTCATAGCTTCCAACTGTTGTGCAATGTACTTTGTATTAAATTTGTTTTTGATACCATCCACAGAAGTTTTTGCAGACATTTGTGTCAAAATAGTTTGAATTTGTTCCACAGTGAATCCATAATTTAGATAATCCTCTGCAGTGTGCACTTCAAACCAAATATATGGAAATAATTGGTCGTTGTGATAAACTGCCTCATACCCTTTAAATTGTTTTAACACCTGCGCTTGTTCGCCGCTGTATAGAGCATCGACTTGCGCATCGGTTAAATAACATTGATATTTTTGATATGCTTCTTTGGATTCTGCTTGATAGAAGTAGCCATATGGATATTGTTCACTTGCTTGATATAATCTGATAAAATCTTCTTTAGGAATCTGGAAATCCTGAATAAAAGCCCATAAACTACAGCCCAATACATTGAGATTTGCAGAATAATCCTCCAGATATCGGCGATAAAAACCGTATTTTAAGCTGGAAGTCCCTCTTTTGCAAAATTGATGATACCAAGTTAAATAATTTTGCTGTCCCACATAGTTTTGTAGTTCGGGGGAAATATAGATGAGATTTCTTTGAAAGATCATATTTCCTAAAATGGTATTTTCCAGTATATTTTTTTCGTGGTTGCCTGCTATTTCATTCCATGCAAGTTCCGCATTATCGGCATTGACACCCACCTGGTAAGCTTCTGTAATGGACTTAGCGCCCGGTGGTGCTGGAGCTGTAATGGCAGAAGCTTCATTTTGATGATCTGCTGCTTGTATCTCTTGCATAGATTGGGATTCCTGTGTGGTATCCTGACTTTGCTGTTTGGAGTTATCCGATTTTTCCGTCTGTTGGGAAGATTCCGTTTTGGTATCTGGTTTATCTGTTATAGTTTGGCTATTTGTTGTGTCTTGGGTGGATGATTGCGATTGTACTTGACTGCTTTGGGATTGGTCGGATTCCATTCGGATAGATGAATCTGGAGAAGTGGTTCCATTAGATGATTGAGAAGGGATATCTGATGGAATATAAGAGGAGAAATGGTCAACTGAAGACGGTGGTGGTTGTAGTATTTCATTTTGTGGTGGCTGTTGCGGCATTTGTTCTTCAAATAAAATACTGAAAACATTTGCTTTTTTCTTTATGAGTGGTTGAGAGATGATTTGATTTTCATTGGAGACTTCTTGCGATTGTGACGATAATTCAGGAGGAAGTAATTGTGTTCCCTCAGATGTTCCCATGTGATAGCTAGAACTCAATACAGGTGCCCCAATAACACTGTAATTGATATTCCCCTGTATACCAAAATATCCCGCTGTCCCCAATCCAAATGTCAACATGAAACTAGCAGCGATAGAAGAAATTTTGCAGATAGAAATTCCAGATGTTTTTCGGTTAGAATGAGGCTGTTCCAACAGTACATCATGTGTGTTTTCACTGTGAGCTTGTGATTCATAGGCTTGTTTCATTTTTAATGCAGTTTTTTGGTAAAAATCGTCACTGATTGGAAGGTTATCGATTACCTTTTTATATTCGTTCTGAAAACTCTTTTTATCAGACATCATAATTCTCTCCTTCCAATTGTTTTTTTAACAGTTTGCGTCCGCGTGCGAGTAGTGTGCCTACTGTTGCGGGATGTTTGTGAAGAATTTTTGCGATTTCTTTGATAGAATAATTTTCATAATAATAAAGATGAATTACAGAGTGATACTTTGTTGGAAGTTTAGTCACTACATCTAATAGACCACTTTCTTCATGGGGCATATACGATAAGTTTTCTTCAAGCGGAATTGTCTTTTTAAATTGAGAGGAGTTGAGATGATTTTTGCAATGATTAATCGTTGTACGAATAATATATGCTTTTTGATGTTCACTGTCAACAAAATTCACCTTGTGAGTCATTAAATTTACAAATACCTCTTGAGAGATATCTTCCGCATCTGCCATGTTTTTGACATAAGTGTATGCGATACTTATAATCATTTTGGAATATGTCTCGAGCAGTTGCTGTATTTCTTCGTTGATATCAGACGAGTTGTACATGGATGTCATCCCCTCTCACATAAAATACAAATAAACAGGCTGATTTTTTTCATTTCAGTTTCACTTTTTTAAAAAATCAGTATTAAGCCTAAAAAAACAGATAATAGATCTGTTTTTTTAGGCTTTATGGATAAATATTATTTTTCCATTACCCGAACTAAAACTGCTTTCTGGGCATGTAAACGATTTTCTGCTTCCTCAAAGATTTCTTCTGCATGGGCTTCAAATACCTTTTCGGTGATTTCTTCCTCGCGATGTGCTGGCAAACAGTGTAAGACCATTGCATCTGGTTTGGCAGCTGCCATGACTTCATCATTGATTTGATAACGTCCTGCAAAGACCTTTTCGCGCAGTGCTTTTTCTTCTTCTTGTCCCATAGATGCCCAAACATCTGTGATAACCACATCTGCGTCTTTTGCTGCTTCGATGGAGTTTTCTGTCATTTGGAATTTATCTTTGAAATCCGCTGCGAATGTAAGTACTTCTTTGTCTGGTTGATATTCTTTTGGACAGGCAATGGATACATTCATACCCACCTTTAAGCCCCCGACAATGAGGGAATTGGCCATATTGTTTCCATCACCCAGATAACACATTTTTAAACCTTCAAAGCTGCCTTTGAATTCTCGAATGGTCATTAAATCTGCTAAAATTTGGCAGGGATGGCAAAAATCTGTCAATCCATTGATGATTGGGATAGAGCCATATTTTGCTAGATCCTCTACTTCCTGTTGTTCAAATGTGCGTATCATAATGCCATCTAAAAAGCGAGAGAGTACTCTGGCAGTATCCTGAACAGGTTCTCCTCGACCAATCTGTAGATCTTTAGAACTTAAAAATAAGGCGGTGCCTCCCAATTGATACATACCCACCTCAAATGAGACACGCGTTCTTGTAGAGGATTTTTGAAAGATCATACCAAGGGTTTTGCCAGCTAAACGGTGATGTTTAATCCCATGTTTTTGTTCATATTTTAATTGATCTGCCAAATTTAATAGACTGATAATTTCCTGTTTATTTAGGTCGAGCATTTTTAATAAGTGTTTCATATTCTGTTCCCTCTCTCTATTGATTTAATACAGAAATTAAAATTTGTATACCTTCTTCTAATTCTTGATTGTTGATGGTGAGCGGTGGGAGCAATCGCACTTTTGTCTTTGCAGTGAGTACCAATAGCCCGCGCTTTAAGCACTCTGCTGCAACTTCTTTTGCAGTTTTTGTCTTTAGTTCTAATCCCATCATCAACCCAATACCAGAAATTTCTGTGACTTCTTCCACTTTGGATAATGTTTCTTTGATATGATTTGCTTTTTGTACCACCTGTTGTAAAAATGCAGGGTCACTGATTTGATTGATACAGACATTTGCACCAGCACAAGCCACTGGATTTCCCCCAAAAGTGGTGCCATGGTCACCAAATCCCAGCACTTTAGAAGTTTTTTGATTGCAGAGCACTGCGCCAATCGGGAGCCCGCCGCCCAATCCTTTGGCAAGCGTTACAATGTCTGCCCGTATTCCAAAATGTTCTCCTGCCAATAATTTTCCAGTTCGACCAATTCCAGTTTGAACTTCGTCAGCAATCAATAAGATGTCGTTTTGTTTGCAAATTTCCGCTACTTGTTGGATAAAATCTGATTCTAATGGCAAAACGCCGCCTTCACCCTGTATATATTCATACATAATTGCACAGACATTTTCATCAATTTGTTGTTTGACACTTTCAATATCATTTGCCTGCGCATATCGAAATCCCTCTGTAAAGGGATAAAAATATTGATGAAATACCTCTTGTCCGGTGGCAGCTAGGGTGGTAACCGTTCGACCGTGAAATGAATTGACCAATGTAATAATGACATTGCGTTGTGTTTGATACTTGTCAAAGCTATATTTTCTAGCGACTTTAATTGCGCCTTCATTTGCTTCTGCACCTGAGTTTGCAAAGAATACTTTATCATAACCAGTTGCTTGTGTCAATTTTTCTGCCAGTGTGATATCTGGTGTAGTATAGTATAGATTGCTGATATGCTGTAGTGTTTTTACCTGTTCACAGACCGCCTGTGTCCAGTCATCGTTGCAGAATCCAAGAGAATTTACTCCAATGCCAGAAGTAAAATCGATGTATTTTTTTCCTTGCTCATCCCAACAGGTGGCATTTTTGCCCTTTTGAATGAGAACATCAAAACGCGCATAGGTGTTGACAATATGTTGTTTATCCAAATCTTTTAGATGACCCAAAATAAAACCCCCTCTGTTTCTTCATTAAATAAACATGGTTCCGATTCCTTCGTCGGAAAACAGTTCAATCAAAATAGAATGTGGAATCCGACCATCAATGATAAAACCTTTTTTTACCCCTCGTCGGATTGCCTCTACACTACATTCAATCTTTGGTATCATACCTCCAGAAATAATGCCTTGTCGAATCAGGTTTGGCACCTCGCTGACATTGACCTCTGGTATCAGTGTGCTTTCATCATCTTTGTTCCTGAGCAGTCCCTTGATATCGGTCATTAAAATGAGGTTTTCCGCCTGCAATGCAGCCGCTATTTTGGCAGCCGCTGTATCTGCGTTGATGTTGTAAATTTCGCCGTGGTCGTCAGTTGCTACAGTGGAAACAACTGGAATATATCCCTTGTCCAGAGCGTCGATGATGGGTGCTACATTGACATCTGTAATTTCACCGACATATCCCAAATCAATACTACTTTGCTTTTTCTCACAAACAATCATATTGCCATCGGTTCCACAGAGTCCTAGCGCTCTTCCGCCATGCTGGTGGAGCAGGGAAACAAGGCTTTTATTGACTTTACCTGCCAAGACCATCTGTACAATTTCCGCAGTTTCTTTATCTGTATAGCGCAGGCCGTTGATGAATTTGCTTTCTTTGCCTATCTTTTGCAGCATTTCATTAATTTCAGGACCCCCACCATGGACCAAAACCACTTTGATTCCAATGGAAGACAACAGCACAACATCAGTCATCACCGCATTTTTTAGCTCTTCACTGGTCATTGCATTGCCGCCGTATTTGACAACAATGATTTTTTGATCGTATTTTTGAATATATGGCAGCGCACTTACTAAAATCTGTGCCATTACTGCATTTTCTACCATTCCCATCTTCAAAATCTCCTATTCTGTTTATTTGCGATAATCTCCATTGCGTTTGACATACTCATAACTTAGATCACAACCCCATGCAACTGCTGATTTGTCTCCATCTTGTAAGTGAATGACAATTTGAATTTCCGGTTGCTTTAAAATTTGCAGTGCCTGTTGTTCGTCAAAGGCGACTCCCTTGCCATCTTTGCACACCATGACTGTGCCAGCTTGGGAACACAGATATATTTCTATTTTCTCTAAATTAAAATTTGCCTGACTGTAACCAATTGCGCACAGGATTCTACCCCAATTGGCGTCTTCTCCAAACATGGCGCATTTGAATAGCGTAGAGGTTATCACACTCTTGGCTAATCGTTTCGCATTTTGGATATCGATTGCTCCTGATACGTTGCATTCTAACAATTTGGTAGCACCTTCTCCATCTCGTGCCACCGCCCTGGAAAGATTGGTTAAAACAACCCGCAATGCCTGTACAAATAACCGATATGCTTCGCTGTTTTCCTGTTGGATTAAAGTGTTTTTTGCCATGCCAGAGGACAAAATTGCACAGGTGTCATTGGTGGAGGTATCTCCATCAATTGAAATCATATTAAAGGTGTCCGCAACTACATCAGAAAGTGCCTTGTGCAGCAAAGTGGAGGTAATTGCAATATCGGTTGTGATAAAGCACAAAATGGTTGCCATATTTGGGTGCACCATACCACTGCCTTTTGCCATTCCTCCTATTCTACAAGTGTGTTCCCCAATTGTAAACTCAATTGCCATTTCTTTTTTGCAGGTATCCAGTGTCAAAATCCCTTCTGCTGCGTCGTCATTTCCTGTATCACACAATGCCATTGCCAACTGGTCGATATTTCTGGCAATGGGAGCTAAGTTGAGTGTTTGTCCAATGACACCAGTGGAAGCAACCAATACATCATCTGCCGAAATTTGCAGGGCTTCAGCGGTTAAATCGCACATCATCTGCGCTTTGATCTCCCCATCATCATTACAAGTGTTGGCATTTCCGCTATTGATGATAATTGCTTGTGCCATGCCATCTGCCAAATGTCGTTTTGTAACAGCAATGGAAGCGCCTTTTACCTGATTTTGGGTATAAACTGCTGCGGCGTTACAACGAACTGGACTATAAATCAAGGATAAATCCTTTTTTGATTTATTCTTTCGCAATCCACAGTGTATTCCAGAAGCCAAAAATCCATTTGGAGCACACACCCCTGTTGTAAGCAAGCGATATCCCTGTGTTTGTATCAATTTCATTGCGGTTACTCCACTTTCTTCCAAATACTGATTCTATCACCACTATGTGCGATAATCTCCATTGATTTTAACATAATCGTAGGTCAAATCACAACCCCATGCGATGGCTTCTCCATCACCATCTTTTAAATTGACAATGATTTTAATTTCATCTTCCTTTAAAATTTCCGCTGCTAGTTCTTCGCTAAAGGCAACGCCTGAACCATGCTGACAGACTAAAATGCTTCCCGCTTTGGAGTAGAGAATGACTTCTACTTGGTCAATGTTTAAATCTGCCTGACTATAACCAATGGCACAAAGAATTCTACCCCAGTTGGCATCTTCTCCAAACATGGCGCATTTGAATAGTGTGGAGGTGATAACCCCTTTGGCAATGCGTTTGGCATTTTGGATGTTCACTGCTCCAGATACGGTACATTCCAATAGTTTTGTAGCACCTTCTCCATCAGCTGCAATTTTGCGAGAAAGATTCATCAGTACAATGTATAACCCATCTACAAACTTTTGGAATTCTGGACCATTCATCGTATCAATTATAGGATTGCCTGCGGTTCCAGAAGCCATAATTGCACAAGTATCATTGGTAGAGGTATCCCCATCAATAGAAACCATATTAAAGGTATCATCTACTACTCTGGTCAAAGCACTTTGCAATAAATCTGGTTTTATTGCCACGTCGGTGGTAATAAAACAGAGCATTGTTGCCATATTTGGATGGATCATACCACTGCCCTTTGCCATTCCACCAATGGTGCAGGGTACTCCTCCCAAATCAAAGGTCACTGCCACTTCTTTGGATACTGTATCGGTGGTCATAATGGCTTCAGCAGCGTCGGTATTTCCGTGTTCATTTAACGCAGCTGCAAGTTCTTTGATATGTTGCTGGATAGGTTCAATCGGCATAATCTTTCCAATCACTCCTGTAGAGCTTACAATGACATCTTTTGGATCAATGCCAAGTGCCTCAGCCGCCAAGTCGCACATCATCTGTGCTTTTTGCTCTCCGTCTGCATTGCAGGTGTTGGCATTTCCACTATTGACAATAACCGCCTGTGCAGTTTTATTTTGTAAATTTTGTTTACAAATCGCGATGGGTGCTCCCTTTACTTGATTTTGGGTATAGACTGCTGCTGCTGTACAGGGCTTGCGACTGTAAATGAGTGCCAAATCCTTTTTATCTGGACTGGAATTGGCTTTGATACCAACATGGATTCCGCTTGCCAAGAAGTCTTTTGGTGCACAGACTCCATTTGGAACAAAATCAAACCCTTCAAATTTAATCATGATAATATCTCCTTATCTTCCTTAGAATGCTGGTGGAATCAAATGTAAACCGGTATCCTCTGGTAAATGGTATAAAATATTCATATTCTGAATTGCTTGTCCTGCTGCGCCCTTTACCATATTATCAATGGCTGATACAATGATCAGTCGTTTGGTGCGTGCATCATAATGCAGTGAGATATCACAGTAGTTGGAAAATTTGACGTGTTTTAAATTGGCAGTTGCGCCCTTTGGCAATACTCTAACAAACATTTCATCTTGATAAAATCTATCATAGATACAGTTTAGTGCATTTTCCTGAACTTCTCCAGTTAAATTGACATAAATCGTAGAGATAATTCCACGGTTTAGCGGCAATAAATGGGGAACAAAGGTCACTTTTGTCTGTGTTTGTGCAAGCTGAGTGATAATCTGTTCAATCTCTGGTGTATGTCTGTGTTGTGCCACTTTATAGGGGGAGAATGCTTCATTACAATCTGGATAATGTGTCGTTTGGGATAAACCTCGACCAGCTCCAGTGACACCGGATTTGGAATCAATGATAATACTATTTAAATCTGCCAATCCACTCTTGATGATGGGAGCCAATCCCAAAGCAATACTGGTTGGATAACAGCCGGGATTTGCGATAATAGAAACTTCTGGGGTAATTGCCTCTCGGTGAAGTTCTGGAATGCAGTAACAGGATTTTTGGTGCAGTGCTTTTTGCTGATAGTTCAGCCCATACCATTCTTGATAATCCTCTTCCTTTACAAGACGGAAATCCGCACCCAAGTCGATGATTTTTTTCCCCTTACTATCTGCTTTGTATGCCAATGCTTCGCATAGACCATGTGGCAAAGAAACAAAGATCACATCACTTTTTTCGATGACAATATCTTCATTGACCAAAACATCATCACAGATAGCAGTTAAATTGGGATATACTTCACTGACTGCTTTTCCCTCAAAGCTGACAGAGCTAAGTGCTGTCAGTGTGACATTTGGATGGTTGAGTAGAATGCGAATCAGTTCTATGCCTGCATATCCTGTAGCACCGATGATACCAACTTTTATCTTCTCCATACGATTTCTTCTTTCTATTCGATTTAAAAATTTTTAAGCGTTGTGCAATTGTGATTGTACCTGTGCAATTTGAAGTTCAACCATTTCTGGTGCAGGACCTCCCAAGACATTTCTTCCTTTGACACAGGTATCCAAACTGATGGCGTCGAATATATCCGTATCAAATAATTTATTTGCCTCTTGATATTCCGCTATGGTAAGTGTTTCTAGTGTTTTGTTTTGGTCAATGCAGTAGGCGACCAATCCACCAGTTATTTTATAGGCATCTCGAAATGGAAGTCCCTTTTTAACTAGATAGTCTGCACAATCTGTTGCATTGATAAATCCTTTTGCTGCTGCTGTGCGCATACGCTCTTTTTGTACACGCATGGTCTTTAACATTGGGATAAAGGTGCCAATACACAGTTTTGCAGTTTTTACTGAGTCAAAAATCGCTTCTTTATCTTCCTGCATATCCTTATTATATGCCAGAGGCAGCCCTTTCATCATGGTGAGCAATGTGGTTAAATTGCCAATGGCTCGGCTGGTTTTTCCCCGTACCAATTCCGCAATATCTGGATTTTTTTTCTGAGGCATAATACTGGAACCTGTGGCATAGGCGTCATCTAATTCCACAAACTTAAATTCCCAAGAACACCACATGATAATTTCTTCAGAAAGACGGGATAGATGTACCATGATGATTGCAATGGCATTGGCGAGTTCCATACAAAAATCGCGGTCGGATACGCCATCTAAGCTATTTTGTGTCGGTGCGGTGAATCCAAGCAACTCAGATACCAACACCCTGTCTATGGGATAGGTGGTGGACGCGAGTGCTCCATTTCCCAAAGGAAGATAATTCATACGCTTATAAGTATCTTCCAATCTGCCCATGTCACGCAATAACATCTGTGCATAAGCCATGATATGATGGGCAAAGGTCACCGGCTGCGCACGCTGTAGATGTGTATAGCCTGGCATGACCGTTTGGGTGTGTTGTGAAGCCAACTCGCAAATTACTTCAATCAGCTCCTTTACCATATCACGAATGGCAATGGTTTCATCTTTTAAATACATGCGGATATCCAATGCCACTTGGTCGTTGCGGCTTCGTGCGGTGTGCAATCGCTTTCCAGCGGCGCCCAATCGCGCAGTCAATTCCGCTTCTACAAACATATGAATGTCTTCTGCTGTGCTGTCAAATTCCAATGCTCCATTTTGAATATCCTTTAAAATTTGTTCTAATCCCTGTATGATCTCATCTGCTTGCTGTTGTTCGATAATGCCCTGTTTGCCCAACATGGTTGCATGTGCGATACTGCCTTGAATGTCATGTTCATACATCACATAGTCAAATGCAATGGAACTGTTAAAGTCATTGACTTTTTCATCAATTTCCTTTTTAAAGCGACCTGCCCACATTTTTGCCATAGTGATTCCCTCCAATGGATTGAAATAAAGATAGGGAACAGCACAAAGTGTACTGTTCCCTACAAGGCTTTATCTTATATAAAGCCTTGTATTGTCTGATTGGTATTTACTTTTGTGCTTCTCTTTGTGCGTCAAGTCTCGCTTTGACAGCAATTGGAAGACCAAATAAATTGATAAAGCCTTCTGCATCTGCTTGATTGTAAACATGATCTTCATCAAAAGTTGCGACTTCTTCACTGTATAATGAGTATGGAGAGGTGACACCAGCATTGATTAAATTTCCCTTGTATAATTTTAATTTTACTTCACCGGTTACAGTTTCCTGTGTTTTATCTACAAAGGCGGACATTGCTTCTCTCAATGGGGTGTACCATTGACCGTTGTAAACTAAATCTGCGAATTCCAATGCCAATTTTTGCTTGTAGTGTTGGGTCATCTTGTCCAAACAAATGGTTTCTAATACTTCATGTGCGTGATATAAGACGGTTCCTCCTGGTGTTTCATAAACGCCGCGTGATTTCATGCCAACCAAACGGTTTTCCACAATGTCCAACAAACCAATGCCGTTGTCACCACCCAATTTGTTGAGTGTTTTCACTAAAGTTACACCATCCATCTTTTCGCCATTGAGCGCTACAGGAATGCCCTTTTCAAAGGTCAGTGTAATATAAGTTGGTGTATCTGGAGCTTGCTCCGGAGATACGCCCATTTCCAAAAATCCCTTTTCGTTGTATTTTGGTTCGTTAGCGGGATCTTCTAAATCCAATCCTTCATGAGATAAATGCCACATATTCATATCTTTAGAATAATTGGTTTCTCTGGTCAATTTGATTGGAATGTTGTGTTGTTGTGCATAATCGATTTCTTCGTCTCTAGATTTGATATCCCAAACTCTCCAAGGGGCAATGATTGGCATATCAGGAGCAAATGCTTTGATGGTCAGTTCAAAGCGAACCTGATCATTTCCCTTGCCAGTACAGCCATGACAAATGGCATCTGCACCTTCTTGTTTTGCAATCTCTACAATTCTTTTGGCAATGGGAGGTCTTGCGAAAGAAGTTCCCAACAGATAATTTTCATATTTTGCTCCCGCTTTTAGTGTTGGAAATACAAAATCTTCAATGAATTCCTGTTGAATATCTTCAATATATAATTTAGATGCACCTGTTTTAAGTGCTCTTTCTTCCAAGCCAGCAAGTTCTGCATCTTGTCCCACATTGCCAGCAACGCAGATGACTTCACATCCGTAATTTTCTTTTAACCATGGAATGATGATAGAGGTATCCAATCCTCCAGAATAAGCTAGTACAACCTTTTGATATTTTGCCATGGGTATTTCCTCCAATACATATAATAGATAGTTTTTCGAATCATTGTAATGTATATTATACATCATTATACAATAAAATCAAGTATATTGTGTATAAATATTCAGGACTGGAATAAATTTGGAAATTTCACTGTAAATCCCAACAATCACAGTTACTTTTCGTACAACAATGATACTAATTTGGTTGACAGGTGCGGTTTTTTATAAATTGATTTTATTATAACAATTTTATTCTGAAAAGAAAATAGTATTTATGACATAATTTTGCAAGTTTGGTCAGATTTATTTTATTTTTTTTCAGGGAATCCCCAACCATCTAAACCAGAACGCCGCAAAGCGCCAAATAATCGATAGGTAAACCCACAATCTTCACGTTCGCGTTGGTGTAAAAATTCCTTTGTCTTTTGTCTGGAGGTATAACCATCTGCTGGGCATTTGGATTTTACAATTGGAAATTCGTGTTTTCGCACCACCTTTTGAATGTCTTTTTCTGGAGCAAATACCAGTGGACGTATCATCCATAAATCTCTTTTGGAAAGATAACTTTTTGGGGCGAAACAACCCAGTCTTCCCTCAATAAACAAATTCATCACAAAGGTTTCTACCACATCGTTATAGTGATGCCCCAACGCAATTTTATTGCACTGATATTCTTTTGCTGCTTCGTGCAATGCGCCTCTGCGCATTCTGGCGCATAAGCTGCATGGGTTGGGCTCTTTTCTGACATCAAAGACAATTTCTCCTATCTTTGTGCGTTTGACGATGTATTCTATTCCCAGTTCATGACACATCTGTTCAACAGGTCCATAATCTGTCCAAACTCCTTGAAATCCGGGATCAAGCGTGATGGCGATTACTTCATAATCAATGCCAATAAAGCGCTTTAACAACACCAATCCACGCAATAGTACAATCGAATCCTTGCCGCCTGAAACACCGACCGCTATTTTATCTCCATCTTGTATCAAATCAAATTCATGGATGGCTTTTCTCATATATCCCAATATTCTCTGCATAAATGGTTGTCCTTTCCAGTTCTTACTTTTTAAAATATATCTGTAATAATATATCATATTTATCAGAATGTTATCAAGGGATCTTTTTAGGCAAATTAAAATGATGCTATCTATCTGAGAGCTTGGTGTGGATAAAAGGGTGAAAGCCAAAGCAGGAAATTTTTGTGAATACCTGAATAATTTGTAAAAGGATTTGCATAAAAGTACTAGACATAAGATTTTTCTTATGTTAAAATAAAAAATAAAGTGAGGTAACTGTAATCCCACCAGCTTTTTGTGGTGGATGATTGAAAGGAGTTAATATATGAAAGATTCTTCTAAGAAATGGTTATCATTTTTGTTGACTGCTATGATTGCCACTTCTTCTGCTTCTAGTGTTTCTGCTGCTTGGAATCAAGATAATCAGGGAGATTGGAATTGGAAAGAAGATAATAAAGAAGTAACTGGTTGGAAACAAATTGATAACAGTTGGTATTATTTTGCACAGGATGGCAAAATGCAGACTGGTTGGCTAAATGATAGTCAACAATGGTATTACCTTAACAACAGCGGCAGCATGGTAACTGGCTGGTTAAAAGACCAAGAACAGTGGTACCATTTGGGTGCACAAGGAAATATGGCAACTGGTTGGATAAAGGTCAATGACAAATGGTATTATCTCAACAACAGTGGCGATATGGCAACCGGCTGGAAAGAGATTGATGGCGAATGGTATTATCTCAATCAGAATGGAGATATGCAGACCGGTTGGGCTGAAATCAATGGAAAGTGGTATTATCTTGCCGATAAAGGAGATATGTCTACCGGCTGGGAATTGTTAAATGGTACATGGTATTATCTCAATGCCAATGGAGATATGGCAACTGGTTGGATAACACATAATGGAAAAACTTATTTTGCAGATGCCAATGGCGCTATGCAGACTGGTTTGATTCGAATTGACAATTATACATATTATTTTGCAGAAGACGGTTCCAAACAGACTGGAGATATTGTGATAGACAAACAAACTTATCGTTTTGACGCCGATGGAAGAGCAATTAGTCCTGTACCAACTCCAAGTAAATGTTTTAATAGCAATGGTGTAGAAACTTATTTTGGAGGCAATGGATCGAATTCTGATTCTTCAGGAGAAATTGTTACCCCTGAAGACCCTTATCAAACCGTTGTCGTAAAAACGGCACAGGCGCAGTCCAATCATGAGATTCGCGTTGTTTTGAGTGTGGCAACAAAGGATACACTCTCAAAAGATGCCTTTACAATCACTTCAGAAAATGGGGAAAATATTGCTGTAGAAAGCGCTGATACCACAAATGATACAGATAAAAATAAGGTATATCAATTGACAACAGCAGAGTACCCAGAAGGCAATTATACCCTAAACATTCAGTTGCCAAATGGCAGAACTATCAGCAAAGTGTTTACTTTTTCTGCTCAAGCACCAGTTCAGATTGCAGATGTAACAGCAACTAGAACCAGTCAAACACAGGCTGAAATTTCCTTTACTGCTGACAAAGCAGGTACGATTTATTATGTGTTAAAGGCAGATGATACTGTACCTTCCGCCGATGAAATTATTGAAAATAATGTATTTGCAGCTGTACAGGCAGGGGAAAATACAATCACTATTTCTGATTTGGAACAAGCAGGGGCTTATTCTTTCTATTTTGTTTCTAAAACAGAAGAAGGCGTAATTTCCGAAGTCAGTGACGCTGTACAAATCCAAGCTGCTTCAGGCGAACAAGAGAGTACAGGTGCATCTCGTACAGAGGATAACGCGGCTGTTTTCACCTTCCAATCAGAACAACCAGGTTATGTTTATTGTTTGGTACAGCCAAATGCGGCGACTAGAGCAGTTAGAGCGACTCCTACTCCAGAGGAAATTAGAGAAAAGGGTGTAAAATATGGTATGAAAGAAGGTACCAATACCATTCCTGTAGCTGGTTTGGAAAAGAATACTTCTTATTCTCTCTATTATGCTTCTACAGATTTATATGAAGATTTTATCAGTGAAGAAGTTCAAACAGTCGCAATTAGTGCTGAAATAGAAAAACCAGTTGCTTCTGGTTATGAAGGTATTGATATTGCTGAAATCAAGACAATTGAAAACGGTAAAATTGATGTGGTATTGTCTAAAGCAACCCCGACGCCACTTACCAAAAAGAGTTTTGGCGTATTCTGTCCTGCTGGTTCTGAAATGACAATTATAGATGTCACTACCACAGACAGCAAAACATATCATTTGACAACCGCTTATTATGATGATAATACTTATTATTTGGAAGTGGATTTGACAGACAATAAAGTACTTCAAAAGCAATTTGAAAGTAGATATGATTGTCCTCAAATCACTGTTCCAGAAATCGTTAGAACTTCTGACACCTCAGCATCATTTAAATTTGCTTCCGATTCTGTTGGAACAATTTACTGTCTTCCAGTTGCAAAAACACAAGCTAGAGCGAGAGCAGCTATTGAGGTAAATGATATTAAGGCGAAAGGTCAAAGATTTGATTTTACCATTCCATATAATACATTGGACATTCAAAATTTGTCTGCTGGCACTGCTTATGATTTATATTATCTAGGCATTGGGCAAGATGGCAAAGAAACTCCTGTTTTGGGTCCAATTAGTATTCAGGCAGAGCCTGTTAAAGAAGAAGAATCTGCAGCTAAAATGGTAAGTTGTAACGCAATATCAGACGACCAAATTAAAATCGTTTTTGATAAAGAAGTACCAGGATTGACTTCTGCAAACTTTGCGTTAAGATGTCCAAAAGGTCCATTAAAATTGGGTAATGTCTCAACATCAGACAATAAGACTTATTATGTTTCTTTAAGAGTCGGTTCTATGTTTATGGAAAAAGTAAACTATACAATCACTGCAGCATTTAATGATGGTTCTACTGTATCAGGTGTTTTCTATACAGATCTTTATGGGGCACAATTGTCAGGAATGCAAGTGATTCGATACTCTGAAACCGATGTTTCCTTTATCTTTACTGCAGACCGAAATGGATATGTTTATTATATGCCATCCTCAATTGCATATAATGATTATGAAAATAAGCCATCCAAAGAAACAGTGTTGCAAAATAGCAAAAAAATTGCAATTAAGGCAGGACAAAATGTATTGGATTTAACAGATGTTGGAATGGATGCTAAGACACTTTTCCTTGTAACTGAAAATAATTATGGTTATCAGATTGAGTTTGTTGATATGGTGAAAGTGCCTGAAGAAATTACTGAAAAACCGGGTGAAGCAGATCCAGAAGCAAATTATACAGTTACAAGTTTTACTGGTGAAGTAATTTCTAATAGTTATCATAAATTAAAGATTGTATTGGATTCTAAGGATGGAAGTTATCCAATGATGATTTCAGGTGATGATGTTGTCATCACTGGACCAGGTACTTATTTGTCTGGTACAAGACAAATAAGCGGAGAATCTAGTTTTGATGGATATAATATATTCTTTTTGAAACTCAATGGAAAAATATTGGATCCAGGTGAATATACAATTCAAATGACTTTATATTCAGAAACTGGTGAAGATGTAATTTATAGAACATTTACTGTAAACGAAGATCTTACCGTCGTTTCATAATATTTCCGAAAAAGTCGCTGTGATGAAAGTCACAGCGGCTTTTTTTATATTGCAAAAGCAATCGAATCCATTGTGTTTTGTGCATAGTATTGACAAACAATTCAGAATATAATATGATAAATTTATATAAAAATCTGTAGATTTAAGACGATTTCAAGCAGAAATATGACACAGGTAAAATACATATGATACTGGATATTGGAAAGGAAGGTTATAAAGTTTCAATCAAACTCATAAATTTTGATTAGATGTATAAACTCGTTTATCGATTTTACCAAAAGTATCCATATACAGATGATACTTCATAGGAAAAAGGGGTTGTTTGATTTATGAAAAAAAGACTGAGCGCAGTTTTTTTAGTGGCGATGTTATTTTTATGTTCCATCTATACGGTATTTGCAGAAGGAGCAGCACAGCCATCCATTGATTCTTCTGGAACGGATTTGGAAATCCGTGGAAAAGCAGCAATTTTAATGGAATTGTCTACGGGAAAAATACTCTATGCAAAAAATGAACATGAGCCATTAGAACCAGCTTCTATCACAAAGGTTATGACTATGACATTGGTATTGGAACGGATTGGGCAGGGGACACTTCAGTTTGAGGATATTGTAACTGCTTCTGCAAATGCGAAATCAATGGGCGGTTCAGAAATTTATCTGGATACTGGAGAACAGATGAGTGTTTATGATTTGATGATGGCAACCGCAGTTGCTTCCGCCAATGATGCAGCAGTTGCTTTGGGTGAACATCTTTCTGGAGGAAGTGAAGAAGCCTTTGCAGAGATGATGAATGCCAAAGCAAAGGAATTGGGAATGAATGAAACACATTTTGTAAATGCTTGTGGATTACATGAGGACGGACATATCACAAGCGCTTATGATATTGCTTTGATGTCACGCCATTTTATACAGCTTCCAGAGGCACAAACCTTTACAAAACAGGATATCTATCCGATTCGAGAAGGCGTAAGAGAATATAAAATGCGCAATTCCAATGCTTTGGTGAGAACTTATGAGGGTTGTATTGGAATTAAAACCGGATTTACCAATGAAGCGGGATATTGTTTGAGTGCAGGGGCAACAAGAGATGGTGAAACATTTATTGGGGTAATTTTGGGAGCGAGTTCTTCCGCAGAGCGCAATGAAGATATGGCAAAACTGTTGGATTATGGCTTTGCACATTTTGAGACTTATGAGATACCAGTAGAACAGGTGATTGTTGAACCAATTCCCGTTGTGTTGGGGTTAAAGGATAAAGTAGAAGTAGTAGTGCCAGATTTAATTGTTCCCAATCAGGTAATTGCCAAAGGTGCTGTGCCAGAAGTGGATATGAAAGTGACTTTAGATGAAAATGTAAAAGCTCCATTTGAGGCAGGACACAAAGTCGGTACAATTGAAGTGGTCATGGATGGTGCGCTACTTCAGAGTTTTGATTTGACCACAAAAGAAGAAGTGGGAAAGAGAACCTTTTGGAAAGCATTTGCAATATTACTGAAAAAAATAATTTCAATGTGATAAAAAATCATATGGACTTTACCTCTACTTGTGCATATAGAAATAGAACTATCATTATAAGAAGGATGAAATTTTACTTTTCTGTGGAATCTGTTGAGTTGTTTCATAAAAATATTAGAAAATATGATTCAAAAATCTAAATTCTTGACTTGAAAAAAACAATTGTTTATAGTAAAATAGAAACAGAACTAAAATAAATAAAAATCGGAGGAAGTTTTATGGCTATTAAGTTAAATGATAAGCATCTATCAAACTTTGTAAAACCGCATGAGTTAAAAGGATTACAGCCTGCTATTACAGCAGCCCATCAACAACTTCACGGCAAAACCGGCTTGGGGAATGATTTTTTGGGTTGGGTGGATCTTCCAACGGATTATGATAAGGAAGAAGCACAGCGCATTGTAAAAGCAGCAAAACAAATTCAATCAGATTCAGATATTTTGATTGTAATTGGTATTGGTGGCTCTTATTTGGGTGCAAGAGCAGCAATAGAGTTGTTGAAATCTCCATTTTATAATAACTTAAAAAAAGATACTCCTGATATTTATTTTGTGGGAAACAACATCAATCCTACTTATTTAAATGAGATTTTAGCCATTTGTGAAGGCAAAGACATTTCTGTGAACATCATTTCAAAATCTGGTACAACAACAGAACCAGCATTGGCTTTCCGTGTATTTCGTGAGTTGTTAGAAAATCGATATGGTCCAGAACAAGCCAAAAAGAGAATTTATGCAACAACTGATAAAGCGCGTGGTACATTAAAAGAACTAGCTGATAAAGAAGGATATGAATCCTTTATCATTCCAGATGATGTTGGTGGACGTTTTTCTGTATTGACTCCAGTTGGATTGTTGCCAATCGCTGTGAGTGGATGCGATATCATTCAAATGATGGAAGGTGCAGCACAAGCACAGAAGGAATTGTGTAATACGGATATCGATCAAAATGATTGTTATAAATATGTTGCTTATCGCACTGCACTTCATGCAAAGGGCAAAATGGTAGAGATGTTAGTAAGCTATGACCCTGCTTTTGCCATGATGGCAGAATGGTTTAAACAACTGTTTGGAGAAAGCGAAGGAAAAGACCACAAAGGCGTTTATCCATCTTCTGCTATTTTCTCTACAGATTTGCATTCCTTGGGTCAATTTATTCAAGATGGTTCCAGAATCATATTTGAGACAGTAGTTGATATTCAAAAACCAAAACAGGATTTCTTTGTAAAAAATGATCCTGATAATTTGGATGGATTAAATTTCTTGTCCAATCAAAATATGTCAATTGTCAATCGTAAGGCATTAGAAGGCACTGTAATTGCTCATACAGAGGGCGGAACACCAAATATTATTTTGGAAATGCCAGAAATCAATGAACATGAGTTTGGCTATTTGGTGTATTTCTTTGAAAAAGCTTGTGCGATTGATGGTTATATATTGGGAGTCAATCCATTTGACCAACCAGGTGTTGAAAGCTATAAAAAGAATATGTTTGCATTGCTTGGAAAACCAGGTTATGAAGCAGACAGAGAAGCGTTATTGGCAAAATTAAAATAACATTGTCAAACGTATTGGGTTTGTTTTAGATATCGATAAAACAACCACATTAGGAGGAACGAAAATGATTAAACTAATCGTAGGAAGCAAGGGCTTCGGAAAAACAAAACTATTAATTGATGCAGTAAATAAAACAGCAGAAACAACAAATGGCAGTGTGGTTTGTATCGAAAAGGCAATGAGCTTACAATTTGAACTTGTTCGTTCTGTCCGTTTAATCCATGCAGATGAATACAATATTCAGGGTTATGATGTATTCTATGGTTTTATTTCCGGAGTATTGGCTGGAAACTATGATATTAAGGATATTTTTGTAGATGGTATTTTGAGAATCGGTGGAGATAAAAAAGATATGGAAGGCTTTGCTGATTTGGTAGAAAAAGTTGAAGCATTGGTAAAGGATGAAGTAACGGTTACATTTACGGTTTCTACAGATATAGAGAATATCCCAGAAAAAATTAAAAAATACTTATAAAATAAAAGGGCTGTGAAAACAGCCCTTTTATAATTGCCTTGATTTATGTTTGTGTCTTGGATACTTTTGCTAAATAAAATCTTCAAGATTGCGCTGATAGATATGCTCTCGATTATAGGAAGAATACTGATTCCAATCCTCTCCCACTAGCTCATATATCGTTACCAGCCCGAGTAATGCTTCTGGACTTTCTGCAAAGAATTGGTTATCATTTTTTACTGCAACCTATTGCGTCCAATCAGAATCTTCATAACACTCGAACAATACTGTGTATTGCTTTATCTGTTCCAATATATATAAAGCAGGTCCTTGTGTGTTTCCGGCACTTCCTAATCTCATCATCGTATTCCCCTCTAAAAAATATCAAAGTTGTGTAGTTTTCATCATGATGTTAATTGGAAATATAAAATGGAGGATTGTTATTTTGACAATAGCCAAATGCGTTCATCTTCATGTCTTTTTGGTCGATCCATTAAATCATTGAGTGCAGTCTGAATATCTTTGTTTTCATATAATACCTGATATAATTCGGTTACAATGGGCATATCCACTCGGTATTGATGTGCGAGTGCGTAAGCGGCTTTACAGGCAATACAACCCTCTACTGTCATGCCAACTCGTTTGATTGCTTGCTGCGCGGACATTCCCTGACCAATATAGATGCCAGCACGCCGGTTGCGAGAGTGCATACTGGTACAGGTGACAATCAAATCTCCGATACCGGTTAATCCTGCAAATGTTTCTACCTTTGCACCCATTGCGACCCCTAAACGAGATATTTCTGCAATACCACGGGTCATAAGTGCTGCTTTGGAATTGTCTCCAAGTTCCATACCATCACAGATTCCAGCGCAAACGGCAATGATGTTTTTTAGCGCTCCTCCAAGTTCTACCCCTATCATATCATTGTTGACATAAACGCGCAATGTGGCATTCATCAACATATCTTGTACCAATTCGGCAGCTTTGCGGTCTTCGCAGGTTGCCACGACTGTTGTAGGAACACCTCTGGCAATCTCTTCGGCATGGGATGGACCAGATAAGACAACGACGGGATTTTGTGGAAATTCTTCCTTGATTACAACAGATAGACGCTTTTGTGTGCTTTCCTCAAATCCTTTTCCCACATTGACTAAGACAATATTTGAGTCGATTAGTCCCTTTGTCTTACGAGCCACTTCTCTGACAGCAAAAGATGGTACTGCAAAGATAATCATATCAGCTTCTTTTACAACAGAAATATCAGTGGTCAATTGAATAGATGGGTCAACTGGAATTCCAGGAAGTAGCTTTTGATTTTCTCCATGTTTGCGGATTTGGTCAATTTCTGATTGAAATGCGGACCAAAGTGTAACATGATATCCATGTTTGTGCAATAGCACTGCCAAAGAAGTGCCAAATCCACCAGAACCCAATATCATAACATTAGACATTGTTTGCCTCCCAATAAGATAAATTTTGGTTTGGTATTATTTTAACATAGTTTAAGGATAGATACTCTATTAATTTGTAAACAAATCTAAAATAATGGTTATGAATTGGAAGCAATGGTAAAATCACAATGTGAATAGAAAAAGGGCATTAAAAAAAGACTGTATCAATACAGTCCTTTTTTTACGTTTGTGAATTAGATTGCGCGAGTTACTTTATTGGAACGTAAACAACGGGTACAAGCATAAACACGGCATGGTTTACCGTCTACTAAAGCCTTTACACGTTTCACATTTGGTTTCCAAGTTCTGTTAGAACGTCTATGTGAGTGGGAAACCTTAATACCGAAAGTAACGCCTTTTCCGCAGATATCACACTTTGCCATAATCTGCACCTCCCATAAGTTACTTGGTTACTTCTAAATTGACTAACATTAGTATTTTAACAGATGTGAAATAAGAAATCAAGTCTTTTTTGCAGAAAAATAAAAGTTTTTGAATTGTTTTTCAAAAATTTACTGTGTGACAACTTGTTTTTTACCTGCTTTCTCGATATAATAGGTTTTATTATAATATAATTTATGATCTATTTGGAGGGTTTCGATGAATACGCAAGATATGATGATGTTGATCGCCCGAATTATTATTTTGTTTATTGCCTTTCCGATTCACGAGACGGCACATGCGTTTGTGGCTTATAAATTGGGAGATCCAACTGCAAAAAGTATGGGGCGAATTGCGTTGAGCCCGCTCAATCATATTCGGTTGTGGCCAACTGTGGGAATGATGGTACTAGCTTCTATCTCGGATGTCACAACCCACAATTATACCATTGGAAATATGATTTTATTGTTGACTAGTATTTTATTTTTTAAAGCGGTTCCGATTGATACCCGTTATTTTAGAAATCGCAAAGCAGGTATGGCATTGACTGCTCTAGCAGGTCCTATGTCTAATGTGCTATTGGGAATGATATTTTTAATTTTATATAAGTTTTGTGTTGTATTGCTTCCAAATAATACAGTATTCAATGCAATTGTATTATTGATTAGCAGTGTTGTGAGTATCAATCTTCAGCTTGCTGCATTTAATTTGCTTCCTGTTCCACCATTGGATGGCTCTAAGGTTTTGGGCTTTTTTTTAAGTGATAAGATAAATTATATGATGCAACAGTATTCTCGATATATTATGTTTGGCATGTTGATATTACTTTATTTAACCCCTATCTTTGATTATGTTGTCAATTTTATTTATAAAATATTGTTGTGGTTGATTAACTTCGCTACAGGTTGGGTAGACCTATTGCTCAGAGCATTTTTATAAAGGGTGGGACAACAGTGGACAGATTAAATTTTAAATTGGAAGTATTTGAAGGTCCGTTGGATTTGATGTTACACCTGATTGCAAAACATAAGTTAAATATCAATGATATCTCAATTACAGAATTATTAGAACAGTATTTGGACTATATTGAGCGTATCAAGTTGGCAGATTTAGAAGTTGCCAGTGAATTTCTTGCAATGGCAGCCCATTTGGTATATATTAAAACGGTATCTTTGCTTCCAAAACATGAAGAAGCAGAGGTGTTAAAAAAAGAATTGGAAGGACGATTATTGGAATATCAACTGTGTAAGGAAACAGCGCAGAGATTGAGCAGTCAATATCAAGGTCATAATATCTTTGTGCGTAAACCACAGAAGCTAGCGGTTGATAAGGTATATACCGGAATTCATGAGAAAACACAGTTGTTGCACCATTATTTGGTTGCAATTGGCAAAGCCAAAAGATACCTTCCCCCTCCTAGAACAGCATTTACAGGCATTGTATCCCGCCGCATGGTGTCGGTGACAAGCCGCATTATTTTTATATTAAAAAAACTATATGACAACAATTGGGTTCCTTACCAAGAATTTTTTTCACAAGGCGATAGAAGTGAATTGGTTGCCACATTTTTGGCAATGCTTGAATTGATTAAATCAAAGAGAATTGTGATTAGCAATGATAACCAATATGTCTATTTTAATCAGCAGATAGATTTTTCACAGCCCTTTGAAGAAGAAATAGAGGATATCTATCAATAAAGAGAGTGAATTTGCAGTATGAGTATCCAAAAAAAACAAGATTATTTTGCGAAAATAGAGGCCATTTTATTTGCTAGTGGAGAACCAGTGGCAGAAAATCGTTTGGCAGCGGCACTTGAGATTTCTCCACTGGAATTAAGAGCATTGATATTAGACCTGATAGAGGAATATCAACAGAATATTCATGGAATACAGATTGTGCAACTGGAGGAAAGTTATCAGTTTTGTACCAAACAGCAGTATGAATCAGAGATTAAATCTGTGTTGGAGCTTAAAAGAAATATTCCATTATCTCAGGCGGCAATGGAGACGCTGGCAATTATTGCATATAACCAACCAGTTACCCGCAGTTTTATTGAGCAGGTGCGAGGGGTAGATAGTTCTTCGATTGTAAGTAATTTACAAGAAAAGGAATTGATAGAAGAAGCAGGGCGTTTGGAAATTCCAGGGCGCCCCATTGCATATCGCACAACAGAGGTGTTTTTGCGCAGCTTTCAGATGAATTCTCTACAGGATTTGCCAGAACTGCCGGAAATACCAGTACGACCAAAGTCATCATAAAATAAAGGAAAGGATTTGGTGCAGTCAATGACAGTATGGATTGTAATTGGAATCATTGGGATTATTTTTATCTGTATACTGTCATCCAGTTTGACATTTTATGTTCACCTGAATGATGGTGAGTTGGCGGTAAAAATGGGAATGTTCGGACTGAAGTTTTGGCTGTTAAATCCCAATCCTCCAGAAAAAAAGCGGAAAAAGAAGTGGTTTAGATGGTTGAGAAAACACAAGAGGAGAAAAAAGCCTCTGGCAAAGGAAAAGACAGTGGATGAAAAACAATCTCCACCCCCTTTAGAGGAACCAGATTGGAACGTAACGCCTGAAAACATAAAACAAACCATGCAGAAAACCGCTGAGAAGTACCCAAAGCAAAAACGCGATTTTATGGAAACCATTTCTATGATGTTGGAGTTTGTCAAAGCTGCCTTTGAACCAGTTGGGAATTTATTACCTCGTGTGCGAATTACCTGTCTAACCGCACGGATTGCGGTTGCAAAGCAAGATGCACATCAAACGGCATTGGCATATGCCCAGACAAGTGCCGCGATTTATTATCTGCTTGGAAATTTAAAGAACAGAATGATAGTAAAGGTGAAAAAACTGGAGATTTATGCGGATTTTGTTACAGAAGAATCCCATCAAACAGTTTTTTTTAAGATGAAAATTCGTTTGGGGATTTTGATTTATCATGTCCTTGGTATATTCAAAAACATTTTCGTCAATCATATAAGAGAAAAAGCGTTCAGAAAGGAAGAGTCATTATGAGTGAACATCCAATACAGGGCTTAATGGGAACAACCATGCAGAAAATTAGGGAAATGGTAGACGTCAATACAATTATTGGAGAACCAATTTTGTTGCCAGATGGGACCACCATTATTCCAGTTTCAAAAGTGTCTTTTGGTTTTGCCTCTGGGGGTTCTGATTTACCTACAAAACAGTTAAAGGAATTGTTTGGCGGAGCAGGTGGAGCAGGGATTTCCATTCAGCCGCTTGCTTTTTTAGTGGTCTGCAATGGAAATGTAAAGTTGTTGCAGATGACAAATGGGCAAAATGCGACCAACAATATGATCAATATGGTTCCGGAAGTAATGGATAAAATTGGAGAACTGTTTCGCAAAGAAGAATCTCAAAAACAATCAAAAACACCACAGGAGGACAAGACACAATCCGCACAACCAACAGCGGAATAGATAAAAAACCACCTGCATATAAATGAGTAAGGCAGGTGGTTTTGTGTTTGTAATAAAATATTGGAAAACGAGTATTTGTTTCCTTTTTATATGGTCGATGATATGTTTGAATATCGCTTTGGTATCTGCGAAGGATTTGAATGTTTCTGCAAAATCCTGTATACTAATAGAAGCAAGTTCAGGAAGGGTGTTGTATTCTGTCAATGAGAGAGAACAACTTCCCATAGCGAGTACAACCAAAATAATGTCCGCTTTACTTGCACTGGAACATGGGGATTTGGACACCTCTTTTGTAGCGGAAGACAATGCAATTATGGTAGAGGGTTCCTCTATGGGATTGCGCTTTGGAGATACCGTGACACTGCGCGATTTGTGTTATGGAATGCTGTTGCCATCTGGAAATGATGCTGCAAATTTGGCGGCAGTTCGGATAGCGGGCTCTAAAGAGGCATTTGCAGAATTGATGAATCAGCGCGCACAGGAGATTGGCATGACCCAAACTCATTTTGTGACCCCTTCCGGTTTACATAATGACGATCACTATTCTACTGCATATGATATGGCTCTTTTGGCACAAGAAGCGTTGAAAAATACTGCATTTGTAGATATTTGTAAGCAGAAAAAAGCAAAGTTGACCTTTGGAAATCCCCCTTATGACCGTTGGTTATCCAATCACAATAAGTTACTTGATTATTATGAAGGTTGTATTGGTATGAAAACCGGTTTTACCAAAAAGGCGGGTAGATGCTTGGTCTCTGCGGTAGAACGCGATGGTATGGTCTTGATTTGTGTGACTTTAAATGACCCAAATGATTGGTTGGATCATGCCAATATATTTGATTATGGTTTTTCTTTGGTGCAGAAAGTAAATCTTACTCCAGACTTGTCTGGTATTTGTGCGAATGCCGTTGGTGCGACACAAGATACCATACCACTAACGGTGCAGGAATTGTCTGTTGTATTGACTGCAGAAGAACAACAACGACTGCAAAGTCGTATGTTATTAAGACCTTTTTATGAAGCTCCAATACAACAGGGGGAACGATTGGGAAGTTATGAATATTTATTGGATGGAGAAGTTATCGCTTCGGGCGACATTTGTGCAGCAGTGGATATCTTGTCCATTAAAGAACAAAAAGTATCTATTTGGGAAAGAATAAAATACTATTTTAAAATTATTTTTTTAAAATAAAGGACTGTTAATATAAAAAGGAGAGGGAAAATGCAAATAATAAGAATTCAAAAGGTAATCGCTGATACTGGATTTTGTTCTCGTAGGAAAGCGGAAGAATTGGTTTTACAAAGGCGTGTAAAGGTAAATGGACACCCTGCAAGGATAGGGCAAAAAATCGACCCCGTGCGCGATTTAATCACTATAGATGGAGAAAAAATCATCTATAATCGCAAAAAACAGCATGTATATTTGATGATGAACAAACCTCGTGGGTATATTACTTCTATGAGTGATGATCGAGGTAGACGATGTGTAACCCAATTGCTTCCGCAAACAGATGTAAGGGTGTTTCCCATTGGTCGATTGGATTTAAATACAGAAGGGCTGTTGCTATTTACTTCTGATGGCAATTTTGCAAACGATATGATGCACCCTTCCCGCGCAGTGACAAAGACCTATCGAGTGACCGTTCGTCCAGATATCACAGATGAACAGGCAGTCAAGTTGTCAGAAGGTGTGATGATCGATGGAAGGAAAACAGCCCCAGCAGAAGTAAGGGTATTGGATAAACAGCCAAATCGAGTGGTGATGGAATTGGTGATTCGAGAAGGAAGAAATCGTCAGGTGCGCAAGATGTGTGAAGCGGTTGGCTTAGAAGTCGCTAGACTCAAAAGAACCTCTGTAGGACCTATAAAGTTGGGAATGTTAAAACCGGGAACCTGTCGAGAATTAAAAGCAGAAGAATTAAAAGCACTTCGCGCCGCTGTGAAAAAACCAGAAAGAAAGTAATTTTGTGTAAAGAGGGTCGAAATATGGTACAATTGGTTGCGGTAACCGATTCCACACAGTTATATGAGCTAAATCAACTTCATCAGGTACAAGCAGAACACGCTTATGTGTGTTTGGAACAAAAGCAGATAAAAGCGGTACTTTTTTATACCATTCAAAAACAAAAGGGTATGATTTTGAAAATTACAACACAAGATGAAGATATGCTAGATGGGCTGGTTCGCATTTGCTTTGCAAGATTGTTGGATATGGGTATACAACAAGCAGAATTTTCTTCTGATATGGACGTCCATTTACTTGAAAAACTTGGCTTTGTGCATGACGGCTCATTTTGTGTATATTCTTTATCTGAAATCATCAACAATTGTAGAAAATGTAAAAAGAATTAATTTAGTACTTGTTATTTGTTTCTAATTTGTGTATAATGAAAACTGGAAAAATTTTTGAGAATCGTTTTTTTGTAAAAAAAAGGCAATTCCGTTGACTTGGCAGGACAAAATTGGTTTTGACCTAACAGTTTATGAATGCTGTATTAAAAAACAGTGTTTCATATAAGAGGTCCCATCCTCTAAATTAGATATAGATGATGGGCGTTATTTTTGTCCGTTTGGATAAAAAAACTCCCATTTTAAAGTAGAGGATGTATTGCCATCATAAAACCGTGGGACACACGGGGTTTGCTCGTGAATGCTGTATTTGTTAGCGTGTAAAAACGGGAAATTCCATTTCTATGTACAACATAGACGATAGGAGTATGTCACTTGATTGTGTATGGATAAAAGAATGGAGGAATTAGAATGAATCCAGAAAGCAAGATGAAAAAACTTGCTGAGTATATTGGTAAAACGGAGAAAAATACTCCCGCAAGAGACAGATTGTCAACATTATTTGATGACCAAACCTTTGTAGAGCTTAACACATTTGCGGGTTTTGGTGAGGAAACAAGCGGGGTTATTACAGGTTATGGTTATATTGGTGAGGATTTGGTATATGCTTATTCTCAAGATATGACTGCTTGTGATGGCGCAGTGACAAAAGTCAATGCAAACAAAATTAAAAAAGTGTATGAATTGGCTTCTAAAACAGGTTGCCCAATTGTTGCGTTGTTTGATTCTAACGGTGCAAAATTAGAAGAAGCAAATGAAATGCTCAATGCTTATGGTGAAATTCTTGCATTGTCCAACAACATTTCTGGTGTAGTTCCTCAGATTGCAGTTGTGTTGGGTACTTGTGCAGGAACAAGCGCACTGATGGCTTGTGGTGCAGATTTTGTTGTAATGGCTCAAAAAGCAGAACTATTTTTAAATGCTCCATCTGTGGTAGACGATAAAAATCAGGATGCTGGAACTGCAAAATTTGCAGCAGAAACAGGTGTGGTTTCTATCGTGGCTGAGGATGATGATATCGCGTTGGAACAGGTTCGCAAATTGATTTCTGTATTGCCACAGAACAATTTGGCACCAGCGCCATTGTTTGAATCTTCTGAAAATACAAATGCAAATAGTCTGATTGCAAAAGCAGTTGCAGATATCGATCATATGTGTGCAAAATCAGTGATTGAAGCGGTTGCAGATGTGGACAGTGTCATAGAAATCAATGCGAGTTATGCAACTGGTGTTGTAACTGCTCTTGCTTTGGTTTCCGGTGCAACTGTGGGCTTTGTAGCAAACAATGAAACCACTGGTGAATTTGGGGCAAACGCTTGTGATAAAGCGGCTCGCTTTGTACGTACCTGTGATGCATTTAATATTCCAGTAGTGACCTTAGTAAATACAAAAGGCTTTAAAGTGACTTCATGTCCAAAATTAATTCGTGAAGGTTCTAAATTGGCACATGCTTATGCAGAAGCAACCACTCCTAAAATCAGTGTGATTTGTGGACAAGCAATTGGTGCGGCTTATATCGCAATGGCATCCAGTCAAAATCATGATGTGACTTTGGCTTGGCCAACTGCTGCTATCTCTGCAATGGGCTTAGAAGCAACTGTAGAATTTACTTCTCATGATAGATTAAAAGGTGCTACCAATTTAGAAACAGCAAGAGCAGAATTGGTAGAGGAATATATTGATACAACTGCTGGTGCGTTTAAAGCTGCTGAAAACGGATTTGTCAATGCAGTGATTGACCCAGTGGATACAAGATGTGCATTGATTCATGCAATCGAAATGTTAGCAGGCAAACGTGAAAGCAGACTGCCAAAGAAACATTCTAACTCTGTTATTTAGTGATAGATTTAAGGGAGGATTTTCAAGTGAGAAATTTTAATATTACCGTAAATGGAAAACAATATCAAGTAGGTGTAGAAGAATTGGGTGAAGGGGTTGCTCCAAAAGCTGCACCAGCACCAGCCGCTCCAGCGCCAGCTCCAAAAGCTGCACCAACACCAGCTGCTCCAGCTCCTGCTGCTGCACCAGCAGGTGGGGGAACAAAAGTAAATGCTCCAATGCCAGGTACCATTTTGGATATTAAAGTCAATGTTGGAGATGCCGTAAAAGAAGGTCAACCAATTATCATTCTAGAAGCAATGAAGATGGAAAATGATATTGTTGCACCATGTGATGGTACTGTGAATGTAATTGCTGTGAAAAAGGGCGATAGTGTAGATACCAACCAGTTGGTTGCTACAATCGGATAAATCATTTGATAAAGAACAATTGAGATTGTTGACAAAGACGCCTATCGCTTTGATGGTGGGTCGTTTGGTATAGGTTATAACATTGTAAAAAAATCGTCAGTAGGGCGGGTACTGTCCGAATTTACGCCTGTGGAGATAGTAGGCAGCGAGGTCGATGAAGCAGGAAATCCATTGGATTTAGACAATGGGTAGTTCACTGAAGAGAGGAATGTTTATTCATGGCTAAAGTAAAAGTTACTGAAACCGTCCTGCGTGATGCGCATCAGTCTTTGATTGCTACTCGTATGACTTTGGATGAGATGTTGCCAATTTTGGGTAAAATGGATAAAGTTGGTTATTATTCTGCCGAGGTTTGGGGCGGAGCTACATTTGATAGCTGTTTGAGATTTTTAAATGAAGATCCATGGGAAAGACTGCGTGTCATTCGTAGAGAAATGCCAAATACAAAATTGCAGATGTTATTTAGAGGACAGAATATGTTGGGCTATCGCCATTATGCAGATGATGTATTGGAATACTTTGTACAAAAGTCAATTGCAAATGGAATTGATATCATTCGTATCTTTGATGCGCTCAATGATATTCGTAACCTTGAGACTGCAATTAAGGCGGCAAAAAAAGAAAAAGCACATGCGCAGGTTGCAATTTCCTATACATTGGGCGATGTGTTTACAGACGAATATTATGTCAACTATGCAAAACAGTGTGCAAATGCTGGTGCAGATTCTATCTGTATTAAGGATATGGCAGCATTGTTGACCCCTTATAAAACTGCTGAGTTGGTGAAAGCCATCAAATCTGCTGTTGATATTCCAGTTCAATTACACACACACTATACCTCTGGTTTGGCTTCTATGTGTTTGTTAAAGGGTATTGAAGCTGGAGCAGATATCATTGATACTGCAATGTCACCATTGGCATTGGGTACTTCTCATGCTCCAACCGAATCTATGGTTGCAGCTTTACAGGGTACAGAACATGATACTGGCTTGGATTTGGTTTTATTAAATGAAATTAGAGATTATTTCATGACTTTAAGAGCAAAATATATTAAATCTGGATTATTGGATCCTAAGATGTTGGCAACGGATGCAAATGCTTTGATTTATCAAGTTCCAGGTGGTATGCTTTCTAACTTGTTGTCTCAATTAAAACAAGCAGGAAAAGCAGATCAATTGACCGAAGTATTGAAAGAAGTTCCAAGAGTTCGTTCTGATGCAGGTATGCCTCCTTTGGTAACACCAACTTCTCAGATTGTTGGTACACAGGCTGTATTTAACGTCATTACTGGACAGCGTTATAAGATGGTTACCAAAGAATTTAAAGGATTGGTTCGTGGAGAATATGGTAAAACTCCAGTGAAGATTGATCCTAAATTTAGAAAACAGATCATTGGAGATGAAAAGCCAATTGATTGTCGTCCTGCTGATTTGTTGGAACCAGAATTGGAAAAATTACGTGCTGAATGCGCTGATTGGACAGAACAGGAAGAAGACGTATTGAGCTATGCTCAGTTTGGACAAGTTGCAGTGAAATTCTTTGAAAATAGACGCAATAAAAAATTTGGTATTGATTCTGCTCATGCAAATGCAACAAAAGGTGTTCATCCAGTTTAATGGGTGAAAAGTGGTTTATCTTTATTAGCAATAAGGTGAATGATAGCCTATAGGAGAGCTCCTTTGTTGTCAATGATATCAAACAACCATCTACTTTGTAATAAAAATAGCTTTGCAAAATTTGCAAAGCTATTTTTCTGTTGAAAGGAGAAATCCATTATATGAGTAAGATATTTACAGGTCTTGCAGAAACATATCAAAAATATCGCCCCAATTATCCCAATGAGTTATTTGATTATCTGGCTGAAAATGGAATGAATTCTAAAATATCAGTTGTAGATATTGGAGCTGGAACAGGTATTTTTACAAAGTAACTACTGGAAAGAAAGATAAATGTAATAGGGATTGAACCCAATGACGATATGCGCTTGAAAGCGGCAGAGTTAAGACAATATTATCCAAATTTAAAACTAAAAAATGCTTCTGACGAACACACTGGACTATTAGAACACAGTATTGATATGGTAGTAAGTACACAGGCATTTCATTGGTTTGATATAGGGTTATTTCAGAAGGAATGCAATAGGATTTTAAAACCAGGGGGAAAGGTTTGTATTATTTGGAATCATCGGGATGCATCAAATATAGTTGTACAAAAAATGCAGAAATCTGTAAAAAATATTGCCCCAAGTTTTTAGGATTTAGTGGCGGAGGTACCGCATATTTGGAAAAAGTGGCTTTGTTTTTTAATGGTAATTATGAAGAAAAGAAGTTTTTTATCCCATTTCTTTTACAGAAAAAACATTTATTGGTAGAAACCTCTCTGCTTCTTATTCTTTACAATAAAAGGATACCCATTTTCAAGATTTTTGTAAAGAACTAAGGGAATTGTTTTGGTCTTATGCCAAAAATGGTATATTGGAACTGCCAAATAAGACAAAGAGTTATTTGGGAGCCATAAAAGTGATGGAAGGATAAAAAGACATACTTGGGAGGTTTTTATGTCAATGAATGATACGCAACAAAATGAACAAAAATTATTTTATCGTTCTGTAGTATCCTTAGTGTTGCCTATGGCATTGCAAAATTTAATTAATGTCGCTGTTGTCTCTGCGGATGTAATCATGTTGGGCAAGGTGGGAGAAACTGCCTTATCTGCTTCTTCTTTGGCAGGACAGGTACAGTTTGTTATGACATTGATTTTCTTTGGTTTAACATCTGGTGCGGCAGTGTTGACAGCACAATATTGGGGGAAACATGATACAAGGACGATTGAAAAAACATTGGGTATTGCAATGCGTTTTTCTATCATTGTAGGAGTTTTATTTACAACAGTTGTATTGCTTGTTCCGAGACAGGTAATGTTAATTTTTAGCACAGAAGAACCTGTGATACAAGCTGGCATAGAATATTTAAGAATTGTTGCAATTTCATATATATTTATGTCCATTACTATGGTATACTTAAATATTATGAGAAGCGTTGAACGCGTTGTTATTTCAACAGTGGTTTATTTGATTTCTTTGATTACCAATATTTTATTAAATGCAGTATTTATCTTTGGCTTATTGGGATTTCCCAAAATGGGAATTGCAGGCGCTGCACTTGCAACGACAATCGCAAGAGGGATAGAGTTGTTAATTACATTAATTTATGCCAAAAAATTTAATCATACCATTCGATTCAATTTAAAAGATTTATTTGTAAAGGATAATCTGTTATTTCGAGATTTTTTAAAGTATTCTATTCCAGTAACGCTAAATGAAATGATGTGGGGCTTGGGCAGTTCTATGAATTCTGTGATTATTGGACATATGGGAAGCTCTGTGGTAGCAGCAAATTCTGTGGCGCAAGTGACAAGACAACTGGCAACTGTAATTGCATTTGGGATTGCAAATGCAGCAGCAATTATGCTTGGAAAAACCATTGGATCAGGAAATATTCAAAAGGCGGATAGAGACTCTAAAAGATTTATTAAAATTACATTGATAACTGGAGCGATTGGAAGTATGATTATTTTGATTGTACGTCCGATTGCAATGATGACTTTAAATTTAACACATACCGCACAAGGTTACCTATCTATGATGATGTTTGTGATGTCTTATTTCTCATTGGCACAGGCATACAATACAACGATGGTTGTTGGTATTTTTCGTTCTGGCGGCGATACAAAGTTTGGATTGATGATGGATGTTGTGACAATGTGGGGATGTTCTATTTTGATTGGTGCACTTTGCGCATTTGTATTTGAATTGAGTGTTCCTTGGGTGTATGTGGTGCTTATGAGTGATGAAATGATTAAAATTCCAATTACAACCTGGAGATATCGAAAAAAGGTTTGGTTAAAAGATGTAACTCGATAGATAAATAAAAAAGGATGGAAAAAGGATGAAACGGTTAAGAGAATGGGATAGAAAAATTTTATTTAAAATTCATGGACTGCAAAATCCAAAATTAAACCGTGTGTTTGTTTTGATTACTCGATTGGGAGATGGATGTTGTATTTGGATTGTGATTGGAATATTGTTATTGGCGATACCTTCCAGAAGATTACAGGGATTTTGGATGTTTGTAGTGATTGCGATTTGTGCATTGATTAATAATATTTTGATTAAGTCCTGTTTTTTGCGAAATCGCCCTTGTGATACATTCTCAAAAGAAATACTTATTCGTCGTCCAATTGGCTCATCTTTTCCGTCTGGACATACTGCAACATCATTTGCAGGTGCACTTTATCTTTGTTCGATTGATTATCGCTTTGGAATTGTAGCAATGTTGTTGGCAGGTGCAATTTCTTTTTCACGAATGTATTTATTTGTACACTATCCCAGTGATGTATTGTTTGGCATCATATCTGGTTTGGGAATTACTTTTGTATTACTGCACTTTATTCTTTAAATAGAGAAAAATTATCCCAGAGGTTGTGAATATGAAAACCTCTGGGAATGATTTTTATTTTGCACAATTAATTGATGCTTAGACCAGCACTTGCGTATCCTACAACTGTATTGATTAAAGTTACCCCGCTTGCTATTGCTGAAAATACCAACAGCAACCGTGTTTGAGTTGTTACTGGAATGTTGAGTCCTGTAAGTGCACCATTTAACAATGTTCCAATAGATACGATTCCGGAAAGTGATGGTGCTAGATCAATAAGCGTTCCGGCAATTGGACTAAATACATTGTTTGGTGTTGTGGATTGATAAAGTTGTGCACGTACTGTAACGGTAGAACCTACTAAAGAAAGCGCTGCGGTTGTACTGAAAAATGCACTGAATGAGGTGATGACCCCATCACGTGGAACTTGGAATGCAAAGTTAGAAAGTGTTCCACTGGCATTTGTAATATCAATTGTGCCTCCCAATACTGTAAGACCTGGAGCACTGCTTCCAAAACCAACAAAAGCGGGAATTCCTGCAAGACCTCCAGCAATTGTCGTTGCAGTAATTGGAAGTCCTGATGCAAATGGGATAATTGCTCCTGTGCCTGGAATACCAGTCGCCCCAGTGATGCCAGTCGCACCGGTAGCCCCAGTCGCGCCGGCAATACCATCTGCGCCAGTTGCACCGGTAGCGCCAGTCGCCCCAGTTGCACCGGCAACACCATCTGCGCCAGTCGCACCGGTAGCGCCAGTAGCTCCAGTTGCACCAGTCGCCCCAGTCGCGCCAGCAACACCATCTGCACCAGTTGCACCAGTCGCGCCAGTAGCTCCAGTTGCACCGGTAGCCCCAGTCGCGCCGGCAACGCCATCTGCGCCGGTTGCTCCAGTTGCACCAGTCGCCCCAGTAACACCATCTGCGCCAGTTGCACCAGTCGCGCCAGTAGCTCCAGTGGCACCGGTAGCGCCAGTCACACCATTCGCCCCAGTGGCTCCAGTCGCCCCGGTAGCGCCAGTGGCGCCAGTCACTCCAGTAGCTCCGGTCGCGCCGGTAGCGCCAGTTGCACCAGTCGCGCCAGTAGCTCCAGTTGCACCGGTAGCCCCAGTCGCGCCGGCAATACCATCTGCGCCAGTTGCACCGGTAGCGCCAGTCGCCCCAGTAGCTCCAGTTGCACCAGTCGCCCCAGTCGCGCCGGCAATACCATCTGCGCCAGCTGCACCGGTAGCGCCAGTCACACCAGTCGCCCCAGTCGCGCCGGTAGCGCCGGTAGCGCCAGTTGCACCAGTCGCCCCGGTAGCGCCAGTTGCACCAGTAGCGCCAGTAGCTCCAGTTGCACCGGTAGCGCCAGTAGCGCCAGTTGCACCAGTCGCGCCAGTAGCTCCAGTTGCACCGGTCGCCCCAGTCGCGCCGGCAATACCATCTGCGCCAGTTGCACCAGTCACGCCATTCGCACCAGTAGCTCCGGTCGCCCCAGTTGGTCCAATTGGACCTCTACAGCCTGGATCACCTTTTGGACCTTGAGGTCCCATTGGTCCTGCTACTCCTTGAATTCCTTGTAGACCTGTTACCCCTTGGGGTCCCATCGGTCCTGTAGGTACAATATAGTTAGTACAAAATTTAAACAAAAAAAATCTTGATAGAATTGTTTGAATCTATCCATATTTCCTTTATAATATTTCTCCACAATGCACGTTTTTTTGTTCTATCAAGTTCATCATAAACCGTTTTAAAATCACTGCGAAGAAATTGGGTTAAGGCGTTCAGATTTGCAGAAGGGATATCAGGCTGTGGATTTTCGGCAAGTTGAGAAGTATATAAATCATAATCAGCTTTATACTCTTCCATACTGATTAAATCATTGACATATAAATCTTTTAATTTTGATAATTTTTTTTTGATTTTTGCACGATCTATTTTAGGATTTTTTTGTTTTTCCATCTGCATTTTATATTCTATCATATAATGATTGATTTTAGTTTCAATATTTTCTAATAACCAAGATTCTATTTTTTTCTCATTAATTGATTTGCGATGGGAACAAGTGCGGAGATTAACTGAATGATTACAGCGATAAAGATAATATTCATAACCCTCAAAAAAGGAAAAACGCCCTGCCATTTTACGCTTACACTCTGCACAAACTATCATACTTGAAAATATGTAAGTGCGGTTTGCTGGGGTTTTTCGTATATTACTGTTTTTAATTGCTTGAATTTGATCAAATAGTGTCTGTTCAATAATTGGTTCACAGTAATTGGAATTTTCCCGATATTCTCCAATGTATAAACGATTAGAGAGCATTTTGGTTAATACATAATGATAAATAGTAATGCCATAAGTTTTAAAAGCATAGCGAATGGTTAAGTTTTTATTTCTATGAAGATAATAGTGGGTAAATAGGTCGCGAACGATATCGGCTGTCTTTGGATCAGGCACAACATGTTTGTTTTGAATGGTTAAACCAAGCGGAAGGGATTGTGGACCTACAATGGTTTCACCGCGTGCCACTTTTGATTGAAAAACAAATTTGATTCTATCACTGTCCCGATCAGATTCATCTTGGGCTACAGAAAGACGGATATTGATATATAAGCGTCCATTTGTAGTAGTGGTATCATAGTGTTCTTCGGTGGTTTTCCAATCAACATGATGCGCTTCGAGTATCTCTTGAATTTTATAATAATCTTTTACGGACCGGAACCAGCGGTCAAGTTTTATAAATAAAATTAAGTCTATTTTATCTGCTTCTACATCTCTTATCATTCGCATAAATTCTTTTCGGTTTTGGAATTTTTTGCGAGCGGATTTACCTTCGTCAATGTAATAGTCAACGATGAAGAGATTGTGTTGTTTCGCATATTTTGTGAGTGCTTCCTGCTGTGCTTCCAAAGAATAACCATGTATTGCTTGTTCTTCTGTGGAAACACGTATATATAAAGCAGCTCTTTTTAATGTATGGTATTCCTTAGAATTATGAATGTTTGTCATAAAATGATTGTTCCTCCTTTACAATACATATTTTTAAATATATGGAAATGATGTCAATTTTATTAAGTATAATCAGTCATTTATAAAAAACCGTCCAGGGATAGGAAACTGGACGGCTTTTTTATTGCTAAAATAATTAATATACGCATTTTTGACAAGGTGTAAGCCTTGCATTAAGTGCTTCTTCTAGAGTAGTGGGGTAATAGGTTCCACCATTACAATTACCATCATAGTGATATCTTTTACCATTTTTAGTGCGATAGATTGTTCTTCCGCTATTAGGATTAGCAGGAGGTTGCTGTGTTTGTTGCTCTGGAGGTTTTGGAGTTTCAACAGGCTTTTCCTGCTGTGTTGGCTGTTGGGGTTTTTCTTGCTGCGTTTGTTGCGGGGGAGTTTCTTGTTGTTGCTGTTGTTGAGCTTTTTCTTGCTCTGCTTTTTGCTGTGCTGCTTGTTCAGCCGCAAGTCTTTCTTGTTCCGCTTTTTGTTGTGCGGCTTGTTCGGCGGCAAGTCTTTCTTGTTCTGCTTGTTCAGCGGCTTCTGCTTCCAAACGTTCTTGTTCTCGTTGAGCTTGTTCTAATTCAGAAATTTTCTTTTCTGCTGTTTCTAAATCGGATAGATTTGTGACTAATGTTTTTGCTTCACTAGGAAGTTTATCATAAGACTTTCTGATTTCCTCTACTTTAGTTTTATTATCTAAGGTAGGTTCTTCCAACGCTTTAATTTGCTTGATGATGTCATTAGCCTGTTCTTCATCTTTCTGTTTTTGTTTTTCTTTTTCTGCTTCTTCTTGTTTTTCTGCCTCTATTCTTTTTTTATCTTCTACGACAACACGAACTGCATTACTATTGATATCTCGATATGTTAAATAAACAGTAGTAGAGCCTTCAGATAATCCTTTGATAGTTCCATCGTCGAAAGAAACAATATTTGTATCATCAGAATAATATTTTAAACCTGTACTACTAGCATTTTCGGGTTCTAATTTAATTGGTAATGTTTTTTCTTCATTGATGTCTAGAACAATAGTAGTTTCTGTGCTGTCAATCTGTATTTGTTTGATACTTAAATCAGGACCAAAAATGACAGCTATCCAAACAAGTGCCCAATAGACGAACCAAACTCCAAAGATACCAGAAAAGATTTGTTTTGTGCGTTTCTTCCAGTCGGTGAATTTCCACATAAGGAAAACCCCCACAGGAAAGAAAAAGAATAGAAAGGCTAAAATAACCCATGTTTTTTGATACCATTGTGTAGCGACATGGGCGCCTGGGGAATGATTGCTACTAAGTTGATTCCATGCCATAAGATATTCCTCCTATAATTGTAGTTTTTATAATTATTCTTCAAATGGAATATCAAATTCGTAAGGCGTGAAATCTTCATTATAATCAGATGAATAGCCTTCTAAAATAACTTTAAAATTTGTGTTTTCTATTTTTGGGAAAACGATGATACCATCTGTTGTTACACCTGGAACTAAATCAGTTTGTATTTCAGGATAATCAGCATTATAATTACTTTGTTCTTCATATTGTCTTTCGTTTTGAATTAATTTTGAATTAAAAGAATATAAATTAAAATTTGCTATACCTTCGTTTTTAACAGTTACATAAAGCCTTGTTTCATTTTCTGCTAATTCAATTTTAGAAAGTGTTACAGTATAACCTAATTGAGTTTGGGTGCTGTTTAATTCCAATGTTGTTAAAGCAGGTGCCATAACATCTATATAATTAGATTTTTCAAACTTACTAGCTGTTATAATAGGTGCAGAAACTGTTCCGCCCATTGCATTAGTCCCAGAAAATGTCCCAGATACTATACCAGTTAATTTGACATAATCATCTGTTGAAACTTCGATTTGGGTATCAGGAACAAAAATAACTGTATTGCCTTGGTAATTTTCAGGATCAGAAAAAATTTGAAGATAGAATCCTGATTCATCTTTTTCTGGTTCCGAAAATATTTGTCCTGATAAACTTACAGTTCTCCCTTTGTATTTATCAGGATTTGTATACATAAGTGGCAATTCTGTGTCAGATAAAGGAGTTGTATCAGCATTAGCATTATTAGATTCATTTTTAGATATTGTGCTTATGCTACTATCAGAATTGTCATCTGTATGACTTTCTGAATCATCTGACTGTTGATTACATGATGTAATAGATAGTACCAATAACGATGACATTAAAAATGCTAAAATTCTTTTTGTTTTCATTTTGTAATCCTCCTAAATGATATAAAAATATTGTCATATCTGGTAAAATATGATATACTATTGTCGGAGGATTTTGAACCCATAAAAATCTTCTTATACCCGTTTCAGAGGTCACAACTCTGGAGCGGGTTTTTTTTATCAATATTTTTGTTTTCTTCCTCAGTGAATAATTGTTTAGCAATTTCTAATGCAATTTGTTTTATTGAGTTATCTGATATTGAAAAAGTTGAAATTTCCTTTTTACTATTAGCAATTTTTTTAGAAATTATAAATCCTTTTGTGATACCTCTTATATAGATTTTTGCAAGTTCATCTAGGGTTCGGTAATTATACAAAAGTTCCATTTCATCTTTTTTTTCAACAAACAAATTTTTACTAGATATAGTTTCCCAACCCATTAAATAGGCAGGAGATACTTTTAATAAATCAGCAAGTCTTTCAATGGTATCAGATGGAATATTTGTAATAATACCATTTTCATATTTATAAAGAGTTTGCTTTGAAATTTTAGCTTTAGTAGCTAGTTCTGTTTGAGATAAAGAAAGTTCATTTCGTTTTTTTTTATTCGATTTCCAATATTCAATATGTTCACCTCCATGTAAGTTATTATACCAACAAATAAGTTACAAGTCAAGAAATAAATATCTTGACAAGTTACGAACTTGAGTTTATAATAAAAATAACTTTAAAAGTTACGGAGGTAGTATGATGATAAAAACAGATATTCTTAAAGGAGAAATCGCGAAGTGTGGTTTATCTCAAGCAAAAATGGCTAAAATTATTGGTATTTCCCCCAAAACATTCTACAATAAAATGAAAGTTGGTATTTTTGGTAGTGATGAAATTGAAATAATGATCGAAGAACTTAATATTCAAAATCCTACGCAAATTTTTTTTGCACATAGATAACTTAAAAAGATACTCATAGAGCAAATATTGAAGAAATCAAAATTTTCATTAGAAATTTTAGCATAACAGAGAATAGACAAACCACATAGGAAGGTGAAAAATTAAAAATCCACTGAATAGTTGAACGTAAACAGAAGAAGTAAATAGGACTGCGCCAAATGACACAGTCCTATTGTTATAAGTTAGGTTTTATTATTATCTGTATTTTGAAAATGTTTTAACAAAAAAGCATCAACAATCTCATCAATTATTTTTCGCTCAGATAATGGAAGTGAATTATATTTTATTACTAAATCTTTTTCGGTTGATGAAAGTTCAGGATTGTCTACTATAAACATTTCACCTTGTCCGTTTTTTAACCAATTAATATTGATATTAAATTCTCTTTTAATGGATTCATAAAACCGATCACTCGGATTTTGTTTTGAACCATTTAAAATCATTGAGATATAGGCTTGAGAGAAATTAATTTTTTCAGCGAAATCACCCTTTTTTAAACCCAATGTATTAATTAATATTTCTAGCCGTTTATTTAACAATACTATCACCTCAGTTAAATTATAACATATATTTTTAACTGAATCAATATGTTTTTAACTGAGTATTGACATTTTTAAAACAGTGATATATAATTTAACTAAGTTAAATAAAAGGGGGAAGATATTAAATGACAATAACTAGTTTAAAAACACTTTCTTTTGAAGACAAAATCAAATTGTTACCTGAGAAAGAGCAAAGTTATCTTCATGGATATGTTGATCGAGCATTAACTGCACTTAAATCTAAACCTAGGTCTATAGAACAACTTAGTAAATTGCCGAAGCAATCTAACAAGCCGACACAAACCATATAGGGAGGTGAAAAAATGAATAGGACTGTGTTAAATGACACAGTCCTATTGTTATAAACTAGTTCCCAGTATTTTCAGTTAGGTATTTAATGAAAGATGAAACAGCATTTACTTGTTCATCAGTAAGAGTATCAATAGATTCTAATACTTGTTTTTTGGTTAATGAAATCCCCTGCATGGAGAAAATCTCTCCTTCTCCATTTTCTAACCAGTTTTTATTTACTTTAAATACATTTTCAATTAGTAAAAGAATTCTGTCAGGTGGATTAACTTTACCTTGTACAATTCTTGAAAAATAACCAGCATCAAGATTTATCTTCATTGCAAATTGACGCTGAGAAATATTAAGTTCCTTTAAAAGGATTTTTAATCTATCACAAATCATTATTGCTCACCTCGCTAAAATTAGCATATCAGAATAAATTGCTTATGTCAATAAAAAATCTTAAAAATGTCTTGATTTATTGCTAAAAACAATATATAATGTTGTTAAAAGCAATGAAAGGAGAGAGCAATGATGACTAAAGCACAAGAAAGTCTAAAAGCGGCTATTAATAAAATCGAAGATGAGACAGTGATTGAAAAGGTCAAAATTTTTATAATGGGAATTCTGGCACAACAGAGAATAGACAAACCACGTAAGGAGGTGAAAAATGAATCATAGTAAAAGGGAACGCGAAATTTTACATAGTTATTTAGAAGAACTGGGAAAACATTATAAAAACATTGAGCCAGCCGAAGCGGCTGACTCAATGTGTAAGATTTACAACAATTTAGCTATCACCAACAAATTCCACTTTTTTTGTATGTTTGATTATATTTATCTACAAAGTCTTCTGGAGTAAGACCAGATAAATCTTGGGATTGTAGATATAATATTAGAAAATATGTCTTATCAATTGCCATGTGAACTGATGCAGGAGTGGGAATCACTCCTGCGTTGTTTGTTGGGAGGTATCAGAAAAAGACTTCTTAACGCTTTCTAAAGAGTTAGCGAAAGCTAAGAGAGCAGTAATTTCATCATCTGGCATTTTCTGAACCTTTTTAAGAAATTCAATTTTAACTGATGAAAGGGATAGAGAGGCTGTTTTTTCTCCGTCACCTGTCATAATCCATTGTGCAGAATAACCATAAGTTTCTTCTATCAATTTTGCTAAGGTATCTGATATAGGTCCACGCTTACCACTAATTAATAAATTTATATAGTTGGCACTTACACCTAAAGTTTTAGCAAAATCAACTTGTTTTATATTACGTTCATCTAAAATGATGCGCAAACGTTCACCAAGATTCATTTTATATTTGCTCCTTCCTGATAGAGTTATTGAAAGTATACCATGAAAAATTGATATAGTCAAATAGAATATTGATTGACATTTGATTTTATCAATGATATAATTTGAGTGTATCAAATAAATAAGCGATTAAGTCAAAGAAAGGAGAAAAAAATATGAGTACTGTGTTAGATCAAAGAAGTCTGCTTATGAAATTAATAAAGACAATGAGTGATTCAGATGCACGGCAGATCTTGGCTTATGCTGCTGGATATGAGGCAGGAAAAATCAATCAAATTTCTTTATATCCATCTAAGCAATCTAATAAGCCGCCACAAACCACATAAGCAAGTGAAAAAACAATCCATAAGAAATAAAGGACAAAATCTATGGAATATCATAATACAAATAAAGAAATGAGGTGTATTTATGATAACTGGCGAATTTGTAGGAAAATTAGATGTTCAAAGGTTTTTTGAAACATTGGCTAAACTTGTAGGAGAACAATACAATGTCAAAATAACAGTGAAATCTATTCGGCGAAAAGAAACAATGGAGGAAATTCAAACTAATAAACCACAACAACTTACACAGGAGATAGAAAAATGACTAATGCAGAGAAAGCAGAAACCAAAAAAAATCTAGAAAAAGAGATTGCAAGGGGAGAACCATTTGAAATTGTAACACCGTCCAAAAATCCATATATAGCAAAGATAAAAAATGAAGATGCAGTACTTGAAATCATCGAACTTTTAATAAAGAGAAATCTTAGTTACTTAGAAATGAATGAAGTACTCTATCATACAGATAGAGTACTTCGCTATCGAGTATTATCTAGTAAATCACAACATTGATTCTATAGATTCTATATTAGTTTCTAATATAGATGGTCGGGTGGGGTAATAAACCTCTTTTGTTGGTTTAATAGCCTGTAATAGAGGAAAACTACGAGGAAATAAAAAAGTGATTATCTGTGTTATAAAGATAATTATTAGAAAGGAAAATTAAAATGCAAGACATAAAGATTTTTGAAAACCCAGAATTTGGAGAAATTAGAGCACTTGAAATTGACAATGAACCATGGTTTGTTGGAAAAGATGTGGCTGTAGCTTTAGGATATGAAAGAGGTACAAAGGCTGTTCAAGATCATGTTGATTTAGAAGATAAGTGTGCAGTCCCAATTCAGGACTCCACCGGAAGAATGCAAAATACACCAATTATTAATGAATCTGGTCTTTATAGCTTAATTCTTTCTAGTAAGCTCCCATCAGCGAAAAGATTTAGACGCTGGGTCACAAGTGAGGTATTGCCCTCAATCCGAAAAACAGGGGGATACATACAAGGACAAGAAGCCTTGACAGATGAAGAGCTTTTAGAAAGAGCGCTGATAATTGCACAAAGAAAAATCGAAGAAAAAGATCAACAGCTTAAAAAAGCAAGACCAAAAATATTATTTGCCAATGCAGTGTCAGTAAGCGATGGAACAATTTCAATTGCGGATTTAGCAAAGTTGCTGTATCAAAATGGCGTAAAGATAGGACAAAATCGTTTATTTGAGCTTCTTAGAGAGAAAGGCTATTTAATCCGTAGAGAAAGAAGCGATAAAAATATGCCCACACAAAGAGCAATGGAAATGGGCTTATTTCGGATAAAAGAATCCATTCAACAACAGGGGGATAAAATTGTATTGCTTAAAACAGTCAAAGTCACTGGAAAGGGGCAAAAATATTTTATTAACAAATTTTTGGACATTTAGAAGTAATAGGAAAAATAAAACAACGATGTCCACAAATGCGGGTTTGTTTAAATCTAACAGGAAGAAAGTAGGGAAGAAATTGAAAAAAGCATTGTATTTTGTAAGTGCTGTATTGGCAGTCAGTTCTACGATTGGTATTATCTTACTAATTCGATTGGCAATGATGTCAGATAAATTGCTGAGTGGTCTTTGTATTGCGATGGCATTTATCATAGGAAGCATCGCGGCTTATCATAGCATAGATGTTTGCAGATTGAGAGATAAAGAAAGAGAATGAAAGAAGGCTCCCCGTCAGAATAAATCTTCTAAACGGGGAGCCCAACGAAACTAATCTTTGGTAATTATTATGATATAACAATTATAAAGATTTGTCAATAGAAAAGGAGAAAAATAAATATGATCTACTATAAAGGATTTAACGAAAATTTGCAGTGTATTGTAGAGGGAAAGATATTCCAATATGAAATTGGGAAAACATACGAGGAACCTGAAGCGAAATTATGTAAGAGTGGTTTTCATGCCTGTGAAAATCCATTAGATGTTTTCAAACATTATCCACCAGGAACAAGTAGATATTGTGAAGTAGAGCTATACGACATTTCATCAGAATATAGAAAAGACACCAAAGTAGTAGGAAGAAAAATCCGAATTAAAAAAGAAATTGATTTGCAAGAAATGATTTCTGTTGGTGTAAATTTATATACAGGTGAATTAGATTTATCTACCATAAGTAGGGATGATTCTATTGTGGAAAATAGTGGGGATTATTCTACAGCCGCGAATAGTGGGGATTGGTCTACAGCCGCAAATAGTGGGGATTATTCTACCGCCGCAAGTAGTGGAAATTGTTCTACAGCTGCAAATAGTGGGGATTATTCTACCGCCGCAAGTAGTGGGGCTGATTCTACAGCCGCAAATAGTGGAAATTGTTCTACAGCTGCAAATAGTGGGGATTATTCTACAGCCGCAAATAGTGGGGCTGATTCTACAGCCGCAAATAGTGGGGCTGATTCTACAGCCGCAAGTAGTGGGGATTATTCTACAGCCGCAAATAGTGGAAATTGTTCTACAGCTGCAAATAGTGGGGATTA
>CAJTTB010000001.1:0-24687 GCA_910579175.1 uncultured Oscillospiraceae bacterium | reverse complement strand
CAGCCGCAAATAGTGGAAATTGTTCTACAGCTGCAAATAGTGGGGATTATTCTACCGCCGCAAATAGTGGGGATTATTCTACAGCCGCAAGTAGTGGGTATCATTCTACAGCCGCAAGTAGTGGGGATTATTCTACAGCCGCGAATAGTGGGAATTGGTCTACAGCCGCAAATAGTGGGGATTATTCTACAGCCGCAAGTAGTGGGTATCATTCTACAGCCGCAAATAGTGGGGCTGATTCTACAGCCGCAAGTAGTGGGGCTGATTCTACAGCCGCAAATAGTGGAAATTGTTCTACAGCTGCAAATAGTGGGGATTATTCTACAGCCGCAAGTAGTGGGGCTGATTCTACAGCCGCGAATAGTGGGAATTGGTCTACAGCCGCAAATAGTGGGGATTATTCTACCGCCGCAAATAGTGGGGCTGGTTCTACAGCCGCAAATAGTGGAATTGGTTCTACAGCCGCGAATAGTGGGAATTGGTCTACAGCTGCAAATAGTGGGGCTGGTTCTACAACCGCGAATAGTGGGGATTGGTCTACAGCTGCAAATAGTGGGGATTGGTCTACAGCTGCAAGTAGTGGGCATTATTCTACAACCGCGAATAGTGGGAGTAATTCTATTGCTGCAAGTAGTGGGGATTATTCTACAACCGCGAATAGTAGGAATGGTTCTACAGCTGCAAGTAGTGGGCATTATTCTACAACCGCGAATAGTGGGGATTGGTCTACAGCTGCAAGTAGTGGAGATTGGTCTACCGTCGCAAATAGTGGAAATTATTCTACCGCCGCAGTTACAGGAAAACAATCTATTGCAATTTCTACAGGATATAAAGGAAAAGCAAAAGCAAATTTAGGAAGTTGGATTATATTAACCCAAAGAGATGAATACTACAATATCATTCAGGTAAAAGCAGTAAAGGTAGATGGAGAACACATTAAACCTAATGTATTATATATGTTAGAAGATGGAGAAATAGTTGAGGTAAATGAGTAGTGATAGAAGATATGTTACTAGAGAGCCAAGAAGCAGAAAGATTTGTAATAGATACACCAGAGAAAGCAGATTGGGCAATCGAAAAGATATTGGAAGAAAAACGCTGTAAAGAGGCATTTATTTGGGCAGCAAAGGCGAGAATCAGCACATTAGAAAGTCAGATTTATGATAGAGAAGAGGAATATCTCAATCGGACAAGCAATCTAAGGTATAAGTTGGAAGAATATCTGGAGACAGCACCATGTAGAGAAACAAAAACACAAAAGAAGTTAGAGCTTCCCAGTGGGAATTTGGTACTAAAAAAGGCGAAACCAGAATATCAGAAGGACGAAATAAAACTATTGGACTACATTACTCAAAACAGTCCCGAATACTTAAAAACAGAACCAAAAGTAAAATGGGGAGAGTTTAAGAAATTGCTTTCCATCAGAGCGGGACAAGTTATCAGAACGGATACAGGGGAATTATTAGACTGTATTGAAGTGGTGGAAAAACCGGCGGAATTGGTAGTGGAGGAATAAGGATGGGAGTAGCTAAAAAAGCAATATTAGAGGATGCAAATATAAAAGTATTAGTTTGGGGAGAGCCTGGCAGCGGCAAATCTAGATTTGGATTATCAGCACCAAATCCATTAGTTGTAGATTTAGAAGGAAGTACCAGGCTATACGCAAATGAGTTTGATTTTTGGGTAGCAACTATTAACATGAAACAAGAAGATAGTAAAACATCAATCAGGCTAGTAAAGACAATTATTGATGAAATTAACGCAGGAGAGTACCCAGAAGTGAAGACACTGGTAATTGATCCCATAACGGATTTATTAGATGATTTGGAATCAACCTGTGCCATACAGTACGAGAAGAAGTTAGGGAAAAGCATTGATTCTTTAAATGCTTTGCAAAAGACAAAATGGTATGCTTTCCGTCGGGAATATTCTCGCAAGGTAATCAATGAACTGAAAAATTTACCATTGAATTTGATTTTGGTTGCGCGTTCAAAGGCGATTTGGGCAAAGGGTTCTGATGGGCAGATGACACCAGTGGGGGAAACATATGACGCGCTGCCAATTGTAGAAAGTTTGATGGATATCGTGATTAACTTGAAAAAAAGCAAGCAAAATGAATATATTGCAGAAGTTAAAAAGTCAAGGCTTGGGAATCTTCCAGATATCTTAGAAATCAAAAGTTATGATAGTATTTGTATGGCTTTAAAAGAAGCTAAAAATAAGCCTTAGAAAGGATATCTTCAATGAGACAAAATTTAAAAGCTGCCCGTCAAAGTAAGGGATTGACACAGCAGCAAGTAGCGGATTATCTAAATATTACACTTAGGTATTATAAACAAATTGAAGCAGGACAAAGAATCGGAGATTTTATACTATGGGATATGATGGAAGATTTATTGGGAATCCATCAAAGGAAACTCCGCGAGACTTCAAAAATTCATCTCGACAAAGAAGATAATCTGTAGATATGTCTAGAATGTCTGCTATTTTTACAAGTATATCAAATGATGGAAAACGGTTTCCACTTTCATACATACGGTAAGAACGCAGAGTGATTTGTAAATTATCAGCCATATATTGAGCAGTAATATTTTTAGATTTACGAATTTTATTTAATCTTTCACCAAACATAAAAACCTCCAAAAACTTCTTGACAGTGCACAAATTGTACACTATAATAGAAAAAAATAACAGTGTTCAATTTGTTCACTATACGAGGAGGAGCCCCAAATGATAAAAGGCATTTTATCAACAAATTTTTAGACATATAGTTGAAAACTAAGCAGGTTATTTGTTTATTTCGGGTTTGTCTGTTCTTCCAACAAGGTAGTCAAGAGAAACGTTGAAGTAATTAGCTAAGGAAATAAGAGTAGATAAAGAGGGTTCTCGCTCACCACGTTCGTAGTATTGATATGCTCGTAATGATAAACCATTGTCAATAGCAATGGTCTTTTGTAATAGATTATTATCTTTTTTTAATTGTTGAAGCCTATTGCAAAAATCAGACATAAAACACCTCTGTAAAATATTTAAAAATCTTATTGACACGCATAATTGTGCATGATATAATTAAGCTGTAACAAGTACAATTGTGCATGTTATAATTCAGAAGGGGGAGAGTGATATTGAAAAATAAACTAAAAGAAGCACGCAAAAAAGCAGGCTTAATGCAAGTGGAAGTTGCAAAGAAAGCCAAAATATCAGAAAGAGCATATCAATATTATGAGAGTGGTGAACGTTTACCAGATGTATTAACAGCCCTGATAATAGCAGATATACTGAATAGCACAGTAGAAGAATTATTTCCCCTTTATGATAACACAAAAGGGGAATAAGAGCAAGAAAGATGATTGTGGTTGGAGGAACTGGGATGATAAAAGGCATGATAATAGACGTGAAAGAAGAAGTTTGTGCAAACTGTCAACACTTTATACAGCACTATATTAAAATGGAAAGTGAGATAGTTGCATGTAATGCGGGACATTGTGTGTATCCAAGATTGAAACATAGAAGCCCATGTGGTAAGAAATGTGAGCACTTTGAAAGAAGTTAAATTAGGAGGAACAATCATGGCAAAATTAAGCTATATTAAATTGTTGGTTGACTATAAAAAACAGTTCGATTTACTTTCCAATGAGGAATTGGGGGAAGTAATAAGAGCAATTTTCAGTTATGCACAAACAGGAGAAACCCCCAATTTAACTGGTGCGGCAATGATGTGTTTTTCTTTTATTCAAATGCAGTTGGATAAAGATGAACAGGAATGTCAAGAGAAGTAAAAAAGCTAAGGAGTGAAAAAGATGAACTACATCAAACAGATAAATGGTTTTGAACAGTGGTTAGAAACGAATCATCTATCAAGTTCAGCTCAATTATTATGGTATAAATTGATGAATCTGTTTAATAAAAGCGGGTGGAATGAGTGGATTTCAGTGGACAACCAAAGACTGATGGCAGCCATTAAAGTAAGTCGAGAAGCTACCTTAATCAAAGTGAGGGATGAATTAATAGAAGCAGGATTGATAGAACTCCAAAAAGGAAAAAAGGGATTTCCTAACCGATATAAAATCAAATCTTTTACTTTCAAATATGAAACAGAAAACGAAATACAAGAAGTAGCACAAAACGAAGTACAAGAAGTAGTACAAGACGAAGTAAAAAGCGTAGCAAAAAACGAAGTACAAAGCGTAGTACAAAACGAAGTACAAAGAGTAGTACAAAGCGTAGACATATATAAACAAAACAAAACTAAACAAAACAAAATAGAAAAAGAAAAAATAAATAAAAAAGAAAAAGCGCTTGTGCTTTTTGAACGGTTTTGGGAAGCCTATCCGAAAAAGACAGCAAAACTAGAGGCAGAAAAAGCCTTTATCAAGTTAGATGTGGATGATGGTCTTTTAGATATTATGCTAACTGCTTTGGAGAAACAGAGTTCTCAGTGGCAGCAAGTGCAATACATACCCTATCCAGCGACTTGGCTAAACGGAAAACGTTGGGAAGATGAACTGGAATCATCAGGTGGACAACCCAAGCCGGAGAAACCCCAAGAAATACGCATACCGACAATGGAAGAAATCATTGCCGCAGACCACCCATTGACACCTGACCAAATACGCAAGATGTCAATAAAGGAGTTGTTTGCATGATACAGCAATTGGTTGAAGAAAGCGAAAAAACGCTGTTAGGGGCATTGTTATCTCCTGATATTTCTGATGAAAACTTTGACTATATCTTGTCAAAACTCACGCCAAAGTGTTTTTCTGCGAAACCGATGTCAGAGCTGTTTGCAGCAATCCGAGACCTTTATCAGCAGCAACATGCAATTGATACTGCGTCCGTATTGGAAGCGATGAAAACAGGTGAATTGGAACAAAGAAAAGCACTAATACTGGAATGTTTGGGATATTATATGACGCCTGTAACAATCTCTCATCATGTGACACAGGTATTTTCTGCCTATCGGTTGAGATTGCTCAAAAAGGATTTGCAAAACTTATTGGGAGAGATAGACTTTGGTACAGAAGTATCAAAAGTACTGGACTGTTTTCAAAAAGTGGTGCAGGTACAAGATGAATTGACCAAAATCGAAGATTGTTCTACATCGATGGATATGGTGGATAGTATTATCGAATACTTAAACCATTTGTATTCCCTGAAGAAAGAAGCACATAAAACTGGGATTAGTCGGCTGGATTATCTGTTAGGAGGTTTACAACCGAAAAGTTACAATGTGCTGTCTGGACGTTCCGGAATGGGAAAAAGTGACTTTGCTATCTATTTGGCAACCTGTATGGCGAAAGAGGGTATTTCTGTATTATATTTGAGTATGGAAATGCCAAGGGTGCAAATCATGGAGAGAATTGTTTCAAGGGTGACCAAGATCAATAGTGTGAAACTGCGTGATAAAAGTTTAAGTGCAGAGGAAACTTATAGTCTTCAAATAATTATGGACACTCTAGGGAAGATGTCACTTGTTTTAGATGAACAACAAAACTTGACTACCTATGATATAGCAAATAAGATTAGACGGCATAAACCACAAGTGGTATTTATTGACCATATTGGACTGATGGCACAAGATGAACGGAAAAAGCACTGGGAGAACCTACAACAGACTTCTAAAGTACTCAAACAGATTGCAATGAAAGAAAATATTGCATTTGTTGTATTGGTACAGCAAAAAAGAGAGGTGGAATATCGAAAAGAAAGTGTATCTGTTTTAGGGGATTTAAAAGGGTCAGATAATATTGGAAATGACGCTGATACTGTAATGTTTATTGGAGCAGAAAAAAGTGAACAACTATTATTGGGTGATGAATTTTTAAATGCTTCGTTGCAGATTGTGAAAAACCGTCATGGAGGGACCGGAACAGTCAAATTTAACTGGTATCCACAATATCACAAGTATATTTTACAGGAGCAGAGATGAAATATATTATAGACCAGATACCACCAAGTAACAACCGATTTATCGGTAGAAAAAATCACTGGGAGTATCAACAGATAAAACGGAAATGGCAACAATTAATCGCTTTAAAATGTCTGCCAAAACCTGCAAAAACACCCAATAAAGCGGTGGTTACTTTGACCTATTATTTCCCAGATAACAGAAGAAGAGACCCAGATAACTATTCAGGAAAGATGATTTTAGACGGATTGACAAGGGCTGGAATTATCAAAGATGATAGTTTTCACTGTATTGAGTTAGTGCTCAAAGCAAAGTATGACAAGCAATATCCCAGAACGGAAATAGAGATTCAGGGGGAAGAGAATGGATAGTCGTAGGAAAAAAAGAGAAAATATTGTTGTCCAAAGAATAGGCAATGCTTTCGCTTCTGTTTAACTCAACGTGAATTAAGAAAGGGTGAAAAAATTATGCCAAATTGGTGTGAAGGTTTTTTGAAAGTGCGTGGAAAAATCACAAATTTGAAAGCGTTTATTTTAAACGGGTTACAACCTGTAGATTTTAGAGGTGAGGAAAAGGACAAACTGACCTTTACTTCAGAAGATGATAACTCATTTTATATTTCTAAAATTGAAGGATTATTGTGGCTCAAAGGCAGTCGTCGCCATTTTTGTAAACCTGATTATATTGAATTGTACACTAACAATATAGAAAATTCAAAAATTTTAATTCTTCCTATGAAAGCTGCATGGGTAATTGAATCAGAACAATTACTTGCTTTATGTAAAGAATATGGAGTTGATATGAAGATTCAGGGCTTTGAAATGGGTGGGCAATTCAGTCAAATCATAGAAATTGTGAATGGAACAGTTATTCTTGATGCAACACTTCAATATGAAAATTGGGATTGGGATTGTCCTTGTCCGCGAATGGGTGGGTAATGATATGGCAAAAGAAAAGTTGTTTAAAAATCAGATCAAGAAATATTTTCATTCAGTTGGTATTTACCTAGTAGGGAGAAGATCGTGGATAGTCGCAATATAGCCCAATTACAAGAGCAGTATCCAGATATCACAATCCTATCAGGTGGAATATCTGGCTTATACTATGGGCTAGATGAGGAAAGAAACAAGATTGTAATTTTTGGAGAAAAAGGAAAAGTATTGTTGTCCAAAGGACAAGCGATAGTTTTGGTAAAAGAGCTAAAAAGTATGGTAAATACATATCTAAATAGCAATCAATCTAAAAATCAGTCTGGAATCAAACAAATAGAATCAATCAACCGGCAAGCACTCAGAACCGGACTAAGCTATGGAAAATATATGCAAAGGATTCAAAAATAAGTAAAAAGGCAAAGATGTTCTTTGCCTTGTACTAATCTGTTTTATCTGTTTTTCTCCAATTTCGATATTTGCCACTTTTTACACGTTTGTCTGCTGGTGGCACTTGGTCAATGGGAATAATCCACTGACTTCCAATTTTAGTAGCCTGAATCCGACCCTCGCCAATTAGGCGGCGAATACGTCCAGTATCCATATTGTACTTCTTTCCAAACTCAGAAACAGACAAAAATTGTTTTTCTTCACTCATAAAAAGCTCCTTTATTTTTTATTGTTTTTTAATAGGATTAGTGCATAGATGCTTAATCCAACGCAAATTAGGGATAAGATTACTTTTAAGATATCAATTATCATATTGACAATTGTCAAGTTCAGACCTATAATGTAATGAGGGAATTAATTCCCTCATTATATTAGGTAAACAAATCTATTAGATTGTTGATGAAGCTAATAATAGCGTTTACCAAAGTTAGAATAGCGGTAACTGTAAGAAGTTTTTGGGATGAATTCTTATTGTTGCCGTTTCTTCTTTTTTTAGGTCTTCTCTTACTCAATTGTTTCACCTCCTTTCGATGTTTTTATTATATCACGAATTAGTGTAAAAGTCAATAGTATTTTGAAAAATATTTTAATTTTATTAAATTTTTTTGGAAAGAAGGTTGATAGATGGGATTTATTGTTACAGTTATGATGTCGGGATGTCTTGGATTATTAATAGGGAATCTATTGACAGTGGCAAAGATAGCAGATTTATATACTGAAATAGCGCAACTGAAATCAGAAATTCAACAGCTAAAAAAGAAATGAAATACTTGACTTAAATTCAACTATTTGTTATAATTAATATAAAAAATACATATAGTAGAGGGACAAAGATACTGATGATAAAAAATGATTGGTTTTACTGTCCACACTGTAAACAAAAACTATTTAAAGTATTAAAAGGTGTAAAAGTTTCAGGAATCATTGTCTACTGTAAACACTGTAAAAAAGAAATAAAAGTAAATATTGTATGAGCCTGAGCCGTTGAGCCTGAGCCAATAAACTGTTAGATATTTTCTAGCGGTTTATTGGCTTTTTTTATTTGCCAAAAAACGGGGTGGACAATTTGGAAAGTGCAATCTATTCTTCACGAAAGTGGAGAAAGAAGCGAGAAAAAATTTTAAAGCGCGATGGTTATCAATGTCAGGAATGTAAAAAGTATGGGAGAAGGACACCGGCAACAATTGTACATCATATCAAGGAAATAAAGGAATATCCAGAACTTGCATTTGACAGCAGCAATTTAGAAAGTATTTGTTTGGCTTGTCACAATGCGAAACATCCAGAGAAGGGAAAGAAAAGCTTAAAAGTTCAAAACAGATAACCCCCCTGGTTCTGGGATAAACATAAAGTTTGCTGTTAGCTGGGGGGGTGCCCCTCTTCCAAATGCACAAAATTTTTTAAAAAAGGGGGATAAGGAAACTGGCACAGACAAAAGAGCAAAAGGAAATTAACAAAATTATGAAAAAAACCAAAGAAAATATGCAAGCCTTACAAACATATCGCCCACAATTTGATTCTGTGATAGAAGCCTATGCCCAGACAAAACAAATCTATCAAGCGTGTATGAGACAGTTTTATCAAGATGGTTGTAAAGTAACTGAGTTGTATACCAACAAAGCGGGAGCAACCAATGACAGAAAAACAGCTTTGTATTTGACCATTGAAACGCTTAGAAAAGACATTATCAACTATGAAAATATATTGGGGCTAACACCAGCAGGAATTAAAAAAATTAATGATGAGATGAGAGCAAAAACAAAAGTTAGCAAGTTAGATTTGATGTTGGAGAAATTGGGGTGAAGCAACCAAAGCATTATCAAATTGTTTTGGATTATGCTAAGGGAATTGTAAATGGGACTATCGTTGCAAATATCGATAGAGTGCTTGCATGTCAGAGATTTTTAGATGACTTAAAAGATGATCGTTGGGAATTTAGAAGCGAAAAGGCTGAATCTGTAATTACAATCATTGAACACACTTTTGTACATATTAAGGGACCAGCAAAGGGAAAACCATATTTATTAGAACCTTGGCAGATGTTTATTATTTATAACATTGTTGGTTTTTATATTGTTGGAACGAACGAAAGAAGATTTAAAGAAGCATTTATTTTTCTACCAAGAAAAAATTCCAAGACATTTTTTGCCTCTGCACTGGGTTGGGCACTGTCCTTATTAGAAAGAAACTATTATTCTGTACTGTATATTATCGCAACAAAACTTGATAGGGCATTGGAAGCCTTCCATAATATCCGAGAAAATATTGAATATATGGGAGAAAAATCCAAATTTAAGATATTAAACAATAACGCTGAACACAGTATTAGCAGAAGTTTTTTGAATGAGGCTGGAGAAAAGACAGGAGCAATTCATATTCAGGCACTTGCGAGCGATGCAGAGCGGGCAGATGGACTGAATGCCAATATTATTATCTTAGATGAGATTCACGCATATAAAAATGAAAATGAATACTATGTATATAAGCAGGCAATGAAGGCATATACCAACAAACTGCTCATTGGAATTACAACAGCTGGAAAAAATATCAATGGTTTTTGTTATCATCAGTTGCAATATTGCAAAGAGATTTTAGCGGGGGTAAAGACCAATGATGAATACTTTATTTTTATCTGTATGGCAGATAATCCAGATGATTATACCAATCCGATTGAGCATGAGAAGGCAAACCCCAATTATCGTGTTACCATTCGCCCAAAGGACATAGAAAATGAGGCATTGCAGGCGCAAGATAATCCCATTAGTAGAAATGAGTTTTTAAATAAGTCGCTAAATATCTATACCAACGCAATGGATACCTATTTCAATATTTTTGAGGTCCAAGAGAGCGATGAGCAATATGACTGGACTTTAGAAGAATTGGCAAAATTGCCAATTGATTGGTATGGTGGCGCTGATTTATCGAAGCTACATGATTTAACTGGAGTGAGCTTACACGGAAGATACAAAGGGATTGATATTGCAATCACACATGCTTTTATGCCAGTTGTAGCAGCACAGATAAAAGCGCAAGAAGATAGAATCCCGTTTTTTGAATGGAAAGAAAAAGGGTGGCTGACATTATGTAACGATGAAGTAATCAATTATGACGATGTTGTAAAGTGGTTTGTCAATATGAAAAAACTGGGGTTTCATATCAAGTGGACAGGATATGACCGCAGATATTCCAGAGAATTTATTGCAAAAATGAAATGGGCTGGACTAAAGACAAGAGATCAGGCACAAAGGTATGTGGAAAAAACAGAGGCTTTTCGAGAGATTGAAAAGCAGATTAAGTTAAAGAAATTTTATTATCTGCACAATAAGGCTTATGAATATTGCATTGGGAATGTGAAAGCAGTAGAGGACAACGATGAATTTGTAAAATATCAAAAGATAGCAGAAAAGCAGCGCATTGACCTGTTTGACGCTGATATTATTGCTTGTAAACAGATGTTAATTGCTGAGGAAAAATCAAAAAATGCAAAAATGTGGTTGGAATAGGAGGGGATAACTATATTTTGGAAGAAAAAGAGAAAAGAAAAATTTCAAAAAAGGTCCAATATCTGGTTTCATTTTTCAGATGAATATGATTCTCTTTGTTCCTCTGGTTATACCAGATTATCGGATAATCCAGAAATCATTGCGGCAGTTAATAAGATAGCGGATTTGATTGGAACGATGACAATTCATTTGATACAGAATACAGATAATGGAGATATTCGTATTAAAGATGGGCTTGCACGCAAGATTGATATTAACCCCTGTAGCTATATGACCCGAAAAGGATTTATTTCTCATATTGTGCGTGTTCTGTTGTTGGAGGGAAATGGGAATTGTGTAGTATATCCCAAGTTTCAGAATGGTCTAATAGATGATTTGATTCCTCTAAATCCATCTGGTATTTCTTTTTTACCAAATGGAGAAAGCTATCTCATTCGGTATTTGGGTAAGGAGTACCAACCTGATGAAGTACTGCACTTTGTACTAAATCCCGACCCAGAATGCCCCTGGAAAGGGGAGGGATATCAGCATGTTTTAAGGACAGTTGCTCACAGTTTAAAACAAGCAACAGAGACAAAAAACGGCTTTATGAAGAGCAAGTGGAAACCTTCTTTAATTGTAAAAGTGGATGGAATGGTTGAAGAATTTGCCTCCAAAGAAGGCAGACAAAAGTTATTAGAACAATATATACAGGCGGGAGAAGCTGGAGAACCTTGGTTGATACCCGCAGAACAATTTGATGTGGTTACAGTTAAACCATTGTCGCTGACTGATTTGGCACTGAATGACGCCGTATCATTGGACAAACATACAATAGCTTCTATTTTAGATGTACCACCTTATTTGGTGGGAGGCGGGGATTATAACAAAGAGGAATATAACAACTTTATTCACACCAGAATTTTATCCATTGCCAAGACAATTGAACAGGAATTGACAAAGAAGTTGCTATTGGCTTCAGATAGATATTTTAGATTTAACAGCCGTGCTTTGTACACCTACAATTTGACAGAGTTGGCAACAGTGGGAGAATCGCTCTATACAAGAGGGTTGATGTTGGGCAATGAAGTAAGGGACTGGTTGGATATGACACCTCTAGAAGGATTGAGCGAGCGAATTATATTAGAAAACTATATACCTGCTGATATGATAGGAAAACAAAAGAAATTAAATGAGATAGGAGTGGAAAAAGCTGAAACAACAGAATAGACAAATACGCTGTATATCCTCCCAGTTTCAAACAAGAGACGACCAAGGAGAGTTGTTTATTGAAGGGTATTTTTCAGTATTTAATACCAACTACGAATTATGGGAAGGAGCAACAGAAAGTATTTCACAAGGTGCATTTTCTGAAACGTTAGGAGGAGATATCAGAGCGCTGATAGACCATGAGACAAGATTAGTATTGGGAAGAAATAAGGCGGGGACATTGGAGTTAAGAGAGGACAGTCATGGTTTATGGGGAAAAATCCGAATCAATCAAAATGATACAGACGCAATGAATCTGTATTCTAGAATTCAGCGTGGAGATGTAGATCAATGTTCTTTTGGGTTTGATATTTTAGACGAAAATACAGAATATCGAAAAGATGGCACAGTACATTGGGAAATTAGAAAGGTGAAGCTGTATGAAGTATCAGTTGTAACCTTTCCAGCTTATCAAGATACTAGTGTATCAGCAAGAAAACAGGATTTCAAGGAAATCAAACAGCGCAGCTTGGATGCGTGGAAGTTATTGATGAAAAAACGATTGGAGGAACACAATGGCACTAAAAGTATTAATGCTTAGAAAGAAACTATCTGATAATCAGACTTTACTGGAGGAACTCAGAAGTAAAGATTTCAAAAAGAGAGAAGAGGAATTGACAGTTGCGATTGATGAAGTTCAAACAGACGAGGAAAGAAAAACAGTGGAGTCAGAAATAGAGCAATTTGAAACAGAAAAATCAAAAACAGAAATACAAATTGCAGATTTAGAAGCGGAAATTTTAAGAATTGAAAATGAAATTCAGGAATTGGAAGCAAAGAAAACAACTTCAATAGAAACGGTGGAAAGGAATGAAGATAAAAAAATGAATGTAAGAACAAAATTTTTTGGATTGACTTTGGAACAGAGAGACCTTTTTTTAAATCGCAGTGATGTAAAAGAATTTTTACAGCATGTAAGGGAATTTAAAGGACAAAAAAGAGCGGTGACAGGGTCAGAACTGTTAATTCCAGAAGTAATGCTGGAACTGTTAAGAGATAATATTAACCGATATTCTAAATTGATTTCCAAGGTGAACTTGAGAAGTGTGAAGGGAAAAGCTAGACAAAATATGGTTGGTCCCATTCCAGAAGCGGTTTGGACAGAAGCCTGTGCAACGTTAAATGAGTTGAGTTTCTCTTTTAATCAAATTGAATTAGATGGCTACAAAGTAGGCGGCTATATTGCAATTTGTAATGCGACTTTGGAAGATAGCGATTTGAATTTGGCTTCTGAGATTTTGAATATGATTGGACAGGCAATCGGACTTGCTTTGGACAAAGCTATTTTGTATGGTACAGGTGTAAAAATGCCATTAGGTATCGTAACGCGTTTGGCACAAGAATCACAACCCACCAATTGGAACCAAAACGCGCCTGAATGGAAAGACTTGCACACTACAAATATTTTAAAGGTGTCCAATGCCTCTTTAAAGGGAGAAGAACTATTTTCAGAACTGCTTTTACATACTACGGCAGCAAAATCAAACTATTCCGATGGTACAAAGTTTTGGGCAATGAATGACTCTACTTGGGCAACTTTGCAGTCAAAGTTGATTACATTTAACAGTGCTGGTGCTGTTGTTTCTAGCATGAATCAGACTATGCCAATCATTGGAGGAAATATCGTCACTTTGGACTTTATTCCAGATGGAGATATCATCGGTGGTTATGGTTCTTTGTATCTATTATTAGGACGTGCTGAAATGCAGCTTGCACAATCAGAACATGTTATGTTTATTGAGGACAATACAGTATTTAAAGGCACTGCCCGTTATGATGGTGCGCCGGTGTTGGGGCAAGGCTTTGTGATGATAAATATTAAAGGACAAACACCAACCACTACTATGACCTTTGCACCGGATACAGCCAATACAGATACCACTGAGTTTAGTTTGTCGCCCAATGCTAGGAAAAAGCAGCTTAATGGATAACAAATGGAAGATGATTTAAAGTTAGTGATATTAAAACAAGACCTAGAGATTTTGCATTCACAAAAAGATGATTATTTAAAAACCTTGATTCAAACGGCGACAGAATTGATAGAGATGGAAGGGATTCAATTAACAGATAATTATCTGGATACTTCTTTGATATCCATGTATGCTGCATATCTTTATCGCAAGCGTGCCAAAGATGAGAATCCTATGCCCAGAATGCTTCGATATGCGCTAAACAATCGACTGTTCTCACAAAAGGTAGGTGAAGTAGATATTTGACGAAGGTATTTGTAAGATATGTCAGTTGGAAAATATAGCGAAAAAGGGAGATAAACCACAGTATCAACTATTAGAAAAATCAAAACATTGGTATGAAATGCGGATTGTGGGAATTAATCGGTATTATGCCGCTTTACAGGCAAATAACAGCATTGACTATTTAATTCGTATTTGGCAAGACCAAACGATTACCGCAAGGGACTATTGTGTGTTAGAAGATGGAAAACAATATCGAATCACGCAGGTACAACATTTGTTAAATGATGATGGACTGAAAATCACAGATTTATCATTAGAAAGGGTTGATAAACTTTATGACCTTGCAGACGCTACGTGATACGCTTTTAACTGTAACAGACAAAGTATATCACTTTGAAGCAAATGCAGAAGATGAAAAATATATTGTTTGGGCAGAAGATGGACAGGCAGATACTGTCTGGGCTGATGGAAAGTTACAACAACAGGCGACTACTGGAACAATTGACTATTTTACAAAGGAAGAATTTGATGAAAACTTTGATAGGATTCAAAAGGCTTTATCTGAAGCTGATATTTCATTTGGTTTAAATTCAATACAATACGAAGATGATACCAGTTTAATTCATTATGAATGGGTGTGGGAGATTGGCTAAATTAACCATAATAGGACTAGAAGAATACAGCAAGATGATTGCAAAAACGGGAGAACATGCACAAGGCATTGCGAAAGCTGCGATTTATGCTGGTGCGGAGGTAATAGCGGACGCCATTCGAGAGAATTTAAAATCAAATTTAAATGCTACTAAGAGTGTTAGCGCCCATCCAACTGCACAAACAAAAAAACACAAGATGAATACGAGTACAGGTGATTTATCTAGCTCATTGGGAATTGCGCCAATTCAGGCATTCGGCGGCGATATGAATACAAAGATTGGATTTGATGGATATGACCACAATGGGGTTGCCAATACTTTGAAAGCGCGGGTTATGGAAAGCGGTAGCAGTCGAATCAAAAAGCGTCCCTTTGTGCGTCCAGCAGTTACCAAAAACAAACAAAAGGCAATTCAAGTTATGGGTGAAACAATAGAGAAAGAAATTCAAAAATATATAAGGTAAAGGAGAGATGGAATGGCAGGGATTGGATTAAGAAAACCGTTTTTTGCAGTTTATCAAAATGTGGGTTCTGTTGTAACATATTCAAACGGCGGATTATTGGGGAAAGCGGTTGAATTTTCAGCTTCTATTGAAGATGGAAGCGACAATAATTTTCATGCAGATGATGGAGTAGCAGAGAGCGACCGCACCTTTGCAGGAGGCACCATCAGTTTGACAACAGATGATCTATCTGATGAAGTAAGTAAAATTATCCTAGGTGTAACTATGAAGGAATTAACAGTAGGAGAAAAAACAGTAAGTGAGTTGATATTTGATGATACTGCGGTTACACCCTATTTAGGGATTGGTATTATTGTGCCAAAGATGAATAGACAAATCATATCTTATCGGGCGATTGTATTCCCAAAGGTGATGTTTAGTGTGCCAGACGATGCAGCAACCACCAAAGGGGAGTCTATTGAGTGGCAGACAAAGACAATTGAAGGAACGATTTTAAGAAGTGATGCAGTTGGACACCCATGGAAACGAGAGACTACTATAGCAGATGAAGAAACTGCTATTGCATACATAAAGCAATTATTAAATATTACAGATGATACATCAGCAGAAAAGGGGTTATTATCATGAGTAGATTAACTCAAATTACCATTGCAAAGACTGCTTATCCAGCTGTTTTTTCTACTGGAGCAGCAAAGGAATTCACAAAACACTTTGGAGCTTTGGAAAAAGTAACTGATATATTTAAAAGTAAAGACGTTACTACTATATTAGACCAATTGGTCTATATGGTTTCAGTATTAATACAGCAAGGTTGTATTTATAAAAAAATAGTAGACAATGAAATAGTTTCTTTTCCCACTAGAGAAGAGCTAGATGTTTTGATTGGTTTGCACGATTTGGATAGCATTACTCAAGAAGTGATGCGTTGTATGGGCATTGGTAACAGTAGAGAAGTAGAGGTAGAACCTGACCCAAAAAACGAACAAACCACGCAGGAGAATTAAGCTTTGCGTGGTTTGAGTATTATGCCAGAATATTAAATATTCCGCGTGAAGAATATTTGTGTATGCCATTTGGTGAACTATGTGACTTGATTGCCTGTTATCAAATTGCACATGGTGCAAAGGAAAAACAGGTATTGTCAATTGATGAAATGATTCCAGATATACCATAATTGAAAGGTAGGTGAAAAGATGGCAGGATATGATATCGGTCCTAAAATATCTTTAAAAGGTGAAAGCGCATTCAATCAATCCATTTCCAAGATTCAGAACAATTTGCGTGTATTGGGCAGCGAAATGGAAAAGACAACAACTGAGTTTGCAGAAAATAGCCGCAGTGTAGAGGCATTAACAGCAAAGAATAAGATTTTAAATAAACAGATTGAAGAACAAAAAAAGATATTTTCTACCATAGCCAATGAATTAGAAAAACAAAAAGATAAATTAAAAGAATATGGGCAGGCACTCCAGAAAGCTCAAGAGAGTGGAGACCCTAGAGAAATTGCAAAGGCAGAAAAGGCATATCAAGACCAAGAAAGAGCAGTTAGTCGTCTTACAGTAGCATTCAATGAAGCGTCTACAAGTATTACTCGTTTGGAGCAAGATTTTGAAAGCAATAATCAAGCAATACAAGAGTCTTCTCAAAGTTTAAATGAATTCGGGGATACTGCACAAGAAGTGGCAAATCAAGCTGATAATATCGGGGAAAAGTTTTCTGGTATAGGTGATATAATTGCGACTGGTATGGCAGCAGCAGCAAAAGCAATTGCAGCAGTGGGCGCAGCAGCTATAGCCGCAATGGCTGGAATTGCTAAAATCGGAGATGAGTTTCAAAAAGCCTCCAATATCTTACAGGTTCAGACTGGTTCGACTGCTGAAAGAATGACTGAATTGAATGACATCATGAAAGAGGTTTACGCCAATAACTTTGGTGAGAATATGGAAGATGTCGCTAGAAGTCTTGCGGAAGTTAGAAAACAATTTGGCAGAGCAATTACAGATGAGGGATTGAAAGACCTAACTGAGCAGGCTTTGGGCTTAAAAAAAGCCTTTGATTATGATGTGACCGAAAGTGTTCGCGCAGCCAATTCTATGATGAATCAATTTGGAATTGATGCAGAACAAGCATTTAATTTGATTGCTCAAGGTGCACAAAATGGTTTAGATTACTCTGGGGAATTGATTGATTCTATCAATGAATATTCTCCGCAGTTTGACAAAGTGGGCATGTATGCAGAAGATATGTTTAATATCTTTCAATCTGGTGCCCAAAATGGCGCATGGAATTTAGATAAAATTGGTGACGCTGTGAAGGAGTTCTCTATTCGTGCGATTGATGGTTCTGATACTACAATTGATGGTTTTACCCGCTTAGGATTAAGCGCAGACGAAATGGCAAAAAAATTCGCTGATGGTGGAGATACAGCAAGAGAAGCGTTTTATCAAGTTATTTCTAGTTTGCGTGAAATGGATGACCCAATTGCTCAAAGCATTGCGGGCGTAGACTTGTTTGGAACTATGTGGGAAGATTTGGGACCTGATGTAGTAACACAACTGGATTCTATTCGGGATGGATTTGATCAGAATAAAAATATGATGGAAGAAATCAATCAGATTCAATACAATACGGTCAGCGATGCTTTATCCGGATTAGGCAGAGCGCTTGAAACAGATTTTATTTTACCTATTTCGGAAAAAGCGACACCCCTTTTCAGGGATTTTATCAGCGAGTTGGCAAATGGAACCAGAGCAGCAGATGGCGATATCAAAAAGCTGGGTGAAGCATTTTCAAATGCTTTTGTAGGACTAAGCGAAAATATTTCAAAAATCTCAGAAAATGCTTCTAATTTCATCAATGAATTTGTTAATGGCTGGAAAAAGAATGCTCCTAAGTTAGAGAAAGCACTAGGACAGCTTGTGAAATCATTAGCGAAAGCATTTACTAAAATATTACCTGAGGAGATGCAAAAACCAATTCAGAAAATGATTGAGGATATTTCAAAATCATTTTCTAGTGGCGGATTAAAAAAAGCGATTGAAACAACAAAAAATATCTTTCAAAAATTGGCAAAAACAATATCTGGTATTGCTAAGACCACAGTACCTATTTTCATAAAAGCAATTGATTTGCTAGGAAATAATTTGGATAAAATTATCCCATTATTAACCGCAGTGGTAGTGACTACAAAAACATGGTCAGGAATACAAACAGCAGCAAACTTTTTAAAATCTTTTACAATAGCAATTAACACAGCTTCTACAGCGGTAACTACCTTTATTGCTGCAAATGGTGCTGAAGCAGTGGCGACTGCTGCCTCTACTGGAGCTTTGACTCTAAAACAAGTTGCTGTTGGGGCACTGAATAAACAAATAGGATTGGCAACTGCTGCACAATATTTGTGGAATGCTTCCATGACTGCAAATCCAATTGGTATTATCATTACATTGCTGGGAGCCGCTGGGGCTGCTATTTTGGCATATAATTTGACACAAAAAGAAGCCATTACTACCAGTGAAATATTCGCAGAAAGTCAGAGAAACATAGTCAATACCTATCAGGATGGGATTGAAAAGGCAAGCGAATGGAAAAATGGGATTGCAGGAGCACGAGATATATTAGCAGATATAAACGATGAAGTAATTGTGTCAGCAGAAAAACAACAAGAATTATCACAAGCAATGCGCGATGTCCAAAGAGAAATTACAGAAGTAGCAAAAGCAGGACAAGAAGAACGTGGTAGTTTAAATGATTTAGAAATACAGCGTTTAGACGAGCTTTTTCAGAAAATGCACGAACTAGCAGAACAAGAAGTAGAAGTTAAAAAGGCGTATCAGAAAGCAGTAAAAACACAGGCGGAAATTGCGGCAGCAAATAAATCAACCTCATTAGAAGAATACGAGAAAATTTCCCAAGACATTATTCTTACAGCGGAACGTACGAACAAACACCTTTCTAATAAAGCACATGAACTAGCCACAGAAGAACTGATGTTAATTGATAAAAAATATGGCGAGCAAGCAACGATGAGTAACGAAGCATATGCGAATGAAGTTCGAGCGGTAGAAAAAAGGAAAAAACTTATCATTGACGCAGCTAACGCAGAGCATGAAGAAACTCTTGCTATTCTTCAGAAAGGTTATGCAGATATAATGATAGAGCAAAGTGAGTATAGCACAGCCTATCAAGATACATTAGACCAGATGAGGGCGAAGAAAAAAGCGCATGATGCAGAGATGGAACAGTTCGCAAAGGAATATTATGATAATATTAATAAGGGACATATGAATTTGATAACTGCACAAGATGATTATCAAAGAAAGTCAGAAGATAGTAAAATAGCTCATAATTTAGAAATGCTGGAATTGTATAATCAATATACAGAAAATTTATCTGAAAACGCTACAAAAGAAAATGCGATTTTACTTGATATGGTAGCACAGTCTGGACAAAGCTATGATGAATTAAATGAATCAACTAAAAGTATGGTTGAAGCAGTTTTGGTTAGCTTTAAATTATTAGATGAAGAAAGCCGGAAAACTTTAAACCAAGCCTTAGAGGGAATGGGAATGGAAATTGATTCTCATGGAGACCTATTATATACAAGTGGAGAAAATGCAGGGAAAAAGGTAATAGATGGTTTTGATTCTGCTGATATTCCTACAGAATTTAACGAGATAGCAAATACTGGTATAAATAGTTATTTAGAGCCCTTTGATACAAGTCAAGAATTAGCTAGAACAGAGGTTGGGAAATTAAAAAGAGCTAGTTTAAGTACTCTTGAACAAGCAAAGGATGATTATTATCGACAAGGATTAGCGGCGGTAAGTGCATATATTAAAGGGCTTACAAGTCAAAAGCCTCCAGCGCTTGGAAGTTTAGTTGAATTGCCAAAAAGATCTTCTAGTCGAATTGGTGAAGAGGTAGTCCAAGAAAATTTAAACATCAGAAGTATTGCACCAATAGGAATTGTTGATGAAACTAATAATTTTGCAACAAATTTTGCAAGGGAAATGCAATCTGTTAGAAGGCAGATACAGAACGTAATTCCAACGAATATTCACAGTACAGCAGATATATCATTGAGCAAGAAAAAGGCAAAAGCAACAAGCGGGTTTGCAGATCAGCAAAACGCCTTTTATTTTACGATAGAAAGCTTTAATAATTATAGCAACGAAGATGCCAAGCAATTGGCACAAACGATCATGTATGAAGCAAACAACATTTATAAAAGGGATAGGAAAGTGTGGGCATGAGTTATATTACATATAAAGGGAGAAGCAGCAAAGAATTTTCGTTACATATTTCTTCTAGTAATCCTTTTGATGTTGCACAGCCTGAGATAACAACGCAGTCAGTACCAGGGAGAGACGGAGAACTGGTCATGATAGGAAACCGATATCAGAATGTAATTGGAACTTATTACTGTTTTATCAAGAGTAATCAAATAGAGCAAGATATTAGAAATATAAAGTCTTGGATATTACCCAATTTGGGATATGATATTTTGTTTGATAGTTCTGATAGCAATTATTTCCGTTATGCTTATCCAACTGGAAAACTGGCATTTATGAAACGAACATCACGATTGTATGAGATAGAAATAGAATTTTCCTGTAAGCCTTTTCGCTATTCATTTTTGGGTCAGAAGCCAATTGGTATCAATAAAACAACTACAATATACAATCCAGAAAAGTTTGCAAGTAAACCATATATCAAGGTATATGGCTCTGGAAATGGTACTTTGAACATCAATCAGAATGGTTGGAATTTCAAGGGGATAGATGGATATATTGAATTAGATAGTGAACTCATGAATACATTTCGGGGAACTGCTTCCCAAAATCAGAAGGTGCAGGGGAATGGCTATCCACAACTTCTAGCTGGAAAAAGTACCCTTTCTTTTTCTGGAGGAATTAGTAAAATAGAATTGATTCCAAGGTGGTGTACTTTATGATACCAATTTTATACAGCAATCAAACAACAGATTTTCAAAATTATGGAATGGGGCATTTGGTAGAAAGTATTAAGTGCGAGGTAACGGAAGAACGCAATGGCATGTATGAGTTAGAATTGCAGTATCCTATTACTGGAAAACTCTATCAAGATATTGCAGAAGACTGTTTTATCAAGGCGAAACCCAATGAAAGCGACCCAGAACAGTTATTTAATATCTATCGTATTACAAAGCCAATGAATGGTATAATCACTTGTTATGCAGAGCATATCAGTTATCAGTTAAATGACAATGTTGTAAGTGATTTTACTGTTATTGGAAGTGCTGGAACAGCAATGCAAAAGTTATTTGATAAAGCCTTGTTACAACATCCTTTTCATGCTTGGAGTAATATCAGTACAATTGGTACCTTAACGGTTTCACAACCCAGCTCGGTGCGTTCCTGGTTAGGGGGAAAAGAAGGTAGCATTTTAGATATTTGGGGTGGGGAATATGCCTATAACAATTATGATGTAAAGCTCTATCAACAGCGAGGGAATGACTTGGGTGTTGTGATTGAGTATGGGAAAAATTTGACAGATTTAGAACAGGAAAAGAGCATTTCTGAAATGTATACAGCACTTTATCCCTATGCCACTTATCAGCCAGAAACGCCAGAGGGTGGAGAAACTCCACCACAACAGAGGATTGAAATACCCAATAAAATTTTAGTTACAGAAACCGCGGAAAATTATAGTCATGTTAAAATAGCAGTTCGAGATTTTACACAAGACTTTGAAGATGGCGAAGTAATTACACCTGAATTATTGGAAACCAGAGCAAGGCTATATATAAAAGCGGCTGGTATGGGAATTCCTTCCGTGAATATAAAAGCGTCATTTGTGCAGCTTTGGCAAACATTGGATTATCAGCATCAGCAGACATTGGAGCGTGTTAGTTTATGCGATACTGTGACAGTGCGTTTTACAAAATTGGGTGTAGATGTAAAGGCAAAAGTCATAAAGACTATCTATGATACATTAAATGAAAAATATGTTTCTATAGAATTGGGAAATGCCAAGAGCAGTTTTGTTGATACTGTAAACAATATGTCCGATATCTCCAATGAAATAGATAAGGTAGTAATACAACAGTCAAAGGATTTTGAAAAAAGATTAGAGTCTGTTATCAAAGAAGTAACTGAAGCGATTACAGGGCAGACAGGCGGTTATGTGGTTTTAAATCCAGCAGAGCACCCAAGAGAAATTCTGATTATGGATACCCCAGATATGGCAACGGCAGTAAATGTATGGAGATGGAACTTAGCGGGATTAGCCCATAGTAAAACAGGGGTAAACGGTCCATATACTACAGCAATTACAGCAGATGGGAAGATTGTAGCGGACTTTATTTTAGCAGGAACGCTAGAAGGAGCCTTATTAAAGGCGGGAAGCGTAACAACTCAGGCGCTATCGGTAGAGTTTAAAAAATATCTAACAGACCAATTTACAGGAATTGTAACGGAAGTAACACAACTGTTTCAAGCGGCTGATGGGGAACTAAATAGTATTATCCAAGAAACAATTACCAACTCAAATAAAGTCTTACAGGGAAATTTAGATGAAGCAGAAAGGCAACTAAATACGAAGATATCTACATTACGACAGACTGTTGACAGTTTTTCTTTGATTTTTGAAGAGATAGGGGCAGGAGGAACGCGAAAAGGTCAAACAGAAATCACCATTGATGGCATTAAGGTATTCAATGGAGCAATTGAGGTGTACAACGGAGAAAAGGGAAACAGCGAGAAAGTAATGTATGTGGATAAGAATGGAAACCTTACCACCAATACGCTAAAAGTGACAGATGATAAAAGAGCTTCTGTAATTGTGGAGGGAAAAGGTGAAAAAAGTATTTATTTACATACAACAGATGGACAAGGAGGCGCATTTTTAAGTCTAGAAGAGGGAGATGGCTATAAGACAGTATTGGGAATTTATCGCCATGGTTCCAATGAAGTACCCAGTTCTAATTTGGTAATTGATGTGTATTCGGCAGGCTCTGGAGTGGTTATCATTCGGGGAGCAGATGCAGCAGGAAGTTATTATGATGCCACTTTAAAAGTATATGGAAAAATAAATATATTGGGAGAAAATCCGCAATTGACGATTGCAGGTTATACCTTGAAGCCCTCTGTATATAACAATTTAACATATATCTGGTTGGATGCACCTTTTTGGGTGAAAAATACTTTACATATTGATCAACATGCTTTGTTTGATGACCAAAACTATTTGACAACTGGCAGCCGTTTATGGGTAAAGGGCGATGGCTGGTTTGATGGGAAAGTAACCGCAGCAGGCTGGGGAGAAACAAGCGATATCTCTTTAAAAGAGAATATTAAAGCCAATTTTGATTTTGATGCTTTGGCATTGATTCTTAAAATGCGTGGAATTGCATTTGACTATAAAGAAGAATTTGCAAAAAAGTTGAGAAATAGTATTGATGGACATGTAGATTATGGATTTGCTGCTCAACATTTGGAGAAGATTCACCCACAACTGGTATTAAAACCAGTTAGCCCAGATGGCGAAATGATTTATCAAATCAATATGCCTTTCTTAACTTTTTTGAGTGTCCGTTCTATTCAACAATTGAATGAAAAAATGCAGGAGCAGCAACAGAAAATACAAGAATTAGAGGCTCGTATTGCAAAGCTAGAGGAGTTGATAACAGAGTGAAAACAACCGAAAAAATAATACTGGATTTAAGTTTGCAAGAATTGCCCTATACAGTGCAGGCAAAACAAGGCGATGTAAATACCAGATATATAGAATGTACCATCATAGATAATCAACAAGATAGTACAATTGATGGGGCTACTTCTGCGATGTATTCATTGCGCAAGCCGGATGGAACACAAATAGTCAATAAGGCTACCATCAAAAACAATCAAGTGATCATTGTATTGACAGCTCAATGCTTGACAGTAGCTGGGCGTTGCCCATGTGAAGTGACCTTTTATGATAGGGATAAAAATCAGTTGAGCAGTATTACTTTTTATGTGAATGTACAACCGGCAGTTTTTGAAAAAAACCTAGTGGCAAGCAGCAGTGAATACAATATTTTATTGGACGCGATTGAAGATGCCACCAGTGCTGCCAATGCTGCAAATACAGCAGCAGGAAGGGCAAATACAGCAACAGTTAATGCTAATACCGCGGCAAGCAATGCGATAAGCAGGGTAAATCAAGCAATAAATGAAGCGAACGAACAAATACAAGATACAGTTGATAGAGTAAATGATCAAATCAGTCAAGTAGTCAATGAAACCCAGGAAGTAAAAGGAAGCACAATAGAAGTCAGAGATGAAACAAGACAAGCACTGAATGAACTCAAACGA